>AYSC01000001.1 GCA_000503195.1 Blastomonas sp. CACIA14H2
ATTACGAGTCGACGGGTTGAATGACTGAGTTTGCCAACACCGGCCAGTCAGCTTCGGCCTGGAATCCGGCAAAAACCAAAATTCGCGTCATGGCCCCAAAGCAGTGATTTAGCGGCAGCGCATCGCGCCTCTGACAGACCTCGCGCTAATCGCCTGTCATAGTTTTGATAATCCCGCTCGCGCGCGCGTCACGCGGGGGCATCCCGAACGCGCTTGAATGCCACCTCGTGAAGGCACCAATCGAGCTGTAGCCGAGCATCTCGGCCACGTCCGTGATCCGCATCCGCCGGTTGGCGAGATACTGCACCGCCAGTTGCATCCGGGCGCTGTTCAGCAGTGCGCTGAAGCTCGTCTGTTCGGCGTCCAGCATCCGCTGGAGCGTGCGCACCGTCAGGCCCATGGCTGCGGCGCAATCGTGGATTGTGGCGCGGCCTGATGGGAGCAACAGCTGGATCAGCTGGTTCACATCCTGCGTGGTTGTCCGCCTAGTCGGGCTCATCACCGCATCGAGCAACTGGCGGGCGTGCGAGGCCAGCTGGTCGTCGGCCTTAATGTTGGGCCGGTCGAGGTCGGCAGCGGCAACCACGATTCCATTGAACTCGGAATTGAACTGCGGCCGGCAATTGAACACGCGCTGGAACACGGCGACCTCGCTGGAAGCAGGGGCTTCGTGCGAGAAGCACACCGTTAGCGGGGACCACGCCTCGCCCAGCACGCTGCGGCACAGCCTCGCGAGCACGCCGAGCGCAAGGTTGGTCGATTGGCGGGACGGCTCCGGGCGGCGGAGTTGGAAGTCCTCGCGCAGGATCACGTCATTGCCGTGGTCGTCGCAGTGCAGCACCAATGTCGAATTGATGCGCGATCGAAACTCCTGGAGCGTGTCCAAGGCCGTGCGGAGGCTCGGCTGGTGCGCGATCAGCAGGCTGGTCGCACCGAGATTCGCAAGCGAGCGGCACTCCGCCATCCGCAGGCCGAGCGTGAGACATCCCGTCTCGGCAGCACTGCGTTCCAGCAGTCGGATTGCCGATTGTGCCCGGATCAGCCTTTCGGGGTTTACCAGCAGATCGGCCGTCAGCCCCTGTTCGCGCAGCAGCGGTCGCGGGTCTGCGGCGAAACTCGCCATCGTTTCCAGATACCCAGTCAGGGCAGCCACCCGAACGACCTCAGCCATTGTGCTCTCCCCTCGCACCAGCTTGCGTGGCGTCGAATGTGAAAACAATGTCACCAAAAGTGAAATATGCCAACCCGAAACGCCTTACTGCGCAGGCAAAGAACTATTGGAGAGGATGCTATGGCTCAGGCCGTCCGCTTTTACGAGACTGGAGGTCCAGAGGTCTTGCGACTGGAGGAGGTCGGGGTCGGCGATCCTGGTCCGGGCGAGGTGCGTATCCGCCATGCGGCGGTCGGCTGCAACTTTGCCGACACCTATTTCCGGTCGGGCTATTATCCTGTGCAGCCACCATGCGGCATTGGTGTCGAAGGCGCGGGCACAATTGTCGCGGTGGGCGAAGGCGTGACGGCTTTCGCCGAAGGTGACAGGGTCGCTTATAACGGCAGCCCATTAGGTGCCTATAGCACTGAACGGCTGATGCCCGCCGCTCCGCTGTTCAAGCTGCCTGACGGGATTTCCTTCGAGACGGCGGCAGCCTCGACGATGCGCGGGCTATCTGCAACCTATTGGCTGATCAAGGCCAATCCGATGATGAAGCCGGGTGACACTATCCTGCTCCACGCAGCTGCGGGCGGTGTGGGATTGCTCGCCATACAGCTTGCCAAGCTGCTTGGTCTGCGGGTGATCGGGACCGTGTCGAACGAAACTAAGGCGGAAGCGGCATGCATGGCAGGCTGTGACGAGATCATCTTCTACCGCCGTGAAGATGTCGCGCAGCGGGTGAAGGAGCTGACCGACGGAGCCGGCGTGACCACGGTGTTCGACAGCGTCGGCAAGGATACTTTCGAGGGCTCGCTCAAGTCGCTGAAGCGGCGTGGGATGCTGGTCGCCTGCGGCACCGCGTCCGGGCCGTTTCCGCCGGTCGATGCCTTCCAGATGATGCTGCAAGGCTCAGTCTATTTCACCCGGCCTGCCTTCGCCGATTACTTCGCTGATCCCGCTGAGCGCGCCGAACTGGCGGGCCTGTGGTTCGATCACCTGTCGGCGGGCCGGATCACAGTCGAAATCGGGCAGCGTTACGCCCTCGATCAATGCGTCGAGGCACACCGTGATCTCGAAGCGGGCCGCACCATCGGCTCGTCTATCTTCGTGTTGTGACGGGAGGGGCCGCCATGCGGATCGAGAAGCTCACCACGCATATCGGCGCCGAAGTGGTCGGCGTCAGCCTTGCCGATGCAGGCCGCGATGACGCGCTTTTCGCCGAAATCCGTGCCGCGCTCTTGGAGCACAAGGTGCTGTTCCTGCGCAATCAGGACATTGCACGGTCGGATCATGTTGCCTTTGCCGAGCGCTTCGGGTCGCTAGAGGACCATCCGGTTGCCGGGAGCGATCCCGACCACCCCGGTCTTGTCAGGATCTACAAGGATGAGAACTCGCCGCCTGACTATTACGAAAACGCCTGGCACTGCGACGCAACGTGGCGCGATGCCCCGCCAATGGGATGCGTCCTCCGGTGCGTGGCCTGCCCGCCCGTCGGCGGGGACACGATGTGGGCAAACATGGCCAAAGCTTATGCCGATCTGCCCGATCACGTGAAGCAGACGATCGCGCCGCTAAAAGCGCGTCACTCGATCGAAGCCTCCTTCGGTGCACGCATGAGCGAGGCGGAGCGCCACGCTCTCAAGGCGCGCTTCCCCGATGCCGAGCACCCAGTGGTGCGCACCCATCCCGAAACGGGCGAGAAGGTGCTATTCGTCAACGGTTTTACCACCCACTTCACGAACTACCACACTGCCGAGAACGTGCGTTACGGGCAGGATTATGCCCCCGGCGGCGCGCTCTTGCTGCAATATCTGATCGGCCGCGCGGCGATCCCCGAATACCAGGTGCGCTGGCGCTGGCAGCCGAACTCGGTCGCCATATGGGACAACCGCTCGACCCAGCACTACGCCGTGATGGACTACGCCCCGACGGTGCGCCGGATGGAGCGCGCCGGGATCATCGGCGACCGCCCCTATTGAACCAGACCCGAAAATAGCCCCGCGAAGGAGACCCGCGATGCAGTTCCTCGACGATAGCCTGTTGCCCCAGAACCAGGACAAGCTGGTCATCACCGTTGCGCCCTATGGCCCCGAATGGGCGCCGGAGGACTTCCCCGAAGACATTCCGGTCACGATGGAGGAACAGGTCCAGAAGGCGGTCGATTGCTACAATGCGGGCGCCACCGTGTTGCACCTCCACTGCCGCGAGCTTGACGGTCACGGCTCCAAGCGCCTGTCGATGTTCAACGAGATGATCGACAAGATCCGCACCCGCGCGCCGGACATGATCATTCAGGTCGGCGGCTCGATCTCCTTCGCTCCAGAAACCGAGGAGGACGGCGCCGAGGCCAAATGGCTCTCGGACGAAGTGCGCCACATGCTGGCCGAACTTACCCCCGCACCCGAACAGGTCACGATCGCGGTCAACACCACGCAGATGAACATCATGGATCTGATGAGCGAGGCGGAATACGGCGAGACCTCGCTCGCCAATCCGGCCCTCTATCAGGCTTACCGCGAGATGGTGGTGCCAGCCGGCCCGCAATGGGTGGAGGAGCACCTGCGCCGCCTGACGGGTGCGGGCATCCAGCCGCATTTCCAGCTCACCTGCATGCCTGACATGGAAACGGTCGAGCGCCTGGTCCGCCGCGGTCACTACAAGGGCCCGCTGAACCTCACCTGGGTCGGCATCGGCGGCGGATTCGACGGGCCGAACCCGGCAAACTTCATGGAGTTCATTCGCCGCGCGCCTGATGGTTCGACCGTGACGCTTGAGAGCGTGATGGGCAATGTGCTGCCGATCAACACCATCGCCATCGCCCTGGGTATGCACACCCGTTGCGGGATCGAGGACACGATCTACGATCCGCACGGCAACAAGATGGGCTCGGTCGCGCAGATCGAGCAGCTGGTGCGCATTAGCCGTGAGCTTGGCCGCGACATCGCCAACGGGCAGGAGGCGCGCGAGATCTACAAGGTCGGCACGCAATACAACTCCACCGAGGAAACGCTGGCGCGGCTGGGCATGGCCCCCAACCGTGAACGCGGACAGATCGCCGTGCCGATCCGCGAGATGGCATGAGTGTCACAGTCCTGTTCGTCCCGGGGCTGCGCGATCACATCGCTGATCACTGGCAGAGCCACGCCGCGCGTGCTTTGCCCGGATCGGTTACGGTCGAGCCGCTCAGCGAGGACCGGCTGAGCCTTGCTGCGCGGGTGAGCGCTCTCGATGCAGCGCTGCAAGCCATTGAAGGTGAGGTTGTGCTTGCTGCGCACAGTGCCGGGTGCCTGATGGTCGCGGCCTGGGCGACGCATCCGACGCGCACCATCAAGGGCGCCCTGCTCGCAACCCCCGCCGATGTGGAAAATCCGTTGCCTGAAGGCTATCCGACGCTTTCTGACCTGACCGCGCACGGCTGGTGCCCGATGGCGCGCGAGCCCTTGCCGTTCCCGGCCGTTGTCGCAGCGAGCCACAATGATCCGCTGGCCAGCTTCGAGCGCATCGCGGGTGTTGCCCAGAGCTGGGGCGCGGAGCTGTTCGATGCGGGCGAAGTGGGTCACCTCAACCCGCCAGCCGGTTTCGGGGCATGGAATGATGCCCTGCCATTGATCGCCCGGCTGGCGTCGCGCTAACTCGCTTCTCGGGAGACACAATGCATGGCCGGTCCCATCAGCCTCGATGCCAAGGCCGGTGGGCCGAGCAACGCCACGATCTACAGCTGGATTGTGTTCGCGCTGACCTTCGGGCTGCTGATCTCCGATTACATGGCGCGGCAGGTGCTCAACGCAGTCTTCCCGCTGCTTAAAGCGGAATGGCAGCTGACCGATGGCGAGCTTGGCCTCTTGTCGGGGATCGTCGCGATGATGGTTGGTGTCCTGACCTTCCCGCTCTCCCTCGCTGCGGATCGCTGGGGGCGGGTGCGCAGCCTCACCCTGATGGCGATCGTCTGGAGCCTCGCGACCCTGTTCTGCGCCATGGCGACCAGCTTCGAGCAGATGCTGGTGGGCCGAGCGCTCGTCGGCATTGGTGAGGCGGCCTATGGATCGGTTGGCATCGCGGTGGTGATCAGCGCCTTCCCGCAGCGCCTGCGCGCCACGCTCGCCGCAGCCTTCATGGCGGGGGGATTATTCGGGCAGGTGCTCGGCGTGGCGGTCGGTGGCACGATTGCGGCGAGCCATGGCTGGCGCTGGGCGTTCCTGGCGATCGGCATCTGCGGGCTGGTGCTGGGTGCGCTCTACCCCTTGCTGGTGCGCGAGAAGCGGGTGCGGGAGCTGGCGGGGCTTGATCAGGCCGATGCGCCGGCGGAAGGGCTAGACGCCGCCCCAGCGCGCGCGCCACTCAAGGCCCTGATCGCCAGCCGTTCGGTGCGCCTCGCCTATCTCGGGAGCGGCCTGCAATTGTTCGCGGCGGGGGCAATGCCCGCTTGGTTGCCAAGCTTCCTCAACCGTCATTACGGCTTTGCTGTGGACCGCGCGGGTCAGATCGCCGCGCTGCTACTGCTCGCCTGCGGGGTGGGTATGATCGCCTGCGGCATGGTGAGCGACCGGCTTTCGCGTGATCGGCCCGACCAGAAGATCAATCTCGCCATTGGCTACAGCTTCGGCACGGCGGTGTGCCTGACGCTTGCCTTTCTGCTGCCGATGGGCACGCTACAACTGGTGTTGATTGCTTGCGCCATGTTCCTCGTCGCTGGGACGGTGGGGCCAACGGGGGCGATGGTCGCAAACCTGACGCCGCTGTCCATCCACGGATCGGCCTTCGCCACTTTGACGCTGGCGAACAACCTGATCGGGCTTGCGACAGGGCCGATCTTGACCGGCAGGCTCGCTGACGCGATCGGACTTGCCAATGCCTTCCGCTTCCTGCCGCTGCCCTGCGTCACCGCAGGCATTGTCTTTGCCCTGATGCGCCGCAGCTATCTGGCTGATCTGGAGCGCCACCAAGTCGCTCAGGCCTGACCACATGACGCAGATCGTTGAACGTGCGCGGGCGCTTGCCCCGGGAGCCGGTGTCGCGCTGGTGCTGGCTCTGGCAGCAACCTTCCTGTCGGAGCACTACGCTGCGCCGGTGATGCTGTTTGCCCTGCTGTTGGGCCTCGGATTCAACTTTCTTGCCGATACCGAGAAAGCCCGCGCTGGCATCGAGTTCTCCGCCAAGGTGCTGCTGCGCATCGGTGTCGCCCTGCTCGGCCTGAGGATAGGCGTCAGCCAGATCACGTCATTGGGGTGGCAGCCGGTCGCGATGGTTGTGCTTGTCGTCGGCGGCATCATCAGCGGCTCGATTGTCCTCGCGAGAGTGATGGGCTTCAATCCCCTGTTCGGCTTCCTGTCGGGCGGAGCGACCGCCATCTGCGGTGCATCTGCTGCCTTGGCGATTGCCTCATCGCTGCCGGCGCATGAGCGCAAGGACCAGGCGATGCTGTTCACTGTCATAGGCGTGTCGGTGCTCTCGACCATTGCGATGATCGCCTATCCTCTGGTCGCCGACCTTGCGGGACTGAGCGACCGGCAGGCGGGGATATTCTTCGGCGCGACCATCCACGATGTCGCGCAGGTCGTTGGGGCTGGCTACGCGATCTCGCCGGAGGCGGGCGATACGGCGGTGATCGTCAAGCTGGTGCGCGTCGCCATGTTGCTGCCAGTAATCATGGTGGCCGGCCAGATCACACGCAGGGGGGCAGCGACGGGAACTCAGCGTCCGCCCTTGCTGTCGTGGTTCGTCGTCGCCTTTGCGGCGCTTGCAATTCTCAATAGCGCTCTGACGCTTCCCGCTGTGCTGACCGATGGCGCTGGCGAAGTGTCCCGCTGGTGCCTCGTCGCCAGTCTTGCTGCCATCGGGATGAAGACGCGCCTCGGTGATCTGATGAAAGTGGGCGTGAAGCCGATCATCCTCATGCTGATCGAGACGTTGGTTCTTGCCGCAATCGTGCTTGCCGCGCTGAAACTCGGGTGGCTGTGACACGAATTGCAAAATTGCTGTCGCCAAATGTGAAATATCGGGCGAGAGTCGGCCCTATCACCGACCCCAATAAAAGCATGGGATGGGAGAGACGAATATGGCCTTTGGACACCTGCGCCGGTGCGTGAGCGTGCTTGCGATCATCGCGGCTTCGGCAACGGCTGCGCACGCTCAGGACGCCGCAGCGGAGCCTGAGGACACTGCGAGCAATGAAATCATCGTCACCGCACAGAAGCGCGCCCAAAGCGTGCAGGACGTGCCGATCTCGATCGTAGCTGTCAGCGGCGAAAACCTCACCGAGGCCAACGTTTTGACCGTGCTCGACCTTGGCCAGGTCGCGCCGAACTTCCAATCGGTGCGCTCGTCGAACACCGGCTCCACGCGCCTCGGAATCCGCGGCGTGGGCTCGCTCGCCAACACCCTGATCGAGCCGAGCGTCGCCGTGTTCCTTGACGGAGTCTATGTGCCCCGCTCGGGCTCGATCCTCGGCTCCTTCCTCGACATAGAGAGCGTGGAAGTGCTGCGCGGGCCGCAAGGCACCCTGTTCGGACGCAACGCGAGCGTTGGCGCGCTTTCGTTGCGCGCTGCCACGCCGAAGAGTGAGTTCAGTGGCGAGGTCGCAGCCGAAGTCGGTTCCTTCGATCGCTACCGTCTCCAGGGCCATGTCAATGTGCCGCTGTCGGACAATGTCGCAGTGCGCCTTGCCGGCATGGCCCAGTGGTTCGGCGGCCCGTGGGTCAATCGGCTTGATGGCGAAAACTACGGCGGCTCCGACGATTTCGCGCTGCGCGGCACCGTGAAAGCCGAGCTCGGCAACCTCGAATGGGTCGTGCGCGCGGACTACACCAAGCTCAAGGGTGACGGGGTCGCCAACTTCGATTTTGATCCTGCCTCGGTCAGCCCGGCGCGGCTCGACTTCCTGCGTGCTGCCTTCAATGGCGGCCCGGACACCAACCTCAATGATCGAGTGATGAACCAGTTCATCGCGCAGGGCCTTGTGGACGAGAACTGGGGCATCGCCAGCGACGCCTCGCTCGACATCGGCGGCAGCACGCTGCGGATGATCAACAGCTACCGCGTGTGGACCAACGACCAGCTCGACGGGGACATCATCTACTTCCCCGTCAGCCTCGCCTCGCGCCGCAGCCTGTTCGACTCCGAAAGCCACAACCACGAACTCCAGTTCATCTCGCCGGAGAAGGAGTGGTTTGGCGGTGCCTTCGACATGGTCGCGGGGCTCTATTACTTCGAGGAGGATTTCGGCCTCAGCGAGGAACTGAACCTCGGCACCAGCTTCTGCGGCGTGCTGGTTCCGGCAGGGCCGGGGCGAACCGCGTGCAGCAATTTCGTAGCGACCACCGGCGGGATTGCGGCGACCGATCAGGACGTTTTCCAGAACGTCAAGAGCTTCGCGATCTACAGCCAGGGCAATATCCATCTTGCCGACGCGCTGACACTGACGCTGGGCGGCCGCTGGACCTCCGACCGCAAGGAAGGCACCTATGCGCAGGCTTCGAGTCCCTTCACGCAAACTCTGCGTGCCACCGAGCGCCTGACCTTCCCCGGCATCAAAGAAGACCGCTTCACCTACCGAGCCAGCCTCAACTACACGCCGACCGACGATGTGCTGCTGTTTGCGAACGTCTCCACAGGCTACAAGTCGGGGGGTTACAACTCGGGTGGCGGAACGCCGTCCCTCTCGGTGGTGGACGCCAATGGCAATCTCGTCTCGACCCGTCGCCTGTTCGACCGCGAGACCGTGACGAACTACGAGCTGGGGGCGAAGACGAGCTGGATGGACCGGCTGCTCACTGCCAACGTGACTCTGTTCCGCATGGACATCGACGGCTTCCAGGACCGAGCCTTCGACGGTGTGAGCTTCATCGTCCGCAACGCCGGAGCGCTGCGCCAGCAGGGCGTGGAGATGGACCTGCGCCTTGCACCGACCAACGATCTCTCGATCTCGGGCTCGGTCGCCTACCTCGACTCCGAGTTCACCGACTTCGCCAATGCATCGGCGTTGCCTGGCACGCCGGGCACCCAGGATCTGACGGGCAAGCCCAACACGTTCTCGCCGAAGTGGTCGGGCAATGTCGCGGTCGATTGGGGCACCGACATCGGCGGGTCGGGTATGCGGCTGAATGTGAACAGCAACCTGTTCTTCACCTCCAGCCAGTTCGTCGGCACCGTAAACGATGCGAACCCGCAATCGCGCGCACCGGCCTATGCTCTGCTCGGCGGGCGGATTGCGCTCGACGGACCTGATGGCCGCTGGACGGTGGCGCTGTTTGCCCGCAACCTGCTCGACAAGGCATATCGCCCGCTGTCGGTCTACCAGCCGCTCGGCGGCCCTCTGGGGCTCAGCAACACAGTGTTCCCCGGGAGCACGGCTAACCGCGTCATGGCTGGCGAACCCCGTGCGTTTGGGGCATCGGCAACCTTCAGGTTCTGAGACACCAGAGGAGCTCGACAAAATATCGGGGGCAGATCCTGACCGCCCCCGATACCGCTGCTGCTATTGCATTCGACCGCAGTGACGCTTGCCAGATGACTTGGGCTCGTATCGCACTTAGCAGGCGGCGCAGCGTGGAACCCGCCGTTCCACTTCCCACCCATCACCGGTCATGAGCGGGGCCGATGCTCGATCCCGAAACCGGAACGACGGCTTTTCGCGAAACCAGACATTGAGCGCCCCGGTCGCGAACGACTGCCCTTGGGTCGGCAGCTGCCAGGGACGGGACGCTGCATCATGGGACAAAGCGGTCGTTCGCTCCGCGTAGGCTCGCCGTAAGCTTTCATAGGAAGTCGACATTGAGCGCTTGTTCGCGCAGCGTTCCGATAGCCTAGTGCCAAGCGGCTAGCGCCTATTCCGCCGTCGGTCTGCACCGTGATGCGTAGCAGAATCATTGCAGGGTAAGTGGTGCAGACACAACAGACCACGCGCCACAGTCCGGCTGGCCGGTTGCCACAGCTTACCTCCCTTGCAAGGAGCATCAGGGTCTTGGGCACATCGACCGCAGGGATTCCTCCGATTGCCGCCAAGGAAGTGCCATGCTTAGCTCAAGACCCGGCAGATGTAGTTGCGTTTCGCGGAGAAGTCTGGTCCGCCCGCCGCTTGGATAAACGGCAGGCACCGCTAGACCATCGGTTCACGGAGGATTGGCTAAACCATCAAGGGGATCCTTCCTGGAATGCCGGGCAGGCGCGACGTTGAGCCTGCCCGGTCTGTGGGAGTCAATTCGGAAGCAGAAGGACGGGCTTGCCGCCCACCTTCATGCGCAGAAGCTTGTAAGGTTTGCGGCGCAAGTCCCGCCCGCCGTGGAATCCGGGCTGCCGGTGGAGTTGGTTAGCGGTGAAGTAGAGATATCCGTCAGTACCGATCGACAGCGTGTCGGGCCAGCTTATCCGCGGGTCGCTGACCAGCGTGGTCCAGTGGCCCCGGTCAAGCATACGGATCGCGTTGTTCTCGTAATCGCCGGCAAACACGCGGCCACGGTCGTCTTCGGCGATACCGTCCGAGGCACCTTTGCGGCCCATGCTGCGGATCGCGCGGGCGAGTTCCTGTTCCGATACGGCGGTATCGCGCAGCATCGCCGTGGGCACCGCATGCAGCGTGCGGCCCGAAAGCGGCCCGTAGTAAAGCAGGCTGCCATCCGCGCTGAGCCCGATCGCGTCACTTGCGATTGCAACCGGTGTTGCTGGCCCGTTGGCGGGGCGGTTCATCAAAACCTCACCATCCACTAGCGGGGTGAAGCCGGGTTCGGGATTTGTGCTCGGGTGGCCCGAAAGGCGGCGAATCGATTGCCCGCTGGCGATATTTACGACGATTAGCCCCCCGATTCCCGCATTGCTGCTGTCGGTGATGTATGCGACGCCTTCAGCACCTTGGCGCAGATCGAAGCGCACGTCGTTGAGGTATGTCGTCGGCAGCACGACACTGGGGGGCAGCACGATAGTTTTGACCACCCGGTTGGTCGCAAGGTCGATCGCGACCAGTTTCGCGCCGCCGGCTTGTGGCCGCGCAAAATTTGGGGCCGCCGTGTCGAGCACCCAGAGCCGGTTGGCACCATCGGCCACAACGCTCTGCACCGAGATAAAATGGCCTGCCGGGTCGGCAGGGTCGGGGCGATTGGTAGCGGCGTCGGGATAAGGCACCGCCTTGCCATCGACCAGTTCGGCGACCGTGAACGGGGCATTGTCGCCCCATTGCGGGAAGTTGACGAAGATGCGGCCGTTGGGCGCAATCGTCACGCCCGTCGGCATCGCGCCGTCGAATGTGGCGACCTGTTCGATCCGTGGAGCTGAGGTGACTTCCCGGGTTGTCGCACAGCCTGCAAGCGAAAAGACGGCTGCAGTGGCAAAGAGGAGTTTGACGTTGCGTTTCATGGCTTCATTTCCTTCAGGATGCGCCCGGCTTCGCGCGGTTCGGAGCGGAGATATTGCGGCGGCGCCTTGGCCGATGCCCCCAGCGCGGCGGCGGCGTGCCACGGCCAGCGGGGGTCCCACAGCACCGTGCGCGCAATCGCGATCATGTCGGCATCGCCGCGCACGATGATCTGTTCGGCCTGATGCGGATCGGTGATGAGGCCGACAGCGATGACGGGCATGGTCACTGCATCCTTGACCGTGCGGGCCAGCGGCACCTGATAGCCCGGACCCACCGGAATGTCCTGCCGCGGATCGAGCCCGCCGCTTGACACGTGGATCGCGGCGCAGCCCCGTGCTTCGAGTTCACGCGCGAAGGCTGCGGTTTCCTGAGGCGTCCAGCCTCCATCGACCCAATCGGTGCCGGACACGCGCACGGTGACGGGCTTGTCGGCGGGAAATGCCGCGCGCACCGCGTCGAACACCTCGAGCGGGAAACGCATCCGGTTAGCCAGACTCCCGCCATATTCGTCCGTGCGCGTGTTCGACAACTGCGAGAGGAATTCGTGGAGCAAATAGCCATGCGCGGCGTGGATCTGGATCCCATCGAGTCCCAACCGGTCCGCCCGCTGCGCCGCGTCCACAAAGGCAGCGATGATGCGGTCCATGCCCTCGCGATCGAGCGCCACGGGCGGATGATCGCTCTGCTTGAAAGCAAGCGCGCTTGGCGCAACCGTTTGCCAGCCATTGGCATCAGTGGGTGGAATCTGCGCGCCGCCATTCCAGGGTTTGGCGCAACTTGCCTTGCGGCCTGCATGGGCAAGCTGGATGACGAGCGGGATGTCCGACCAGCGGCGCACGCTTTGCAGCACGCGCCGCATCGCGTCCTCCGTGCGATCGTCGTACAGACCGACATCGCCATAGGTAATGCGGCCTTCCGGGCTGACCGCGGTGGCTTCAATGGTCAGCGCGGCTGCGCCCGACATCGCCAGATGGCCCAGATGCATCTGGTGCCAGTCGTTCATCGCGCCATCTTCGGCCGAATACTGGCACATCGGAGCGATCACGATTCGGTTGGCGAGTTGCAGCCCGCCAATCTCGATCGGTTCGAACAATTGTGCCATTACCATTCTCCCGTATTGGGCATCGAGGCCCAGGGCTCGGCGGGAGCCTTGTGCTCACCTTTTTGAAGCAGCTCGATCGAGATGCCGTCTGGCGAGCGCACGAAAGCCATGTGCCCGTCGCGCGGCGGCCGGTTGATCGTCACGCCGCCGGCTTGCAGCCGGGCACAGGTTTCATAGATGTCGTCGACGCGGTAGGCGAGGTGACCGAAATTGCGGCCTCCGGTATAGACCTCGGGCGTTCTGCCATCCTCGGGTGGCCAGTTGTAGGTCAGCTCAACCTCGGCTGTGCCGCGCTCGCCCTCGCCGCGATGGTCCTCATCGGCAGCCAGGAAAATGAGGGTGTAGCGCCCGCGTTCGCTCTCCATCCGCCGGGTTTCCTTGAGGCCCAGCAATTCGAAGAAGCGCAGCGTGGCTTCGGGATCGCTGACCCGCAGCATGGTGTGAAGATAGTGCATGATCAGGCTGCCTTTTCCTTGAGAGCTTCCATCACCAGCTGCGCCGTGCGGGTGGCCGAGGCGGGGTTCTGCCCCGTCACCATATTGCCATCGCGCAGGGCAAAGGGCTGGAAGTCAGGCCCGCCCTCGTGCTTCGCGCCCAGTTCTTTCATCCGCGTTTCCAGCAGGAAGGGCACCACCTCGTCGAGCCCGACCGCACGTTCCTCGCTGTCAGTGAAAGCGGCAACGCGGCGTCCTGCGACCAGCGGGGTGCCGTCGGGCTTCTTCGCGGAGACGAGCCCCGCCGGACCGTGGCAGACCGCAG
This sequence comes from Blastomonas sp. CACIA14H2, assembly GCA_000503195.1. Classification (GTDB taxonomy): domain Bacteria; phylum Pseudomonadota; class Alphaproteobacteria; order Sphingomonadales; family Sphingomonadaceae; genus Blastomonas. Next base: position 13,360 of record AYSC01000001.1, read on the forward strand.
CAACGATCTTGCCCTGGCGGTCGAACTGCTCGACCAGCCGCGCCAGTTCCTCGCTGACGGGATAGTCGAACATCGTGCCGTGGCCGCCGGGCAGGAACACCGCGTCATACCCGTCGGGATCGATGCTGGTGAACGCCGGCGTGCTTGCAATCTCGGCCTTCAGCGCCTCGTCCTTGAGATAGCGTTCGACAGAAGCATCGTTCTCGCCATCGGCATTGACGCTGCGCTGATCGACCGGGATCGCGCCGCCCCTGATCGAGGCAAGCGTGACCTCGGCGCCGGAGTCGCGAAAAGCGTAGTAGGGGGTGGTGAGTTCTTCGAGCCACACGCCGGTCGGTTCGGTGCCGGGGATCATGCGGTCTGCCGAGGTGGCAATCATCAGAATGCGGGTCATTGCTTTGGGTCCTTTGTCATGGAGATGGATCGAGCGACCATGTGCGGTCGGGAGCGGCAATGCCGTCGCCGCCATGGCGAGCGTGCTCATGCCTGTCAGAAAAGTGCGTCGGCCTTGCATGGATTGGCTCCTTCGATGGACGACCCAGATAGGCCGAAGGTTTCATCAGGAAATCCAAGAGGAATAGCCGTCAGGCATAAATTGTTTTATGGAACGGGAATGTCTCTCCAGCAGCTGCGCACCTTTGTCGAAGTTCACCGACGCCGTTCGCTGAGCGATGCGGCACGCGCGCTCGGCCTCACCCAGCCAGCCGCCTCTCAGCATATCGCCTCGCTGGAAGCGCAGCTTGGCCACCCGCTATTCGACCGGCATTCGCGCGGAGTGCGGCCCACGGCCATCGCCGACGATCTTGCGCTCTCCATCGGCGGCAGTCTCGATACAGCCGAAGCCGCGCTCTCGGCGGCACGCGCCCGCTCGATCAGAATCTCGGGGACCGTCCACATCGCCGCACCATCCGATATGCTGGGCGAAATGATTACGCCGAGGCTAGGCCCCCTGCTTGCGGCGGGGCTCGATCTGCGGTTGCATATCGGCGGGCGTGATGCGCTTTACGCCATGCTGCTTGATGACAAGGTGCACCTCGGGTTCACAGCCTCACAGCCGGATGACGCGCGGCTCGCCTATCAAAAAGTCGGCACCGAAGATCTGCGGGCGGTGGCGGCACCCTCGGTGGCCGAGCAGATCGGGCGAAGTCCTCTGGCACATGCTCTCAATACCGTGCCGCATCTCGCCTACGATCTTGACCGGCCGCTGGTGAGGAACTGGCTCGAAGCGAACAGCATCGAAGTCTCGCGCCCCCCTGCGCTGACCGCGCCCGATCTTCGAGCCTTGCGATCCGCCTTGTGCGCGGGATTGGGGTGGACGGTGCTGCCGAGCTATCTCACGGATGCCCAGCGCGCTGCTTGCGTCCTTGTCGAAATCGCGGCGCCGGTGAACGTGCCGACCAACGCATTCTATCTCGTCTGGGCCAAATCGTCCCTGCGCCACCCGCGCGTCGCCTTGGCGCGCGACGCGCTGATCGCAGCCTTGGACAAGAATGGTTAGCTTCCCCAGCCCGTTGATCGTTCCAATCTCCATCGCTTGTCAGGCGAATTACATGCCTACAACAATGGCTGACTGACGACCTGCCACGACGTGCAACTTTTTGTTTGAGTCAAAAACTCGCCTGGGCGGTCGTGAAGGACCGGTACCGGGCCATTCGCCGACACTCCTGGTAGCGCGCCGCAATGCCGTCAGCTTGCAGGATCCCAATTTGCAGACCTGCAAGAGCATATACGACAGGCGGGCAGGCAGGTGCCGTAGCGCCGAGCAATTAGCTGGTTGTCGGTTTGGGCATTGTGGCACCCGGCAACGGAAATCAACAGGGGGCCATACCAAGGTCAGCTATCCGCGCCGCGCTCAATTGATACCAGCCAGGCGGTTTCAGGATATTGCAACGGCAGGCTGATTCCCGCCAGACGCAGCGCGCGGCCTGACAGGACAGTGCCTTCTGCATACGTACGGGCCTGCGACAGCTGCCCCTTGGCCTTCTCGCAATATGGCGGCAGTAGCGCGACCCGGTAAAGCGCGTCGTCCTCCAGCCCGGGAAAGCGGATATGAGGCTCATCATAAGTTGCGGCCTGGCGCGTCTGGGCGATCAGCGCGATCCCCCGGCCTTCATGCATCGCCAATAGCGCATGCACACCCGCATCGGCAGGCGAGAGCCGCCACAGGCGCCCGGCATGTAGGACATCCCGCCACTGCTTGTAGAGCGCGATGTGCGCGGCGAGGCATTGGCGGTCCTCGGCCGACATCCCGCCCGGGTCTGCCTCTACGCCCATATGCCCGAACATCGCGACCTTGGCGCGAAAATCCATCGCTACTTGCCGGCCGGTGATCGGGTTGGGGCTGGGGCCAACGTGATTGCCCGCGATGCGCATCGGGAGGAAATCGAACCAGCCAGCGTTGATCTGCAGCCTTTCGAAGGGATCGTTATTGTCGCTGGCCCAGAAGCGGCTACACCGCTCGAGGATTTCGAGATCGACCCGTCCGCCTCCGCTCGCGCAGGTCTCGATCTCGACCTCCGGATGCGCGGCTCGCAGTCGGTCCAGCAGCGCATAGAGCGCGACCACCTGCGCATGGCTCTTTCCCGCAAGCGGGAAGAGATCACGATTATGGTCCCATTTGAGATAGGCAATGGCATGATCGGCCAGAAGCCTGTCAAGACACGCAAACAGATGCCCCGACACCTCGGGCCGGGTCAAGTCGAGCACCAACTGGTTGCGCTGGGTCAGCCGCGGGTGATCAGGCAGATATAGGCACCAATCGGGATGCGCGCGGTACAATGCACTGTCGGGGCTGACCATCTCCGGCTCCACCCACAGGCCGAAGTCCATGCCAGACCTTCGGACATGATCGATCAGCGGATCAAGGCCCTCGGGAAAAATCCCGGGATCGGCAACCCAGTCTCCTAGGCTGGTGGTGTCATCGCGGCGGCCGGCAAACCAGCCATCATCGAGCACGAACCGCTCGATCCCAAGCGCCGCCGCCCGGTCTGCAAGCGCGCAGAGCTTGTCGAGGCTCTGGTCAAAGGCGAGCGCCTCCCAGCTGTTCAGATGAACCTTGCGCGGGGTCGATGCCGCCGTGTCCGGCACGACCGCGCCCAGCACATGCGCGTGAAAGGCATGGCGCAGGCTGGCGATGCCCTGCGCGCTAACCGCAACCAAGGCGCGCGGGGCGCAGAACGTATCGCCAGGCGCCAGCATGATTTCCCCCGGTTCCAGCCGCGCCGCCATGGTCAGCGTGGCATCGCCATCGGCATTGCACTCGACGGACAGCACATGATCGCCGCTCCACGCGAGGTGCGCGGCCAGCGCATCGCCATGAAGTTCGCCAGTCCCGGCAGTTTCGATCCTCACCCAGTTGCCACCGCCAAAGCCGGGTCGTCCACCATAAGACGCGCTGGTGATCGCCCCCTGATGCAGCGCTAGCCGCTGCTGCTGCATCTCGCCCGACCAGCGGCCTGCATAGCGCACCATATGGGTGGCCCAGCTTGGCAGTGGCAGCGTCAGAGACGCCAGGCTGATCAGCCCGATCGGCTGCGTCCCTTGGTTTTGCATCTGCGTGCTAAACTCGACCAGCCCACCGTGAGCGATCCTTAGTTCGATCTGGACGCTCAAGCCCAGCGCGTCATCGCGGTGTTGCAGGCACAGATCGCCTTCGCGCTGCGAAATCGCGACCAGCGGCATCCGCAGCGTCAGCGGGCGCCCGTTCTGCTGGACGACGATGGACGGCGCGCAAAGATGTCCGTGGCCGGCCCAAGGCAGCAGCGAACGCGGCGCGGGTCGGTCTGGCTGTGAGGCATGCAGCCCCCGCCGCAGGACATCGCACAGGCTCGCAAGATCCTCGGCCATTGGCAGGCTCGGCCCGAAATAGACCGGTTCCGCAGCGTCGGCGCGCAGATCAAGCACCAAGGAAAACTCATCGCCATCGAGGCGCGCAAACGGGGTAAGGCTGGACATGGGGGGAGGTTGCCCTTAATGGAAGAATAGTCAATAAGTGACGTGAGCCGTTGCTTGATCTAAACCTGTCGGACCGGCATGAGCAAGAAAAGGGTGGGAGAAAACTGTTGCCGGAGGTCATGGAACAGGGAAGCCAGGTGGCGGTGTTCGTTTCGATCACCGCGCTGATCGCGCTCGCAACATGGTGGAAGGTCCGCAGCATAGGCGGCTCGCACGATGGATCGGGCAGAGAGGTCTTTCTCGCCGGCGGCGGACTTACCTGGCTTTACGTGGCAGGCTCGATCACGCTCACCAATTTGTCGACCGAACAGCTCGTCGGCATGAACGGCAACCAGATGCTGCTGCTCGCCTGGTGGGAGATATCGGGGTTTGTCGGGCTGATGATGCTCGCGTTCATCTTCGTGCCGATCTATTATCGCCACGGGTGCACCACCGTGACCGAGCTGCTCGAGCGGCGCTATCAGGGCGGCAGCATCCGCACCGTGATCTCGGCCATCTTTCTGCTTGGCAACATTCTGATCTACCTCCCAGCAGCGCTCTATTCGGGCAGCCTCTTCCTCAAGTCCATGTTCGGGGTGGATTGGCCGCTGCTGTGGTTTGCAGCGCCGATGGCCATCATTGCTGCCATCTACACCATTACCGGGGGCCTCAAGGCCGTGGCGGTGATGGACACCTTTTCCGGCATTGGCGTGCTCGCCGTCGCGATGCTGGTGGTTGTCCTGGCCTTGAACGCGGTCAATTTCGACTTGGTCAGCGACGTTCCGGCCGAGCGCATCTCGATGGTCGGCGATACGGACTCGCCCATTCCTTTCCACACCCTGTTCACCGGGATGCTGTTCATCCAGATATTCTACTGGTCGACCAACCAGAACATCACGCAAAAGGCGATGACCGCGCCGACCATCCGCGAAGCGCAAAAGGGCGTCATGGCTGCGGCCGTGGTGCGGATTTTGATCATTCCGGTGATTGTGGTCGTGCCCGGTGTGGTGGGATACAAGCTTTTCGGGCCGATGGGCGATGCGAGCTATGGCCGCGTCGTCGCACATGTGCTGCCGCCCTGGATGTCGGGGGCTTTCGCCGCGCTAATGGCCGCAGCGGTGATCGCGCACACCAGTGCGATCCTCAACAGTTCGGTCGCGCTTTATGCCATCGACTTCCATGCCAAGTTCATCCGGTCGGTGAAGAGCCACTGGAAGCTGGCCGCATGGACCTCTGCAATCCTGACGGTCACTTCCATCTTGCTGGTTCCCGCGTTCGAAAACGCCAAGAGCATTATCAACCTGTTGCAGGAACTGAACGGCCTGTCCTCGATGCCGGTGCTATCCGCGTTCATCGCCGGGCTGCTGTTCGCAAATGTTGATGCGCGCGCAGCAATTATCGGGCTGATATTCGGAGTTGGGGCCTACGCGCTGCACACCTTCGTGCTGTACAAGCACGGCACGCTGTATCCTGGTGAGACCTTCTACCAGCATATCGGCTGGAGCGGGCTGCACTATATCGATGTGATGCTCATGGTGCTGGTGGCGTCGGTGATCGTGGCGCTCACATCGAACCGAGTGATTTTCGGCAATATCGCCCATTATGTCGGTCCAGGAGCAAGACGTCATGGTTGATGCCGCAGCCGTGCACCGCCGATTCAATCCGCTGAACGGCCAATGGGTTCTGGTGTCGCCGCACCGTACCCAGCGACCCTGGCAGGGTCAGATGGAAGCGCCAGATACTGCCGCGCTTCCTTCGCACGATCCGGCCTGCTTTCTCTGCCCTGGAAACACCCGCGCGAATGGAGAAATCAACCCCGATTATTCCGGACCCTGGGTGTTTGCGAACGATTTTGCCGCGCTGATGCCTGCACCGCTTGTCACGGCACCGCCAGATGCCGACCCGGATGGGTTGCTGATCGCCGAGCCGGTCTCGGGAGAGTGCCGAGTCATGTGCTTCTCCCCCAACCACGCGCTAACGCTGCCCGAACTATCGGATGCTGAGCTCCGCGCGGTGATCGACACCTGGGCTGATCAATCCGCTGAGCTTGGGCAGCGTTATGCCTGGGTCCAGATTTTCGAGAACAAGGGCGCGGCCATGGGCTGCTCTAACCCGCACCCGCACGGACAGATATGGGCGAGCGCACATGTGCCCGACGAACCGGCGGCCGAGGATGCGCGCCAGCGCGCCTATATCGAGAGAACCGGGCGGCCGCTGCTCGGCGACATCGCCATGCACGAGGCAGGTGGGCCACGCGTGGTAGTCGAAAACGCGCGCTGGATGGCGATCGTGCCGTTCTGGGCGGTCTGGCCTTTCGAAACTCTGGTCTTGCCGCGCTTTGCCGTCCAGCGGATGGAGCAGCTTGATGCATTCGACCGCGACAGCCTGGCGGCGCTGCTCAGCGAGCTGACTGCCCGCTATGACAACCTGTTCGGCTGCTCATTCCCCTATTCGATGGGCTGGCACGGCGCACCATATGGCGCAGGGGAGCAGGCGCACTGGCAACTGCACGCGCATTTCTATCCGCCGCTGCTCCGGTCCGCCAGCATTCGCAAATTCATGGTCGGCTATGAAATGCTGGCCGAGGCGCAGCGGGATCTGACTGCCGAGCAGGCTGCCGAACGGCTTCGCGAGGTCAGTCCGCTCCATTACCGCAAGGCCAATCGCAAATGATCGACACATCCCCCCTCGTCGAACGCACCGTTGCGGCCTTTTTCAATGCTTATGGCCATGCCCCCGAATTACTCGCGTTCGCCCCTGGCCGGGTCAATCTGATCGGCGATCATACCGACTATAATGACGGCTTTGCGCTGCCCTGCGCGCTGCAATTCGGTACCGTGGTTGCGGCATCACCGCTGGAAGAGCCTCGCATCATTGCACGGGCTGCAGACCTGCAAGCGGCCGATGACGACTTCCGCATCGATGCGCCGATCGAAACCGCAGCTCAGGGAAATTGGCAGAACCATGTTCGGGGCATCGCCGCAGGGTTGCCGGCATTCGGCCTGCCCGTGAGCGGGGCGAAGCTGGCCTTTTCAGGTAATGTTCCGCAGGGCAATGGCCTGTCATCATCTGCCTCGCTCGGTGTTGCGCTTGGCCTGGCCTTGACGGCCCTGGGCGGGGAGAAAGCACCCGACAAACAGGCGATCGCACGCGTCGCCCAATGGTCCGAGCATCATTATGTTGGTTGCGCCTGTGGCCTATTGGATCAGATATCCTCGGCCTATGGTCGGCAGGACGGCGCGCTGCTGCTGGATTGCCGGAGCCTGACCGTTCAGCCGGTCGCCTTTCCTGCCGATGCAGCGATCGTCATCGTGCCCTCGGGCGTGGCTCGCGGGCTTGTCGATAGCGCCTATAACGAGCGCCGGGCTCAATGTCGGAAGGCGGCGGAATATTTCGGTGTCGAGTCGTTGCGCGAACTAGACCTGGCGATGCTCGAGGCAGGCGAGGCGGGCTGCGATCCCATTGTGTTCCGCCGCGCGCGGCATGTCGTCACCGAAAATGCGCGCACGCGGAGCGCCGCCGAGGCGATGGCGCGCGGCGATCTGGCAGAGCTTGGGCAAGCGATGCGTGCGTCGCATGCATCGTTGCGCGATGATTTCGAAGTCAGCGTGTCGGCGGTGGATGCGCTGGTAGAAAGCCTGAACGCTGCGATCGGCGAGGGGGGCGGCGCCAGAATGACCGGTGGCGGCTTTGGCGGCTCTGTCGTGGCGGTAGTCGCCGTAGACCGGCTGCCCGCAATAGATCGCGCGCTGGCGGACCACTGGCGGCGTACTGGCAAGCCTGATCAAGCCCATTTTCTGGGCATTCCTTCTGCCGGAGCACGCTTGCTGAAAGGCTAAGTTCCGCCAGCGCGAGTGGCTGCGGCTCTCCCAAACGCCTCCTGCCAGATCAGCTGCGCACGGACGCCACCACCACGCCGCTCGCAGAGCAGGATCGCGCGCCGAGTCGTTTTGTCGATTCGTTGAATTAACCTCCTCAAGGCATCTGTAATCAGCCCATTTTTCGCGTAAAATCGGCTCTCTGAGATAATCTATTGACCATCAGTCCATTTGTATTGCACATATCGTCAAAACAAAGGGAGGATGGCATGACGAGGAGCTTGAACACGGTACGTGGAGCATCGGTGCTGACGCTGGCTTGGCTGGCGGCAGCAAGTCCGCTGGCGGCACAGGATCAGGATGCTGATGCCGCGCAGGATCGCGACACCATCGTTGTTACGGCACAGCGCAAGGCGGAGAACGTCCAGGAAGTGCCGATCGCCATCACCGCGCTAAATGCAGAAGCCCTTCAGGCAGCGCGGATTGAGGACAGCAAGGACCTGCAGTTCAACGCGCCGAACGTCACTCTCTCGGCCAACCGCAACATCACTATACGTGGGGTTGGCTCGCAGTCGTTCGGAGGCACCGGCGACACCAATATCGGCGTCCTGGTCAACGGCGTGTTCCTGCAATCGGGCAGCAGCTTCGGCGAATTCTTCGACATGGAGCGCATTGAAGTGCTGCGTGGGCCGCAGGGGACGCTGTTCGGGCGCAACACAACTGGCGGCGCAATCAACTTCATTACGCGTCGCCCGACGGACAGCTTTGAAGGCTATGTTGAGGTGCAAGGCGAAAGCCCGCGCGGAATTCGTGCCAATGCGGCAATCAACCTGCCGATAGCCGAAGGCATCTATCAGCGCTTCGCCGCCAATTATATCAATCGCGACGGCTATACCCGCAACCTTCTCGACAACACCAATATTGACGGTCGCAACCAGTACACTCTCCGGTCGAGCACGCGTATCGAACCGTCCAGTTCGACCACGATCGACCTTACTCTGACGTATTTCAAAGAGGATTCCGACCGACAGAACGCGGCGAAATCGCTTTGCACGCCCGACCCGCAGTTCGGATGCTCGCCGAATTCGGCAGGCACAGCGTTCCCGACGACCAACTTCCCGATCGACAGCTTCCTGCTGCCCGGTGTGGTGCGCCCTGGCACGTTCGCACAGAACCCGGCAAACCTGCGCGATGTCGTGATCGATGTGCGTCCGTTCCAGAAAGCAGAGGACTTCCTCGGAACGCTTGAGATCACCCAGGAGCTGGGCGCAATCACCCTTACTTCGCTCACAGGTCTTCGCGATGGCGACAATACCAGCGAGCGCGATTTCGATCAGGGCTTCCGCCCCAATGCGTTCAATCCCGGCACCTTTGGCACCCGGGTCGTTCCAAACGCAGGCAATGGCAATGGCGTCCTCACCTATCTGCTGTCGGGCCGACCTGTCACCACGACCGATTATCGCACCTCGCAGACCGGGGGCGGCAGCCAGAAGCAGTTCAGCCAGGAACTTCGGGCTGCATCAAGCTTTGACGGTCCGTTCAATTTCATCCTGGGCGGCTTCTACATGAACGCTCGCGGCGCCGGCTTTGTCGACACATGGACACCGGCCAACGGCTTGCTGGGCGCAGTTTCCAAATTCGATACGCGGCTGGGCCAGGTGAAATCCTATGCTGTATTCGGCGAGGTCTATGTCGATATCACAGACACGCTCAAGCTCACCGGCGGCCTGCGCTACACGCATGACAAGAAACGTATCGAAACTGCCTCAGGCACTTTCGTGCTCAGCCCCTATTTCATCGGCGAAGCCGATTTCAACAAGGTCACAGGCCGTGCCATCCTGAACTGGGCCCCGAAGGTATCGTTAACCGAGGACACCAATGTCTATCTGTCCTTCTCGCGCGGCTTCAAGTCAGGCGGCTTCAATCCCGGCAACAATACGATCCCGCTGTTCGACTCCGAAGAGATTGATGCGTTCGAGCTGGGGGTGAAAAACACCCTCCTGGGCGGCAAGGGCCGGTTGAATCTGGCGGCATTCAACTATGACTATTCCAACCTGATCGTCGGCAACCTCGTCGGCACGGCAGTGGCCAATACCAACATACCCAAGTCAAGGGTGCGCGGTTTCGAGGCCGAACTGGTGTACAGTCCGACCCAACCGTTGCGACTCGAGGCCAGCCTTGGCTTGCTGGATGCGGAGATCCGGAGCGATTTCCTCTCGGCTGATCCGGCTCGGGGCAATGCCCGATTCCAGCTGCGCGGCAACCAGCTGCCCAACGCGCCGCGCCGGACTCTGAAACTCGCAGCGGAATATACCTTCGAGGCCGGGGACGGATGGACGGTTCGGCCACGCGTCGACTTCTATTCGCAATCGGGCTTCCATTCGCGCGAGTTCAACCTTCCCGCCGACCGCGTCGGCAGCTGGTCCCAGCTCGATGCCTCGCTGGTTGTCGCCAACAGCGACAAGGACTGGAGCCTCACGGCGTTCGTCAAGAACCTGGCGAACGACGACAGCATCACCTTCCTTGAAGTGAACTCGAACCTAGTCGGCAGTTTCCGCAGCGCCTTCCTGCTCGATCCGCGTACGTTCGGACTGGCCTTGCGGGTAGGGTTCCGCTGATGCCCCGTACAACGGACGATGGCGGACAGTTGCAGAAGGAGAGTTCAGGCCGGTGACAATGCTTCAGAACAGCAAGGCGGCAGGGCTTGTGGTCGCCGCGTTGGCCACGCTGGCTACCGCCGAAGCCCGACCCGCCGGTTCGGCCCTGTCCACGCATGCACCGCTTCCGTCAGCAGAAATGCCGGAGCTGGCGGGCTTGGGTCAGTATTCCGTCGGCACCGTTTCAGAGGAACTGGTTGCGGGCGACCGAAGGATTGGCCTTCGTCTCTGGTTTCCTGCCCGTCCTGAACGCAATGCGACCCGCCAGCTGTATCTTCAAAAACGCGTGGTGCCAGGGCAGAAGGTGCTTGAGCTGTCCGAGCAGGGCATGGCCCTGGCACCGGCGCAGGCGCTTACCGGTAAGCGGTTTCCGCTAATCGTCATGTCCCATGGCTATGGCGGATGGGCCGAACATATGAGCCGCCTTGGCGAGACTTTGGCCTCGCGCGGCTATGTCGTTGCATCGATCGATCACCGGGATCTGCCGTTCAACGATGTCGCCTCGTTTGCAACCTCGTTCGGGAGCGTTCTATTGAACCGATCCAGGGACCAGCAGGCGGTTCTCAGGGCGATTCTGGACGGATCTGTCACGAATTCCGGCGTGGTAGCTATGGTCGACCCGAGAGCTATCGGCATGCTGGGCTATTCGATGGGCGGTTATGGTACAATCACGACAGCAGGCGTGCCGATTGATCCCGATGCTCCGGCCTATCGCCAGCTTCCGCGCGAAGCCCTGGCTGCGCTGCCCCGGCCTGACCCGACCCTGGCCGCGCAGATCGATGCGGTCGTCGCCCTGGCCCCATGGGGCGCGCAACCCGAAGCCATGGTCTGGCGCGATCAGGAACTTGCCGCGCTGAAGACCCCGATGTTGCTCATCGATGGCGACCAGGACGATGTGGTCGACTTCGAAAAAGGCGTGAAGCGAATGTTCGGCACCGCAGGAGGCTCTGATCGTTACCTGCTGGTCTATCGCGAAGCTGCGCACAATATTGCTGGCAACCCCGTGAATCTGCCCGAGGGCGCGGATTTCCCGGCCATCGAGTATCTGACCGATCCGGTGTGGCGCAAGGAGCGGATCGAGGGGATCAACATGCACTTCATCAGCGCCTTTTTCGACCTGCACCTGAAGCAGGATCAGACCATGCGTCGTTATCTTGACGTACCTGTACCGCTCGCCAGTGCCGGAAGTTGGCCCAGCAGCTTCGGGCAGCAATGGGGCGGGACAGTCGCGGGTGACAACCAGCCCGATTATTGGCGCGGCTTTCAACGCAGATGGGCCAGGGGGCTCGAATTGCATCACAAATCAGCAGGCGAGTGACCTAAATGCAAAATCTCTTTGATCTTCAGGGGCATGTCGCCCTCGTTACCGGCGGCAATGGTGGCCTGGGGCTCGCCATGGCGAAGGGCCTGATAAAGTGCGGCGCGGCCGTCGCCATCTGGGGGCGGAATGCGGACAAGAACGCGGCTGCCATAGCCGAACTCGAAGCACTTGGCGGAACTGCGAGCAGCTTTGTCGCGGATGTCACGGACCCCAGTTCATCCGCCATTGCCTTTGCTGAAACGCTTGCCGCCTTCGGCCAGATCGATAGCTGCTTCGCCAACGCTGGTGGATCGGGCGTCCGCGGGGCCTTCGTTGATCTGGATCGCGATGCGTGGTTGCAAACGCACGAACTCAACGTGATGAGCGTGATAGATACCTTCCAGCTGGCGATCCGCCACTGGAAGGAAGCCGGCTGCGGCGGGAAGCTGATCGTGACATCGTCGGTCGCCGCCTTGCTGGGCCTGCCCAATTCCGCTGGCTATTGCATGACCAAGGCCTCCGTCATGGGTCTGGTGCGGTCCCTCGCGATCGAACTTGGCCGCAGCGGGATCCAGGTCAATGCCATTCTGCCGGGCTTTATCGAAACGGAAATGTCGCTCAACACTCCCAAGGCGTTCCAGGACGGATGCCGCAGGCGAGCCGCGTCGGGAAGCATCGGGCAGTTGCAGGACATGGAGGGCATTGCCGTGTATCTCGCCTCGCAGCAGAGCAATTTCATGACCGGACAGGCACTTGTGCTCGACGGCGGCCACACGATCTTTCCGCTGTGACGGCTGACCTGCGCCTTGGTCTTGGTGCCCATTCTGCAGCAGGGGCCTGCGCATGAGGGCGACTGCAGCAACCGTCGATGCTCCCATCGCCTTCTGGCGCATTCTCGCCTTTGGGTCGGTGCAACTGCCGCTCGGCATGATCGGGCTGCCGATCGCGATCTATCTCGCTCCGCTCTATTCGGGGCAGTTGCAGCTCAGCCTGCAGCTGATCGGCATCGCTCTTATCCTCGCGCGGCTGTCCGATTTCATTACCGACCCCATCATCGGAATCATGTCCGATCGGTGGCGGCCACGCATTGGGCGTCGCCGGGTGTGGCTGATCTTCGGGACTATCGCGATGACTGCGGGCGTACGGATGCTCTTCGTCCCCGCAGCCGACGCCGGCATCGTCTATTTCGCGCTGGCGGTCGCGCTGGTGTATCTTGGCTATACGCTCATACTGCTGCCTTATCAGGCCTGGTCTGCCGAACTCTCGTCCGACTATCATGTTCGCACGCGCATCAGCTCGGTATCGCAGGGGTTCAGCATTGTTGGCCTGATCACGTCGACGCTGATTCCCGCTTATGTCCTGTCGCAGCCCGGGGCGACGAGTGCGGACGTGATGGCCGCGTTGAGCATCGTGATCATCGCGCTGCTGCCGGTCTGTGCAACGCTTGCCTTCATGCTCGTTCCCGAACCGGCCGCGCCCATCCGCAAGGCGCCATTCCACCTCGGTGGCGCACTTCGCATGCTGGGACGCAACCGGGCATTTCTCAACATCACGCTGCTGGTGCTGATTGCCACGATCGGCGAAGTATTCAGGCAGACCATCACCGTTTTCTTCGCGCGCGATGTCGTCGCTGTCACCAATATCGGTATCGTCTATTTCCTCTATTTCGCCTCGGCGCTGCTCGTGATGCCGGGGTGGGTCTGGCTGGCCAAGCGGATCGAAAAGCACCGGGCATTGACGCTGGCGCTCGTCATTGTCGCATTGACCAATGCCTGCATGTTCCTGGTGCCCAAGGGCGGTGTCGTGCTGTTCACGGCGCTCTTCATCCTCAAGGGTAGCTGCTATGGTGCCGTGCTGATGCTGCCCCATGCAATGGTGGCCGACACGGCTGATATCGACACGGCCGAAACGCTCGATCGGCAGCAGGGCCTTTTCTTTGCGGCGATGGCGATGGTGCAGAAGATGGGCTATGCCTTGGGTGCGGGTCTGCCACTGCTGATCCTGGGAGCGGTGGGCTACCAGTCAGCAGGGGAGAGCCGGGCCGAGCCTCTGCTCGCTCTGTCGATCAGCTACAGCCTCGTTCCCTGTGCGCTGGTCCTGATCGCAGCCATGCTGGCGTGGCGCTATTCACTCACCGCCGCCACCCACAAAACCATCCGGGCCCAGATCGACGCGCGGGCGAGCGAGTCCCTTCAAGCGGAGCCTATGCCATGATCACCGGCCTCCATCACACCGGCCTCGTCGTCAGCGATCTCGATGCCGCTATCGCCTTTTTTACCAGTCAGCAGGCCTTCGCCGTCGCGTCGCGTTTTGACCTTGCCGATACGCCGGAGAACCGGGCGATGCTGCAAATGGACGACGCCCGCGCGCGCGTGGCGTTGCTGCGGGGCACGCTGGGCGCGATCGAGTTGTTCGAGTATTCCGACGCGGGGCATTGCGCCAATCCGGGGCGTGAAGTCTATTCTGCGGGCATTCGCCATATCTGCCTGCAACAAGACCTGTCTGACAGTCTGTATGACGGCTTTGTAAGCGCTGGTGCTGCGTCGCATAGTCGGCCGTCCGGCTTGGGCACGGGCAACAGCTACGTGTATATTCGCGATCCTGAAGGCAATATCATCGAGCTTGAGGGCGTGCCTTGGGCACCCGCAGCGGCTGACAGGCCCTGGTTCGCGCACACCGCGATCGTCTCGCCCGACATGCCCCGGCTACTGGCCTTTTACGCCTTGCTGACCGGCCAGGAAAGCGCGCGTCAGGGCGCTTTCGGCCCGGATCCGAAATTCGACCGCGTTAGCCGGGATCGCCGATGTCCGCTTCGATGGCGGGTGGCTTCGCCTTTCCAATGCCGAACTGGAATTCTGGCAGTACCATCAGCCTCCGACCACTCCTGTCGCGCGCCAAGCGCTCAACACGCCGGGTTGGAATCACATCTGCTTCGAGAGTGATGATCTGGAGGCGGATTATCGGCGCCTGGTGTCCCATGGTATAGAGCTGCATGGTCCGCCGCAGGATGTGGGATCAGCAACCGTCCTCTTTGGTCGCGACCCGGACGGGAATGTCTTTGAACTGCTGCAACCTGGCCAGGGCGCCGCTCTGACAGTCAAGGCTATGATTGAGGAGCAACAAGGGCGAGCCGTCGATATCGCCAGAACCGCGTGGCGCAAGCAACTGGCGGCAGGGGTGGCCGGGCAATGAGGCAGGATTTGTCTTTGCATGGTGGATCGAGTGCATCACCCGCCCAGCACCGCATCGCAACGAACAGTATAGAACTCGACTATCTGGAGCAGGGAGAAGGCGCGCCGCTCCTGATGCTTCATGGCTTTCCCGACCATGCAGCCAGTTGGAGGCCGCTGGCAGAGCGCCTTGGCAGCGGTATCCGTCAGCTTGCGCCCGATCAGCGTGGGTACCGGGGCAGCAGCCGGCCTGGTGCTGTGCAAGACTATCGTATCGAAACCCTGGTGCGCGACCTGCTGGGTATGATCGACGCGCTGGAACTTGAGCAGGTGCATCTGTGTGGCCATGACTGGGGCGGCGTGATTGCGTTCGAATTCGCAGAGCGCTTTCCGGAACGGATTGCCGGGCTGATCGTGCTGAACGCACCACCAGCCCGCATATTCCAGCACATGATACTGCACCACGCGCAGCAGCGCGCTGCTTCGCAATACATCACCCTGCTGCGCTCCGAGGCTGCGGACAGCGTTTTCTGCGAGGCACAAGCAGATGCGCTGATCGAGCGATTTCTGGGCGACGCCATCCGACGAAAACTTCTCACATCTCGCGATATCGAGAGCTATCGCGACGCTTGGACTCAGCCTGAGGCCTGGTCTGCGATGCGGGCATGGTACCGGGCCGCCCCATTCGTGATCCCGCCCGCCGATGCCATAACAGCCCTGGAACCGGACATAGGCCTGCCCGTCCTGGCGATCGCTTGCCCGGTGCTGATAATCTGGGGCGAGCGCGATACCGTTTTCGTGCCAAGCATGCCTGATATGATCGCAAGCGCGTGCCCGCACGCCCGCGTCATCCGGCTGCCCGAGGCCGGGCATGTGCCGCATCGCGATGCGCCGGCCCTGTGCGCCGAGCTCATCCGCGACTTCATTTTTGCTGATAGCGCAGCTTCATTCGACAAGGACCAATATCATGGCTGATTCCTCGCTTCATGGCCGCGTGGCCATCGTGACTGGCGCAGCTCGAGGTATCGGGTTGGCTGCTGTGCGCAGGCTTTGCGCCGATGGCGTGCGCGTTCTGGCGTTCGACCGGGCCGATGCCGATTTCACAGATGCAGCCGAAGCAGGCGATGTCACGCCCTTCATTGGCGATGTGGTCCAAAGCGCCGATTGGTTGCGTGCCGTGGATACGGCCTGCCGCCTTGGCGACGGTATCGACATCCTGTTCAACAATGCCGGTATCTCCGGCCCAGTTGCCAGCGCGGTGGACTATAGCGAGGACGATTTCGACCGCATCATGGCGGTGAATGTGAAGGGCGTGTTCCTGGGCCTGAAGCATGTCGGTGGCCATATGCAGCGCCGCGGCCGCGGCGTCATTGTGAACACCTCGTCGGTTTCCGGCTTTGGCGGCGGCGGCAACATCTTCGGGTATAACACAAGCAAAGCGGCCGTGAATGGCATGACCAAGTCGGCCGCAGTGACCATGGCGCCGCATGGCGTCAGGGTTCTCGCCATCTGCCCCAGCCCGACCGGTACCGAAATGATGTTTCAGCTTGAAAGAAAGCTGTCGCCTGAGAACCCTGAGGCCGTCCGCCCGCAGCTGGCTCATGGCACCCCACTCGGGCGCTATGGCACGCCGGAGGAAATGGCCGAGGTTCTGGCCTTTCTGGTCAGTGACGCCGCCCGCTTCATGACCGGCGCGCTGGTGCCGGTCGATGGCGGAAGCCTGGCGAAATAAGCGACAGAGCCCGAGGAGAGACGCAGATGGCCAATCCGATCGAACGCGGCTTCGGAGAGAAATTTCTCCAAAGCATCGACAATTTCTACACGCATGGCATCGACTGGTTGTTTAATGAATGGTGGGAGACGGCACCTGCCGATGCCATTGCCAAATATGAGGCTGCCATCGTCAATCATCCGGAACATGGTCCTTTGGCGCGCGAGGCCTGGCTGGCGCCGGACTTTCGACTTGCCATGCTGGATGATTGTGCGCCCGGAACGCTCGGCCATGCGTATCGCGCTTTCATGGTCGATAATCATCTGGTCGAGCATCTGGCAGCGGGCTATCGCGCCCGGCACGAAGCGCTGGAGCTCAGCGGCAAGATTGATCGCATGCCGCCCGCCATTGCCTACAAGGTGGTGCGGGGCTTTCAGACGCATGATCTGCACCATGTGCTGACCGGCTATCCGGCGACCCCATTCGGAGAGCTGGCGCTGCAGGCGTTTCAGCTGGCGCAGATGGACTTTCCCTATGCCGCGATGTGGATTGCGGTCGTTTCAGGTCATATGGCGCTGGTCGATCCGCTGCTGATCCAGCCGGCGATGGATGCCATTAGCGATGGCTGGTCGCGAGGGCGTCGCGCCCGCAGCCTGCAGTTCGTGGCTTTCGAGAATCGCGTTCACGAACCGCTGGACCGGTTGCGGAGGGAATATGGCCTTGATGATGGCCCCGTTGCCGTCGTCAATCCTACATCGGAGCGGGTACCGGATCTGCTCGCCGCCGAAGCTTGAGCAGATCACCTCAGCAACCGTGCGCGCCGGATTGGCTGAAGGCGGGCCATATGTTCGCGCTTCAGCTCATTGAGTGTGCCGAGGATCATGGTAACGGTCAGGTCTTCCAGCACCTCCCGGCTCAGGCGTCGCTGCAGCAGATAAGCGCCCGCAGCTGCCGGCAGACCAAAGCTGATATCCGTCGCAGCCTTGGCGATGTCCTGCGGAAGCCCGTAATGCTCGGCAACGATTTCAGCGAGATAGCCGACGGCGCTGTCCCTGCCGAACTCGGTGGGATCATGGATCGCGGATACAGACGGTTCGGCCTGAAGCCGTTCGATGAGCATGCCACGCTCGTCGATATACTTGAGGTAGACATGGGTCACCGCGCGCACCAGCCCTTCCATTGTCTCGGCCTGGTCTGCCGCCTCGGCCTGCAAACGCCGGAGCCTGCGCCATTCGCGCTGCAACAGCTGTCGCAAAAGGTCGGTCATGCTGGGGAAATAGGCATAGACCAGCGACTTGCTGACTCCGGCCTCGCGCCCGATCCGGTCCATGGACAGCGCCGAAACGCCTTCGCGCGCGATGATATCGGCGGTGCGGTCCAGGATGAGCGATTGCCGCTCTTTTGGTGCCAGTCGGACACGCTTGCGCGGTGCTGCTTTGGATTTCAAACCCCGGTCAGCCATGTGCCGCCTTTTTGATGTGGCATGAGCGCCAATTGAACATATCGTCTATTCGTAATTGCCCCCTGATCCCAAAAAGAGCAACCGCGCAGCCATGATCTCCGAGAGCCCATCCCCCAAGCCACTGCTGATGCAGCTCGGCGTCTGCTACTATCCCGAGCACTGGCCCGAAGCGCAATGGATCGACGACGCCCGGCGCATGCGCGAGATCGGCCTGACCCGGGTGCGCATCGGCGAGTTTGCCTGGAGTCGAATCGAACCTGAGCCAGGTCAGTACGCTTGGGACTGGCTCGATCGGGCGATCGAAACGCTTCACGCTGCGGGGCTCGGCATCATCTTGGGAACGCCCACGGCCACGCCTCCGAAATGGTTGGTCGATTCCATGCCCGACATGATCGCGGTCGACCGCGACGGTCGTCCGAGGCGGTTCGGGTCGCGTCGACATTACTGTTTCAGCCATATTGGATATCGCAGGCAGGCCGCGCGCATTACCCGCGCGATGGCCGAGCGCTATGGTCACCATCCGGCGATTGTGGCCTGGCAGACGGACAATGAATATGGCTGCCATGACACGGTACAGAGCTTTTCTCCCGCTGCCCTGGCCGCGTTCCGTGCATGGCTGGCCGAACATTATGGCGATGTCGCGGTGCTCAACCGGGCCTGGGGCAATGTGTTCTGGAGTCAGGAATATCGCAGCTTCGATGAAATCGACTTGCCCAATCTGACCGTTACCGAAGCGAATCCGGCGCATTGGCTCGCCTTCCGCCGCTTCGCCTCGGACGAGGTCGTCCGCTTCAACCATATCCAAGTGGACATCCTGCGGGCAATGTCCCCCGGTCGGGCCATCACCCACAATTTCATGGGCTTCTTTACCGAGTTCGATCATCATGATGTGGCGCAGTCGCTCGATGCCGTGGGCTGGGACAGCTATCCCCTGGGCTTTCTCGACAGCTTCCGGTTCAGCGAGGACGACAAGCTTCGCTATGCACGGCAAGGCCATCCCGATATCGCCGCATTCCATCACGATCTGTACCGGGGATGCACGCGCAGTGGCCGTTGGTGGGTGCTGGAGCAGCAGCCTGGGCCTGTCAACTGGGCGCGGCACAACCCGGCGCCGCTGGATGGCATGGTGCGGCTTTGGACGCTCGAGGCGCTGGCCCATGGCGCTGAACTGGTCAGCTATTTCCGCTGGCGCCAGGCACCCTTCGCCCAGGAACAGCTGCATGCAGGCCTGCTTCGGCCCGACAATGCTCCTGCGCCAGCTTATGCCGAGGCGGCTCAGGCCGCGCGTGACATCGCCGCGATCGGCCCTATGTCCGATGCCGTCAAAAGCGTGGCGCTGATCTTCTCCTATGATTCGGACTGGATCACCACCATCCAGCCGCAGGGTGCGGGGCTATCGGCATTATGGGCAGCTTTCGATGCCTATAGCGCGCTGCGGCAGATGGGGCTGAATGTCGACATCCTGCCGCCCGATGCGCCGCTCGAAGGCTACAAGCTGTGCGTGGTGCCCTGCATGCCCGTGGTGCCTGACAAACTGCTGGCGCATCTTGACGACTTTAATGGCCCTGTCGTGATCGGCCCTCGATCGGGCAGCCGCACAGCCGACTTTGCGATTCCCGAGACCCTGCCGCCGGGGCCGATTTTTCCAGCCAGGGTGGTGCGAGTGGAAAGCCTTAGGCCAGGGCTGATACATCCGGGTCAGGGCTGGGCCGTGCGCCGCTGGATCGAGCATTTGGAAACCGATGCGGCAGCAGAACTCGTCGCCGATGACGGCACCGTCGCCTGCTGGCGCTCGGGCAATCGGCGCTACCTCGCCGCGTGGCCTGATCAGGATCTGCTTGCGATGGTGTTGCGCACCGCCGCGAGGGATGCTGGCATCAAGACAGTTCACCTGCCCGCTGGACTGCGTATCCGCCGCACAGGAAGCCACGTCTTTGCTTTCAACTATTCAACCGAAACTATCGCCATACCCGATGATATCGGAGGAAAGCTGGTGCTGGGCCAACGAGAACTGGCGGCCGCCGGTGTAGCCGTACTGAAGCTCTGAGCCGCGATGGCCATCACCCTAGAAGCTTTGGGCTGGCGCGCAGTGATCCTTCCCGCTCTTGGCGGGGCCATGGCATCGCTGCACTTCAAGGGCGAGCCGGTGTTCCGAAGCGCGGGCCCCGATGTCGGTGACATCCTGGATTGCGCGAGCTTTCCGCTGGTGCCCTTCGCCAACCGGATTGGCCATGGCCTGCTTCGCATCGGAGAGCGGACGGTGCAGCTTGATCGTGAGCTTCTTGCCTTGCCGCATGCACACCATGGGCATGGCTGGCGCAGGGACTGGGAGGTTTCCGATGTCAGCGAATGCCAATTGACCCTGTTCTATGATCACCCCGGGCGAGGCGTCGAAGGCGATGAAGGCTGGCCCTGGTCCTATCGCGCAGAACAGCGCTTTCTCATTCACTCCCGCGGCATTCACATCGACATGGCCATCGTGAACCGCGACCGGTATTCGTCCATGCCCTGTGGCACGGGTATCCATCCCTATTTTGTCCGTCGTCGCGCAAGCGCTGTCACCCTCCGCGCGACAGGGATGTGGGTAAATCATACGGATGGTCTTGCCAAAGCGCTGGCGCCGACGGATATGTTCCAAGACACTCAGCCGGTGCCGGTTGATGCTCTTGAAGGGCTCGACAATTTCTTTCCCACTACCGAACCGATCACCATTTGGGGCGGCAATCATCCTGTCGTTGTTCATGGTACCGCGATGGCGGGCGTTCACCTCTATGTCCCCGCCGGAGAGGATTATTTTTGTGTCGAACCGGTGAGTCATCCGCCTGATGCCTTTGGGCGCGGGGAATATGCTGCGGCCGATATCGTGGCACCTAGCGCGACATACCATCGGCGATGGGGCATCAGCTTAGCCGCCGGTCTGCGCGGGATGGAAAAGATAGGCGGCGGGCAGTAACAGCGTCAAATCTGACGATTGAAATCATCACAATCTGGCAACCTGAAGTCAACGGCTCATGGCCAGCGGCTGGTCGCATCGCTAACCAACCGCATCGTGGAAGCCATTCGGCGGGTTCCGTCAGGAGCGGACGCTCATGGCGGCTGTCGCGAGTGACCTGGTCTGGGTCGGGAGCAGACTGGGCGCTGCCCCCAACCCATCATGTGCATCCGATCAGAAGTCCATCGGCAGCGTGGCCGCAGCCCGGTCTTCCTTCGGCGCTTCGGTCACGATCGCTTCGGTCGTGATCAGCAGGCCCGCCACGGACGCCGCATCCTGCAGCGCGGTGCGCACGACCTTGGCCGGATCGATCACGCCAGCTGCCACCATATCCTCATAGGTGCCGGTGGCTGCGTTGAAGCCGCGAGAATATTCGTTGGCCTCGAGCAGCTTGCCGACGATGAACGCGCCGTCCTCGCCCGCGTTCTCCGCAATCTGGCGGGCAGGCGCGCGCAAAGCCCGGCGGACGATGTCGATGCCCGACTGCTGGTCGTCATTGGCAGCCTTCAGCCCTTCGAGCGACTTGATGGCGCGCAGCAGCGCGATGCCGCCGCCGGGCAGGATGCCTTCCTCGACCGCAGCACGCGTCGCGTGGAGCGCATCGTCCACCCGGTCCTTCTTCTCCTTGACCTCGACCTCAGTCGCGCCGCCAACGCGGATCACCGCCACGCCCCCGGCGAGCTTGGCGACGCGCTCCTGCAGCTTCTCGCGATCATAGTCGCTGGTCGTGGTCTCGATCTGCGCGCGGATCTGCGCCACGCGGCCGTCGATGTCGCTGCGCTGTCCGGCGCCGTCGACGATCGTCGTGTTGTCCTTGTCGATGATGACCTTCTTGGCGCGGCCGAGCATGGGAATGGTGACATTCTCCAGCTTGGTGCCCAGTTCCTCGCTGACCACATTACCGCCGGTGAGGATGGCGATATCCTCGAGCATCGCCTTGCGACGATCGCCGAAACCCGGAGCCTTGACGGCGGCGACCTTCAGGCCGCCGCGGAGCCGGTTGACCACCAATGTCGCCAGCGCTTCACCCTCGACATCCTCTGCGACGATCAGCAGCGGACAGCCCGACTGCACCACCTGTTCGAGCAGCGGGATCATCGGTGCGAGGTTGGACAGCTTCTTCTCGTGGATGAGGATATAGGGCTCTTCCAGCTCGACCCGCAGCTTCTCGGCATTGGTCACGAAATAGGGCGAGAGATAGCCGCGATCAAACTGCATGCCCTCGACGGTCTCGAGTTCGGTCTCGAGGCTCTTGGCTTCCTCGACCGTGATCACGCCTTCATTGCCGACCTTGTTCATGGCTTCGGCAAGGATACGGCCGACCTCCTGATCGCCATTGGCCGAAATGGTCGCGACCTGCGCGATCTCGCTGTTCGACACGACCTTCTTGGCGTGCGATTCCAGATCGGCGACCACGGTCCTGACCGCCAAGTCGATGCCGCGCTTGAGGTCCATCGGGTTCATGCCCGCACCGACGGCCTTGGCGCCCTCGCGCACGATGGCCTGGGCCAACACCGTGGCGGTGGTGGTGCCGTCGCCGGCCTTGTCATTCTGCTTGCTGGCAACCTCGCGCAGCATCTGCGCGCCCATGTTCTCGAACTTGTCCTTGAGCTCGATTTCCTTGGCGACGGTCACGCCGTCCTTGGTGATGCGCGGCGCGCCGAAGCTCTTTTCGATCACCACATTGCGCCCCTTGGGGCCGAGGGTTACCTTGACCGCATTGGCCAAAATATCGACGCCGCGCAGCATCCGGGCGCGAGCGTCTTCTGCGAACACTACTTCCTTGGCAGCCATGATGGCCTACCTCCTTTTTCCAGATTTCGGTTGAACAAATGGAAATGACGACGGGAAAGGTCAGGCCGCCTGTTTCAGCTCGGCCACGGTCTCGACCACGCCCAGGATGTCGCTCTCCTTCATGATGAGCAGATCCTCGCCGTCGATCTTGACCTCGGTGCCCGACCATTTGCCGAACAGGATGCGATCGCCCGGCTGAACGGCCAGCGCGATCAGCTCGCCCTTGTCGGAACGGCTGCCCGGTCCGGTGGCGACCACTTCGCCTTCCTGCGGCCTTTCCTTGGCAGTGTCGGGAATGATGATGCCGCCGGCCGTCTTCTCATCGGCCTCGATACGGCGAACCAGCACGCGATCGTGCAAGGGACGGAAATGCATGCATAACCTCCAATTGCAAAAACGTTGATGGAAGCCTCCCCCGGAGACTCCAGCAGGAGGCGAGCGGCAAAATTGTTAGCCTGTCGGGGCAGTTCAAGAGGGGCGCTCAAATTTTCAGCACTCGCCGGCGGTGAGTGCCAATAAGATGCATTATATCAATGGGATAGAGGGGATTTGCGCTGCAACCCTGCTTGACAAGGCCCGCGGTTCGACAGAGATTTGCCGACGATTATTACCCCTGTTTGCAAGGGCCATCTGAACAGCATCGGGAGAACGCATCATGGCGGGAGATGATGATTTTCGGTTGCAGCTTCTGGGCTACAGCCTGACGACCGTGGAGATCGTCTATTATCTGCCCGATCATCCCTCGCTGCTGCAGCTGTTCGTCTGGCAGCAATATGACGAAGCCCCCGAATATCCCGGGCTGCGCCGTTTTCTCGACACGTGGCGGCGCGATATCGAGGCGGTGCTGCACTCCGTGACGATCGCCAACGACCGCAATATGGGGCCGCGTAACTGGAGACCAACCGACGCTGTCCGCTGCATCCAATAGCGGCGGCAGTGCAGGGCCGACCGCCGGAATTCCGCGTTCGCCTTATCACGGTGCAGCGTCTGCGCCACCTGCTGCGCGATAGAGCGCAATCTCCTGCCGCCTTGCGCTGGCCAGTGCGCTGACCGCTGCCTCGGCCGATGCAAGCCGGACGCGCTCCGCGTCCAGTACGGTCAGAAAGGTTGAAAGGCCCAGGCGGTAGCGCTCGCGCGCGATCTCGGCTGCGGCCCGGTCAAGTTCGGACTGGCGCAACAGGCCACTTGCGTTGCGCCTTGCCGCGTCGAGGCCGCCCAGCGCTGCTTCGGTCTCCCCTAGAGCGGTGAACAGCGTCTTTCGGTAGTTCGCAAAGGCCTCCCGCCCCTCGGCCTCGCGCTGATCGATACGCGTACCCACCCGGCCGAAATCGATCAACGGCCCGGAGATCGCGCCGCCCAGCGAACCGATGATAGCGTCCTGGGTGAGCAGATCGCCGAGCGCCAGCGAGATCAGCCCCAGGCCCGCCGTCAGGCTGAAACTGGGAAAGCGCTCTGCCGCCGCTGCCGCGATCTCGGCATCGGCAGCAGCCAGACGGCGTTCAGCGGCGACCACATCGGGGCGGCTGCGCAGGGCCGCCGTCGCAATGGCAGCAACCGGCTGGGCAGCGGCATCCTCGGTTGGCACCGGCTGGGCCAGCTTCGACAGCACGGCATCGGCCGGCAGACCGGTGAGTGTGACGAGCCGCCCGATCACCTCGGCACGCTCGCCATCGATGGCGTCCAGACGCGCCGCAGCCTGCTCCTCGAGCGAACGGGCGCGCACCGAATCGGAGGCCGGGGCGAGCCCCGCGCGCACGCGTTCTGCGGTCAATCGGGCCAGCTGTTGCGCGCTGTCACGATCGTCTCCGATCAGTATGCGGCGCCTTTCGACCTCCCGGAAATCCGTGACGGCACCTGCGATATCGGTCACCAGCGCCAGCCGCACCGCAGCAGCATCCGCCGTCGCCGCATCGAGCCGCGCGGCGCTGGCCCGCTGGCTGGCGCGCAAGCGCCCGAACAGGTCAAGGTCCCAGCTCGCATCGACCGAGGCGTTGAAGCTGCTCTGATATTGCTGGATCTGGATATTGGGCGGCAGCGCGCCGAACTGGGCGGCGCTGATACGTTCGCGCGAGGCTCCGCCGCTGGCGCTGACGTCCGGAAGGCGTGCTGTGCGTGCTCCGCGCAGCCCGGCCCGTGCCGCATCGATCCGCGCGGCTGCCACGGCCAGATCGGGCGCCTGCGCGAGCGCCCGGTCGCGCAGCGCGACAAAGCCGGGATCGGTGACCGGCAATAGCGAGGACAGCGCCGTGGTCATCGCGCTGTCGGGCCGGGGGCCTTGCAGGGCAAAGCTCTCCGGCAGCGGGACAGAAGACGCCGCCTGGGGCCGTTCGACCGGAGCGCAGGCGGCAAGGCCGATGGCGGTCGCCGTCAGCAGCGTCCAGGATGCGGGAATGCGGCTCATCGGGCGGCGGCCTTCTTTCCGGTGCTCGGCTGGCGGGCCGGCACGAACGCATCGACCTGCTGCCCCACGAACAGCCGATGGCCCTGCTCGGGCAGCGAATAGATCAGCTGCAGCACGCGGATATCGACCCGCTCGGTCGAGGCGTTGGTCAGCGATCGTTTGGGCACGACCAGCGGCTCGGCGCGGACGAAGCGTGCGGTGACTCGGGCCGCAGCATTTCCGCGCGGGCTGATGACGGCATCGCGGCCGATGGCGGTGCGGTCGATCTCGTTCTCGTCGATATCGACGCGCACGTGCAGCGGCCTTGTCACGCCGAGCGTCATCAGCGGCTCGGAACTGTTGCCTGGCGCAGGCCCGGCGGTCGCATATTGTCCCTCGCGCGTGCGCACCTGCAGCACCTGCGCGGCGCTCGGTGCGCGCACGGTCAGCCGGTCAAGCGTCACGCGCGCCGATTGCAGCTGCGCCTGCGCCTCGCGCATCTCGGCTCGCGCAACGGCCAGCTGCGCGTTAGCTGTCTGCGCATTGCCTTGCCGCTCTATCACCTCTTGGCGCGAGATGGCACGATCGTCATTCACATCGCCGTACAGTCCCAGCTGGCGCCTTGCGATGGATGCAGATGTCTGCGCCGCCGCCACGCTCGCCCGCAGCCGCTCGACCCGCGCCTCGGCCTCGGCCAGCGTGGCACGGGCATCGCGGCTGTCGATCGAGAAGAGCGGCTGGCCCGCTGCCACCTGATCGCCGGCCCGGACATGGACTCGCTCGACCACGCCGGGCAGGAACGCGCCGATCTCGATCAGTTCGCTGGACGGCTCGACCACGCCCGCGCCGGCCACTGTTCCGCCTTTCTGCTCCGAGGGCACCTGGGCAGGTGTTTCCGTGACTTGAGCGAGCGCGCGATCGGGCTGGCTGCGCGCGACGAAGATCGCGGATACCAGGATGCACAGGACAGCCAGCGCGGGCAGGATCTGGCGGGAGAAGCTGAGATTGGCCATGGTTCAATGGTCCTTGGGCATGTGCTTGCCATCATGGGTGATACGGCCGTCCTCCATTGCGAGGATGCGGTCGGCGAGGTCGAAGATGCGGTTGTCATGGGTGACGACGACGACCGCGCGGTCGGTGGCGAGCGCCACCTCGCGCAGCAGGTCCATCACCCGCCGTCCCGAGCGCGCATCGAGCGCGGCGGTGGGCTCGTCGCACACCACCAGCCGCGGCGAATGGATCAGCGCCCGGCCGATCGCGACCCGCTGCTGCTGCCCGCCCGAAAGCTGGCGCGGCAGCTTGTCGCACTGGTCGCCGATATTGAGCTGGTGCAGCAGTTCGCGCGCGCGCTCGGTCGCCTCCTTGCGGGGCACGCCGGAAGCGATCAGCGGCACTGCGGCATTGGCCGCCGCGCTGATCGACGGGATGAGATTGTACTGCTGGAAGATGAAGCCGATCGTGCTCAGGCGAAAGTTGACGAGCTCGGTATCGGTCAGCCGGTAGATATCGGTGCCGAACACGCTGACACTGCCTTCGGTCGGGTAGAGAATGCCGGCGATGATCGAGATCAGCGTCGTCTTTCCCGATCCGGATTCGCCGACCAGATAGGTCAACTCTCCCGAGCGGATGTCGAGATTGATGTCGTGCAGCACGCGCAGATGGCCGTCGCCCATCGAGAAATCCTTGACGACATGCTCGACATGGATGGCGCAGGCCTCGCTCACCGGAACACCTCCGCCGGCTCGGCCTTCAGCACCTGGCGCAGCGCGACAAAGCCGGTGATCAGGATCATCAGCGCGACGACCGCCGCGGCGATCAGCGGGATTTGATAGGGCGTGTAGAAGCCCTTGAAGGCGTCCGAATAATATCCGCCGATCTCGAGAAACGCGACCGCCATGATGAGGCCCAGCCCATAGCCGATCAGCGCGACCAGCGCGGACTGCGCGACGACCATCTGCCGGATGCGGGCATTGGTCACGCCGATCGCCTTCAGCGCGCCGAACTGCTTGATATTGTCGCGGATGAACAGACTGAAGGTCAGGCCGACAATGGCAATGCCGACGATCACGCCGAGCGCCACGGTGATGCCGAAATTGATCGGAATGCCGGTATTGTCGATGATGTAATCGACGCCGTCCTCGGCGAACTGTTGCGACGTGCGCGCGCGCAGGCCCGTCACCGCCTCGATCCGGCGCGCCACGGTGGCCGCGTCTTCGCCCGCGTCCGATCGGGCCAGCACGAACGACAGCCGGTTGCGCGTGCCCGGCACGTAGTTGAGCGCATTCGAATAGCGGGTGTAGAGCATCACGCCCGAGGTGAAGGTCGGCTCGGCATCGACCAGGCCGCGGATCACTGCGCGCTGGTCGTTGAGCTCGAGCCGGACGCCGAGCGCGGCAGCGTCTTCACCGAACAGCTTGCGCGCGCCGACAGCGTCGATGAACACCGCGTCGGGCTCGAACAGCATTTCGCGTTGCCCCATCAGCAGCTTGCGCGGCAGGCCTGTCAGCGTCGCATCGTCGAGCCCGATCACGGTTACCGGTTCGAGCGCGCCGTCGGGCGTGCGCACATTGGCGCCGGACCGGATCAGCGGAACCGCCCAGTCGACGCCCGGCACCCCGCGCACGCGCTGCAGATCGGTCGATGGCATGGGCAAGGTGACATCGGATGTCCGCCCGGCTGGGTCCATCACCCAGATGTCGGCGCTGGGTATCTCGTGCACCGCCGCTGCTCCACGCAGCAGCAGGTTGACGAAGATCGTCAGCTGCTGGGTGATCAGCAGCGTCGAGAAGGCGACACCGAAGACCATCCCATAGAATTTCACCCGGTCGCCCGTCAGCATCCGGATCGCGATCCACATCATGCGCGGAAATCCCTCAGGAAAGCTTGCAAACAGCGAATCATGCTGTACGCTGGCGTTCAAAATATAACCTATTTAATGAACGTCAACGTTTAGTTTTTCGTTGACTGCCAGAAGCTTGTGGGATGATCGGTAGTGGCGGGTGAAAAACGGACGACGAGCAGGGCGGGGCGGCCGCGCGACCCGGCCAAGCACGAGGCGATCGTGCACTCGGCGCTGCACACCTTTCTGGAGCGCGGCTTCAACGCTGCCACGATCGAACATATTGCCGCGCGCGCGGGCGTTTCGAAGGTCACCATCTACAACCGCTTCACCGACAAGGAGACGCTGTTCGAGCAGGTGGTGAAGGAACAGACCGACCATTTCGCCGCCGCAATGATGGATGATTCCATCTCTCGCGGGGATCTGGCGGCAAGGCTGGACGCGTTCGGTTGCAGCCTGCTGCATTTCCTGTTCGCGTCCGATCACGTGGCGCTCGATCGCATGCTGCCGCAGGAGCTCGCCCATCATCCGCAAATGGCGCAACGCTTCTTCGATGCCGGGCCCGGCCAATGCCGGTCCAGGCTTGCGGAAATGCTCGAACAGGCGCGGTCGGATCGGCAGATCGACTTCGAGGACAGCCTCCAGGCGGCCGAAGACCTGATGGCCTTGTGGAAGGGCTTTGCCGATGTCGAACTCAAGTTCGGCGTGCGCCAGCGCCTGTCGGACGAGGAACTCGATGCCAAGGTGCGCCACGGCACCCGGATTTTTCTGAGAGCATACGGGGTCTAGGGTACCAACGCGCGTTCCTGCCGTTTCATCGCCATCAACTCCCGTCTGCCAAACTGAGATGAGGCTCTAGCGCTCTTCGCCAATGAATATCGCAGACAGTGCGTGGCAACCGCGCTCATGCGCCCCCATTCTTGAACAATTATGAAGTGCGAATGGCGGCATCTGGCGAGAGTGGCCATTCAAGTCGACTGCCGACAGTGACTAAGTTTGGGTCGCTAGCGGTCGGTTTGTGAATGTGCGGATGCCGCCGCTGATTTAAACGGCGCTAGTCGGTGAACGTTTGGACCGGCAACCGGTTGGCCTTGATGTCGATCGTGGCAAGGCGTCGATCCGAGCAGAAGTCTGGTCGAAACCTCTAATGCGAAGCCTGCTGTGCAGCCAACATGGGAGCGAGCTCGAGCCGAGCGATGTCAGATCTCGGCGGAGCCCCGAACAGGCGGCGATACTCGCGGCTGAACTGCGATGGGCTGTCATAGCCGACGGCGAAGCCGGCCGATCCTGCGGACATTCCAGCCGCGATCATCAGGTTGCGTGCCTCCTGAAGCCGCAGTTGCTTGTGGTACTGCAGCGGGGTCAGCCCAGTGATGGTCTTGAAATGCTGATGGAGCGAAGACACGCTCATTCTGGCGGCACGCGCAACATCGGCGATGCGAAGCTGCTCGCGCATATGCTCCCGGATCCATGCGATGGCACGACTGATCTGGCCGAGATGGCTGTCTGCCGAGGCTGCGTGCCGGAGCATCGCGCCATGCGGACCGATCAGCAGACGGTAGAGAATCTCGCGCCGGATCAGCGGCGCAAGTGCAGGGATGGCCTGCGGCGTGTCTAAAAGTCGCAACAACCGGCATGCGGCATCCAGCAGCGCCGGATCGCTGGGATGCACCGCTAGCGCCGGCGGCTCACCCGGTGGCAGTGCGCCGTCTTCCGCCATGATCAGTTCAGCCAACACTGTCGGATCCAGATCGATCTTGCAGCACAGATACGGCCGGTCGGGGCTGGCGGTCACGACATGGCCGACCAATGCAAGGTCGACCGAGGCGATCAGGTAATTCGCTTCGTCATAGAAAAGGCTGCGCCCGCCAACCGAGACCGTCTTGGCTCCCTGGACGATAATGCAAAGCGACGGATCATAGACCGTCGGGACGGGCAGGCTGGGTGTGTCGGTGCGGATCAGCCACAGGCCGCCGATAGCACATGGCTGATAGCCCTGTTCGGGCGTGTGTCGCGCGATGATCTGCGCCATTTCCATGGTTATTGACATGAAGTTATATTCAGCGGTTTGTACCTGGCCCGCAACCCCCGACATTGGCGATTTGGAGAATCGTGCAAATTGTGCGGTCTAATGGTCTAACGCTGTGCAGTGCGGGAACCGCATAAAGGGGCACCAAGACCAAGGAGCCCTTAATGACCAATCTTCCCCAGACGACCATCCTCATCACCGGTGCCTCGAGCGGGATCGGCGAGGCCACCGCACGCGAACTTGCCGCAACTGGTGCCAAGCTGTTCCTCGGCGCGAGGCGGACCGAACGGCTCGCGCTGCTGGCGCAGGAGCTTGGCGAAAACGTTGGCTGGCATGCGCTCGATGTCGTCGATGCTGACAGCTTCGATGCCTTTGTCTCGGCCGCCGAGGCGCGCTTCGGCCGGATTGATGCCCTGGTCAACAATGCCGGCGTGATGCCGCTTGCCCCGCTTGCGGCGCGCAAGCGCGATGAATGGAAGCGGATGATCGACGTCAATATCCATGGCGTGCTCAACGGCATCGCTGCAGTGCTGCCGCGCTTCGCCGCGCAGCGCAGTGGGCACGTCATCAATGTCGCCTCGATCGCGGCGCACATCGTCGTGCCTGCGGCAGCGGTCTATTGTGGCACCAAGCATGCCGTCCGTGCCATCACCGAGGGATTGCGCCTCGAGCACGACGATATCCGTGCGACCCTGATCTCGCCCGGTGTCGTGGCGACCGAACTGGGCCATGATATCACCGATCCGGCAGTCGCTGAGGCGCTGGTCGAATGGCGCAAGCAGTCGCTCACCCCCGATGCTATTGCCCGCGCCGTGCGTTTCGCGCTCGAGCAGCCGGCCGGCGTCGACGTCAACGAAATCATCGTCCGACCGACCTCGGCAAATATGTAAGGAGAAAGAGCCATGCAGATGAAGCAACTGGGCACCGACGGCCCCTTGGTATCAGCGCTCGGTCTCGGGTGCATGGGAATGTCCGATTTCTACGGTCCGGCTGATCGTGACGAGAGCCTCGCAACCATCGCTGCCGCTGCCGAGCAGGGGATCACCCTGCTCGATACCGGCGACTTTTACGGCATGGGACATAACGAGATGCTGATCGGCGAGGCGCTGCGCAGCCTGCCGCGCGACCGGTTGACCCTGAGTGTCAAGTTCGGCGCACTGCGCGACCCGGCGCTCGGCTGGTTCGGCTATGATGCCCGTCCGGCAGCGGTCAAGAATTTCGCGGCCTATTCGCTCCAGCGACTTGGGGTGGAGTGCATCGACATCTACCGTCCATCGAGGCTCGACCCCGCGGTCCCGATCGAGGACACGATCGGCGCCATCGCCGAGCTGGTCGAGGCGGGCCATGTCCGCCATATCGGCCTGTCCGAAATGAGCGCCGAAACCATCCGCCGCGCGCATGCCGTACACCCGATCTGCGACCTGCAGATCGAGTATTCGCTACTTTCGCGCGGGATCGAGGACGGTATCCTGGCGACCTGCCGCGAACTTGGCATTGGCATTACCGCCTATGGGGTGCTGTCGCGCGGCCTGATCAGCGGTCACTGGTCGAAAGACCGCAACACGGCGGACTTCCGAAGCGTCAGCCCCCGCTTTCAGGGGGATAACCTCGACCGTAATCTGGGGCTTGTCGAGGCGTTGCGTGCGATTGCCACTGAAAGGGGGGCTTCGGTGGCGCAACTGGCGATCGCCTGGGTCGCAGCTCGGGGAAACGATATCGTTCCGCTGGTAGGGGCACGGCGACGCGAACGGCTCGCTGAATCGCTGGGTGCGCTCGACGTGACGCTTACCGCAGACGAGCTTGCGCGGATAGAGCTCGCCGTACCACGCGGGGCTGCGGCTGGAAGCCGCTATCCCGATGCGCTGCTGCAGCATCTCGATAGCGAAAGCGGCGGCACATAAGCCTGGCTCGGTATAGAGGGCGGTGACAAATCGAACGCTCCGCCCTCTCAGCTCAGCATCCGCCAGGCGTGACTTGCGCCTTGCTGCGTGGCGCCCTTGTTGAAAGCTGCCCGCCAGCTGGCTGTATGCCCGGGTGCGGGTACTCGATCGTTTGAGCTATATCGGACCTGGTTCAAGCCGCCCACTGACCGGGATCATGGTCCATGCCGATCAGGGCGAGGCCATGGGCGATGGATGTCAGCTCGTCGCCCCTGGCAATGCGTTCTGCGCCGAACCTGCGTTCGAACAGCCTGGCGATGGCGGGGATGAGCGAGGATCCGCCGGTCAGAAAGACGCGGTCGATCTGGTTTTCGGATATGGCTGCCTTTTCGAGTGCGCTGTCCATTGCGGTTTCGATGCGCGTGAGATCGGGGGCGATCCATTCCTCGAACTGGCTGCGTTTGACATCTGCGGCGAAGTCTATGCCGCCGCCTTGGAACGTGAACCTTGCCGCCTCATTTTGTGACAGGGTGCGCTTGAGCTGTCCGACGGCATCGTACAGCGCGAAGCCCTGTTCGTTCTCGATCAGCGCGATCATGGTGGCGATCCGTTGCGGATCGACGGCATCGCGCTGCAACCTGCGCAGCTCGTCGATCGTCTTGCGGCTGCGCATCATCGCAAGCTTCGACCAGTTTGCGAAGTCCGTGAAATAACCACCGGGAATATCGAGCAGTTTTCCGAACGACCTGTACTGGGCGCCCTTTCCGAGCAGCGGCAGCACCAGCCTGTCGAGAATGCGATAATCGAACTGGTCGCCTGCAATGCCGATCCCGGCATGAGCCAGAGGCGTGCAGCGCCTCGCTGTGCCGGGCTCGGCTATGCCGACCACCGAAAAGTCGGCGGTACCCCCGCCGAAGTCCGCCACCAGGATCGTCGCCGGTCTGTCGAGCCGGCTGGCATAGCTGTGGGCTGCGCCGAGCGGCTCGTAGACATAGTAAAGCTCCTTGCCGAAACCCTCGAACATCAGGTCATAGCGCTGGCGGGCCAGCCGATGATCGGCGCGGGCTCCCGCATATTCCACGGGACGCCCGATAATGATCCGGTCAGGCAGCGACGCCAGGGCATCGCCTGCATGGCTTTCGAGGTGCCTCAGAAACGTACGGCCCAGATCCTCGAACCCATAGGGCCTGTTATAGATCAGGGTTCGCTCGAACAGCGGGCTTGCGGCCACGCTCTTGAATGACTGGATGAACCGGCAGTCGAGCGGTGACTGCAGATATTGCTCGATGGCCCAAGGTCCCGCTTCATGCGCAATGCCCTGCCATGCCCGCTCATCCTCCCAGAAGCAGAGCGCCGACCTGAACACGGCAGTGCTCTGGTGCACGTCTCCGAACCGGACCAGTTCTGTGCTGCCATCGGAACGGCCAAGCGCTGCGACCGTGTTCGTGGTGCCGAAATCGAGACCCAGGGCAGGCTTTCCGGAGCGGCTGGTCATCGTCTGGCCCTCGAATGTGCGGCAGCCAATGGGCCGCCTGATGCAGGGTGGCCGTCTGTGCCCGGCTTTCCGGAAAGGGGCAAGCTGCGCTTGCCGGTTCGTGGCTGCGCCGCGTGATCGCGGGGCAGGGGCTGGGCTGGGTGGCTGTTCGGTGACCGGGCGGTCAGCGCAGCAGCCAGAGGATCACGCTTGTGGGACCCGCCAGCGTCAGGATCGCAATGATCCAGAATTCCATCCTCGATACGGGTCTGTCGTCGGGATCGGGCCAGTCGCGGGGCATGGGCTCGGGCTCTCCTTCCGGCGTCAGAGCAGCAACGGCGCTTCGGACTTGCGGCGGCTCGACCAGGGGTCTTCGGTCCGCTCGACGTTCAGCCGCTCCGCAGGATACTGGCGCAGCAACGCCAGCGCTTCGGCGGCTGGCGCATGCAGCCAGCGATCATGGTCCCCTGGCTCCAGGATCACCGGCATGCGGTCATGGATATGCCACAGCTCCTGCGTCGCATCCACCATGACCCCCGTATAGCAATTGCCCCATTCGTCGCTCGGCCGCCACAGGCCTGCCCAGGCCGCCAGCGGCTGGTCCGCCACGCTGATCCAGGTCCTCGTCATCCGTCCCGGCTCGCCTTCGGCCTCGGCAAAGGCGGTGAACGGGATCAGGCAGCGATAGGCCGTATCGGTGAACCATCTCTTCCACATGCCATGGGCCGACATCAGCTTGTCGTCGCGGGCATTGTTGACCGGATTGGGCTTGTTGGGTCTGCCCGTCTTCCTGTTAACCGAATGCCGCGGAAAGCCCCAGGTCATCGCCTCGAGCCGGCGCTGACCGTCTTCCTCGCGCACCACGAAACCATGATAGCCGGGATAGACATCGCCGGGCGAGGCATTGGTTTGCCTGTCGGCCAGCGCAAAAAAGGCCTGGGCCACATCATCGAGCGATGCCTTGAGCGTGACAAGATTGCACATCCGGTAATCTCCTCAGGCCTGTCCCGCCTGCCTGCCGTGCCCGAGTTCCCCTTCCAGCTGATCGCAACACTCGCCGATAAATTGCTAAATGTCCATTGGATCGGTCTGGTGCTTTGATGTGCAATGGATCTGGGGCCTTCGTCGATCTGCGCGACGAATACCGATTTGCGCTTCAGCTGCGGAACCTGCTGACCGCGCGCTTCCATTCGCGTTCGGGCGGGAAGGCGAGCTCGATATCGTTCTGGCTCTGCTGGCTAAGCTCCAGGCGGAGCGGACGAATGCGCCTGCGCTTGTGCAGGCTGCATTTGCGGCACCAGAAACGGCCCCTGGCAGGCTCGAGCCGGTCGTCCCACATTCGCTTGTGAAAATGCCACCACAGGCCATGCGGATTGAAACTCGCCTCGTGCCCGCAGGCACAGATCGGCCTGACCGCATAGTTCCAGGCCGCCGCCTCGAACAGGCATGTAGCGCGGCGCATGCCGTCTCTTGTCCAGCCGCCCATGTCATCGATCCTGCTCGGGGCTTTCGTCCCTTGTGGGCTGGATCTGTGACTGGACCAGCGCATTGGCAATCGTGCGGGCCAGCTCGCGCGCCGCGTCGTCGCGAATGTGCCGGGCAGGGGCCGTGATGCCGACCCGCGCCCAGCCCGGGGCAGCGAGAATTGCGCTGGCCATGTCATCGATGTCGAATCGGATCATCTGCGCATAAGAACAAAAGTAGAACATATGCGCAAGCGTGCTTGCCGGGTGGTGTGGTCCTGAAGGTGGCACCCTCGGTGGGTGAGCTTTTTCGGATACTCGCTCTGGCGCCATATTCTGTCTCACGCGGTGCCGCCTGCCTTGCGCGGCCAAGCCTTGCCGGGCTAGCCAGGATCATGCCGCTTTTTCTGCTCCTTCTGTCCGATGTCCCATCCGGCCAGAGCTTCGTCTGCACGCCCGTCGCCATCTGGGATGGCGACGGTCCGATCTGGTGCGCCGAAGGTCCGCGCATACGGCTGTCCGGCATCGCTGCCCGCGAAACCGATGGCAGCTGCAGCCCGGGCCATCCTTGCCCGAAGGCGGACGCCAAGGCGTCGCGCGACCATCTGGTATCGCTTGTCGGCACGCCGTCAGGCACGAACTCCACCGGTCATGTGCTGGTCAAAGGGCCGGCCATGCGCTGCGTCTCGAAAGGCGGGGCAGGGGGCAACCGTACCGCCGCCTTCTGCACATCGCCGCGATCGGGTGACCTATCGTGCGCGATGGTGCGCGATGGTTTCGCTGCGCGCTGGAACCGATATTGGGGAAAGCATCGCTGCAGGTAAGCTGGCGAGGAGCGGCCATGCATGGCATCCTGTGCTCGAGAGAGACAGATGATTTACCGCCTGTTGCCAGTCGCTGTGTTTCCTCTGGCCGTTACGGCCTCGATGGCGTTTGCCCATCCTGGAAGAACCGCCGCCGACGGATGCCATAACGATCGCAAGAACGGTGGCCGGCATTGTCATGGCGGCTCAGCTCGGAATGCTCCGCCTGCAGCATCGCCGCAACGGCTGTCCGAGAATGTCTGGTTTCCCAACTGCGCTGCAGCCCGCGCCGCCGGAGCAGCACCGGTACGCCGGGGTTCGCCGGGCTATGGAAGGCATCTGGACCGCGACGGCGA
The DNA here is from genome assembly GCA_000503195.1 of Blastomonas sp. CACIA14H2. GTDB lineage: Bacteria > Pseudomonadota > Alphaproteobacteria > Sphingomonadales > Sphingomonadaceae > Blastomonas. The sequence continues at coordinate 49,421 of AYSC01000001.1, forward strand.
CGGCATCGGTTGCGAATGATATGCCCGGACTTGGTATATGACATTCTGCCAACTGCCGTTCGGCAGATTGCTGTCTTGTGGCGATGATGGCCTCGCATGACGGATGAGCAGCACCTCTGGGCCTGCGCGCTGGCGGTCGAGAAGCGTTTTGGCGACCATGCGCCGCTCCATGTGGCCGAGCGGATCGGAGAACTGGCCCTGGCCGGCGATGCAGACGGGGTCGCAATGTGGCAGGCCATCGCAGCCCGGCTGGACAGGCTGCGGCAGGGTGGCCTGCCGGGTGAGGGCGGACATGCCAGGCCTGCTGCAAACTGACCGTCGATAGGGTGGCAATGGCAGCATCTGTCTCCCTCTTGCCCGGGATCACGCCACTCTTTCCGCCTTTTTTGAGCGACCTGCTTGCCCTGGCCGTCAACCCCGTTCGGGGTTCGCCCTCGCGCTTCGCTCGGTGACGGCGGCGCGCGGCCCCTCCTGATGGCGTCATCGGGGATGGTCCCCGAGCAACTGAAGGAGACTTAACATGGCCACCATCGCAAACCTCACCGTCAAGGCAGACGGCAGCTTCGAAGGCACGCTTGCCACCCTCAACGTCACCGCGCCGATCGCCATCATTCCCAACGGGCGCAAGGCCAAGGACAGCGAACCCGATTATCGCATCGTCAGCCGCAAGAACGGCTTCGAGCTCGGCGCCGGCTGGAAGCGCTTCTCGCAGAACACCGGCGCGGAATATGTCTCGGTGTCACTCTCGGCCCCCGAATTCGGGACCATCTATGGCAACATCGCCAATGCGCCCGGCGACGATCCGATGAAGAAGGTCATCATCTGGAATCCGCCGAGCTGAACCGGAGACAGCCCCCGCCAGAGGCGGGGGCTGTCTTCCCGTCAGATTAAATACCGAACTTCTTAACGTTCAGCGCGTTCGACATGGCAGCTGGCGACCCAACCTCGGTCACTCCCGGCCGCTGCGGTCAATGTCTGGTTTCGCCAGAAGTAGTCGTTCAGGTTTCTCGGTCGCGCGTCAGCCCCGCTCATGACCGTCGCCGAGTGCGCAGTGGTTCGTCCGCCGTCTGGAAGCGACTTCCGTGAAAGCGGTCGGACCAATTTGTCATCTAATGCCGGTTACTTGACCAAAGCCTGCAGGATCGCCTGCCCGATTGCCGTTTAGTCATCGGCTGGGGATCCGATACCGGCCCTGCGCCGCGTTCGTCGTCTGCCGCTATTGAATGCAACGAACAGCGTCGGTTGACCTTCCGGTTCAATGGGCTCGTATTGGCGATGCGGACTACGGGCCTCGGCCTCCGACAGCTTCCCACCTGACCTGCATTTGGGTGCCCTTGATTGCTTCATCTGTTGACGCTTGACTTATATATGGAGAATGCAGCCCATGCGCTGGGATGGGCCCAGTCCGCGGTCCAGCCGGACAGGGCTGTTCCTGTCGCGCGCTTGCCTGTGCGCACGGCCTTCATCGCCGCTTGCAGGGCTCGGGGCTGGTCAAGTTGGCTGTTGGCAATGCCCTCCAGCGCCTCGACCGTCAGGGCGGCGGTCGGCCCGTCGGGCACGCTCCAGCGCGAAGCAAGCACGGCCCCGGCCCCGGAAATGAAGAAGGCGCGCGCTAGAGCCGACAGGGAATCGGCGCCAGGCGTGCCTTCGCTCGACGCGGTGTTGCAGGCCGAAAGGACGACCAGCGCCGCGTTGATGGGCTGCAGGCTGACTTCTGAAGCGGTCCAAAGGCCATCGTCGTCATCGTTCGGCTGATCGGGCGGAGTCATGACCAGCCCCGGCTCCTGAAGACCTTCCAGCTCGCTCGGCATGAGTCCATGCGTGGCAATGGCAACGATGTCCGAGTTGGCAAGCCGTTCATCCGACCGGAGCTGCCCTTCGCGTGCGTCGGCGGCCAGCCTGAGGCTCTCGCTGGCCGAGGTCCGCATGACGGACGCCATGGCCTTTAGCTCGACCTGCGTGGCGGGCAGTGGTGCCAGCGCGCGCAGTTGTCCGGCTGCCACCTGCCAGCCGGACCCGCGCCGCACGAAAAGGTTGCCCAGTCCGCGCGCGCCTCCCGAGGTGCCAGCCAGCACCGGATCGCCGATACCGAAGAATGGGCGCCGGACGGTATCAGCATTCGGGGGCGACCTGCCTTGCCCGAGGATTCCGGCATATGGCAGCATGGCGATCGGATGCCTGTCGGCCAGCCAGGCCACGTCCTTCATGCCTGCAGGGTCGAACGGGTCAGCCGCTGCGGGCCGGTCGACCGGCAATGCCGCAAGCGGCAGGGCATTGAGCCATCCCTGCTGCACGGACAGCAGCAAGGTTCCCGCAGGAACGCTTGTCAGCAAGGGAGACAGCACGCTCGTATAGAGATCATGCGCGCTTGCCAGATCGAAGATGGCGCGGGGATCATCCGGCCCCCATCCGGCGTTGGCAAGACGCTCGGCCAGCTCCGTATCGGCATCTGGGGTGCAATAACGGGGGTCGAGCGTGCACTGCACGGCAACGAGCTTGCCGAGGAGCGATGCTGCCTGGCCCGGCTGGCGATGGAAGCGAAACTCCTGCCGCGTGACGAGCAGGGCCAGCACGTCCTGATCGTCGGCCGACAGAAGCAGGAGTGCGGCACCTGCCGGTAGTGCATCGCGAGCCGCCTGCAGCGACAGGGTCGATTGATCCGTCGCGCGTGCATAGGTCGGAAAGGCCGCGCGTACCGCCTGCTCGGCCTGGACTTCGCGATCCCTCGCGATTCTGGCCAGGCCCACCAGGCTTTCTACCGCCTTGCCATCGCCGCGCATCAGGGCATCGTGAAGCAGCTTGTCCTGAACGCGGGCCTCGCGCTCGGCATCGGCAAACGCCGCCACCAGAACCCTTTCCTGCTCCGTCCGGGCGCTGCGGCCCAGCGTCGCGCGGGCCACCGCCAGCGCGGACAGCGAGAATTCGGCTTCCTGCAACGTGCGGAATGCCTCGTCCATCTGCGCAGCAGATGGTTTTGCCTGTCCGGACAGCAGCGCCGCACTGCGCAGCATGAAGGCCCGGCGGATGGCCGGATCGACGATCACGCCCCCGGCACCGCGCAAGGCCGACCGCCGGTTGCGGGCAATTTCGACGGCTTCCCTCGTGATCTCGAGTGCCAGCTGGTGCTGTTCAGGTTGCCCCAGCAGCTGCTCCGCCCAGGCCACCCGGACGGGGAGGCCGTCGCTGGTGCCGTCGCCCGGCAACAGACGCGCCTGTTCCATCGCCAGTTGGAAAGCCTCGTCGACGGCAGCGGCAGGTGCGTTCGCTTTCGCCAGAAGTCGCGCCTGCAGCGCCATCGCCCGAGCGATCGCAGGGTGCGGCTCGGCAAAGAGCGCCCGCGCCATGCGCACCGCTCCGGCCGCGATGCTGGCACTGCTCTCATCGTCAGCCTTGGCGAAATAGGCGGCCGCAGCACGCTCGTTGGGCGTCGCATGGGCATCGGCAAGGTCCAGATAATCCAGCAGCAGGCCGAGCGTCGCAGGCGTTTCATTGTTGATTTGCGCCAGCGATGCTGCCAGCGCCTGTGCCGCCTTGCGTCCCTTGCCCGTCAGGACCTGAACCCTGGCCAGCGCGCGGGTCGCAGCAAAATCATCATACTCATCGGCCAGAATGAAACGGTCCAGCAGCTCCGCTTCGGCCGCTAGCGCGCGCTCCAGCAGGGGCTCGGCTTCGGTCACGCGGCCAAGCACCAGAGCGCAATCGGCCAGACGGCGCAGCGCAAGCGGAAGATCGTGACTGATTGCGGACGATGCATCCATCCGCGCCACGACGCTCTGCAAAATGCCTTCTGCCTCATCGATCTTGCCCGCCTGCAGCAGGATCGCGCCAAGATCGGACTGCGCACGCAGCGCCTGCACATGATCTCGGCCGACTGTCGTTTCGGCAATCACTACAGATTTGCGGGCAACGCTCTCGGCCTCGTCGAGCCGTGCGACCGTGGCGAGATCGCTCGCAAGATGAGCATGATCGGCCTGTTCGGCGTGGGGGGCGGCGACAAGCGCCTGACCCAGAGCGATGGCATCGTCCCAGCGGAATTCGTGCCGTGCAAGGCCGGCGGCATAGCGGGTGAAATCGGCAGGGCCGGCCCAGCTGTCGGGTCCACGGCCTGCCCCTGCGGCGCTGAAGTCCTCGAGCTCCGCGGCATTGAGACTAAAATTGGACGTCCGGTAATAGGCCGGGATGAGCATCTCTGCGGCGCGATTGCGCAGCCATGCGGTTTGCGGTCCTTCTTCAAGTGCGTAGAAAGCCCCGCGCGCCATGGCGCTGCGCTCCTCGACCCGTTCGGGCGCATCTATGGCTCTTGCCAGCAGCGTCCTCGCTCGCGCAAGCCGAGCGTTCTGCCCGATCCCGAGGCTGTGCAGAGCGTCGGCGGCAAGGCGCAACATGCCCTCGGCGGCGCGCCTGTCGCCTTGAACGAGCAACAGCGCACCCAGCGCGAACCTCGCACGGGCGAGATCGAGATCGTTGGGCGGGCGGGTTTGCGCCAGGCCGGCTTCCAGACTGCGGGCCTGATCCAGGATTGCCGGGGACGCGTCCAGCGGCCACCGATCGGCCAGAACCTGGGCTTCGAGCGCTTCCAAGGACCGTTGCTCCTCACCGGATAGCGGCGCGATCTCGATCCGGCGCATCGTGCCGGAAGCAGCATCCCATATATAGGTCCGCGCGGGGCAGTCGCCGGCCATCTCAGCCGCGCAATCGCTCTGTTCTGCCCCGACCACGAAGACGGGGCGGCCGGTGGAGAGAAAGACAGCATATCCTCCGGAAGTCGTGACGGCCTCGACAAATTCCTGCTTGCGGCTGAGGTAGAGCGCTGCCGCAAGCTGCGGCACCTGGCCTTGTGCGGCTTCGGCAGCTGGCTCGGCGTCATTTCCCTCTGCAGGTTCGGGAGGTTCGCAATAGGCCTCGACGAACCAATCCGAGATGCCGTCATCGTTGAAGTCGAGCAGCGGGTAGGTGTTTTCCCCGGCAAGTTCCTCCGACAGAACCATGCCAGCCGCCTCGCAGGTCTTGCGGTCGTCCTCCAGCTTGCGCAGCACTTCCCTGGGCGGGGCGGGGGGCGATTGCTTCAGCGGGTTGAAGCCGCTGATCGAGGCCGTGGTCGTTTCGCTTGCCACTGGAACGAGCGCCCCGGTGCGCGGTGACCATTCCAGGCCAATGCGGCAGTCGTCGCCGCCGGTACCGTTGCAATAGATGCCGTGAACAGAGAGTGCCACCAGCGGCATCTGTCCGCTGCGTTTGCGGATCTCGAGGCTGACCGTTTGCGCTGAGAGGCCAAGGGCATGCGTGCCATCGGGCCTGGAAACGTACAGCTCCTGCAGGCAACCGCCGGTACCGCAGAATGCGGCAAGGCCGTGACTGCCGCGATAGAAATCGACCAGCCAGTCGGGCTGCCCGTCGGCATTCACGTCTACCGGACGGAACATGAACGATGATGGCAGTGGAGCGGGTGGCGGGGAGTATTCGTCATCACCGCCATAGGTCTGCTGATGCGCTTGCGCAAAGCGAGCTTCGGTCTGAGCGTAGATCGTTTCCGGTACAGTCAGCCCGTCGGCAATGACTGTCTGGGCGCTCGCACCCGTGCCGCAGAGCAGGGCGAGGCCTGCCAGCACACTGCATTGCATGTCCCATCCCGTCATCGCCAGGTCCTTGATTGAGCTCGGCCGAAATCGATTTGGCTTAAGCGAAGCGAAGCGTGCTTTCCAGCACAGTGTGCGCGGTGAATCTCGCGCTTTCCGTGAGCCTGTCCGCAAGCAGCCCTGCCGTCGTCGGGGTGCGAGACCAATCAGAAAAGACCTGAGCGTTGGATCTTGGGGAAAGACCTGCCGCTTTACAGGTATGCCTGAAACGACAGTTTTGTCCCCCGATCCCGCGCACGCGTCCGACGGAAGTTCGACCCCGACTCGGTCATTGCCAGTGATCAGGCTGAAAGTCTGCGACGGCCGAAAGCCGTCATTCGGCTTGCGGAATCGAGCTCCGGCCCTGCAGATGACCCGAGCAAGATGGTTTCGTGACAGTTGGCTTGCAGCGACGCACAAGTCGATCGCTTCCAACCCCAGCATGAAGGTCCAATGGGTTGTGAAATGCTGACGCCAGGGTTCGGAAAAGGAAAGGGTCGGTGTGCCACAAAGCGCGCGCCATGTGCTGTTGCGTTTCTGTCGTCATTGACCCGCCTGCCAGGCGCTTTCCAGCACGCCTGTAGCGGTTGCCAGGTCGAAATCCTCACCACGGCACACAGCTTCACGCGTCAGCTCGGTGGTAATATGCGGCGGGACAGCGCGATCACCGAAATCGCGTCCATCCGGCCCCCAATTGCCATGCACGGGCAATGTCACCCGCCATCCTAAAGACAGATCAAACGGCTGGGAACTGAGCAGGGCACCGGCGGTATCGCGGCCGACCAGGACAGCCTTCGTCTGTTCGCGCAGGCCCCAAGCGAACCCTTCCGCTGCGCTTCCCGTTTCCGGTCCGATCAGCACTACCACCGGTTTGCGATAGCGGCGCTCTCCCAGATCTTCTATCATCAGCATCACGGCACCTTTCCCCTGCCTGACGGCGTCGAAGATCGCTTCGGTCGTGTAGGCGCGTGACACGCGGTGGATATTGGCCAGGTCCGATGCCTCGACCGGTCCGTCAAGCTTTTCAAGAAAGGGCCGCGACAGCAGGGCGATGCCGGGTCCTGGGTCGGCGAAATATCCCAGCAGGCGCAGTGCAGAGGCATTTCCGCCGCTGTTGTTACGAATATCGATCAACAGGCCGTCGGTCGAACCGACCGTCTCCATGGCCTCATCGACCAGATCGGCAGCATCGTCGCCGAACCGGTCTGCCCGGATATAGCCGACCGTCCGGCCGTCCCCGCGCCGCAGTACACTCCACGAGATCGTCTTCTCGCGCGGCGGCCAGTAGGCAGATTCCCGCGGAACGGTCAGTTGGGCGTGACTTCCATCGCAGCGCTCGACATCCAGCAGAGCCGCTTCCTGCCGCGGGCCACGGATCGCCTCAGGGTTGAGGATACGGTCACCAATCCTGAGCCCCGCCGCGCGCGCACCTGATGCCGGATCGATATCGACCACGACGTCATATGATCCTATCCGTTCCCAACGCGCACCAAGTCCCATGGTAGGCCGGTTCGTCCCCGGCAGGTGCAGAACAACATGCGATACGCCCAGCTCATTCAGCATCCGCTGTCCGAGACGCTGAAACTCTGAATCGGTTTTGACATTGGCCATCTCCGAACGATATCGATCAGCGATTTCACGCCAGTTGCGGCCGCCGAAATGCGGATCGTAGAAATTCTCCGTCACGGCTTGCTCAAGCTCGGCAAAGACCTGGGCGTAGGATTGCGCGTACGCAGGGAAAGAAAGCATCGCTCCAATGGCGCCGATCAAGCCAGCTACTTTTGAGATGTTTCTCATGTTGCCCCTTCTTGTCCTGAGGGAAAGCACAATGTTCTATTTCTGGTCTCAACCGATAGACGATCAACACTGTAGTGATGCTGTCCCCGGTTCTGGCTCGAGCCGAGCCGAAGATAACAGATCGGCAATGGCAAGGCCGCGACGGCGTTACGGCATCGCTGCAAGTTTGCTGCGACCCTCGGCGATGGCGGAAACCAGTTCCGGACGATTGAAATGGGGCAGGGCCAGTTCCATGACTTCGACCGCATTGGCGAGCACATCGCGGTCTGATCCCGCCGATTGCGCTCGGTAATATCCCCACATCGCGATCAGTGGAACATCATACAGCGTCGGATCCGTGGCAAATGTCGCGAGCGCTGCCCCTTTGCCGTCGGTCAGCATCTCGCCGAGCAACGCGATGCTGCGCTCATCCGCCCATGGCTGGCGCGGCGCGGGTATCCGTCCCATCGCCCTGATCACCGCTTCTGCTGCTGCAGCGGTCGAATATGGATTCTGCCCCGTCACCAGCCGGCCATCCGTGACGACATGGCTCAGCATCATCGGGGCGTCGCTGAACTGTGCACCTGATCCGCGCAGGCCGTTTTCCAGAAGAACGGGAAACGCCCGCGCCCAGCCCTTTCCGAACAGCGCTTCTTCCTCGTTTGAAAATCCGGTGACCGAGCGTCCCTCAAGCAGCGACACGCCGCCTGGCAGCGAGATGTTCATCAGGACTGCAGGACCATGGCAGACAGCGCCGATGACCCCTCCGGCCTGATAGGTCTGTGCCAGCAGCGCCTTCAGTTGAACATCGACGGGCAGATCGAACATTGCGCCCTTGCCGCCGATGATGAAAATTGCCGCATAGTTCTGTTTGTCGAGGCTCGCGACCGAAAGGGTGGCATTCAGCTTCGCGGTGGCGATCGGATCGGCGAGGAACCGCTCGTTATAGGGCTTGTCGCGATCAAACTTGTCCGCCACGACCACCCCGCCCGCTGGGCTGGCGATGTCGACCTGCAGGCCATTGTCCGCGAAAACGGCATAGGCCTGTGTGAGCTCGTCCATTTCGAAGCCGGGGCGTGCCTTGCCCTCTTCCAGTCCATGACCGCTGACGACCAGCAGGACGCGGTTGTTCTGAGCGGCGATAGCATGACTAGGCGCAAACAGCAGCAAAGCGAGCGTGCACGTCAGCACCGTTGTTATCCGCAGCAGCATCTTCTACCCTTTCACAAGCTGTTGATGCTGGCAGCATTCGCACACCGGATGTCATGCAGATGTGAAACGCGGTTTGACGTTCCTTTGACACAGGGCGCGCCATGAGGCGGAAGTAACAGCCGGGAAACTGCTCTTGAGCAAAAGCTTCGACATTCTGCTGGTGGAGGACAACCCCGATCTGGCCAGCAACATCATCGACTATCTCGAGGCGCTTGGGCACCGAATGCATTATGCTGCGGATGGCGAGTCGGGGCTTCGCGAAGCGCTGGTGCGCCCGATCGACATCCTGCTGCTGGATCTGGCCCTGCCGAACCGCGACGGATTGAGCGTCTGCAGCGAGCTTCGCCGCTGCGCGGACCGCCGCATACCCATATTGATGCTCACCGCGCGCGATACGCTCGATGACAAGCTGGCGGGATTTGCGCATGGCGCTGATGATTATCTCGTCAAGCCCTTCTCACTGGCAGAGCTTGCCGCGCGGGTGGCCGCGCTGACCTTGCGACCGCAGCTGGGCCAGTCGCATCGCTTCGTGGTCGGCCCGCTGACCATCGACCGTCAGGCACGCATCGCAACCCGGGACGGGCAGCCGCTGCGCCTCACTCCGCTGCTGTGGGAACTGCTTTTGCTGCTGGCAGAAGCGTGGCCCAATCCTGTCAGCCGTGATGAGGCGACTTCGCGCCTCTGGGGGGATGAACCGCCCTCGTCCGACTCGCTGCGCGCGCATCTGCACCTGCTGCGCCAGGTGGTCGACAAGCCTTTCGACGTCCCCATCATCGAGACCGTACATAGTATCGGGTTTCGCTTGAAGGTTGCACGGTGAGAGGAAGGCGGCACAGCCTGCGCGGGCGCATTGTTCTCACGATCATAGGCAGCGTGATTGCGACAAGCGCGATCTTCGGCCTCGCCGCCTTTGCCATCGCTTATACCACCGAAGACCGGCTGTTTCGCGAGAGGCTGTCGCAAGAGGTCGCTTTTCAGACAGCCGCATGGCGCAGATCGGGCGCGCTGACGACGCCGAACAATCCTACCGTCACCATATATCGCGGCCAACAGCATCTGCCACCGGAGATCCAAAAGGAACTTTTGGAAAATCCTCAGCAGAGCGAATTCTACGGACAGCAGGGCCGCCATTATCATATCCAGCGCTTCGATCTCAACGAGGGCATATCTGGAGCGGGGCGGGCACCGGCGATTGCAGTGATTGAAGTCAGCGGGGATTTGCTCGTTCGTCCATACCGGAATTCGTTCATCGTGCTGCTGGCGGGGCTCAGCCTGATGATCGCGACGGTCATGGCCGCATTCGGGTGGTGGCTCGTCAATCGGGCGATGCAGCCGCTCAGCGCATTGGCTCGCGATGTGGCTGGGGCCGGATCGGAGATACCGATACTGAATGCGAAAGATTATCCGACCAATGAAATCGGGACGCTCGCAGAAGTACTTGAGCAGGCATTTGCGCGGATAAGCGGATTTGTTCAGCGGGAGCGCGCTTTCACCCGCGATGCCAGTCACGAACTGCGCACGCCGCTGGCGGTCATTTCCGGCGCCGCGGAAGTCATCGCGCTCAACCGCGACCTGCCGTCTGGTGTTGCTGAGCCCTTGCGGCGAATTGAAACCGCGACCACCGACATGGTCCTGGCGCTTGATCAACTGCTCGCCTTGGCGCGGGAGAATCATCGCTTTTGCAAGGAACGCGTGCGGCTCCGGCCGCTGATCGACAAAGCCGTATCCTGGTCCAGGGCACGCCATCCCGGCAGCCTGATCGAGGTTTTTACCGAGGTCGACATTAATGCCGCCGTGCTCGCGCACCCGACGTCATTGCAACTCGTGCTCAACAACCTGATCGGCAATAGCTTCCAGCATGTCGGGGCCGGCCAGCTGTTGATCAGATATGTTAACGGCTCTTTGTCGATTTCGGATGACGGCCCCGGATTTGAACCCGGGACCGATCCGTTCGCTCCTTTCGCGAAGGGCATCGGTAGCAGCGGTAGCGGCCTGGGCCTCGATATCTCTCGGCGCCTGTGCAACGCAGCTGGGATCGGACTTTTCCTCGATGAGGCCGAAGGCAGCCGCAAGGGCGTGCATCTCAGACTCGAATTTTGCGGGCTTTGAGTCGGATCCCGTCCGTTCAGACTTGCTGCCGGAAGCAGTGCGGCATCAAGCTTGAGCGGTAGTCCGTCACACACCCATCGAAAGCGTTTTGACGCTTCTTTCACAGGCGTGTGGCTAAATGCGCCCGGCTCATCAAAGGAACCGGCTGATGAAAAGAGCTCTCAAGATCGCTGGAGTAACGATCGGTGTAGCGGCGCTCGCGCTTCTTGTGCTCCTGATGTGGCCGACCCCTCCAGCACCGCTACCGCCTCCCGGCACCGACTACCTCATTCGCAGGGTCCACATCGTCGATGTGGAGAGGTGCGCGGCCGGCCCGCTCACCGATGTCGAACTGCGCGGCGGTCGCATCCATGCGATCGGAAGCGCGGCACAGGGTGACGGCCTTCCGGTGATCGATGGCAAGGGGGGCTGGCTGGTCCCGGCCTTCTGGGACATGCACATGCACAGCTTCCATGTCTCGCCCGAACTGCACTTGCCGCTCTTTGTCGCAAACGGCATCGTCAATGTGCGCGACATGATGGATTGCCCGGGTACACGCGACACGCTGATCGCCTGCCTTCAAGACAAGCGTGCATGGACGCGGGCGGCCGATGCAGGCGAGATGACGTCTCCCCGCTTCGTGGAGATTGCCAGCTACTATCTCGAAGGCCCGGACGTGACCCCATCCGATGTCTCGCGGCTCGCGCTTGTTTACAAGCACCGCGGGCTTGATGCGCTGAAGGTCTATGACCGACTCTCGCGGCCAGCCTATTTCCGTGCGGCGGAGGAAGCCCGGCGACACCGCTTGAAGCTGCTCGGTCACTTGCCAAAAGCCGTCGCCCTCGACGAAGCGGTCCGAGCTGGCCAGGTCAGCATCGAACATTCCGACGCGCTGCCGCGTCATTGCTTCGCGCAGGCCGCTGCATGGCGCGAGGGGAAGCTTGCCGACGTTTCCCCCGGCGCGCTCGCCCGGCGCATCGTCAAGGAGCATGACGCGGAAAAGTGCGCCGTAGTCTTCGGCCAGATGCGTGCTGCCGGAACCTGGCTGGTACCCACCCATGTAACCCGCGAGGAAGACGCAAGATCGGCCGATCCGGAGTTTCTTGCCGACCCGCGCCTCGAGTATCTCGATCCGCTGTCACGATGGGCGCTGAGAGACGACCTCGGCGCCGTCGCGGCGCGCTATCCGTCCGCTGACCACAAGGCGGCTTTGCGCGCCTATTTCGAACATGGTCGCAAGCTCACGGGCGAAGCTCACCGCGCAGGCGTCGGCATCCTGGTCGGCACAGACACGACGATCGGCGGATTTCGTTATCACGACGAGATGGCGCACCTGGTCAATGCCGGCCTCAGCGCGCCCGAAGTTCTGCGTGCCGCCACAATCGCTGCGGCACGCTATGCCGGACAAGAGCGCGAGGCGGGCTCGGTGGCCATCGGCAAGCGCGCCGATCTGGTGCTGCTGAGAGCCAATCCACTCGAAGACATAGGCAACACTCGCAAGATCGCGGCATTATGGATGAACGGGCGGCATTACGATCGTGCGCTGCTTGACTCGCTGCTCGACTATACCCGTGAGCAAGCGCGCTCACCAGCAATAACACTGAAGCTCATTCTCGGCTTTGCCAGAAGTTCGGTCCAATCCGACCTCTAGACCAAAGCGTCCGCGCGACGCGAATGACCGCAATGAGGTCGCTTGCTGAATTTCGGCGTTTTGCAGAACCCCAGTCGAAGCTGACTGACCGGTATTGGCGAACCCAGCCATTCAGCATGTCGAATGGGTCCGGCGGTTAAGTCCCCAAACTCCGACAATCGCCTAGTGCCTCCAAAACCCAGATATGACGTTTCAGGGCTGTATGTTGTTGTTCAGTCAAGACGGCGCGGCCTGCGGCGATGGCGTGTAGCTGGGTCAGTATATGGGAACATTATCGAACAATCTTGTCAGTTCTCTAACCTCGTTGTCCCTCGCACCAATACGGTCTCTCGAAGATGCGCGATCTGCCAGCAAGTCGCTGCGCTGGCTGTGCTTGCCGCAACGGCGAGCCGTCGCGACTTTCTTCCCCCGGCGTGCCGCCGTTCCTCGCGGAGCAAGAAAGACGCTGGCTTGCCGTCCTCCGCATCCGCTCCGGGCCATCCGGCTGCAGCGCTCCGCCCTTGCTGGCGGGCGATGCGCATCGAGACCGCACTGGCGCGGCTCGAGCATTCGAGGAAAGGAATTCAACATGGCAAAAATTGGTTCGTTCAAGAAGGTCTCCGGCGAATATCGCGGTCAGATCGTTACACTCTCCCTGCAGGCCAAGTCGGTGCGCATCGCGCCCGAAGACAATCCCGGCAACAATGCACCCAGCCATCGGGTTTTCGTCGGCGAGGCGGAAGTCGGCGCAGCCTGGGCCAAGACCTCTCAGGACAAGCGCTCCTACCTGTCCGTGAAGCTCGATGATCCCAGTTTTGCCGCTCCGGTCTTTGCCCAGCTCTTCGAGGCCGAAGATGGGACGCACGACCTGGTCTGGAACCGCCCGAGCCGCAGGAGCGCGGACTGATCCGCGCAGCCCGCCCGGCCGAAAGGCCGGGCGGGCTACCCTGTTTCAGGGACTGCCGCCCCTCAGGACCGGAATGGCCGCGACGCTTCCGATGGCCATTATCGCAGGTTTTCGAGGAGGCAGCGATGGCCGAACAGGCACTTTCACGGCACACGCTCGACTTTCCCGGCTTCGCCCAGGAATTCCTGCGCCGAAATCCCCGATACCGGGCCGAATATCGCGCCGTGGTGAAGACAGGGCGCAGCCGGGACCTTGGACGGGAGGAGGAAATGGCCCGGCGCTGGGGCCTCAGCTTTTCCTTGTCCGCCTGACCTGAATGCGCAAGAGGCACCGGCATTCTGGGCCGCTGATGCCTGCGGTTTCGTGACCATCCTCGATGCCGCCCCTGATCGTTTCACGGGGAGGTCTGCGGCCAGCTTCATGACACCGCTGCGTGTGATCGCGGAGCAGCAGCTGCGGACGGGTCATCATATGGTCCTCAGCGATGGTCAGATGCTGCATCGGCTCTGCCTGCTGACGGGTCTGCATGAGCGGCCGCTCGCCTTTGTCATTCCCTGCGATCAACTGGCGTCAGTTCGCCTTTCCGCCTCTGCGGTCTTGAACTGCCCGCCAGTTGACTTCGGCTCCGGGGAACCTGCTGGCCTTCTGATCCCGACAGAGTTTCAGCGGCAGCGCCTCGAACTGCTTTGTGACATCCTCGATCTTGCGGTGATTCCGGACGGCGTTCGACTGACCAGTCACGAACTTGCGTGCCAGCGCGTCTATCCCGGCATGTCGATCGGGCGGGGCGCGGAATGGAAGTCATCCTCCCAAAGACGCCGGACGCAGCGCCTGATCGGCGAGGCCAGGGCCATGATGAACAGCGGCTACCGCGCGCTGCTGGCGGGCGGGGAGGGGCGACAAAAACAATCCCGATAATCAGCCGCTCCGGTGACCGAAGAATGTCCGCCATGCCGCTCCAGCCGCCGCAAATCGCGCTGGTCCGCTCCGGTTACTGGAAGGAATGCCCAAGTGAACGCCTATTCCGCCCCCTGCTATCTGAAGACCCCCGATGCCGCGCTTCGGCTCGGGCTATCTGCCAGGACCCTCGAAAAGCACCGCTGCTACGGCACCGGCCCCGAGTATCGCAAGCTGGGCGGCAGGATCGTCTACGCGATCGAGGATCTCGATGCGTGGGCCGAAATCGGCAGGCGCTCCTCGACCTCCGATCCGGGCAAGGGAACGATCCATCCTGCCCGTCCGGTACGCCGCTGATGCGTCGCCCTGATGAAACGCTGCGCGCGATCGTCGCCTCAGACCGCCCTTTGCACGCGGTGGACGCGCTTCGCAGACATCTGTCCTGCGACTTTGCCGCTGCCGGGGAAAGACTGTGAAGCCGCAATTCGCCTGTGGACGCCAGAGCGGTGCCGATGCGTCGGTTACCGAAGTGCGGCTGACATGGATCGAGGGCCGCTGCGAACATATGCTGCGCTTCGGGCGGGTCGCGCATGAGCGGATCGTCGGCGAGCACAGCCGCATCCTTTCCTTCCGTCCCGGCGCGGTGTTCGCGCTGGTCCGGCGCATTTCCAGCGACTTCGGCCCTACCTGCTGCAGTCTTTCGGTCGTGCAGGCTGCAAACGCGGGGCAGACCAGTGCGCCCATCGCTTCTGTGATCGTAGGCGGCGAACGTCTGCTCCATGTCGAGAACCTGGCGCATGTTTCGCAGGTGCTTAAAATGGTCGATGCGATGGAGGCCGACGGCATCGATCCATGCGATGCATCGCCCGACCATTGGCGCGATGTTGCTGCCAGGCAGAACGAGGGACGCCAGATCAGGCCCTATACCCGCGCACGCCACGCGGCATGGCTTCAGCGCAGCAGGACCGGGCGATGAACGCGCGCTGGCTCCGCAGAACCTGCGTGCTGGCAGGACTGTTCAGCAGCGCCTTTGCAGCAATTGCCTGTCTCGAACCGCGTCCCCGCCTTTTGTGGAACGCCAGCCCGAGCGCTCCGGTCGGGCTCTATCTGGTCGATGACTTTGTCCTTCCGCGTCGCGGGGATCTGGTTGTTCTGACGCCAAACGCGGCGATCGCGCAACTAATCGAGGAGCGGGGCTATCTGCCAACCGGCGTGCCGCTGCTCAAGCAAATCGCTGCACTGCCCGGCCAATCGGTTTGCAGACGGGGTGCCAAGGTGTCGGTCGATGGCAAGACCATGTCTGTCGCCCGGCCGCATGACAGCATGGGGCGTACGATGCCTGTCTGGCAGGGATGTCGATGCATTGGCGCTGACGAGCTGTTTCTGCTGAACCCGGCCGCTGATAGCCTCGATGGACGATATTTCGGGCCTGTCGCGTCTTCGAGCGTCATCGGGATCGCCCGGCCCCTGCTCACCCGCTCGCGCCCCGGTGCACCGCTGCGTTGGCTCCCGGAACCCGAGCTGAACCATGCCACCACAAGAAACAAGGAGCATTTGCCATGATCATCGGCACGTTCGGATTTGATCAATCCCGATATTCGGGGCGACTGTCCACGCTCGGCCTCGATGCACAGATAACGATTGTGCCAGCCCAACTCGACAGCAGCGAGAATGCGCCCGACTGGAAGGTGCTGAACGGTAGCGCTGACACCGGCACCGAGATCGGGGCAGGGTGGAACCGCAGCGGCAAGCGCGCTGGAAACTATATTGCTTTGCAGATCGACGATCCCGGCTTCGTCCAACCCCTGCGCGCCATTCTCGTTCAGGCAGGAGGCAGCGACGACGGCTGGCATCTGCTCTGGTCGCGCTCGAAGACCCGTGATCCGAGATAGGTCATGGCCAGCAGAAAGCATGTTGTTTGCGTGCGGATGACCGCCTTGATGGCAGTGGGACTGCAGATCGGGATGCTTGCCGGGTGCCCGGCATATGCAGCTGAACCGCAGAGCCAGCCCCTGCCTGCTGCGGTATCCGGGTCGGTATCGGCACCCACTGAACCGCACCCTTATGCACCGCATGTGGCAGACGCTTCGCGCCGCTTCGGCATTCCCGAGCGCTGGATCTGGTCGGTCATGCGTGCCGAGAGCGGTGGAAGATCGCGCGCCTTTTCGCCTGTAGATGCGATGGGCCTGATGCAGATCATGCCGCGGACCTGGAGGATGCTTGCTGCGCGCTACGGTCTGGGATCGGACCCGTTCGACGTTCGCGCCAACATCCATGGCGGTGCTGCATATCTGCGCCTGATGTGGGACCGATATGCTGATCTAAGGCTCATGCTGGCTGCCTATAACGCAGGGCCGGGCCGGGTGGACGAATACCGCGCCGGCCTTCGCCACCTTCCTGCAGAGACGCGTTCCTATGTCGCTCGTCTCGCGCCGTATTTGATCGGCGCGCCTGCAATTGCCGAACCGCGATTTGACATCGCAAATGCACGTCCTCTGCATCCCCCGTCGGTCTTCGTCGCCACACGCAGTGCCAGCGAAAGCGGGCTTGGCCCCACGCGGGAGCAGCAACCGGATGAGGCCGAAGCTGACGTATCGGGCAGCTCTGGCAGCCAGCCCGGTGCGGAGACCAACTCTCTGTTTGTGCCGTTATCGCCGCGGCAGCGCCGATGAAGAGGCGGCACTAAGGCTGCTTGCAGGAGATGTCGATGACGACTCCATTGCTCCCGGGATTCACGACGGCTGCACCGGATGCTCGCCTTGTGCAGAAAGCTGCTCGTTGGCGAGTGGTGCCAACTGCCTGCATGGTCGTTCGCCCAGTTCCGGGCCAGTTTTTCCTGGATGCTGGCAGTGACATCGCCGGGGAGCTGTCGCTGGCGACCGGGAGCAAGTCGGCAACCATGGCCCGTCTCGGGCCAGGGACCATGCTTCAATCTGCGCATTTTTCCTCAAGGTTGCTGGGCCGCGATGCTTCGCATCGGACCCGTAAATTGGATACACACCTCACGCACGGGTGCATGCAGCATTTCCGCCATTTTTCGAGCGGCGGATCTGACGCCACCTCAAAATCGCGGGGCGAGACATCAGGTTTTCTGCCATTTCTTGAGCCGCTGATCTGCCGCTGGTCCAGGACGGTGAGATGACGCGGAGGAGGCATACTGTACGTCTGGCAAGTGAGGTCGACAATGCACTCTCGCGTCTCGCTGGAGAACGCGGCATGACCGTTTATGCGATGCTGCCGCTTTGTGTCGAAGCCGGGATTTCGGCGCTGTCAAAGCCATCAAGCGAAAGCGAAGCCCTCAAGGAATTGCTGATTGAAGCAGGGACGCTCAGCGCAGACGTTGGCGGCTTGGGAGGAATGATCGACAGGGCGTTGTTCACCGCATGCGCCGCCTACTGCTATGCGCGCAGTGCTGCCAAGCGCGATGGCAAGACCGATGAGACCATCACCGCTGAAATCCATCGTGCCTATGACCGCCAGAAAGCTCTGGCTCAGGGCCGTTCATGACCGAGCCACAGGACCGCCGACTGCATGCCGAGAGCCTGCGTCGCCATGACCGCCTGAGCCGCTCCCGGCGGCTGAAGCGCCACGCGCTCGTCATGCTTTGCTCGGTTGCGCTTGGCGGGCTCGCAGCTCCCTGGCTGATGCTCGATACGCGCCAAATGCAGGTATGCGGGACCTATGTCCATGCACGGCTGCTTAGCTGGCTTTCTGCTGGCCGCGGCGGCGATCCGGACATGACCCTTCGCTACCCGGATGGCGACGAGATGGTGTCTGCCGAGGCCGTGGCCAGGCATCCCTATTTCCGCGATGCGGCGGCTGCCGCCAGCACGCTCGCACATCGCGGGGCGATCCTGGGGTTCGCAGGCTGGGCACTCGGTATGGGTCTGCTGCGCCGCGCAGCTGAACGACGCCGTGCAGCAGCGCTTCGTGACCGTGTCGTCAGCGGGACCATCGTCACCAGCGAGACTGCTCTCGCAAAAATGGTCGCGGTCGGTCCCAACGGCGATTCGCTCACGATCGGCGCTGTCCCATTGCCTGCAAGGCTCGAGACCCGCCATATGGCGATGATCGGGACGACCGGTAGCGGAAAGACCACGGTGCTGCGGCAGATGCTCGACGGCATCGAAGCGCGCGGCGAGGCGGCGCTGGTTTATGATACCAGCGGCGAGTTCATCGCCCATTATTACGATCCGGCACGCGGCGACATCATTCTCAATCCGTTCGATGCGCGCTGTGCCTTCTGGTCGCCCTTTGCAGAGATTGCCCATCCCGCGGATGCCGACCGGATCGCCCAGCAGCTGATCAGCGAAACCGGACAGCATGACCGCGATGTCTGGCTCGAAACCAGCCGGATCCTGGTGGCCAATATGCTGCGCGCGCTCTGGCGCGAGGGCAGGGGAACATTGCCCGGACTCCTGCATGCGCTGCAGGTTCAGACCGCTGCAGAGCTGAAGGCCTGGCTCGGCGACAGCTCGTCGGCACGAACATTTGCCGACGATGCCGACCGCGCCACCGGCAGCGTGCTGTTTATGCTCGCCAAGGCGGCAAATCTCATCCAGTTCCTGCGCATGCCCGTCGGTGACGAACGGCCCTTCTCGTTCCGCGATTTCATTACGGGCCTCGATGAAAGATCGGGACCGCGCCCCTGGATTTTCGTGCCGCGCAAGGAAGACTATTTCGAAGCTTCAAAGCCGCTGCTGGCCTGCTGGCTGGAATGCGCAGCCAGTGCGATGCTCGGTCTTACCCCCTCTGCCTCACGACGGGTCTGGTTCCTGCTCGATGAGCTCGCAGACCTCCCTGCCGTCGACAATCTTGCCCGGCTGCTGCCCGAAGGACGAAAGTTCGGGGCCGCGGTCATCCTGACCTTCCAGGGCATCGGCCAGATGCGCAGCCGTTATGGCAGGGACATTTCCGAAGCCATGCTCGGTTGCTGCAACACCAAGCTCTTCCTCCAGTTGACCGACGCTGAATCGCGGCGCTGGGCCAGCGATACGATCGGTAACTGCGAAGTCGAGATCCACACCATGACGGGCGCTCTCAGCGAAAAGGACGAGCCGCCCAGGATCACGTTGGGCAAGCAGCGCAGCATCAGACCCGCAATCCATGAGAGCGAACTGCGCCTCCCGCGCCACAAGGGCTATCTGCTGTTTCCCGATGGTCTTCCCGTAGCCCTCATATCGCTGGCTGCCGATCATATCGCCAGGCGGGGCGAAGCCCGACAGCCGTCGTTCGTGCCGGCAGACCCTGGCACCACCTTGTGGCATCATTCGGGAAAGACCCGTGCGTCCGCCGACCCTCAGCCCGCACAGAAGCAGCTCAAGGTTGCAGATGTCGCAGATGAAGTGCCTGAGCCGCCGCCTGTTTCCTCTCCGGCCTCTGCCGATGATGGACCCGTCTGATGGTGGCATCGGTATCCGCACTGACCAGTCCGGCCCAGGCAAGCAGCTATTACGAAGCCGACGACTATTATGCCGACGGGGGCAAGTCTCCTTCAGCCTGGAACGGCATGGGTGCCGAAAAGCTTGCACTTTCGGGCGATGTCGACCGGGATGTGTTCCGCCGGATGCTCGAAGGTCAGATCGGTGGGCAGCAGCTCGGGACATACAGGCAGGGCGAGCTCGAGCACCGGCCGGGATGGGATGTGACCCTGAGTGCGCCGAAGTCGGTATCGATCATGGCCGAAGTTGCAGGCGACCGTCGGCTGATCGGGGCACATGATGCTGCGGTCAGGGCTGCGCTCGCCCATGTCGAGGCCCATATGGCGGCGACCCGCGTCCGCGCCGATGGGGCTGTGACGCGCAAGGCTACAGCCAATCTCGTCATCGCAAGCTTCCAGCATGGCACCAGCCGCGCCCAGGATCCCCAGCTTCACACGCATAATGTGATCATGAATGCCACGCAGACCGAAGACGGTTCCTGGCGGAGCCTCGAGCCTCGCGCGATCTATCAGCTGCAGAAGCAGATCGGTGCCATCTATCGGCAGGAACTGGCGCTCCAGGTGCGCGAGCTCGGCTATGAGATCGATATCGCCAAGGATTCGATGTTCGAGATCAGGGGCGTTTCTGCCGATGTGATGACCGCCTTCAGCAAGCGAAGTGCCGAGATCGAGGCTGCACTGGCGAATCGCGGATCGACCCGATCGGATGCCAGCGCCGCTGAAAAGCAGGTGGCTGCCCTTGATACCCGGCAAGCCAAGAAGGCGGTCGACCAAGCTTCGCTGGTTGCTGACTGGCGCGAGACGGCCGACCGAGCCGGCTTCGGTGCTGCTCAGCGCCATGCCATGGTGAGGGAAGCTCGCATGCGAGCCGGCTTAGCAATTCAGGGCGACGAGAAAGCAATAGCTGCATCGCGCGCCGTCGCTCATGCAGCCGACAGGCTTGGGGAACGCCAGTCGGTCTTTGCAGCAGCTGCCCTGCACGAAGAAGCGGGACGCGCGGGGATGGGCCGGATAGGCTATTCGGATATTTCAGCAGCTATCGAAGCAGCGGCTGGAAAAGGTGACATCGAGCCGAGGGCTTTTGTCGACCGCCGCGGCGCCCAGTTTGCTGGATTTACGACACGCCGTAATATCGAAGCGGAAACCAGGTTATTGCAGATCGAGGCCGATGGTCGCGGCGCATTCGCTCCGATCGCCTCGCCGCTCGCCGCAGCCAGGGCGGTGGTGATGGCTTCGCGTCGCGCTTCCGATACAGGCCTGCCATGGAATGACGATCAGCTGACAGCCACACGCCAGTTGCTGACGAGCCGCAACCGGGTCACGGCCGTGCAGGGCTATGCCGGTACCGCCAAGACAACGACGGTTCTTGCAACCTTTGCTCTGGAGGCCCGGTCAAGGGGCGTCCAGGTGGCGGCGCTCGCGCCGACTGCCTCAGCTGCCATGGTACTGGGTCAGGCTCTCGGGATACGCGGCGATACCGTGGCGCGCCAGCTGCTGCAGCCCGACAGAGTTGCCGATAGCGGGGCCCAGCTCTGGATCGTGGACGAGGCCTCTCTGCTCTCGGCGCGCGATACGGCAAGGCTGTTCGAGAAAGCCGAAAAACACCATGCCCGGCTGGTGCTGGTAGGCGATGTCAAGCAGCTGGGTTCGGTCGAGGCAGGCGCTGCCTTTGCCCAGCTCCAGGCTGCCGGGATGGAGACGGCAAAGCTTGAACAGATCGTTCGCCAGAGCAACCGCGCGGTGAAGGATGCGGTACTCGCCTCGATCGAGGGCGATGCGAGAAAGGCGCTAGCGGCGATCGATCGCGGTGGCGGCGATATCATCGAACATGCCGACCGAAACGCGCGTTTTGCCGCAATTGCTGCGCGCTATGCCGGGCTCGATTCTCACCGCCGGGAACGCACCATCGTCATAGAGCCATCGCGCGAAGGCCGCGATGCGCTGACCGCTGAAATCCGTTCGGCGCTTGCCCGTTCGGGCAGCCTGAATGGTCCGTCGCTGACCATTTGGAGTCTGGTCAACAAGGGACTCACCCGCGCCGAGGCACGCGATCCGCTGAGCTATGACATCGGCGATATTGTCCGCTTCTCCCGCGACTATGCGGACAAGGGCGTGAAGCGAGGCGAGGCGCTTCGGATCGAAAGCATCGATATGGCCAAAGGCGCAATCGCGCTCGAGGGTGAGGACGGCAAGGCTGTCGACTGGCGGCTGCGCCAATGGGGTACGGGCGAAGTCCAGGTGTTTGAAAGCCAGCGCCTGGAGCTGCGCGCCGGAGACACCATCCGGTTCACGCGCAACGATCGCGACGCGGGACGCGTCAATGGTGAACGCGCGCAGGTGCTTCAGGTCGATGCTGATGCCGGCACCGCCACGATCCGGAGCTCGAAGGGCCGGTCACAGACCCTCGATCTCGGTGCCGCGCGCGACCGGCATATCGCACACGGCTATGTCGATACCGCCTTTGCCGCGCAGGGACGAACAGCAGACCATGTCATCGTCCATGCCGACAGCCGCGCAACCAACCTGGTTGACCAGAAGAGCTTTTATGTCGGATTATCGCGCGCCAGGCGATCTGCCACCATCGTGACCAACGATCGTGCCAAACTCGTCGCGGCGATCAATGAACGGGCAGGCACAGTTCAGACAGCACTGAGGCCGACAGCATCGCTCCAGCCGACCGACTTGAAACCATATGTAGCGCGCTCGGAAAATTCTCTGCTTTCGAAAGAGGCCGGGCTTTGACTAGCAGTCTTGGTTAACTCGATTCAGAGATTGATACTGAACTGGAAAATTGCGGAACTGGTTGTTTTTTGGCGGTGTGGTAGACCTATGTCTCTACCTCATGCCGAAAGTTTGAGTACGTTCCGGCCAGCACGCTTGGCCGCATATAGCGCCTCGTCAGCTCGTCGCAGCAGACTGTCGCTGGTCTCGCCCAGTGTCCATTCGGCAACGCCGATGCTAATGGTGACGGACGGGCTGGCTCTGCCAGCCTCGACCGCACTTCGCACCCGCTCGGCGACCATCACGGCAATGGCTGCGGTGGCATCCGGCAAAACGATGACGAACTCCTCGCCACCGAAGCGGCCGAGCATATCATCGCCGCGCAATTGGCGGCTCGCGTCCAGGGCGACCCGCTGAATCACCTGATCGCCCACAATATGCCCGTATTGGTCGTTAATCGCCTTGAAGTGGTCGATGTCGAGCAGCGCTACGGCCATGGGTCGCCCGTTTTCCAGCGCGATTGCGATCGTCTGTGCCAGATACTGCGTCACGCGACGTCGGTTCGCTACCCCGGTCAGCTGGTCGGTTTCCGCCAGGATCTGTGCTTCCTTTGCCGCCCGCGCAGCTCTTTGGCCAGCTGCCCTGAGATCGTCCTCGTGGGCCACCTGAGCGGTAATGTCCTGAATGACGCCAAACAGCGCCATCGGCCGGTCGTTGCTGATGCCATCGAACTCACCGCGCGACAGGACATGGCGGACCTCGCCATCGGGCCTGATGATCCTGGCGCGGAATTCGAACCCCTGATGATCCATTATCGCGCGCTCGATGGTCGATGACACCATGGCACGGTCTTCAGGGTGATATGCGTTGATCGCATCTGCATAGGCAGGCGGATGATCGTCGGTCAGGCCGTGAATCCGAAAGACCTGGTGTGACCAGGTCACAGTTTCTGTCAGAATGTCCAGCCGCCAGTGCCCGACATTGGCCACGCTCTCGGCGAGCTGGAGAAGACGGACACTCTCGCTGATCTCATTTACCAGCCGTCGGCGCGCGGCGAGCAGCACCGCGATGGGAAGCGATGAAGCGAACAAGGACAGCAGATAGAATTGCAGAAACAGGCTGCGAGCCATCGGATCAGCATCGATGAGCGCCTCCGGACCCGAATGCAGTGTCACGGCGATTGAACTGACAACTGCGACGACCAGCACGCCACCTGTCGCACCCAACACACCGAGGCGGAACACGGCCGCCAGGATGGTCAGCATTGGCAGAAACAGGAGCGGGAACCTCGATTGCGAGAACGTGAATATCGCAACCGCGGCCACAATGGCGAACATCGCGGCAATTTGTCCAAGGGTCTGATGCCTTGGCAGCAGCCTGCCTCTGCGCAGCGACCAGCCCATAATCAGGATCAGCGGAGTGACCAGTAAAATGCCAAGAAGGTCGGTCGAGAACCATGAAAACCAGAAGACAGGCGTTGGATCGGGCACGATCATCGACGCCATCGACGCACTGATCAACGTCGAGCATGCAGCCAGGGTGCAGAAGGTGACGATGTCCGTCGATCTGGCTGCAAATGGTCGCTGGGCGTTGCTGCGCATGAGTAGCCAAGCAGCCAGCAGAGATTCAGTGACATTTGCTGCCGTGAAACCCAGTGAGATACCGATGCCATTGCCCTGCCCAAGATTGGCGACAAGACTGGCGATCGCTCCCGCCAGAATGTGGAGCGGCCAAGTTCGCTTTTCGCTGAGGAGCAGCGCAGCCAACAGTACGCCGCTTGATGGCCACACCGTCGCAATTCCGTCATGACCCTTTGTAAGAGCAAGTGACGTTACCGCTGCGGTATAATAGGCCAAGCCGGTTGCCAACGGCCAACCCAACACAGGGATCTGCTTGCTCAAGTTGCCGGAACCGCGAAACATTGGAAACGATTGCCGGAGCTTGGTTAATTTAGTGCTTCTACCACAATCCGTTAATCGCAAATTGTGCTTCGTTTCAGGTGAACTGCGTGAAAATTATCGTCGGAGCCCAATTGGCTTGCACCGATGAATGCAAGACGATGCTTGCAAACCGCAAAGTCGAAATTGCCGCAGATATCCCTAATTGGCAGCGGGAGCGTGGTGCTACGATCGCGGCGCGATCACGGGAGCTGTCCAAAGCGTGCTGGTCCCTCTGCTCTCGAATGCTTCAGTAGCTGTTTTCCCAGTTTGGCAGGCGAATTTGGCGGCTAGGCTGGAAAGGCTATCGAGGGCTTCCGCCAAGCGCGGCATAGAGGGCAATTGCTGAATTGAACGCTTGCTGCCGCGAACTGGCAAGCGCATCCTCGACGGTGAGTCGTTGACGTTCCGCGTCAAGCACGGCCCCAAAATCTTCGGCGCCCTCTGCATATCGAGCACGCGCAAGTGCAGCCGTGCGCGCGGCATTGTGCTGCGAGTTTTCGAGCAGGTGGATGCGTTCACCATTTGCCTGCACGGCTCCGATCGCATTTTGGGCGTCGGCCAGCGCGTTCAGCAGTGCCTTGCGATACAGTTCCACGGTTTCTTGCTGTTCGGCAGATGCTCGATAGACCTGACCCTTGAGACGACCATTGTCGAAGATCGTCGCCACCATCCGGGCGGCCAGCGCAAAGCCAGGGTTCAAGATTCCGCCGCCCACCGCGCTATCGACGAAAGAGCCGGCCGAAAGCTCGATGTCGGGCAGAAAGGCTGCGCGTGCGCGATCGACATCACCGTTTGCAGCCTCGATGCGGGCTGCTGCCGCCAGCATGTCGGGCCGCCGGGTGACAAGTGAGGCCGGCTGGTCTGACCTGAACTGCGGCAACGCGAAATCGGCAAGAGAGGCGGGCTCAAGGTCGAACAGCGGTCCCTCTTCGCCTGCAAGGACTGCGATCGCCTGAACGGTGCGCGATCGCGCCTCGCGCAGGCGCGACAGGTTGACCGCAATGTCATTGGTTTCGGCTGCCTGAATACCTGCATCAACCTGGCTGACAATCCCGGCTTCGGCGCGCAGGTTCAATGTTCGTCCGAACTCCCGCGCATTGGCCAATGCCTGATCGGCAATCTTGATCCTGTCACACAGCGCCGCGTATTCGATATAGGCCGTGGCGGCAGCGGCTTCGATGGTGAGGCGTGTCGCCTGCGCTTCATACCCGGCAGCGCGGTATCGGGCGAACGCCGCCTTCTTGCTAGCTTTCAGCCGCCCGGAAAGATCCAGCGTATAGGTAAGGTCGAGGTCACCTGCGACATAGCTGTCGCGAAAGGCATTGTCGCCCGATCCGCCGCGCGCGTTCGATTCTGCCCGGCTGAAAGCTTCCAGCGTCGGTCCGTTGGCGGATTTGGCGATGCGCAGGTCGGCGGCCGCCTGGGCAATGCGTGCATTGGCTATGGCGATATCGGTGTTCGCCGCACGCACCTGGGCCAGCAACGCATCGAGACGCGGTGAACCGAAGGCGGCCCAGTCGAGCGGCGCTTGAGCTACACCAATACCGTCTGCACCAGCGCCAGGCTGGATCGACCATGTCGCTGACTGGATGTCTGGGGCCACCGCCAGTTGCACGTGCGGCGCACACCCGTTCAGCACAGGTACCGCGGCCAGCCAAGGTATCGCAACCAGTATCCGTGCTCTCACTTCAGGTTCCCGTGTCTCTTGGGACGCGCGCAACGGCGACCGACATCGGGTCCCCGGATACCAGCCATTGGTTACAAAAGCCGAAAGACTGGGTTTTCAGCGCATTAATCACGTTTTGAGGAATTGCGGCTAACCCTGCGCGAATGCATCTGGCCGACTCGACATGAACAGTCCACTCTTCCGTCAGGAGGTTATCGACGCCGGCCGCCAGCGGCTCACCGGCACTGTGGTCGCGGCTGTGCCTCCGTCTGCCCGTGTTTATACAACGCTGATCGTCGCCGTTGTGCTCGCTCTGGCACTGCTTCTGACGTTCGGCAGCTATGCACGTAGGGCCCAGGTTCGCGGTGTCATCGCGTATTCTCAAGGTGTCTCGCGGATCACGCCGCCAGCCGAGGCCAAGGTCGAAAAGGTTCTGGTGCGCGAAGGCCAGGCCGTCGATGCGGGCACGCCGCTGTTGACAGTCTCGCTCACGCAGGGGCGCGACCCCGGCGGTGAAGGCATTGCCAGCCAGCTGTTGCAGATCGACCGCCAATATGGCGAGCTGCGGCGTCAGAAGGACCTGAGCGGGCTGCTCGGCTCGACTGAAACGCAGTCGCTCAGGACCCAGCAACAAGGCATCGCCCAATCGCTGGATTCGCTGGTGCGCCAGGAAAAGCTTGTTGCCGAGCAGGCCCGCCTGGCCGAGGCGCAACTTCAGCGATCGCAGCGGTTGAGCAAGCAGGGTGCGGCGACCAAAGCGGAGCTGGAAGAGCGCCAGGCGGCCTTGCTGGCACGCAAGCTGGAGCGCGAAACGCTTGCCGAGCGTATCATCGCGCAGCGCGAGGCGCTCAAGACGATCGAAACGCAGATCGCCTCCCGTGCCATAGGGGCCGATCAGGCCGGTTCGCAACTTGCCGAACGCATGGCGGCCCTTGCCGAACAGCGCGCGCGGCTTCTGCGCCAGGACAGGCTCACATTGACCGCACCTATAGCGGGATCCGTCGGTGACCTGGCCGTGCGCCCGGGCCAGCGGGTCGATGCATCGACGGTCATGGCAGCTGTCGTCCCATCTGCCAGCACGCTCGAAGCTCAGCTCTATGCGCCATCGAGCGCTGTCGGGTTCGTTCGTCCAGGCCAGAAAGTCCGGCTGATGTTCGATGCGTTTCCCTACCAGAAATACGGCACGGGATCGGGGACGGTAACTTGGGTTTCCACCGTGCCGACACCGCCGGTGGGCCTCAACCAGACCGGATCGGCCAGCGAGCCGATGTTCCGTGTCCGCGTGAAGTTCGATGCCAGCGAGACAGCAAGCCGCTTCCGAGCCGGGCAATTGCGCGATGGGATGACCCTGTCTGCCAATCTGATCCTTGAGGACCGCAGCCTCTGGGAGGTGTTCCTGGAACCCGTGCTGAAGGCGATGAGGTCATGAACCGGATCGAGTGGCCATGGACGCAGGGTATGCGCCCCATGCTTCAGGCCGAAGCTGCCGAATGCGGGCTGGCATGCCTTGCCATGGTCGCCGCCCATCACGGGCATCGCGTCAATATTGGTGGCTTGCGACGGCAATTCCCGATTTCGATGAAAGGTGCCACGCTGGCCCAGCTGATCGAGATCGCCTCGCGTCTCGATCTGGCACCGCGTCCCTTGAGGCTTGAACTTGACGAGCTGAGCAAGCTTGTGACCCCCGCCATACTGCACTGGGACCTCAACCACTTCGTTGTGCTCGAGCGGGTAGAGGCGCGCTCCATCACCATCCTCGATCCTGCGAGCGGGCGGCGCGAGATCGCGATGGGGCAGGTCGGGCGGCACTTTACCGGCGTCGCGCTCGAACTGACCCCCACAGCGGATTTCAAGCCGATCGACGCCAGGGTCAACGTGCGCCTTTCAGACCTGTGGGGGCGTCTGGTCAACTTCCGTAGTGCCTTTGCCCAGCTGCTGCTGCTGTCGCTACTGTTGCAGATGACAGCACTTGCCCTGCCATTTTTCATGCAGCTGACCATCGATGAAGCCATCGGCCAGAGCGACAGCAATCTCGTCATGTTGCTGCTGACCGGCTTCGGGCTCGTCTACGCAATCAACATCCTCATCAAGGCGCTGCGGTCATGGGTGGTGCTGACGCTGGGACAGATGATCTCGTTCCAGCTGGGGGGCAACATCGTGCGGCACATGCTGCACCTGCCGACACGCTATTTCGAAAGCCGCCATGTCGGCGATCTGATGTCGCGGTTGCGCTCGGTCGGCCCCATCCAGTCCATCCTGACCCAGGGCATCGTCAACGCTCTGATTGATGCGTTGCTGGCGATCACCACGCTCATTGTGATGGCGCTGATCAGCGTGCAGCTGATGATCGTCACGGTTGCGACCACGTTGCTCTACATCGTGTTCCGCACCGCCATCTATCCCGCGATCCGGCGCCGCACCGAGGAAGAGCTGATCGCCGATGCGCATGAAGATACCTATACCATGGAAACGATGCGCTCGATGCGGGCCATCAAGCTGCATGTGAATGAGGCGGTCCGCGAGGCTGGTTGGCGCAACCGTTATGCGGACGTGATCACTGCCAGCTATCGCACCGAAACCTACCGGATATGGAGCAGGCTGGCCGAAGGCGTGATCACCAACGGCCAGTTTCTGGTGCTCGTTGCCATCGCTGCCCAGGCTGTCATCGCCAATGAGATGACGATCGGCGTCATGCTCGCGTTCCTCGCCTATCGCGCCAGCTTCATGGACAGTGCGACGTCGCTGATCGACCATGCCGAGCGCTGGCGACTGCTTTCGGTTCATTTGGAGCGCCTGTCGGACATAGTGTCGGAACGGCGCGAGGATGTGGTGCACAGCATGCCGCGCGAACAGCTCCTCGCCGCACCAGCCATTGTCGCCGAAGACCTGACATTCGGCTACGACAGCGACCAAAGGCCTGTGTTCACCAATCTGTCCTTCGCAATTCCGGCCGGGAGATTTGTTGCCATTGTTGGTGAATCCGGGGCTGGAAAGTCCACCCTCATGCGCATTCTACTGGGACTGATGAAGCCGCAGTCCGGCCGACTCCTCATCGACGGACAGCCTTTGGGTCCTACAAACACCAGCGCATGGCGCGGTCGCATCGCCGCAGTGATGCAGGACGACCATCTTCTGTCTGGGACGTTGGCCGACAATATCTGCTTCTTCGATGAAAAGGGCAAAATGGAGGATATTGAGTTCGCGGCGCGCATGGCCAGAATTCACGACACGATCATGGCGATGCCCATGGGCTATCAGAGCCTGATCGGCGACATGGGCAATGCCCTGTCGGCCGGCCAGCGTCAGCGCATTCTGCTCGCGCGGGCGCTCTACCGCGACCCGGATGCGATCTTCCTCGATGAAGGCACTGCCAATCTTGATGAAGAGAACGAGGCGGCGATTGCCGACATGCTGGCCAAGCTGCCCATCACCAGGGTCGCGATCACGCATCGGCCGGCGCTGGTCGAACGCGCTGACATTGTGCTGCGGATGGTGGATGGCCGCATGATGGTCGAGCGCGGCGCTGTGCGAAGCACACCGGAAAGCCAAGCGATCTTGCAGATGGGTTGAATTGCGAGCAGCAGGTGTTTGTCACTCATCACCGGACCGCCATTGGCGATTGTTCGACAGCGGCAGATACGCAGCGGGTCAGGCCGGGCGTGTGCTATACCATCCTGTCACAGCGATACGCGAGAACCCGGCTGAAGGGCTGACCCATGAAACACTGTGCTGCTGTGGCACGTGGAACAGGTCGAGCGTATTGAAGCGTGGCACAAGCGCTTCTGCGGTTCGGTCATGTTGCCCATGGAACAGCAGAAGGCCGCCCCATTCGAGCCGCCACCTCTGCGTCAATCCCAGCACGCATGCCGCCATTCGGTTTTCGCCGGCGGCATTGTCATCATGACCGGTCAGGAAATCGCCTGCGCCGTAGCTTGTAGCCTGGCCATTGATGAAGCGATGCGGCGCGCGTGCAGTGATGTCCTCGATCAACTCCAGCATCGCTGGGCTGTGGAGGAAACGGCTGAGCGGTGAAAGCAGGTCACGGGTGTCTATCGGCTCATCAAGGTCGGGCACGCGCAACGCCTCGTAGCGATACTGGAAGCCCTCCCGACCCCGGCAGACCACGCCATTCTCAATCCTGGCATAACGTTTCGCGCCCATGGCGACGCGGTCGGCACGGGTCAGTTCGATCGGCGCGTCGGGCGCATGGATCACCTGTATCCAGTCCTCGCGCTCGCGCAGATGATCGTGCAGTTCCACAGCGCCTTGCGCGAGCAGTCCATAAATGCGCACGCGGCCCGTGCGTGCGTAGCATTGCGCGAGGGCTTCGCGATCTATTTCCGGGTTCAGCGCAAACAGATCGGTTTGGTCAACGGGAATAGCCTGCTGGATCATGCGACATGCCTCGGTGCTGGGCCGGTCGATGTCCTCACTTTTATTTCGATCTCGACCCGCGTTTCCAGAGGATGGACGACAACCTGCCGGGTCAGTTCGGGATCGAGAAAGTCCATGAGCAACGGCGGGCGAGGTGACCGGAAATAATGCGCCGGGTCATCGGTCACATCGTCCGAGCCGACCAGATTGAGCTCGTCCAGGCAGGAAACGCGCTCGATCACCATAGGTGCATGGGTGATGCCATGGGCGAGCATGCTGTAGGCGCGATGATAGCCATTCTGGAGCACGATGCGCTTGTCGCTGCCGATGCCAGATAGCAGGTTGGCGCCATAGCCTACAGGGAGCATCAGTCCGGTGGTGACAGGGCCAAAGCTGGCGATCGATTGGGCCTGCGCAGCGGTCATCCGCTGGGTTTCATGGAATCTGAGATCGGTCGATTGCGAGGTGAAGATGTAGCGATCACCCGGCAACCTAACCATGCTCACGGGTGCGGGCCGATGCGTCCGCGGCAGACAGAAGTCGAACAGTTCGGTAAGGGCGCGATCATCGCCCAATTTCTTTCGCAGACCATCGCTGTGGTCCAGCCCGACGCTGCCCTGCGACACCACGAGCTTGGCCAATTCGACCCAGCGGATATCGGTGTGAACGCTGTTATAGGCTTGCAGGTAATGGTCTTGGGCCACGAGTTTGGCCGCAGGTTCTTCAAGAGCGGCGGGCAACGGCAGGTCCTCGATGGTCTCCGCGACACCCGCCTGTTCGGTCAACAGCGCGTAATATCGGTCATTAGCTTTTCGCCATTCCGCCGCGAGCGCTTTAGGGGAGATTGTCTCTCCATCGATGACCCGGCTGGCAAAGAAGCGCAGATAATCTGCCAGATGCGGTTGGCCGAGCAACTTGACAATACGTTCGCCGGACTGGCGTGACTGCGTTGTGGTGCCGCTATGATCGGCCTGATGATGCGACGATTCCATCGCATGGGCCTAGCAGTTTGTTGTTAAAACACTGCTAAACTGGGAGTTTTCCATAGTGGACTGCGGCGCATTGGTGTCTCGGTCAATGCGCCGCAAACCTGATCAGCAATAGCGGTGGCTCTTGCCCTTGCTCTTGGAGCCCTTGCTCTTCGAACCTTTGCTCTTCGAGCCCTTGCTCTTCGAACCCTTGCTGTTCGAACCCTTGCACTTGCTCTTCTTCGGCGGCTTGGGCGAGCTGCCTGCTCCGCTAACATGACCCCATTCGAATTCGTGCAGATCGCGCATATCAGACTCCTCAGTGAACCTCCGGTTACCCACCATAGGTGTAGCCGTGGAGCCATAATGTGTTGATTTTGAACGATGTAAATCGCCGATTCGTTAACGTCCCAGGCTGATACATTAACCACGCCTGAATCTAATGCTTCGCGCAAGCCGGTTTTTCGCGAGGCAACCACACCATCGTGATTGCCGGCGACGGAAAATTCAGCCCCGCGACTGATTTACTGTAACCATCCGTTGCGTCTGGCCTGCAGCTCGTCAGCAGCATTCAATGCATCGCCTGCTGGCATTTCCTGGGCGGCAGTCAGGATTTCGGCATAGCTACCAGCTTGTCGAAACTCGCCTATCCGCTCAACGCGCTGAAAAACCTTCTGGTTGATTCTCCCCCGATGTCGATTGCGACAAGCAATATCGCCTGCATCTACGCCTCGCCAAGCACGGCAAATGCGGTCATCTCGCGCAATAGGACTTAGAGTGATATGTGGCTGGGCATCGACGGCTTATTCGGCAACCAGGCGTATGTCGAGCAGGCTCGCGAGCTCGGGCGGAGCATAACCGGTCGGCTCTGCCCGCTGCCAAGGCTGCCAGATCGCCGGCACGAGCGATGTGGCCATTGCGGGGCATGCCACCGGAAGCCAGAGGCGGATCGCCGGCGCCATCTCGCGCCTTGGCAAGGCTCAGCACCTCGCCCGAAGCGGTCTCTGTGTTGGTGGCGGATGCGATCAGATCTATCATTTTGCGATGCTATTCGAGCGGATCAATTCTATATTTTTATTAGAATCGTATCGGCAATCGTCGCCCGATTATTTCTGCGATGCGCTGTAGCCAATTTTAAGTTGCATTAGTCCGACTAAGACTGCTGGACTATATTTTATCACGATTTCAAAACGTTCTACCCAAGATCGATAGGCATTTATTTCCATAAATTATTCGTATAGCTGCAGAAGTATTCGTTGACGCGCTCAAGCGCATAATTTGATAGCGTGACAAGGCTGCGTCGGGCATCGAGCGGATCGACTTGGCGAGTAACAAGACCGCTGTCACACAGCTTTCGAACATGACGCAGGGCGGTGCTCATCGGCAGGCATGATCCGAAGCACAGCGCAC
Source organism: Blastomonas sp. CACIA14H2 (assembly GCA_000503195.1). GTDB lineage: Bacteria > Pseudomonadota > Alphaproteobacteria > Sphingomonadales > Sphingomonadaceae > Blastomonas. The sequence goes on from AYSC01000001.1 coordinate 82,065, forward strand.
TAATCGAAACCTGCTTGCCGCACTCGGCATGAAGAAACAGGTCGATCAGCATGTCCCAGGCCGGGTTTGCAAGCAGCGATAGCTGACCGATCAGTTCGCGGCGACGGTTGCGGTGCCCGGCAGCGAGGCGTGCATTGGCTGCAGCGGTCGGGCAGACGCTGCCCCTTTCGTGGACGCAGCCTGGGGCGCTCTCGTTCAGTTCGAAGAACGCAGCCAGCGCAGTCGGTCTGGTAATTGGGGTTCGCAGCATCGCATGGCAGCCGCGCCGGACGACGATGAGATGCTCGGCAATCTCGACCCCGAGCATCCGTCCCAGGCGCACCAACGATTGGGTGGCCTCCAGGTCCTCGGGGCTTGGTCTGGGATCGCCGCTCGGATGGTTGTGCGCCAGAATGACTGCGCTCGCCCCGAGCGCAAGGGCGCGCCGGAAGATGAAGCCCGGCTCGATCAACAGGCGCTGCGCCGAACCCTGAAGAAGCCGCTCATGTGCGATCAGTATATGGCGCTGGTCCAGAAACAGAACCTCGAGCGCCTCATGGGCAAGAATGCCGAGCGTCGCCGGCAGATGCTCGCGAAGAACCCTGCTGCCGGGCGAAACTCTGTTACCAGTCAGCGCATGCAGCCCGGAAATCTGAGCTGCGTTGGGTGTCTCTCCTGTCATTGCCCGGTCCCAGCGCTTAGCGCGGACGCAATGCCTTGCCCTGACCTTTTCTGCGAAATCAGGCTGGCACCCGATGCCAGGATGGATCTGCTCCGGTCATAGCCTTGCGCCTGCAATGATACCATGTCCCGCCCATCAGAACCGGTGGTACGAGCCAGGATGGCGATACCTGCATCGCGAGATAGGCCACAGGGTGCATGGCGAAATCGAGTGCCCTGCTGGTGTGTGCCAGCAGCGGAAGGAAATGCAGGACTGCCATGGTCATGGGCCAGAAGCGGTGTGCCGTCAGCGCGAGCATGGTGGTGGAGGCAGCGCCGAACAGATCGATGGCCAGATGTCCGGTATCGAGCGATGCGAATTGGGCCGGGATAGCAAGATGGAGCAGTCCGTCCAGCGCCACCATCAATGCTGCGATCACGGCCATCACGCGTTCGGGCCCGCCGCCGCGCCATAGCGCATAGCCGAGCGCGACCGAGAGCAGGGCAAGGAACAGCATTATCCGCATGAATGCAGCTTTTCATCGTGCCCGCTCCCGGTCAATCGGGGTCAGGCAACGGCTTGCAGATGGGTGACCTCGCCCGCCACTTTCGGGCATTCGTGGAGATCATAGCCGGCCAGTTCGCGCCCGATGCTGCGAAGGTCGCCATGGACCCGCAGCACATCGCCGCTCGCATCGATGAGCGCTGCCTGCGCCTTGGCAAGCCTGCGGATCGCTGCCTGGCCCCTGGCTGCGGGAATGTCCGCGACATCGCGCCGCGCCGTGACCATGCTCGTCATCAGAACGGATACGGCGATCAGGGCATCGTCGATCGAGAGTTCCGCTAGCGGCACGTCCCGGCCGAGACGAGCGGCGGTGTTGCTGAAGGATTTGGACATGACTTTTCCTTTCTCCGCAGATGCTTGCTCTGCGAACTCGAGAGTTTGTGACAAGGTGTTGGATCAGCCGGAAACGAGGCGGGTCAGCGCTTCTGCAATGCCAAGGCCTGCCAGGATGAGGATGACCGCCACAACCAGCATGACGGCCATGATCAGCATCCGTGTCTTCAGACCATGGTCATGCCTCCAGATCATCCGGAACGGCCTGCCTTCCACTGCCACGGCGCTGTCGCTCAGCACCAGGGCATCGGATGGCATGTCGTCCTGCGCCGTGACTGCCATCTTTGCGCTGCCCGGCGGAACCTGCGCCGGATCATATGGTACCCGGTCATATGTCCGCTTGAGACGCGCGTAGATCAGGGCGGCCTCATCCCTGGTGGCTGCGCCCAGGACATTGCGCGCTGCAGTCAGGCGCTGGTCGACCGTTGGCTTGGAAATGTTCAGGGCACGGGCGATCTGCTTTGACGTCTGCCGCTCCAGCAACAGATCGAGACAGGCACGCTGCTTGTCTGTGAGACGAACCCAGCGGGCCTCGTCCGATAAGGGTTGCGACACCGAATCACCCATGGTCACAGTCTTGTCACAAACTGCCTGCTGGCCAAATTATTTGCGGATTATTTGTGTGTCCGGCGCGGCAGGCAGACGAGGGGGGCTACGCCAGGGCCTGTCTTTCTTCGCCACATTACGCTGTGCTCAAAAGCCTGTTGAACCGCGTGCTTTCATGCGTCTCTTAATCGGCCCGGCGCTCGGGACACTCATGTCCGGCGCAGCAACGGGCGACAAGCATGAGTACAGAACCGGTCCGGCAGGAAGCGCATCGCCGCAGTGCCAGCATGCTGCGCACGGCCTTTGGAAGTGCGATCGGCGAATGGCTCGATGACCCCCAGATCATCGAGATCATGCTCAACCCGGACGGCCTGCTCTGGGTCGACCGGCTCGGGATCGGTATCTGCGCAAGCTCGTCTCGGATGAACGCTGCCGATGGCGAGCGTATCATCCGGCTGGTCGCCCATCATGTCGGCGCCGAAGTGCATGGGCGTTCGCCGCGTGTCTCGGCTGAACTGCCCGGCGGCGCAGGAAGGTTCGAAGGCCTGTTGCCGCCGATCGTGACAGCGCCGTCCTTCGCCATCCGCAAACCGGCCACAGCGGTGTTTTCGCTCGGCGACTATGCTGCATCCGGCATCATGTCGGCCGCCGAGGCCGCCATGCTCGCCCGCGCGGTTGCCGACCGGCGCAATATCCTGATCGCAGGCGGGACGGGCACGGGCAAGACCACGCTTGCAAATGCCCTGCTGGCCGAAATGGCTGGCACGGGCGACCGGATCGTACTGATCGAAGATACCCGCGAACTGCAGTGCACCGCTCCCAATTGCGTCGCGATGCGGACCTGCGACGGGATCGTCTCGCTCGCAGACCTGGTCCGCTCCTCGCTGCGCCTGAGGCCCGATCGGATACCGATAGGCGAGGTGCGTGGCAGCGAGGCGCTCGATCTGCTGAAAGCCTGGGGCACGGGGCATCCCGGCGGCATCGGAACTATCCATGCGAGCAGCGCCCACGGCGCGCTCCTGCGGATGGAGCAGCTCATCCAGGAAGCAGTCGTGACCGTACCCCGTGCCCTGCTTGCGCAGACCATCGACCTGGTGGCCGTACTCGTGCGCGAAGGGGCGGGGCGCCGTCTTTCCGAAATCGCCACGGTCGAAGGCGTCGATCCTGTCACCGGCGAATATCGCCTGCTCAACCATCCCGCTTTGCAGACTGGAGAAAAACCATGATCAGCCAGCCCGGCCTCAAGCCTTCCCGCCGCCCGCTCTTGAGGAAACTTGCCTGTGGAACCGTGTTGGCAGCAGCACTGCTTCATGCCATGCCCGTCGAGGCTGGCGGTTCTTCGATGCCCTGGGAAGCACCGCTCCAGTCGATCCTCGAGAGCATCGAAGGTCCTGTCGCCAAGGTCATCGCCGTCATCGTCATCATCGTGACGGGCCTCAGCCTTGCGTTCGGTGACACCTCTGGGGGCTTTCGTCGGCTGGTGCAGATCGTCTTCGGCCTGTCGATCGCGTTTGCCGCTTCCAGCTTCTTCCTCAGCTTTTTCAGCTTTGGCGGCGGAGCGGTGATCTGATGGACGACAGTTTCTCGCAAGCTCCGGACCAGGTTGCCGGCTTCTACGCTGCGGTCCACCGTGCGCTGGCCGAGCCTATCCTGCTTGGCGGAGCGCCAAGGGCTCTGGCCATCGTCAACGGTACGCTCGCTGGGGCCATTGGTCTTGGCCTCAGGCTGTGGCTCGCAGGCCTTGCGATCTGGGCGATGGGTCACGCGCTGTCGGTCTGGGCCGCCCGCCGAGATCCGCAATTTGTCGATGTGGCGCGCCGCCACCTCAGATACCCGGTCTTGATGCGGCCATGATGTCGCTCCGCGAATATCGCAGCAAGTCCGACCGGCTGGCAGACTTTTTGCCATGGGCAGCACTGGCAGCACCTGGCGTCGTACTGAACAAGGATGGCTCGTTCCAGCGTACGGCGCGCTTTCGAGGCCCCGATCTCGACAGCGCCACGCCTGCCGAACTCGTTGCCGTGACCGCACGTCTGAACAATGCGCTTCGCAGGCTCGGTTCGGGCTGGGCCGTCTTTGTCGAAGCTCAGCGAAGCCCGGCACAGGCCTATCCCGAGAGCGCCTTCCCCGATCCCGCTTCGGCTCTGGTCGACACTGAGCGGCGCGAACAGTTCCGGGAGGAGGGGGCTCATTTCGAGAGCAGCTATTATCTTACCCTTCTGTGGATGCCTCCGCCCGAGGAAGGCGCGCGCGCCGAAAGCTGGCTCTATGAAGGAAAGGCCGCCACGGGTGTCGATCCTGCCGAGCTTGTGCGATCCTTTGTCGACCGGACCGACCGTCTCCTCCACCTCGTCGAGGGCTTCATGCCGGAAACCGGCTGGCTTGATGATGCTGCGACGCTGACCTATCTGCACAGCACCATATCGACCAGGCGCCAGCGGGTCGGCGTACCCGAGACACCGATCTATCTCGATGCCCTGCTGGCTGATGAACCGCTGACCGGCGGTCTCGAACCAAGGCTCGGACCTGCGCATCTGCGTACGCTCACCGTGACCGGATTTCCTACGGTGACCTTTCCCGGCCTGCTCGACGAGCTCAATGCCCAGGCCTTTGCCTATCGCTGGTCGACACGGGCCATCATGCTCGACAAGACCGATGCGGCAAAACTGCTGACCAGGATCCGCAGGCAGTGGTTTGCCAAGCGCAAGTCGGTTGCTGCCATACTCAAGGAAGTGATGACCAACGAGCAGTCGGTGCTCGTCGATTCCGATGCTTCGAACAAGGCCGCCGATGCCGATATGGCGCTGCAGGAACTGGGCGCCGATCATGCCGGCATCGCCTATGTCACGGCAACGGTCACGGTGTGGGACCGCGATCCGGCGCTGGCCTCCGCAAAGATCCGACTGGTCGAAAAGGTCATCCAGAGCCGCGATTTCACCTGCACGATCGAGGGCATGAATGCGATCGAGGCATGGCTCGGATCGCTCCCCGGCCATGTCTATGCCAATGTCCGCCAGCCCCCGATCTCCACACTCAATCTCGCCCATCTGATCCCCCTGTCAGCAGTCTGGGCGGGAGCGGAACGGGACGAGCATTTCGGTGATGCCCCCTTGCTCTACGGCAAGACCGAAGGCTCGACCCCGTTCCGTCTTTCCCTTCATGTCGGCGATGTCGGGCATATGCTGGTGGTGGGCCCGACAGGAGCCGGCAAGTCGGTTCTGCTCGCGCTCATGGCGCTCCAGTTCCGGCGCTACCGCGATGCGCGGATTTTCGCCTTCGATTTTGGCGGATCGATCCGTGCGGCAGCGCTTGCCATGGGCGGTGACTGGCAGGATCTGGGTGGCGCGCTCGGTGCCGCCGAGGGGCAGGACGCTTTCTGCCTGCAACCGCTCGCCCGTATCGATGACCCGAACGAGCGCGCCTGGGCCGCCGAATGGCTCGCGGCCATCCTCGCAGGCGAAGGCGCCCAAATCGATCCCGCCGCAAAGGAGCATCTCTGGTCGGCACTGAGTTCGCTGGCCTCGGCTCCTGTCGCGGAGCGGACGCTGACGGGGCTTGCCGTGCTGCTGCAGTCGCACGAGCTGAAACAGGCGCTGTCGCCCTATCTGGTTGGCGGACCCTGGGGCCGGCTGCTCGATGCAGAAAGGGAGGCCGATTTTGATACCCGCGTCCGGATATTCGAGACCGAAGGCCTGACCGGCGCATCCTGCGCCAGCGCTGTGCTGGCCTGTCTCTTCCACCGGATCGAGCGCAGCCTCGATGGATCGCCCGCCATGATCATCATCGACGAGGGATGGCTGGTGCTCGACAGTCCCCTGTTCGCGGGGCAGCTGCGCGAGTGGCTCAAGACACTGCGCAAGAAGAATGCGAGCGTTGTCTTTGCAACGCAGAGCCTTGCCGATATCGAAACCTCGGCCATAGCGCCTTCGATCATCGAAAGCTGTCCGACGCGCATATTCCTGCCCAACGAACGGGCGATGGAACCGCAGATCGCCCGCATCTACCACCGGTTCGGTCTCAACGCCCGCCAGATCGAAATCCTCAGCCGTGCCACGCCCAAGCGCGATTACTATTGCCAGTCGCGGCGCGGCAACCGCCTGTTCGAACTCGGCCTCGGCGAAATAGCCCTCGCGTTCACCGCAGCATCCTCGAAATCGGACCAGGCGCGCATCGCCGAGATCGCCGCAGCCTCTCAGCCCCAGGGTTTTGCCGCAGCGTGGCTCAGGCACCGCAATCTCGATTGGGCCGCAGATCTGCTCTCGCCCGCATTCTCTCCAGCTCGTGAAAGGGAGCCCGGTCTATGAAAACATCTCTCAAATTGCGCACAAGCCTGACTGTCGGCATCCTCGTCATGGCGGCTTGCAGCGTTACCATTCCGGGCCCGGCTCGTGCCCAGTTCGGAGGGATCGTCTACGACCCCTCCAACTATGCCCAGAACGTGATGACCGCAGCGCGTTCGCTCGAACAGATCAACAACCAGATCCAGCAGCTGCAGAACCAGGCGACCAGCCTGATCAACGAGGCGCGCAATCTGGCCAGTCTTCCGCTCTCGACGATCCAGACCCTGCAGAGCCAGGTGGATCAGACGAGGCAGCTCCTGAGCGAGGCACAACGCATTGCCTATGACGTGACCGATGTCCGCCAGACGTTCGCCGCGCGCTACAAGGGGACAGCGCTTTCTTCGGCACAGGGGCAGATGGTCGCCAATGCCAATGCCCGCTGGGAGGACAGCGTCAGTGCCTTCGAGGATGCAATGAAGGTGCAGGCCGGGATCGTCGGCAATCTCGGTGCCACGCGCAGTTCCGTTACGGCTCTGATCGGAGCGAGCCAGTCAGCCGCAGGCGCACTCCAGGCGGCGCAGGCGGGCAATCAGCTGCTGGCCCTCCAGACGCAGCAGCTCGCCGATCTGACGGCTGCGATTGCAGCGCAGGGTCGGGCGCAGTCCATCGAAGCGGCACGAAGCGCGGCGACAGAAGCGGAGGGCCGCGAACGCTTCCGCCGTTTCCGGCGGCGCAACTGAGATGGCAAGGACAGCAAGGCTCGCGGCCGCGGCCGGGATGGCTGGCCTGTTTGCAGCGGTCGCGATGATGTCCGGCGTCCGGCAGGACCCCAGACCCGTTGCGAGCACCCGGGTTGCGGACGAAACGCCAGCGCCCGGCGCTGTCACGGCGGACCCTGGACGATGCCGGGCCGTGTCCAAAGCCAATGACGCATGCGCCGCGTTCTGGGAAGAAAGACGCCGGCTATTCTTCCGCCAGGAAAGGCGCCAGCCATGAACGATACGGGCGTCATCGACCGGTTCCTCGAGATATTCTCGCGCTATATCGACAGCGGCTTCGGAATGCTAGGCGGCGAAGTGGGCTTCCTGTCATCGACCCTGATCGTGATCGATGTGACGATCGCGGCCTTGTTCTGGGCCTGGGGGACCGATGAGGACGTACTCCAGCGGCTGATCAGGAAGACGCTCTATATTGGCGTTTTCGCCTTCATCATCGGCAATTTTTCTTCCCTTGCTGCTGTCCTGCTCGAGAGCTTTGCAGGGCTCGGCCTCAAGGCGAGCGGCAGCGGCATGGCGATGGGCGATTTCATGCGCCCGGGTCTGGTCGCCGCCACCGGCCTCGATGCCGGCCAGCCGCTGCTCGATGCGACGGCAGATCTTGTCGGCCCGGTCGGCTTCTTCACCAATTTCGTCCAGATCATGATCCTGCTGGTCGCTTGGCTGATTGTCGTCATCGCCTTCTTCGTTCTGGCGATCCAGGTGTTCGTCACTATCATCGAGTTCAAGCTGGTGACATTGGCGGGCTTCGTGCTGCTGCCATTCGCGTTTTTCGGGCGCACCGCCTTCATGGCCGAAAAGGTCCTCGGCCATATCATCTCTTCGGGCATCAAGGTTCTGGTGCTCGCCGTCATCACCGGTATCGGTACGACGCTCTTTGCCGAGTTTACCGGTGCAGGCCTGAGCGCAGAGCCCGATATCGGGCAGGTCATGGCCATAGCGCTCGCCGCGCTCACTTTGCTGGGCCTCGGGATATTCGGGCCCGGCATCGCCAACGGGATCGTTGCAGGGGGGCCGCAGCTGGGGGCAGGAGCCGCCGCAGGCACTGCCATCGCAGCCGGTGCGACCTTTGGAGGCGCTGCCGCCGGAGCAACGCTCGCCGCCGGAACTGCCGGATCGGCCATGGCTGCTGCCGCCACCGGAGGCGCGCGGGCGGCCGGGAGCGCTGCTGGCGCCTATGCTTCGGCTGCAGCAGGCAAATCCGGCAGGCAGGCAGCCGCAGCAGGGCTGGGTAACATCGCCAGGTCTGCCGCTTCTGCCGCAGCCTCTCCGCTTCGCCGTGCGGCAGCCACGCTCAGCGCCAATTATGCAGCCGGCAAGACCGGCGCTTCCGACGACCCTCGCACCGAATCTGCCGGTGATGCTGCCCCTGGCTGGGCCAGGGCCCTCCGGCGCAGGCAGGCCATCGGCCAGGCAGCGTCCTTGACTGCCCATACGCTCAAGGGCGGCGACAGCCAATCCGGTAGCCAGGGTCCCGACATCTCCGACAGAAGCTGACCAGCAGAAAAGGCCCAACGCATGTTTCGACGCCCATCCGTTCGTTACGTGACCAGCCCCGAGCCCGTCACACCCTATCAGCGCGCAGCCCAGGTCTGGGACGATCGTATCGGGTCTGCCCGCGTCCAGGCCCGAAACTGGCGGCTTGCATTCTTCGGCTGCCTGGCGCTGTCTGGCGGTCTTGCCGGCGGCCTTGTGTGGCAATCGGCCCGCGGCACGATCACACCCTGGGTGGTCGAAGTCGACCGGCTCGGTCAGGCCCAGGCGATCGCTCCGGCGGATGCAGGGTTTCGCCCGACAGATCCGCAGATCGCTTTCCATCTCGCGCGGTTCATCGAGCAGGTCCGTTCCATCCCCGCCGATCCCGTCGTGCTCCGGCAGGACTGGCTCAGAGCCTATGATTTCACCACCGAACGCGGCGGCCGGATGCTCAGCGATTATGCGCGGGGCAACGATCCTTTCGCTAGCGTTGGAAAGGTTCAGATTGCCGTCGACGTTTCGAGCGTCATCCGGGCATCGGACGACAGCTTTCGCGTCGCTTGGACCGAGCGGCGCTATCAGGATTCCGCGCTGGTCGAAACCTCAAGATGGTCGGCGATACTGACCACCACGATCCAGCCGCCACGCAGCGCCGAGGCGCTTCGCAGGAACCCGCTCGGCCTGTTCGTCGATGCCATCAACTGGTCCAAGGAGCTCAGCCAATGAAACCCCGAATTTCGACGATCCGCTCTGCTGTGCTGTTGCTTGCAGCGACAGGCTTGGCTTTCTCGTCTCCTGCTCTGGCTGCTGGCAAACGTTCAAGGCCAGGCGAGCAGTCCGGATCAGAGCAGAACGAGCCTGCTGATCCGCAATCGCGGATCGGACGTGCCAATGCGGCAGCGCGCGTGGAGCCTGAGCGAACCAGCTATTTCAATGCGATCCAGCAATATCCCTATGCAGAAGGCGCGCTGTTCCAGATCTACACATCGCCTGGGCATGTCACCAACATCATGCTTCAACCGGGCGAGGAGCTCGTGGGGCCGGGGCCCGTCGCCTCGGGCGACACGGTCCGCTGGATCATCGGCGACACGGTGAGCGGCAGCGAGCCGGCGCGCCGGGTGCATATCCTGATCAAGCCGACCCGGGCCGATATCAGCACCAATCTTGTCATCAACACGAACAGGCGGACCTATCATCTCGAGCTGAGCGCAACTTCCTCGACCTATATGGCAGCCGTCTCCTGGACATACCCGCAGGACGCGCTGATAGCGCTTGAGGCAGCGCAGATCGAGGCGGAGCGCAAGGCGCCGGTGGCCTCGGGAATCGATCTTGCTGCGCTCAGTTTCGATTATGCGATATCGGGCGACCGCCCGCCATGGCGACCGGTGCGCGTCTTCGACGATGGGCGGCAGGTCTTTGTCGAGTTTTCCCCCGCCATAGCCACAGGCGATCTGCCTCCGCTGTTCGTTCTGGGTGCAACCGGCGCCGCCGAACTCGTCAACTTCCGCGTCCAGGGGCGATACCTGATCGTCGATCAGTTGTTCGACAAGGCCGAGCTTCGCCTGGGCTCAGGTCGCAGCGCGAAGCACGTCACCATCTCGCGGCAGCCGAAGCGCAGCAGGAGGAAATCATGACTTCGCGGCCAGAAGATCAGGCGCTGGGACCTGGCGCGGATAAATCGGGCACCCAAAACGCACCGGTCGACGAGCAGCCTCCTGTGCCGACAGGATCGAACCGGTTTCGCTTTCGTGCTGAACTTCCGAAGGTAACGCGTCTATCGCGTAAGGCCGTGGCAACGATCGGCCTCGCTGGCAGCATCGCCATTGGAGGCTCGCTGATCTACGCCCTTCGGCCCGAGGATCCTGCACCGGCCAGAAATCTCTACGATCGTGGCGACGGCAACCGCACGGAGCAGCTTGCCGATGCTCCGGCAAGCTATGCCGATCTAGGCAATCGTGGATTGCCGCCAGTGGACGAGCTTCGACAAGCTGCTACGCTTGGCGCGGATACCGGAAGCGAGGTCCCTCTGCCGCCGGTCGAGCCGCCGCTTTCAGGAGCGTCGACGCCTGACCCCAGCGCTGCTGCAGCCGAACAGGCACGAGCACGCGCGGCACAGGAGCGTGACAGCGCCAGGACAAGCCAGCTGTTCCTCGCCGGCAATACGGGCGTCAGAAATAATGTGGCAGCGCCCGCTGCCGCTGCTGGTGGTACAACTGCGGGTGCCGCGGCTGATCCGGTTCAGTCGGCACCGCCGAGCCAAGCCGAACGGCGAAGGGGTTTTCTTGAGCAGCGCAAGGTCCGCGAAGCCAGCCCTGTGGTTCGTGACGCTGGCCAAGGCATTCTTCAGGCTGGCAGCATCATCCCGGCTGCGTTGATCACCGGCATCCGCTCGGATCTACCCGGCCAGATCACGGCGCAGGTGACGCAGAATGTCTATGACAGCCCGACCGGACGCATCCTCCTGATACCGCAGGGCTCGCGGCTGATCGGTGAATATGACAGCGATGTCGCGGCCGGGCAGAGCAGGGTTCTGCTGGCCTGGGATCGTCTTATACTGCCGGGAGGGCAATCTGTTTCACTTGAGCGCCTTCCGGGCGCAGATGCCGCTGGCATGGCAGGTCTGGAAGACCGGACCGATTATCACTGGGGCAATATGCTCAAGTCAGCTCTGGTCTCGACGCTTCTGGGGGTGGGCAGCGAGTTCGTTACCGGCAATGACAGCGACCTTGCTGGGGCGCTGCGGTTCGGAAGCCAGGACACGATAAACCAGACCGGACGTCAGGTCGTCCAGCGGCAGCTGAACGTGCCGCCAACCTTGACGGTACGTCCGGGCTCTTCTTTCCGGATCATTGTGACCCGTGACCTCATCCTGGAACCCTTTGATGCAGGAGCAGGGCGATGACCCGTCTGAAACTGTCCGATCTCGCCAGCGAGAAGCCGGTCCGCGTAACCATCGAGATACCGGTTCAGCTGCACCGGGAACTTGGGGAATATGCAAGGGCGGTCAATGGAGGCAATCCCGAAGGTGCGCCAACGATCGAACTTGTCATGACGGCCATGCTTGGCCGCTTCATTGCGACTGACCGCGAGTATGCACGATATCGCAGATCCGGCGGTTCTGGATAGCAATCTCCTTCTGAATGCCACATCCGGAGGGTTCGGTGATGCGATAGCGGCACTCTTCGCAACATCGGGCGGGCTCGACTACTGCGTTGCTACTCCAGAAGCGATGAGCATTTTTCCAGCAGCGCATCAGCTTTTGGCGTCAGGTTGAGCCAGACACGTCTGGAGTCCTTCGGATCGGGATTGCGGGTGATCAGCTGATGCTCGATCATGAGATCGAGATAGCGCAAGGACGTGGTTCCGGGCACGTTCGCCAGACCGGCGATAGCGCTCCCCTGGAGCGGCACATTTGCTGCCCGGTAAACATAGAGCAGCAGGAGCATATCCCAAGCGGGGTCGCGAAAGAGTTTCGGAAACAGCTTTTCGCGCTCCCTTCGCATCTTGAGATACTGGCTTACGGCGTAAGGCCAGTCCGGGATGGTAAGTGGATGACCGGGCCAGGGTTCGTCTGATCCCGCGTCTTCGAGCTCGCAAGCCAATAGCGCCAGCTCGCTTGAAATACGCTCCAACCGTGCGGAGGGAGACGCATCACCGGACCGAAAGATCACGGCACGCCTTGCGCTCACACTCGGCCTTTCGATGTTGAATTGTCCCATTTGCTGTCCATGTAAATGCCGAGGGTTATGATCAGAAGGACAGGCACGGCCCAGATCGTCGATGCCGCATACAGTGCCTTTGTCAGGAAGCTCGGCGAAATGATGAACGAAATATGGCTGCACACGATGTTGAAATGCAGCCCGGCTACAATGATGGGCCAGCGTCGGTTGCTCAGGTAAACCATTCCAATTTTATAGATGAACGACACGGTCTCTATCGACGTGATGGTCAGCAGGAAAACCTGGTCGCTTACGATTAGCCTGGATGCCAGCTCAGCCGAACAGAAGCCGACCCAGATGCCTGCAATGCTCAGCTTCGCAACGCGATCACCTTTCTGCGCAACAAATATGGTCGTGCACAGAAGGGCGATCGCGTAGGCAAGGACAACACCCATCCAGGAAATCCGGTCGGCTGTCAGCCGACCAGTCGGATGCCATTCTGGTGCCCTTCGATCAGTGGGCGCGGCGAGTAGCAGCCATCTGCGCGCTCGGCCTGATTGGTCCGCATGCGGATCCTGGTGGCTTCCAGGTGAGCGCCGACGAGATCCTCCCGGCTGATGACGAGATCGCTCACGCAGGTGTTGAGCTTGCGGAACAGCTTCTGGCCCTTTTCGGGCTCGAGACCGGCAGTTCGGGCGGTGTCGATCATGTCTGCGTGCATCCGCAGCATGTGAGCGAGAAGCTCGTCGAGCTTTTCATAGGACGTCTGGACTTGCCCTGTCAGAGCCTGAAACTTCTCTTCGGACAGATAGCGGGCGCTACGGCTGGCCCGCTCGGCGCGGCGCTGATTGGTCATGGTCGCTTTCTCCGTTTGGTGACAGATCAGGAAGAGACCGTTCGAGCTAGGACATCAGGTGGTTAAGCCAGTAACCGATGGCAACCAGGGCTGACAGTGTGCCACCCGTCGCAAGTGCGACCCAGGACATTGCCAGCAGTTTCTGCCTGAAGTTCATCTTGTGTGGCTTTCCTCCTACTACGGCCAGTGCCCGCTTGATTGCTCCAGCTAAACCTCTGGCGCTTCCCAGCGGGACGGCGCTCGCGGTCGGCTCGTTGACGATATGAGAAGACATGGCCGGCAAGGGGTCACCTTGCCCGGCGATCAAAGCAATTTTCGTTTGGCCTGCAAGGTCCTCCGATCTTAATTGAAACTGCTTTAACTGGGCCTGATGCTCAGCAGTCGCCAGCAGTCGCGCGGCTTCCCGTCGGTCGGTAACGCCCAAGATGGCGTTTGCCCGAAAGATGTATTGATCGACCGTCCCGGCAGACAGATGGGTCTGCTGCGCAATCTGTTCTGAAGTGTATCCCTGGTGCACCAGCCGAAGGCACAGCTTTTGAGTCTCATCGAGTTTCGAAAGCACGTTCGACAATGAAGCAACTCCCCAGCCGGACACCCCCGATTTTGGGCTGAAAGAACCGCCAATCAGGTAACAGGAATCCGTTCCGGTTGAAATCCCGTCTGACTGGGGGGCGGTACAGAATTGGCACTGGAGGCTGGACCGCAGTCAGTTTCAAATTGTGTGAGATTCCTCGGTGCCGCTGGCACATGGGGAGATGCAACTACTTGATGTCTGCTGACCCTGAGAATTGGGCAAAACTTGAAGCGGTGATGGTGAACTGCGGCAGGGCGATCCAGCGAAACGGCAGACCCAATGCGCTACCAAATCGATTGGGTTTGGTCAGTACGCCGCAAAGGCGCCGCAACACTGACTGATAGTGATCAATGGCGGCTTTCGTTTCAGTCCGGCTGTGCTACCGACCCCATCCGGCATGTTAAGCGGCAGATCTTGTTCGAGGCCGGTAATCAAGGCTCGCCGGCCAGACATGGTCGATCAACTGTTGGCGACATGAACTTGTCGATCCACTGGACCATCTGAAGTTTCCCTTGGCGAAAGCAATATCGCGTTCTCTCTTGTGCCCACCTATTCGGACCAATTCCGGCACTGCAATGCGAGACATCCGCTTCGTGGCTTAACCTTTGAGTGGCACTGTAAGCCCAGCAAACATGATCTCGGCGCGATCGGCGATAGCCGCAATATCTTGATTGAGCCGTCCCGCCATGTCGCGAAACCGGCGCGCCAGCGCATTGTCCGGGACGATGCCCATCCCGACTTCATTGCTGACCAATATTATCGGCGATCTGGCCGCCAGAAGTGCATCCATCAGCTGCTTAGACACTGGGGGGAAATCCAGTTCGTTTAAAAGTACGTTGCTCGTCCAGAGCGTGAGGCAGTCGACAAGCAGCACGCGGCCTGGCGCGGCCTCGCGCGTGATCGCCTCTGGCAGGTCGATCGGGCATTCGACGGTGCGCCAGCGCGGTCCGCGATCCTGCCGGTGCCGCGCAATCCGGTCGGCCATCTCATCGTCAAAGGCCTGCGCCGTGGCCAGATAGACGAGCTCGCCCGGCTGGCTCTCAGCCAGTGCCTGCGCCCGCGCACTCTTGCCGGAGCGAGCGCCGCCCAAGATGAATGTCAGCACCGCATCGACCCATTTCCCTTGCAAAGCGTTTTCACTCGCAATAATGCGGCGACGCGACAGGTTCCCAGAGATGGGATTAATAGGGAACGCGGAAGCAGGGATAAACCCCTGTAATCCGCGGCTGTCCCCGCAACTGTGACCGGATAGCGGTCGCCCTGATATGCCACTGGAGGCCTCTGCCTCCGGGAAGGCAGGGCGAATGCGATGACCCGGGAGCCAGGAGACCTGCCTGACGCAGTCGGTCCTTTGCGCGGACGGGGTGTTCAGCGTGATCGAGGTTCATCCTCGCGTGACGACATCGGTCGGGGTTCGCGCGCGGGTGACACACCAGCGACAGATCCGTCGTGCCATCGGCGCGTGCAACCCCTTGTTGTTTTGACAGGGGATAGCCATGCCTGATGCATTTCTGAAGTACACCCTATCCACGCTTGCCGTCTGCGTCTGCGTGAGCACTCCCGCCCTCGCGCAGGACATTGCAGCCGGCGCCGGCGCGCGCGAGCCGGTCATCGTGGTCACCGCCAACCGCAGCGCGCAATCGATCGACAAGGTCGGTCAGTCGATCACCGTGCTCGACAGCGCGGAGATCGAGCGGCGGCAGACCCAGGCCGTTGCCGACATCCTGCGCACCGTGCCCGGCGTCACCATCGTGCGCAACGGCGGCATCGGCACGTCGACATTCGTGTCGATCCGCGGTGCGGAAAGCGACCAGACCGTGGCTCTGGTCGACGGCATCAAGCTCAACGATCCCTCGTCGCCCGGCGGCGGCTTCAATTTCGGCAACCTGCTGGTCGGCAATATCGAGCGGATAGAGGTGCTGCGCGGCCCGTCCTCGGTGCTGTGGGGCAGCCAGGCGATCGGCGGCGTCGTCAATATGATCACGCGCCAGCCGACCGAGCAACTGAGCGTCAACCTGCGCGGCGAATATGGCTATCGCGATACCGGCCAGCTGGTCGGTAATGTCTCGGGCAAGGCGGGGCCGCTTTCGGCGAGCATCGGCGCGGGCTATTTCCGCACCGACGGCATCTCGGCGTTCAGCGAGGCGCGCGGCGGCACCGAGAAGGACGGTTACCGCAATTACGGCGCGAACGGCAATTTCAACCTGGCGCTGACCGACGGACTGTCGGTCGATGCGCGCGGCTGGTATTCCGAAGGCCGGGTCAATATCGACGGCTTTCCGCCGCCCAGCTTTGCCTTTGGCGACGTGAACGAGGAATCGCGCACCCGCGAGTTCGTCGGCTATACCGGGATCAACGCGGCGTTGTTCGACGGACGCTTCCGCAACCGGCTGGGCTATGCCTATACCGATACGCGGCGGCGCAGCATCGCTCTAGACGGCGTGCCGAGCGAGACCTTTGCCGGCCATGGCCGCAACGAGCGCATCGAATATCAGGGCATTTTCGACTTTGCCGAGGGCTGGCAGCTGACCGGCGGGGTCGAGCGCGAGACCTCGCGCTTTTCGAGCAGCAGCTTCGGCGCGGTGCCCTCGATCGGCCGCGCGAGGATCGACAGCGTCTACGCGCAGCTCGTCGCCAGCCCGGTCCGGGGCCTGACGCTGACCAGCGGCGTCAGGCATGACGATCACAACCGGTTCGGCGGCGCGACGACGCTGGGGGCCAGCGGCGTCTACGCGATTGCGACGACCGGAACCACGCTGCGCGCCAGCTATGCCGAAGGGTTCAAGGCACCCTCGCTGTTCCAGCTGCAGAGCGATTTCGGTAACCGGCTGCTGAGTCCAGAGCGCTCGAAGGGCTGGGATGCCGGCATCACGCAGGACCTGGTCGAAGGGCGGCTGCAGGCCAGCGCCACATATTTCCGCCGCGATTCCGACGATCTGATCATCTTCATCTCATGCCCGCTGCCGCGCACCGGCATCTGCGCCGGACGTCCGTCCGGCACCTATGACAATGTGTCCAAGGCGCGGGCCGAAGGGGTGGAAATCGGCCTGGTGATGCAGCCGGTCGATGCGCTGCGGCTGCAGGCGAACTACACCTATACCGACGCCACCAACCGGTCGCCCGGCAACGCCAATTTCGGCCGCCAGCTCGTCCGGCGTCCGCAGCACAGCGTCACTGCGCTGCTCGATTACCGCTGGGGCTTCGGGCTGGAAACCGGGGTCACGCTGACCCATGTCGGCGCGAGCTTCGACAATGCCAATAACAGCCGCAAGGTCGAAGGCTATGTGCTCGCGGACCTGCGCGCGGCGTTCCCGATCACCGACCGCATCGAGCTGTACGGGCGCATCGAGAACCTGTTCGACGAGCGCTACGAGACGGTGTTCCGCTATGGCACGCCGGGCCGCGCCGGCTATGTCGGCGTGCGGCTGAGCTACTGATGCAGGGCACGCCGCGCGCGCTGGTCGGCGAATTCGCCCGTCACGGCGGGCGGATCGACCTTGCGCGCGCGGTGTTTCCCCATGTTGAGAATTGGACCGATCTGTCGACGGGGATCGCGCCATGGCCCTACCCGGTCTCCCTGACTGCCGCAGCAACAGAGCAGTTGCCTGATCCGGGCGACCTTTCGAAGCTGGAAGCGGCTGCCGCGGTCTCATTCGGGGTGGACCCGACACGGGTCGTGGCGGTGCCCGGAAGTGACCTTGCGATGCGGTTGCTCGGGCTCATGCTGGGACGCAGATCCTTCGTCTTCCGCGCGGCCATCGTCCGGCCTGGTTATTCGGGTCATGCAGCGATGTGGGGCGCTTACAAGCCAGCGGCATGCGCATTCGACGATATCAGGCTCATGGCACCTGCTCATGACGTTCTTGCGCTTGCCCGGCCGAATAACCCTGATGGTCTTGTTGCCGATCCTCTGTTGCTGGAATGGGCGGCGTTGACTGTAGCCAAGCGCGGTGGCCATGTAATCGTCGATGAAGCTTTCGCAGATGCGGACCCGGCAAACAGCTTGGCGGGCAGCGATTGGCCAGGACTGATCGTGTTGCGGTCCTTCGGCAAGTTCTTTGGGCTGGCAGGTTTGCGGCTGGGCTTCGTGTTGGCGCAGCAAGATATCGGAACCGAGCTGCGCGCGCTGATCGGCGACTGGCCCATTTCGGGTCCGGCGCTGGCGACCGGGCTGGCGGCGTACAGCGATGCGGAATGGCAAATCGCACAGCGGGGGCGACTGGCCACCGCATCGAAGCGGCTGGTCGAACTTCTGACCCGGCATGGAATCGCGATTGTCGGGTGCACCGCATTCTTCACGCTCGTCTCCGTCCGTCACCGAGACCGCCTGTTCGTTCATCTGGCGCAGGCGGGCGTGCTCACCCGGCCGTTCGATTACGAACCCCGCTGGCTGCGGATCGGACTGCCGCGTGACGAGAGAGATTGGGCGAAACTGGACGAAGCCCTTAGCAGCTGGAGAATGAGATGACCGAGACGCAAGAGGATTTTGCCCGCCACAATGCGCGGATGAAGCGCGTTCAGGCCGCGCGCGAAAGGATGCAGGCGCGCCGTACGCTCGAGCGCGGGCTGCTGATCGTCCATACCGGCAACGGCAAGGGCAAGTCCTCCTCCGCCTTCGGCATGGCGATCCGCTCGCTGGGCTGGGGGATGAAGGTCGGCATCGTGCAATATGTCAAGGGCAGCTGGGAGACCGGCGAGAAGAACTTCTTCCAGGCCAATCCCGATCTGCTGACCTTCGAGGTGATGGGCGAGGGCTTTACCTGGGACACGCAGGATCGCGAAAAGGACATCGCGGCGGCGCGTGCGGCCTGGGAACGGTCGAAACAGCTGATCCTCGATCCCGAATATGATTTCATCATCCTGGACGAGCTCAACATCGTGCTGCGGCAGGATACGCTGCCGATCGACGAGATCGTGGCGTTTCTCAAGGACCGCCCGCTGACCAAGCATATCTGCATTACCGGACGCAGCGCGAAGCCCGAGCTCGTCGCCATGGCCGATCTGGTTACCGAATTCGGCGAGGTGAAGCAT
Source organism: Blastomonas sp. CACIA14H2 (assembly GCA_000503195.1). Lineage (GTDB taxonomy): Bacteria > Pseudomonadota > Alphaproteobacteria > Sphingomonadales > Sphingomonadaceae > Blastomonas. The sequence continues at coordinate 100,800 of AYSC01000001.1, forward strand.
CCGTACAAGGCCGGGTTCAAGGCGCAGAAGGGCGTGGAGTATTGATCCGCGCCTGCGCCTTGGTGCTGGCGGTTGCTGTCGCAGGCTGCGCCTCGCAGGCGGCTGACCGCGCCGCGCAGGACGACGTACGCAAGGCAGGTTCAACGCTGCCCCGGGTGGTGTCGATCAACCCGTGCGTCGATGCTGTGCTGATGCAGGTGGCAGAGCCCGGGCAGATTGCCGCGATCAGCCATTATTCGCAGGACCCGCGCGCGACATCGATTCCGCTCGAACAGGCCCGGCGCTTTGCCGCGACCTCGGGCACGGCGGAGGAGGTGGTCGCGCAGGCCCCGGACATCGTCATTGCGGGTGCACATGTCGCACCGGCGACCATCGCCGCACTGCACCGGATGCACATCCGTCTGGTGCAGATCGGCGTGCCCGAGAGCATCGCCGAGAGCCAGGAACAGATCCGCACGATCGCAGCGGCGGTCCATCAGCGGCAGCGCGGCGAGAGGCTGGTGGCGCGGATAGATGCGGCCGTTCGCGCAGCATCGGCACAGCAGGGCTCCACGCCTGCTGCGCTGATCTGGCAGGGCGGCGGGCTGGTGCCGGGCGAGGGGACTTTGGCGAGCGAGCTGCTCAGCCGCACCGGCTATCGCAACATGAGCCCCGCTTACGGCTTCAAGCGCTGGGACGTTCTGCCGCTCGAGCATCTGGTCGCCCGCCCGCCACAGGTGCTGCTGTCGGTCGGGGCCGAGGACAGCAACGACCGGATGCTGCGCCATCCGGTGCTGGCGGGCCTGCGCCAGGCGATTGCCGTGCGGCGTTATCCTGAGCGCCTGCTGCACTGCGGCGGCCCGACCATCATCGACGCGGTGGGTCACCTGGCCCGGATCAGGCGCGCGCTATGAGCCGGTCGCTGTCGCTCAACCTTGGGCTTGGCGTCGCGCTCCTCGCGGCGATGCTGCTGTCGCTGATGGCCGGAAAGGTCTGGATCCCGCTCGACGCCTGGATCGCGGGCGATGCGCGCTGGCCGATCATCGCCGAGCTGCGCCTGCCGCGCACGGCGCTGGCGGCTTTGGTGGGGGCGGGGCTGGGCCTTTCGGGCGCGGCGATGCAGGGCTATCTGCGCAACCCGCTGGCCGATCCCGGACTGTTCGGCGTGTCGTCGGGCGCGGCGCTGGGCGCGGTGATCTCGCTCTATTTCGGCTATGCCGCCGCGCCCTGGCTGCTGCCGACCTTCGCGCTGGCGGGGGCCGCGATCACGATGGCGCTGCTCGCGCTGCTCGTCGGTCAGTCGGGCAGCATCATCGTGTTCACCTTGGCGGGTGTGATCCTCTCGAGCGTGGCCGGATCGATGACCGCGCTGGCGATCAGCCTCGCTCCCACGCCCTTTGCCACCGCCCAGATCGTGACCTGGCTGATGGGCGCGCTGACCGATCGCAGCTGGGACGATGTGCGGCTTGCCCTGCCGCTGCTCGCGCTGGGGTGCCTGTTGCTGGCGTTCACGGGGCGCACGCTCGATGCGCTGACGCTGGGCGAGCCCGCCGCGCGGTCGATGGGCGTCGATCCCCGGCGGCTGCAGCTGCTGATCGTGATCGGCGTCGCCTTGTGCGTCGGCGCATCGGTGGCGACGGCGGGGATCATCGGCTTTGTCGGGCTGATCGTGCCGCATCTGGTCCGGCCCTTTGTCGGCAACCGGCCCTCGGCGGTGCTGCTGCCCTCGGCATTGGCGGGCGCGCTGCTGCTGGTGCTCGCCGACAGCCTGGTGCGCGCGATCCCGACCGTCAGCGAATTGCGGCTCGGCATCGCGATGTCGATGCTCGGCGGACCGTTCTTCCTGGTCCTGCTGCTGCGGATGCGCCGGAGGTTCGCATGAGCGTGCTCGCGGTCGAGGGGATCACGCTCCGCCTGGGCGGACGCCGCGTGCTGGGCCCGCTCAGCGCCGCGTTCGCGCCGGGACGCGTCACCGCCGTGCTCGGCCCCAATGGCGCGGGAAAGTCGAGCTTGCTCGCCTGCCTCGCCGGGCTCCACACCCCGGATGAGGGGCAGGTGCAGCTCGGTGGACAACCGCGTTCCACTTTTGCCCTGCGCGATCTGGCACGGCAGATCGGGCTGCTACCCCAAGGCGGCGACGTGCACTGGGACGTGGATGTCGCGACGCTGGTCGCGCTAGGCCGCTATCCGCACCGTGCGCGCTGGGGCGAGACCGAGGCGGACCGCCAGGCGGTGGCGCGCGCGATGGAGGCGACCGATACTGCCCGATTCGCCAGCCGCACGATGACCGCGCTCTCGGGCGGCGAACGCGCGCGCGTGTTGATGGCGCGGGTGCTGGCGGGTGAGCCGCAATGGCTCCTCGCCGACGAGCCGCTCGCCAATCTCGATCCTGCGCACCAGCTCGAGACGCTGGCATGCCTGCGCGATGTCGCGCGCGGCGGCGCCGGGGTGATCGTCGTGCTGCACGATCTGGGTCACGCGCTCCGGGTGGCGGACGAGATCCTGCTGCTGCGCGATGGCGAGGCGATCGCGCAGGGCGTGCCCGATGCGGTGCTGACGCCCGAGCGGATCGCGGCCACCTATGGCGTCTCCGCCGAGATCGGAACCACCCCCGATGGCGAGCGCTACATCGTCACCTCGAGCCTGGTGCGCTGAGCATGCTGGCGCGGCCCGAACAGCTGCTACTCGCGCTGATCGCCGAAGCCGCGATCGGTTATCCCGCCGGGATGTTCGGCGCGATCGGTCACCCGGTGACGTGGATCGGCGCTGGCATTGCCTCGCTCGAACGCCGGTGGAACCATGGCGGCCCTGCGCGTCGCCGGGCGATGGGGGTGCTGCTGGTGCTGATCGTGGCGGGCGGCGCGGCGGCGATCGGGTGGCTGGTCGAAACCTGGGCAGGCGAGGGGGCGGCCGTGCTGGTCGTCGTTGCCATTACCACCACGGGCCTGGCGCAGCGCAGCCTCGACGATCATGTCCGCGCCGTCGCCCGGCCATTGCTTGCGGGCGATCCTGGCGGAGCGCGCGCAGCGGTCGCGATGATCGTCGGGCGCGATACGGCGGCATTGGACGAACAGCGCCTCGCGGTGGCGGCGATCGAGAGCCTCGCCGAAAGCTTCTGCGACGGCGTGGTCGCGCCTGCCTTCTGGTTTCTGGTCGCGGGGCTCCCGGGTCTGTTGCTATGCAAGGCCGTGAACACGGCAGATTCGATGATCGGGCACCGCGATGCGCGCTATCTCCATTTTGGCTGGGCGGCTGCGCGGACCGATGACGGGGTGAACTTCCTCCCCGCCCGGCTTTCAGGGCTGCTGGTGTGTATCGCGGGCATGGGCGGATGGCGCATCATGCTGCGCGATGCGCGCCATCATGCCTCGCCCAACGGGGGCTGGCCCGAAGCCGCGATGGCGGGCGTGCTCCAGCGAAGGCTCGGCGGGCCGGTCACCTATGACGGTGAGCCCGCGCATCGGGCGTGGCTGGGCGATGGACTCGCGCCCGGTGCGGAGGATGTGCAGCGCAGCCTGTGGGTCTATCGCCGGGCGTGCCTGCTGCTATGGCTGATGGTCGGAGGCGTAGCATGGCGGCTGTGATGCTGCAGGGAACGGGGTCGGATGTAGGCAAGTCGGTGCTCGTCGCCGGGCTCTGCCGATTGCTGGCCAATCGGGGGCTCAAGGTGCGGCCGTTCAAGCCGCAGAACATGTCGAACAACGCCGCCGTGGCTGCGGGCGGGGAGATCGGGCGGGCGCAGGCCCTGCAGGCGCTGGCCTGCCGGGCGGAGCCGAGCATCGACATGAACCCGGTGCTGATCAAGCCGCAATCGGACACCGGCGCGCAGCTGGTGGTGCAGGGCAGGGTGGCAGGCACGCTGGGCGCGGCGGATTACCAGCAGCGCAAGGGTGAGCTGCTCGCTGCGGTGCTGCAATCCTGGGAGCGGCTCAGGGCCGAGGCCGATATCGTCATCGTCGAAGGCGCAGGCAGCCCGGCAGAGATCAACCTGCGCGCGGGCGACATCGCCAATATGGGCTTTGCCCGCGCCGCCGGGGTGCCGGTGGTGCTGGTCGGCGATATCGACCGGGGCGGGGTGATCGCCTCGATCGTCGGCACCAGGGCGGTGATCGATCCGGACGATGCGGCGATGATCCGGGGCTTTCTCATCAACAAGTTTCGCGGCGATGTCCGCCTCTTCGACGATGGCTATGCGCAGATTGCGCAGCGTACCGGATGGCCGGGGCTGGGCGTCATCCCCTGGCTCGCTGCTGCACGCCAGCTGCCCGCCGAGGATGCCGTGGTGCTCGATGCAGCCACTATCGGCGATGGCCGGATCACCATCGCGGTGCCGATGCTGTCGCGGATCGCCAATTTCGACGATTTCGATGCCCTGGCGCAGGAGCCCGCCGTCCGGTTGATGATGGTTCCGCCCGGCCAACCACTGCCCGGCGATGCCGCGCTGGTCATCCTGCCCGGCACCAAGGCGACGATCGCCGACCTCGCCTTTCTGCGCGCGCAGGGCTGGGATATCGACATTGCCGCGCATGTCCGGCGGGGCGGGGCGTTGCTCGGCATCTGCGGCGGCTACCAGATGCTGGGGGAGACGATCGAGGACCCCGATGGCGTCGAGGGACAGGCGGGCAGCGTGGCGGGGCTCGGCTATCTTCCCGTGGCGACGCGGCTGACCGGGGACAAGCGCGTGGTCGATGTCACCGGCACCAGCCTGAGCGATGGCCAGCCCTTTGCCGGCTATGAAATCCATGTCGGCCAGGCCCGCGCGCTCGGACCCGTGGTGCCGCTGCTCCGGCTCGACAGCGGCGAGGAGGATGGGGCGATCAGCGCCGATGGCCGGATCGCCGGATGCTATATCCACCGGCTGTTCGATCACCCCGCCCAGCGCGGAGCCTGGCTCGCGCGGCTTGGGGGGCAAAGCGATGGCATCGCGCAGCATACCCGCGTCGACCAGGCGCTCGATACGCTCGCGAGCGGGCTGGAAGAGCATGTCGATATCGAGCGGCTGCTCGCCATTGCGGGGCTCGCGCGATGACCGGTCCCGCGTTCAACCAGGCGTTTCGCGATCAGCTGGACAGCCTGCTGGCGTGGCGGCGCGATGTCCGGCATTTCCAGCAGCGTCCGCTGCCCGAAGGCGTGCTTGACCAGCTGCTCGACACCGCATGTCGCGGCCCTTCGGTCGGCAATGCCCAGCCCTGGCGCTTCGTCCGCATCGTCTCGGCCGAGCGCCGCGCCGCGCTGATCGCCGAGGTCGATGCGCAGAAGCAGCAAGCGGGCGCACCCTATTCGGGCGAGCGCAAGGCGCTGTACGATCGGCTCAAGCTGCATGGGCTGCGCGAGGCGCCAGAGATACTCGCGGTGTTCTGCGATGCGCAGACGGAGGCGGGCCACGGGCTGGGCCGGGCGACGATGCCCGAGACCCTGTGCTGGTCGGTGGTGACGGCGGTGCAAACGCTCTGGCTTGCCGCGCGCGCGCACGGCATCGGGCTTGGCTGGGTGTCGATCCTCGATCCGATGGGGATGAACGCGCTGCTCGACGTGCCCGGCGACTGGCGCTTTGTCGCTCTGCTATGCCTGGGCTATCCCGAGCACGCGAGCGACACGCCCGAGCTGGTTCGCCATGGCTGGCAGGACCGCCTGCCTGCCGAAATCACGAGGCTGGAGCGCTGATGATCACCCGTGACGACGTTCAGGCCAGGCTCGACGCGCTGGCCAAGCCGCTGGGCAGCCTGGGGCAGCTGGAAGATCTGGCGGTCGATCTGGCGGTGGCGAGCCGCTCGATAACGCCGGTGACGCGCCCGCGCCGCCTGGTCCTGTTCGCCGCCGACCATGGCGTGGTGGCGCAGGGCGTCACCCCCTGGCCGTCGGCAGTGACCACCGCGATGGTCGAGACGATCCTGAAAGGCAAGGCGAGCAGCACCGCGCTCGCGCAGGCGCATGGTGTCGATCTGCGGGTGGTCGATGCCGGCATGATGCAGCCTCCGCGCGGTCCCTGGCCCGATCATTTCGCCGCGCAACCCGTCGCACCGGGCACGGCGGACCTCAGCCTGGGACCGGCGATGTCGGTCGAGCAGTTCGACACGGCCTGGGCGCTCGGCGCTGGCGAGGCGCGGGCGGCGGTAGCATCGGGCTATCGCCTGCTGATCGCGGGGGAAATGGGGATAGGCAACACCACGGCAGCCGCGTGCATCACCCATGCGCTGACCGGCATCAACGCCGACACCGCGACTGGCCATGGCGCCGGGGCGGATCCGGCGATGCGCATCGTCAAGCGCGACATCGTGGCCGCAGCCGTTGGTCGGCTCGGCGGGCGCACCGACAAACCGGCGCTGGCCGCGATCGCCGGGTTCGAAATCGCTGCAATGGCAGGCTTCTACGCCGAGGCAGTCCGGCAAGGCTCGACGGTGCTGCTCGACGGTTATGTGACGACCGCTGCCGCACTGATCGCAGAGCAGCTCTGCCCCGGCACGCGTGCGGCGGTGATCGCGGGCCATCTCTCCGCCGAACCGGGCCATCGCGCAGCGCTGGCGCAGCTGGGCCTCGCCCCGGTGCTCGAATGGCAGATGCGACTGGGCGAGGGCAGTGGTGCGCTGGTCGCGCTGCCGCTGCTGGACAGCGCCGCGGCGCTGCTCAGCGATGTGGCGTTGCTTGCGGACATCGCGGCCTGATATGCACGACAGACCGCCCTTCTGGGCACCCCCCTTACTGGCGGTCCAGTTTCTCACCCGCATTCCTGTGCCCGGCACCGCCGCGCTGACCGCAGGCCAGGTCACCACCGGGCTGGTGCGTGCCGTGGCATGGTTTCCACTTGTGGGTGCGGGTATCGGTACCATCACGGGGGCGGTCGCGCTCGCGGCGGCCAGCCTCTGGCCAGCATGGGTCGCGGTGCTGATTGCGCTGGCGGTAGAGGCCCGGCTGACCGGCGCGTTTCACGAGGATGCGGTGGCCGATTTCTGCGACGCCTTTGGGGGCGGCAATGGCGCGGAGGATGTTCGGCGGATCATGAAGGACAGCCGCATCGGCAGCTATGGCAGCCTGGGACTGATACTCGCGGTCGGCCTGCGTGCAGCGCTGCTGGTGGCGGTGCTCGGCAGCATGGCCCCGTTGCAGGCATTCGCTGCCATTGTCGCGTCGGCCACATTCGGGAGGCTGCTCGTTGTCTTACTGATGGCGGCTGTTTCTCCTGCGCCGCAGGGGACTGGCCTTGCCAAGGACATCGGCGCGGGCGTCGATCTTTCGACCGTGGCGTTCGCCCTGATGACGGCACTGCCCGGATTGCTGGGATTTGCGATCGATCAGCCCGTGCACCTGCTCGGCGCGTTGCTGGGTGCAGCGGCGTTCCTGCTCTGGTTCCGCGCGCTGCTGCTGCGCCGACTGGGGGGCAGCACCGGCGATTGCCTGGGCTTTGCCGCCTATGCGGGCCAGCTGATCCTGCTGCTGGCGGCGACGGTGGTCTGGTAATGGCTGCCGCCGTGCTGCTGGTCCGGCATAGCGAGGTCGCGCTTGCCTGGCGGGGCAGGTGCTATGGGCAGAGCGACATGGGCCTCAGCCGGGCAGGGGCGGCGCAGGTGCGCGCGCTGGCACCCGATCTGGCGCGGTGGAAGCCGGACATCGTGCTGCATTCGGGCCTTCGCCGCGCGCAGCGGCTCGCGCAAGCCATCGCCGCGCTTTCTGGACTAGACGCCAGCGCCGATCCGGCCTGGCAAGAGCGCGATTTCGGTAGCTGGGAGGGGCGAAGCTGGTCTGCCATCTATCGCGAGACGGGTGATGCGATGGACGGGATGATCGATGATCCCGCGCGCTTCCGTCCCGGAGGCGGGGAGACCACAGTGGAACTTGCAGCCCGGTCGCTTGCCGCCTGGCGCGAGCTACCCCGCCAGCGTGTGCTGGTCGTCACCCATGGCGGGCCGATCGCAGCGATTGCAGGCACCCTGAATGGCGTGCCCATCCGCGAATGGCCTAGACTGGCTCCGGCTCCTGGCGATGCGGTTGAGATAGCAATTCCGGACGATGGTCAATGCGGTTACTGCCCTTAGTAATTTGACCTGTCCCAATTGGCGTCGGCAAAAATTGCTGGATGAGGTGTGGCAACGTTGGTCGTCCTCCTTAAAAGCGCGCTACAGGGTCTTGTCAGAAGCAAACAATCGAGCTGGGCGCGGGAAACGAGCCAGTCTGGGGCGCGTGACGCCGCTAGCGCAACGCCGCGTCGTGCCACAAAGCCGTCATTCCGAAGCGAGATAGCGAAGGGCTGGTGTCGGTTGAAGCGGCCCTTCGCGCGACGACGAGGCACATCCGGAGAATGAGCAAGTTTCGGGCCGATTGTTGACGTGCAGCTTTTGCCTACGTGCAACTTGGGGCAGCAGTGTCCGTAAGGACGGTATAGTACTCCCTCCGAGCCTAAGCAGCTAAACTTGAACGGGCCTGGTCAACATGCACCGTGATGCGAACCGCCGACGATTGAAATCAGGGGTGTCTTTCGATTGTGACGCGGCGGGATATTCATAATTTTGTATTGGTAAAAAGTAATCTTATAATGTAAGAAAGATAAAAAGTGTAAAGCTGAGAAAGATGTGCGCTTGGAGTCGGTGCAAAAATTGCTAAAGCGCTTTTGGGGGAAAGATGATGGCAAAGGGTGTTTCGCTTCACATAGGCTTGAACCTCGTCGATCCAGCCTATTACGATGGCTGGTCCGGACCGCTGAACGCCTGCGAGGCGGACGCACATGCAATGTCTGACCTGTGCGAGCGGCAAGGCTTCGCGCCCCGCATGCTCATCACCAAGGATGCGACGCGCGAGGCGGTGCTCGCCCAGCTCGATGGTCTCGCCACCGAACTTGTCGCCGGCGACACCCTGCTGCGGGCTTCGCGACCTTCGGGGTGTCCGGCACCATCACCACGCTGATTCCGGCGCTCGCCGGATCGAAGGCCGGTCCGACGAAGAAGGTGGAACTGAAGGTCGCTTGCAAGCCGGAGATCCTCGAGAAGGTCAACCGGTGGCTCGAGGTCTCAGGTCAGGTCGAGACGATCGAGGCCGACGTGGCGAACGGGCTTCGCCTGGGCTCGGCCCGCACGGAACTGCTGGAGAGCCTGAAGACAGAGCAGGCCGAACTCGAAAGCGTACTAACGCTCTCGACCAGCGTCACCCTAACGCAGAGCAGGGCGATGGCGCTGGCGATCTCAGCGAAGACTGCAGACGGAAGCTATCGCGAGGCTTTCGTCCTCGAACCGATCAACCCCACCGCTTGGTTCAGCACCTACCCGGGGGAGACCATTCCCGACATGGACGTCGGAAAGGGGGGCTTCTGTGCGCGGATCGTCGCGTCCAAGGACGCCTCCCAGCAGTCGGAGCCGATCGCGACCCCCGGGCTGAAGGCCTGGCGGACCGCCTATGTGAAAGACGGGCGGCTCGATCAGACCAAGCGTCTCAGCCGCTTCGTTTATTTCCAACCCGTCCCAGTGACCGTCGAGCTATGGGACAATCCGGGCCGCGCGGCGTGCGCCGAGACAGGCGCGATCGCGGACGCGCTGTTGAAGAAGACAGTCTCGGTCGCTCAGTTCTCGAACTACTTCATCCTTCCCTTGGGCAGCGGCATATTCGAGTCCAAAGGCTCGTCAGCTGAGTTCGCGGCCGACGGTCGGATGGTCGCGATGGGTACCAACGCGGTGGGTGGTGGAAGCCAGTTTGCCGAGGCGCTCGCCGGCGGATTGGCGGCTGCGGAAACGCTGCGGGACGCAAAGACCGGAGCGATCCAGCGCAAGGTTGACCGGATCAAGGTCGAGAACGAGTTGCGTCAGCTGCAAGAGAAAAGCAGCACTAGCGAGGTTAAGGTCGAGGGTGACCTCAAGGATGAAAGCTGATGACTTGATGCTTGACCAGCTTTCCAAATGGCGTCTGCGAGGTTCTATACCGCCCATAGAAACAATAGGAATGCGGCCCCGGTGTGCGCATTCCTTGCATCTCTGAGCCGATCTTCGCGTCCTACCATGAGCCGGCATTTGCAAGGTCAATGACTGATCTCGATACAAGCTGCCGATACGATAGCCTTACGTGAATGGCCAAACTTGGGTCGCTAGCTGCCGTTGCAGACCGCTAGATCAGGCAACCGTATCTTGCCAATCGTTACTCGGCATCTTTCATTCGGCCGGCGAAATCAGTCACAATTTTGGAGTCAAACACGTTCTAAGTCAAATGGTTAGAGGAATTTTGGGGGCACAATTGGGGGCAAAATTTGAGACGCAGATCAATTGAGTGTTTTAATTCAATTATTTAAGCGAGTTATGAGGGTCCCGTAAGCCACCATTACCCCTCCCAAAATCGTCGCAAAACGTGGCATTCTGCCGGCTTCGGGCTGCTCGGCCTGCGGCAGGAATCTCGGTGTTTCACATTCGTGGCGCAAATCCGGGGCTTTCACGGTGCCATTGCCGATGCCCCGGGCGACCGCCCGATGAGGCAGGTCTACGCCTGAAACCTGCCGCGCTGAACTCCTGCCGGCCCTTGCGGCTCGCATGGTCATCGACCTGCGCCCTGGACCTTGCCCGCCCTGATCTGGCCGACGGTTCCGTTCGTCCAGCGACGGACCGCGCGGCGAAGGTTCGCGCTGTCACTGAACCCGACTTTCCAGGCGACATCGTCCACACTCATCTGCGTCGTCTGCAGATATTCCATCGTCAGCTTGCGGCGGACATCATCGATGATGGCGCCGTAAGTCGTATCCTCTAGCGCGAGTTTTCGGCGCAGCGTCCGTTCCTGCATGCCGAGCTGGGCCGCCATCTCCGGCATCGACGGGAACTGGCCGGGGGTGCTGAGCAGACGCTGGTACAGTTCGCCCGACAGGCCTGAAGCGATCCGCGACTGCCCGATCAGCCGTTCGCACGTCTCCTCGAGCATCGAGCGCGTGAGCCGGTTGCCGAGGGCAGGGGTGCGATCCAGCAGGCTGACGGGATAATGCAGCTCGTTGGCCTCCCCGTCATAGACACAGGTGCAGGACAGCTCGCGCGCGTCCTCTTTCGACCATTCGTCCTCCGGCAGCGAGAATATCGCGCGCACCGCAAGATTGTCCGTCCCCGCGGCATCACGGATATGGGTGAATGTCATCTTCATCTGCTGCCGCAATAGAAATGTGCGGACGTCGTCGCTCATGAAGTCGCGGTAGATCTCGCGGAACTCCCAGATTGCGACATCGCCTTCGACGCGCCAGTGCAGCCGCACCGTCGGGGTCGCGAGCGGCTGGTAGCGCACCGCGAAATCGAAGAAATCGCGCATGGTCGGCGAGCACATCAGCGCATAGCCGTACATCCCATAGGCCGACAGGTGCAGACGCGATCCGATCGAAAAGGCATCGGCAAACCCGGCCCCGGCTTTGACGATGTTCTCGCAGGCCGTCAGATACTGCCCGATCGACGTCAGCGTATGCGGGTCGCGGATGTCCGCCAATGTCAGGCCGGTTCGCGCGAGCACCGCTTCTGCCGAAATCCCGCGCTCGGCCACGGTATCGATGACCGTGGCGATCTTGAAAGGCGCAAAGATCCGCTGGTTGAGCGTCGGAAAACCGGAGCGGTCGCTGCGAAGCGCGGGGGCCTGGCGGGCCGGCTCGGTCATGTTCTTCTCCCCAAACGACACCGTCATGTCCGCAAATGACATGGAAATGTCCGTTCATGCACTTACCGCGCACTCTGTCAAACGCTACCCATCCTATCAAGCCGGCCAAACCGGCAGCGGCGCAGGCCGCAATCCTGAAGGAGGGGAATATCATGTCGCTTCAAGGCATCATGACCGCGCGCTGCGCGCGTCTTTTTTGCAGTTCCGCACTGGGTGCCGTCCTGCTCGGCTTTCCGGTCCTTGCCCGGGCCCAGCAGGGCGCGCCGGGCACCGAGACGCCGGAAGCCGGTTCCGAGCCCGAAGACGTCATCATCGTCACCGGATCGAGCATTCGCGGCGTACCGCCGATCGGATCGGACCTGATCACCGTGACGCGCGAGGATGCCAGGCTGATCGGCGCGGCCAGCACGCCCGAACTGCTCGCCACGGTCCCGCAACTCAACAGCTTCAATACCGCGCCGCGCGTCAGCAATGGCGGTCTCGGCTCGTTCGCGCCCGGGCTTCGCGGGCTGCCTTCGGCGGCCACCCTGCCGCTGATGAACGGCAACCGCCTGATCTCGGGCAGCACCCAGCAGACCAATCCGGACTTCCCGTTCATCCCGGAACTCGCGATCGAGCGGGTCGAGATCGTCGCGGATGGGGCCTCGGCCATCTATGGATCGGAGGCGGTTGCCGGCGTGGTGAACTTCATCACCCGCAAGCGGGTGTCGGGCGTGGAGGCCATTGCCCGCTACGGCTTCGCGGATGACTATCATGCCTTCAACGCGGGCGCGATCGTAGGCAAGACATGGGATAGCGGGTCGATCCTGGCGGCCTATCAGTATCAGGAGAACAGCAACATCACCGGGGCGGACCGGCGGTATCGCACGCTCGATTTTCGTGCGGTGGGCGGCATCGACACGCGGTCGACGGTTTGCCCGGATGCGAATGTCAATCTGTTCGCGGGTACGATCTACGCCGCGCCCGATCTGGCGCCCGGCGTGAACCGCTGCGATCCGCGCGGACCCGTCGATCTGCTGCCCGAGAACCGGACGCATGGCGCTTTCGTGTCGGCCCGGCAGGAACTGACGGGCTCGATCACCGCCTGGGCCGACATCCTCTATTCCGATCGCAGGGACATCGTGCAGGCGGCGCTTCCGGGACAGACCTTCGTCCTGATCACCGCAGCCAATCCGTTCTTCCGTGCCCCACCGGGGACCAACGCCGCGTTCGGCTTTTTCGATTTCCGTCCGGACCGGCTGGTCGGCGCCGATCATTTCGACCAGACCTTCCGGGTCAGGACCGGCAATGCGACCGCGGGCCTCGACATTGCGCTGCCCAGGGATTTCAAGGCCACGGTTTCGGGCACCTTCAACTGGTCGCGCAACGACACGTTTCAGCCCGGCATCAACACGACCGCACTGACCGCCGCCGCCGCCGGAACCACGACGGCGACCGCGCTCGATCCGTTCGGGACGCGGACCGACCCCCGGGTCGTTGCGGCGATCCTCGACAATCCGACCGATTTCACGAACCGGCAACGCCTGAGAATGGGGGCTGTGCGGATCGACGGCCCGCTGGCGGCACTGCCGGGAGGCGAAGTCAAGATCGCTCTGGGCGCGGAGTACCGCCGAGAGACCTATATGCAGCGCGGCCAGAGCGGCGGTGTCGGCTTTCCCGAGGATCTCTCGCGCAACATCCAGTCGGTCTATGGCGAGCTGTTCGTGCCCATCGTCGGAGACGAGAACGCGGGGCCGTTCTTCCGCAGCCTGACCCTTTCGGTGTCCGGGCGTTACGATCATTACAGCGATTTCGGATCGACCACCAACCCGAAGATCGGCCTGACCTGGAAGCCCGTGGACGGGGTCACGCTGCGCGGCAGCTTCGGCGAATCCTTCCGCGCACCGGGGCTCAGGGATCTCGGCTCGACCGTCGGGTCCTATTATTCGGCGGCATCGCTGGTCGACGCATTCGGCGCGCGCGACCCCGCACGCGGCGCGGCGCAGGTGAACACCATCCTGCTATTTGGTGGCAACCGGGACCTCACGCCCGAAACGGCGCGTACCTGGTCGCTGGGCATGGACCTGAACCCCAGCTTCGCGCCCAACCTGACCGCGAGCGTGACGCTGTACGACATCAAGTACGACAATGTGATCGGGACTCCATCGGGGCTTGGCGCGCTGCTGTTCAGCGACCCGACATTCGCCTCGCGGGTGATCCGCAATCCTACCCCCCAGCAGCTCAATGCGGCGATCGCCAATACCGTGCCGTTCTTCTTCACCTTCGCGGCCGTGCCCACGATCGGCAACATCCTCGATCTGCGACAGGGGAATTTCGGCGTTCGCAAGACCAATGGCATCGATTTTGACCTGCGCTACCGTCAGCCGGTCGGGTTCGGCACCATTTTCGGCGGCATCGCGGGCAATTACATCCTGAACTACGACAATCAGCTCTCGCCGACATCGCCGCTCAGCAATTCGCTCGATGCGGGCATTCCCCGCACGACTCTGCGCACCACGCTCGGCCTGACCGCAGGGCCGGTGACCGTCGTCAGTTTCGTCAACCACCGCTCGGGCGTCACCGCGCCCTTTGCGACGCCGACCGGAACCGCGCTGTTCTCGTCGGGGGGCTATACCACGGTCGACCTTCGACTGCTGGTCAAGCTGCCCGATATCGGCTTCCTGAAGGGGACGGAGTTCGGAATGCAGATCAACGATCTGTTCGATGCCACGCCGCCCTTCTTCCCGGGTACCGACGGCATCGGCGGCGCGTTCAATGCGATCGGAAGATACGCGGCGGTCAGTCTCCGCACGTCGCTCTGATCGCCGGGCGGCGGTGCCTGCCGGGTCGCGCCGCCGCCTGTCACCCCTGTCTCCCGCCCGGCCCATGATCACTACAGGACAAGGCTTGCCCCTCGATGAACCGTGCCAGCGCATCTCTCCAGGTACCGCAGATCCGCTTGTATCGCGACTGGCTGAAGGAGCATCATGGCCTCGACTTTCCAGACTATGATGCGCTGCATCGCTGGTCGGTCGATGACCCCGAAGGCTTCTGGCGGAGCATCTGGGACTATGAGGGGATAGCGTCCCCGAACCCGCCTGCGGCCATGCTGAGCGGGTCGATAATGCCCGGAGCGCGCTGGTGCGCGGGCACGGCCGTCAACTATGCCCGGCACGTCTTCAGCCATGTCGAGGCCGCGCAAGCCGCCGGTCAGCCGGCGATCATCGCGATGGACGAAACCGGCACCATTGCCACGCTGGGCTGGACCGAACTGCGGCGCCAGGCCGCCTCGCTCGCGCTCGAGCTGCGCAGGCTGGGCGTCGTGCGAGGCGACCGCGTCGCCGGGTACCTGCCGAACATTCCCGCAGCCGTTGTGAGCCTGCTCGCCTGTGCCAGTATCGGTGCCGTGTGGACGCTGTGCTCGCCCGACATGGGCACCAATGCCGTTCTCGATCGCTGGCAGCAGACCGAGCCGCGGGTCCTGATCGCGGTGGACGGCGTCCGGTACGCGGGCAGGGCCATGGATCGCAGCGGTACGGTCGCCCAGATCCGCTCGCGCCTGTCCTCGATCGAAAGCGTGCTGCTGGTCTCGACCGGGTTTGGCGAACATGGCGTGCCGGGGGCCATCGACTTTGCAGCCGCGATCGCGCGCGACGATGGCGAGGTCGCGGCCTTCGAACCCGAATGGTTGCCGTTCGACCATCCGCTGTGGATCCTCTATTCGAGCGGCACCACAGGCCTTCCCAAGGCGATTGTCCACGGCCATGGCGGGATCATCCTGGCGACTGCCGCCGGGCGCCTGCATTTCGATCTCGGGCCCAGCTATGCCACCAACACGCTGGGCGAGCGGTTTCACTGGTACAGTGCCAGCGGATGGGTGATGTGGAACATCCAGGTAGGGGGGCTGCTCAGCGGCACGACCATCTGCCTGTTCGACGGATCACCGGGCGGCAGCAAGGCGCATCCGGACTGGGGGCGCCTGCTGGACTTTGCGGCGTGCTGCGGCGTCACCTGGTTCGGCGCCGGAGCGGCCTATTTCGTCAACTGCCGCAAGACGGGCGTGACGTTCGACCGCTCGCCCGAGCTGGCGCGCGTGCGCGCGCTCGGCAGCACCGGTTCGCCGCTCCCTCCCGATGTCCAGCGTTGGGGCACCCGGCAACTTGCTGCGCTGGGGCGCGAAGATGTCTGGTGGTGCAATGTCAGCGGAGGGACCGAAATTGCCGCCGCCTTCATGGCAGGCAATCCCGAACTCCCCGACATGCCCGGCCGTCTCCAGTGTCGCCACCTCGGCGCCGCGATCGAGGCCTGGGACGACAACGCGCATCCGGTGGTCGAACAGGTGGGCGAACTGGTGTGCACCCGGCCATTCCCCAGCATGCCGCTGCGCTTCTGGGGCGACAAGGACGGCAGCCGGTATCGCGATTCCTATTTTGCCGAATGGCCCGGGGTCTGGCGCCACGGGGACTGGCTGACCGTCCATGCCGATGGCAGCTGCACCATCTCGGGTCGCAGCGACGCCACCATCAACCGCCACGGCGTGCGGATGGGCACGGCCGAGATCTACGCGGCGGTCGAGCAGCTTCCGTGCATCAGCGATTCCATGGTCATCGAGATCGACACCGCCGATGGCGGCAGCGAACTCGTCATGTTCGTCGTGCCAGGCCAGGAGGCGGCGGTCGACGCCGAGCTACGATCGGCGATTGATGCCGCGATCCGCTCCAGCCTTTCGCCCCGCTTCATCCCCGATCGTGTTGTCGCAGCGCCGGGCATTCCCCGCACGATGTCGGGCAAGAAGCAGGAACTGCCGATCAAGCGGCTGTTTTCTGGCTGGCCTGCCGACAAGGTGATCAATGCCGATGCCAGCGCGACGCCCGAGCTCTTGCCATGGTATATCGACGAGGCGCGGCGCTGGCAGCGGGAAAGCGCGATGCCCACGGAGGAATTGTCGTGAAGGCCGGGGTCGTCGGTGCAGGCCTGATGGGGGCGGAGATCGCGCTGGTCCTTGCGCGGGCCGGGCATGAGGTGCTGCTGCACGATCGCAGCGAAGATGCTCTCAAGGCTGCGATCGAGCGGCTCGGCGCCATCGTGGCCCGCGGGGTTTCGCGCAAGGCCTATGCGCCAGAAGCCGCCAGCGCAGCCTTGCAGCAGATCGTGCCGGTGAGCACGCTCGCTGCAATGGGCGATTGCGCGATCATCACCGAAGCGGTGTTCGAAGCGCTGGATGTCAAGTCAGATGTCCTGCGCGCGATCGATGCCGTGGCCGGACCGGGGTGCATCATCGCTTCCAACACCTCGACCTTGCCGATCTCGACCCTCGCGGCCTGCCTGCCTGCCCATCGCCGCGCCCGCTTCCTGGGGACGCATTATTTTTCTCCCGTATCGCGCATGGAACTGGTGGAGGTCATCCCGGGCTTCGCCACCGACGACGCGGTGACCGGCGAAGTGATGGCGCTGCTCGAAACCCTGGGCAAGCGACCTGTCCGGATCCGCGATGTTCCCGGCTTCGCCGTCAACCGGATGCTGCATGCCATGCTGATCGAGGCGGTGAAGCTGGTCGAGGAGGGCATTGCCACGCCCGAAGACCTCGATACCGCTTGCCGCCTCGGCCTTGGCCATCCGATCGGCCCCTTCGCGCTGATGGACGTCGTGACATCCGATCTGTGCCTGCAGGTGCAGCAGATTCTTCATGACGCCTATGGTGAGCGGTTCCGTCCACCGGCATTGTTGAAGCAGCGGGTTTCAGCCGGATATGGCGGCGGGCGAAACAGACCAGGCTGGCTGGCCCAAGATCGATAATCAGCCGCAGGAAGAGGAAGACCATCATGATCGATGCATCAGCACCGCGAGCGCAGGCAGGAGGGCGCGCATGAGCGGCGCAGGCGGTCCGCGCACTGGCCCCGGTACCCCGTCCCGGGCCGGCCTCACCTTAGGCATGCTTGCTTTTGTCTATGTGCTCAACTTTCTCGATCGCCAGCTCGTCTCGATCCTGGCCAAGCCTATCCAGGATGGCCTGGGCATCACCGACGGGCAGCTCGGGCTGCTCACAGGCTTCTATTTCGCGCTGTTCTACTGCTTCATCGCCATTCCGGTGGGCTGGCTGGCCGACCGCACCAGTCGCGTCAAGGTCCTGGCCGCCGCCTGTGCGATCTGGAGCGCTGCCACCGCTGCTTGCGGGATGGCGGCGAATTACGGCCAGCTGGTCGTCGCGCGCATGCTGGTCGGCGTGGGCGAGGCGGGGGGCGTGCCGCCATCCTACGCCATCATATCGGATACCTTCCCGCGCGAACGGCGCACGACCGCGATGGCGATCTTCAACCTCGGCCCCCCGCTCGGCTCGGCGCTCGGCGTTGCATTTGGCGCGACGCTGGCGGCAGCGTTCGACTGGCGTATTCCCTTCTACGTCATCGGCGCGATCGGTGTCGCCACGGCCGCGCTGGTGGTGTGGACCGTCCGGGAGCCTGCGCGCGGCGAGGCCGACCAGGCGGCTGCCCAGCCAGCGAGACGGTCGCACGAAGACGGCTTTGCCACCGCGATCGTGCGCTTTTTCGGCAACCCGCTGCTGCTGACGGCATCATT
Source organism: Blastomonas sp. CACIA14H2 (assembly GCA_000503195.1). Taxonomy (GTDB): domain Bacteria; phylum Pseudomonadota; class Alphaproteobacteria; order Sphingomonadales; family Sphingomonadaceae; genus Blastomonas. The sequence continues at coordinate 118,926 of AYSC01000001.1, forward strand.
GGCGAGCGGCGCCGGCAATTTCATCACCTATGGCATGCTCAACTTCACCGTGCTTTTCCTGATGCGCGAAAAGGGCATGCAGCTCGAGCAGGTCGCGGTCTGGTACGCGCTGGTCGTCGGCATCGCGATGAGCGCCGGCATCTATGCCTCGGGGCGGATCGTCGACCGCTATGCGCAGCGCAGCAAGGCCGCCTATGCGACCGTACCCGCCGCCTCGCTGGTTCTGGCCATACCCTTTTTCCTCGGCTTCGTCTGGGCACCGTGCTGGGAGCTCGCTCTCGCGTTCCTGATCGTGCCGATGTTCCTCAATTCCTTCTTCCTCTCGGCGACAGTGACCTTCGTGCAGGGCGAAGTTCCCGCCGAACGGAGAGTCATATCGGGGGCGCTGCTGTTGCTGGTGATGAATTTCATCGGGCTGGGGCTTGGCCCGACCTATGTCGGAATGATGAGCGACATCTTTCGGCCGGCATTTGGCGACCATGCCCTGCAGGCAGCCTATTACGCGCTGGCGCCGATGTATCTGATCGGCGCCGGGCTGTTCCTGCTGCTGGCGCGGATGACCCGCAGGCACGAACAGGGGGAGGCAGGATGATGGCAGCGCAGCAAGCGATCGCACGGGGCCTGGCGAAGGCTGCAATGGTCGGCCGCCCTGCTGCCGCGCCGGTGGGAGCGGCGCTGGCACTGGCATTGGCATCGGCAATACCCGGTGCCGCCTGGGCGAAGGAAGCCGGAACAGGGCCCGCGGCGGCAGCGCGCTGCGCGGCTCTTTCACGGCTTGCGCTGGCCGATACGAGCATCGAAAGTGCGGCCATCGTTCCTGCGCGGGCACCGCGCGACAGCCTTTCGGGGGATGTCGCGGGCTATCCCGGCTTTTGCAGGGTCGTGGCCCGCGTCCGGTCCGAGCCCGGCTCCGATATCGGCGTGGAGCTGTGGCTGCCGCTGCAGGACTGGGCGGGCGTCTTTCACGGCAATGGCAGCGGCGGATTCGCGGGCAATTTCACGCTGGGCTATGCGGGCATGGCCGAAGGGCTGCGACGCGGTTTCGCCACGGCCACCACCGATGCAGGCACCGCGCCCGCTACACCGCTGGAGGGAGACAGCCTGATCGGCGAGCCGCGCAAATGGCGCGACTGGGGCCGGCTCTCGGCGCACGTGATGACCGTGACCGGCAAGGCAATCACGAAGGCATTCTACGGCAGGGCCGCGCAACGATCCTATTATACGGGCTGCTCGACCGGCGGGCAGATGGGGCTGGTCGAGGCGCTGCATTATCCCGAAGATTATGATGGCATCCTTGTCGGCGCGCCGGTCATGAACCGCACCTGGGGCCATGCCGCCGTGCTGTGGAACTTCGCGTCGGCCAATCGCTCGCCCGGCCGGCTGCTGTCGGATGCCAAGCTCAGGCTGCTCAACCGGACGGCCATTGCCAGCTGCTGGAAGCAGGGACACGGGCTTGCCGGGGACCGTTTCATCATGGACCCGCTGAGCTGCCGGTTCGATCCGGCCGTGCTCGAGTGCAAGCCGGATGAGACGGAAGACTGCCTGACCCGGGACGAAGTGGCGACGGCGCGCGCCTTCTATTCGGGGCCGACCAGCAACCGCGGCGAGCCCCAGTTCTTCGGCTGGCTTCCCGGCAGCGAGATGCCCGATACCTTTGGCTGGTCGTTCCTGCAAAAGCCGATCGGCGGCCAGCCCGCCTTTGGCGCATTGTTCAAATGGGTCTTCGGCTCCGACTGGGACTGGCGCAGCTTCGATTTCGATCGCGACATGCCGATCGTCAATCAAAGGCTTGATCCCATCGTCAATGATGCGACCCGCGGCAGCCTCGCGGCGTTCGCCAGGCGCGGCGGCAAGCTGATCGTCTTTCACGGGCTGGCAGACACGCTCGTACCGCCTGGCCAGTCGGTTGAATTTTTCCGGCGCCACGCAATGGAAATGGGGGGCGATGACGCGCTGGGGGCGCATGCGCGCCTGTTCATGGCCCCAGGCGTGATGCACTGCGGCGGCGGAACAGGTCCGGACGCCTTCAATGCCACCCTCGGGATCCCGCCGCGCCCGCCTTCCGACGACCGTCAGCACGACATGTTCTCGGCACTCATTGCCTGGACGGAAGAAGGCAAGGCCCCCGATCGCATCATCGCAACCCGATTTGCGAGCGAGCGGCCCGGCGAGATTGAAATGCAAAGACCGCTCTGCCCTTGGCCCCTACGCGCCGTCTATCGCGGCTATGGATCAACGGCAGCGCCCGGCAGCTTCTCATGTGAATGACCCTGCAGCTGGTGCTGATCCCCCATGGGCTGTTCCGGCGACAGCAGGAACGCGCCCAGCCGGGCAGTCATGTGCTGCCACAGGGCGAGGATGGATCGCCGTCGGGATCGGCGCGTATCCGCTGCAGGAGATGTTATCATGGCCAATGGCTGGGCGCGCGATGGCGCGATCCAAGATCAGATCGACGATACGATAACCGATGCAGTGTCCACCGCGCGGGCGCGATTGCCGATCGGCGAGGGATCCGAATATTGTGACGACTGCGGCGAGGACATCCCCCCAGCGCGGCGCAGGGCGCTCCCCGGCATTCGCACGTGCATCGAATGTCAGTCGAAACGCGATCGGCAGATCCGCAACTCCGGGATCAATCGCCGGGGCAGCAAGGACAGCCAGTTGCGTTGAACCATTCCCACCGCGGCTGGGTGCGCAGCACAGAGCAGTCACCTCGCTAGTGGCGTTATCGGCTCAATGGCACCGGATCAGACCAGCACTTCGATGAGCCGCGGCCCGCGAGAGCGCATCGCATCCTCGAACTGAGACTCGAACTCGGCTACGGTCGTGGCCGTCGAAGCCTCGACGCCCATTCCCCTTGCCAGGTTGCACCAGTCGATCGCCGGATCGTGCAGATCCAGCATCGAAAGCGCCACAGGGCCGGGTTCGGTGAATCCCATCCGCTGCATCTCCACGTTGAGAATTGCATAGGACCGGTTCGCGAAAATGATCGTGGTCACGTCCAGCCGCTCGCGCGCCTGTGTCCAGAGCGCCTGCAGCGTATACATGGCTCCGCCGTCGCCCGACGCGCAGATGACCTTGCGGTCCGGGGCAGCGATCGCTGCGCCGGTCGCGACCGGCAGCGCTTGGCCGATCGACCCGCCCGTCAGCCGGAGATAGTCGTGCGGGCAGGCGCCTTGGGTTCCCAATGCGATTCCGGGACCGTTGGTGGCCGCCTCCTCCGAGATGATGCAATCCTCCGGCATGAGCGCGCCAATGATCGCGCCGACCGAATACTGGTCCAGCCGATCGCGCGAATAAGTCGGCGGCGATACGGCGGGCTTTGCCGCCGCCTTCGCCGCCAGGCTGTCGGCCAGTTCGCTCAACGCGGTGCATGCATCCTCATGCGGCAGCGCAAGGCGGGCGAGGCGGGTGTGGTCCGGCACGCACCAGCTGGCCTTGTCGGGATAGGCGAAGAACGACACCGGGGGCTTTGCGCCGACCAGCACCAGCAGATCGAAGGGTGCGAGGAACTCCAGAATCTGTTCGGCGAAATAGGGAATGGTGCGCACGTCCGCGAACGGCGCGCCCCGGCGTTGGCGCGGCGCGAACGTATCGGCCAGCAAGGCGGCCCCCGTAGCCGCGGCGATACGCTGTGCGGTCTCGATGCCCTGAGCGGTCAGCGCCTCGCCACGCAGCAGGATCGCCGGCTTCGCCGCCGACCGAAGCTGCTCTGCGACCTTGGTGACCGTCCGGGTCGGGACCGATGCCAGCGCCTGATGCGGCAGCGGATCGGCAGGCCCCTCCGCTTCGCCCCAGGCGACATCCGCCGGCAGGATCAGTGTGGCGATCTGGCCGGGCGCCGCCCGCGCGGCGCTGATCGCGCGCGCGGTGTCAGACCCCACGGTATCGGCGCTGACGGCGCTATGCACCCAGTGCGACACCGGGCGCGCAAATCCGGCGATATCGGACGCCAGCGGCGCATCGTAGCGCAAATGGCCAGTCGCGTGGTCGCCGACGATGTTGATCAGCGGGGTGCCGGCCCTGCGGGCGTTGTGCAGATTGGCCAGTCCATTGGCCAGGCCCGGACCGAGGTGCAGCAAGGTTGCGGCCGGACGGCCCGCGATACGGCCGTAGCCGTCCGCCATTCCCGTCACCACGCCCTCGAACAGCCCCAGGACACTTCGCATCCCGGGAACCTTGTCGAGCGCGGCGACGAAATGCATCTCCGACGTTCCCGGGTTCATGAAGCAGGTATCGACGCCGCCGGCCAGCAGGGTCCGCAGCAGGGTTTCGGCTCCGTTCATCGGCGATCTCCTTTGTCCTGGTTTGGGTGGTCGCCGAGCCAGTGGGCGGCCGCTTTCGCAGCCATCGCCATCGTCGGCAGATTGGGATGGCCCGAGACCAGGTGCGGCATCACCGAGGCATCGACGATACCTAGGCGATCGACGCCGTGCACGTTGAGCTCGGGATCGACAACCGTGCCCGCGCCGGTTCCCATCCGGCACGTGCTTGCGGGATGATATTGCTGGGCCGCTGTCTGGCGGATGAAGTCGTCCAGTTCGTTGTCGGTGTTGATCGGGGCGGGCAGGATTTGCTCGCCCCGGAAAGGGGCAAGCTCGGGGGCATTGCCCAGGGCGATGGCGCGGCGAAGACCCTCGCGAAGGGTCGCGAGATCGTGCGGGTCGGCCAGCGATTGATATTCGATCCGCGGCCGGTCCATCGGGTCGGTCGAGCGTAACGAGACACGGCCCGTGCTTCGCTGCGACATGAGCTGGACGCGAATTCCATAACCGTCCCGATAGGGCCGGCCCGGCCACCAGCGGTCGGCATGGGGCGGCGCCAGATTCAGGAGATATTCGATGTCCGGTTGCCGCAGCGCCGGGACGGTCCTTTCGAACCCGACCAGCACCCCCGGCAGGCGCGTCCCGGGACCGCTGCGCAGCATTCCTGCGCGCAGCATGCTGACCCCAAGCCTGTCGATCCGCAGCGACGCATGCAGGGCACTGTGATCGTTCCGTGTCCATCCGGTTTCAACCGCAAGGTGATCCTGCAGTCCCAGTCCCACCGGCAGATCCGCGATCACGGGCAAGCCAATGCTACTGAGATGCTCAGCCGGCCCGATCCCGGACAATAGCAGCAGGTGCGGCGTGTTGATCGCCCCAAGGCAAAGGATCAGCCGGACCGCGGCTTCGGCCCGCCGGATCTTGCCGTTCTGGAGATATTCGATCCCCCTCGCGCGTTGTTTCTCGACGATGATGCGCGTCGCATGCGCACCGGTCCGGACGGTGAGATTGCGGCGCCGCATCGCGGGACGAAGAAAGGCGTGGGCCGATGATGAACGCCGGCCGTCGCGGATCGAGAACTGCAGCCAGCCGAAACCTTCCTGCTCATTGGCGTTATAATCCGAATTCAGCGCCCCGCCTTGCCCCGCGACCGCGTCGAACCAGGCGGACATGATGGGGTCGGAGCTGGCCGACGCGACGATTCCCACCTCGCCTTCGCTTCCGCGTCGCGGGTCGGGCGGACCGCACCAATGCTCGATCTCCTTGAAGAACGGCGCCAGCGACTTGTGGTCCCAGCCATGCGCGCCTGCTTCTGCCCAGCGGTCATAGTCCGCGGCGTGGCCGCGCGTCGCGGCGAAGAAATTGATCGAAGAGGTTCCGCCGAGCACGCGGCCATGCGGGACCCACTGACGCCGGCCCATCAGCGTGGGATCGGGCTCCGAGCTGTCCGCCCACTGAAACATTCGTCCGCGCAGCATGGGCGCCGCGCCGACCGGGATTGAGATCAGCGGATGCCTATCCCGTCCGCCCGCTTCCAGCAGGAGAACGCGGGCGCCCTCGTCGCGGGACAGCCGGTTGGCAAGGACGCAGCCAGCCGATCCGGCGCCCACGATTATATAGTCGAAGGTCTCTGACACGGCCCGGACATCCTCTTCCATCCACACTTTTCGCATCAGGTATCTGACATAAGTCCGAACTCGTCAATGGGCTGTGCATCGCCGTTGAGGGGCGACCGGGGGCACCTGGGGCTTGTCAGCGGCGTTATAATTGGCCTAATGATAGAAATGTATCGGGCCTGCGCTGAGCTTTCCGGAACCTTGAACGAGTGGGTAGTCAGCGAAAGGGACGCAGCATTCCCGGTTTTCAGGCCATGCTCGGAGCGAGCAAGCGAATTGAAGGCATCTCATGAAGACGAGGCTGGCGGCGCCGAATCGGTCTGGAGTCTAATTCTGCGAGGTGGGTGTTCGCCGGATCGCAATCGGCATCCGCCGGCATGAGGGAGAGGTTGATGAGCAAGCGTTTCGACGGCGTTTTCCAGTTTGCCTATGTCGTGGAGGACCTCGACGCTGCAATCGAGCATTGGGCGCACACCCTCGGCGCCGGGCCCTTTTTCGTGATCAGGAACGCCCGCTATGCGGCGGCGGAACATCGCGGCGAAGCGCACATGCCCGATGTATCGCTGGCCTTCGGTTACAGCGGTGACGTGAACATCGAGCTCATCCAGCAGCATGACGACACGCCATCGGTTTTCCTCGACTTCCTCAAATCGCGCGGTCCGGGCCAGCAGCATGTCGGGATCATGAGCAGCGATCTCGAAGCCGATACCGAGATGCTCGCCGCGCGAGGTGTCGCGATGGTGCAGCGGCTGGTCAACGAAAGCGGGGTCGAGACGCGCTTCTTCGACACCGAGCTCCATGGAGGGGCCATGCTCGAATTGATCCAGGCCAGTCCCGAGACGGCGGCGGCCTTCAGCTTCATGAAGGCGGCCGCCGAGCATTGGGACGGCGTCGACGCGATCGCTTCGATCCCGGGCGCCGAGGCCTGATGCGCGAACTTGCACCTTGGTACATTGCAGTATAGAAATAGACGTTAGTCAGAAATGGCTTTGCCCGAAGCGCGATTGGCGGTCGGCATACGCATGCGAGAGGCCTTATGAAAATCGGTGATATCGAATATCCATCCCTCAAGGGAAAAGTCTCCGACGCGGAATGGCGGGCGCGCGTCGACCTCGCCGCGATATACCGATTGATCACGCTCTTTGACTGGTGGGATATGAGCCAGTCGCCCGCCGGCGCGCGGATCCCCGGGACCGACCACTATCTGTTCAACCCGATGGGGTTGTTGTTCGAGGAGATAACCGCGTCGTCGCTTGTTCGTATCGACCTGAACGGAGGGACAGTTTCGGACACGCCCTTCTCGATTCTTCGGGGAGCCTGGTACCCGCTTCAGGCGGTGTTCGCCGTCCGCGAGGACGCAAATTTCGTGATCCACTCGCACGACCGCTACGCCGCGGCGCTTTCGGCGCGCCGAGACAAGTTGCTGCCTATCTCGCAACCGGCGAATTTCGCGCTGGCCGAGGGTGTCGCCTATCATGACTATGACGGCGTCGAGACCTCTGAGGACAAGATGGCGCCGGTACAGGCTTCGCTCGGCGACAAGAATTATCTCATCCTCCACAACCATGGCATGGTCACGATCGGCGCGCTCGCCCCGATGGCCTTCGGCCGCATGGCGAATCTGCGTGCTGCGTGTGAAATCCAGCTTCTCGCAGGTCAGGACCACGACCTTATCTCGGTTGCCGAGCATGTGCGGCCCGTTTTTGCCGAGGAACTGCGAAAAGGCGTCGTGGTCGACAATCTGTGGCCGGCGCTCTTGCGTAAGCTCGATCGTCTCGATCCCGGCTACGCCACCTGAATTTTGCAGGGCTCGCCGGCGAAAGGCTTTCGCGCGGCCGCACCCGAGAAAATGGCCAGCCTGATGGCCGTCGCCCCGCTGTGCGCGTGGTACAGGACAGCCTCCGGGGCCAAACCGGTCCGAATCGATTTCAGATCGCTGCGGCGATTTCCCGGTTCGCGCCACGCGCGGGACGCAATTACCAGACTAAAATCCGATATTTAACCGAATGGGATGGGCCGCGGTGCGGCCTTGGTCCCGGCTATGCGCAACACTTCCACTCAGCCTCCGCTCTAAATTGGACTTGCGTTCAATATGGTTGGCTGTAAGTTCGGTCTCGAATTCCCGGCCAACAGGGAATCGAAAGAACGCAGGAAGACATTTTGCCGCTTCGGCACTGCCCTGGCGGTGTCGCTGCGCGATGCTCAGGACGCGTTTGAGCGAACCTAAGGGAGGATGATCATGATGAAGACCCGTCTCAAGTTTAGCCCGCTCGCTTGCGCAGCCCTCGCGCTGTTTCCGCTGAGTTCCGTTGCCTATGCGCAGACCGCGCCCGCAGATGCGGATGCGGATGCGGATGCGGAAGCCGGGGACGATGCCGGCGACACCATCGTGGTGACAGCCAACCGGCGGGAAGAATCAGCGCAGAAGGTCGGTATCGCGGTGACGGCGCTCGCACCGCAAATGCTCGAGAACGGAGCGATCATCCAGAGTTCGGACATCGCCAAACTCGTTCCCGCACTCAACACCATTCCCAATGCCGGCTCGCCGGTCACGGCGTATTCGATCCGCGGCGTTAGCTTGCCCGACGGTTCCGCGCAGCAGGAATCACCGATCGCCCTCTACCAGGACGGTGTCTATGTCGCGAACACCGCTGCGGCGGGCTTTCCCGTTTTCGACCTTCAGCGCGTCGAGGCGCTGCGGGGGCCGCAGGGGACGCTTTTCGGACGCAATGCAACCGGCGGTCTCATCCAGTTCATTTCCAACAAGCCCGAGGAAGGCTTCAGCGCGCAGATCGAAGGTTCGCTCGGTTCATACGAACTGCGTCAGCTTGAGGGTTTCGTCAATTTCGGCAATGACGTCATCGCGGTCCGCGTCGCCGGATCGCATCTCGAATCGGATGGCTTCATCAACAACACTCTTGGCCGGAACCTGCTGACCCGCAACGTCGACGCGCTCCGCATCCAGGTTCGTTTCGAACCCAACCCGGACACGGTTTTCACGCTCCGCGCGGAAGGGTTCGACCAGAAAGGGACTGCGCGCGCCGGCAAGCATGTCGCGACCTGGACCCCGCCCGGAGCGCTCTACCCCGAACCGCTGCCCGCGGACGTCGATGCCTGGGGCGGCGGTCCCGGGAACGATCTCTTCGGCTATCGCGACACCAATCCCGACCCCTACACGGTCGAGGTAAATCGTCCGGGCTTTCTGACCAAGAACAACAAGACGCTGGCGCTGACCTATGAGCAGGCTCTCGGGATTGTCTCGCTCAACTCGACCACCGCCTACACGCGCACCAAGGTCGGCTATCTGGAGGACTCCGATGCCGGTCCCACCGACAGCCTCGTTTTCGCGACCGGTTCCGATGTCGACACGTTCAGCCAGGAGCTTCGCTTCCAGGCCGATCACGGCGGCTTCCGCTGGACCGCGGGCGGCTATTACATAAAGATCGACGGTGATTATGATGGGAGCTTCACCGTTCCCGAATTCTTCGGCTTCTCGACGCGCTCTCAGGCACTCTTCAATCAGACGACACGCTCCTTCTCGCTTTTCGCGCAGGGCGAATATGATCTGACCGACCGGCTGACCTTCATCCTTGGCGGGCGGTATCAGTGGGACAAGAATGAGCTCGATCTCGCGGTCGACTGCATCGACTTTACACCCGACAGCTGCGCGGTGATCTTTCCCGGCTATTCGGACGGCGCCCCCGGCACGCTTGGAACGCTTCGCAACGTGGCACAGCAGCAGAAGAACGATGACTGGAGCGGCAAGGTCGGCCTGAATTTCCAAGCCACGCAGGATCTTCTCTTCTACGTGAGTGCCAGCAAGGGGCTGAAGGGCGGTGGTTGGACGATTTCGCCCGACGGAACCTCGCTCGTCGACCGGTTCGGTTTCGGGCCCGAAAAGCTCTATGCATATGAGGGCGGGGTCAAAACGACCCTTGCCGACGGCAAGGTGACAGCCAATCTGAGCGCCTTCTACTATGACTATAAGGGCGCACAGACCTATTTCTTTTCGGGTGTCACAGCGACCGTGTTCAATCAGAATGCGACGAACAAGGGGTTTGAATTCGAGGTCAACGCCCGCCCGTGGCGCGGCGGCAATATCGGGTTCAATGTCGCCTATGCCGATCCGATGGTGAAGGGCATCGTGACCCCCGAGGGAGTCCAGTCCCAGCGGCCGACGCTTGCCTCGAAATGGCAGGTCGGCTGGAATGCGGGCCAGTCGATCGACCTCAGCGACCGGGCGAACCTCTATCTTGGTTATGTCGCCAAATATACGAGCAATCGTTATTTCAACATCGTCAACGAGCCGCTGCTGCTTGGCAGGGGCTACACGGTCCATGATCTCAACGCCAAGCTCACACTCGACGACCGCTACTGGATCTCTGTCTTCGCGAGCAACGTGACCGACAAGAAATATGTGAGCGCGATCTTCAGCCAGGCGCCACAGGGCTATGCGCTGCTCCAATACGCCGAGCCGCGCGTGATCGGGCTTCGCGTCGGCGCCAAATTCTAGTCGGATGACTATGCGGGGCGGCCGGTCAGTCCAGCCGTCCCGCTCCAGCTGTTTCCCTGACCCCGGGGCTTCGGGGCACAATCCCCTTCAACGAGCATCCAGAGGAGTACTTCATGGCCGACGGCGGCAGGACATATCGGGAGACCGGGTTCGCGGCGACGCCCGACATGAATCTCTATGTCCGCGACTTCGGTGATCCCGCATCTCCCAAGGTTCCGCTCATTGCTCTTCATGGCTACTGGCGCACGTCGCGCGACTTCGAGGAACTCGCCGAACATCTCGCGCCCTCGCGCTATATCCTGACGCCCGACATGCGCGGCCGCGGTCGGTCGGGTCGTTCCACCGATGTCTCCGATTATGCGTTCGAACGGCTCGTCGACGATATCGCGCGTCTGCTGGCTGCCCGCGGTATCGCGCGCGCGGTCTTCCTCGGCACTGCGCTTGGCGCCTATGTCGCGATGCGCCTCTGGCAATTGCGTCCGGAACTCTTTGCCGGCTTCATCTTCAACGACACCGGGCCCGAAGCACCGCCCAGCGCAGGCGCCAAGGCGGCGACCTTCTCGGGCGGCGACGAGCGCAGCTTCGACGAAGCATTGACGATGATCAAGGAGCAGAATGCGCCAGGTTTTACGCGCTACGGCGATGCGGAGTGGGTGAAGATGACGCGGCGCGCCTATTGGCAGAATGAGAATGGCGCGTGGGTTCGCGATTTCGATCAGCTCACCAACCAGGATATCCCGCGGATGAGGGCTGTCACCCCGGACTTCTGGCAGGAGTATAACGCGATCGGCGTCCCGATCGCGGTGCTGCGCGGCGAGAATTCCGAGTTCCTGACCAGAGAGCTTGCCGACCGGATGGTTGCGGCCAATCCCCATACGACGATCTACACGATCCCGGGCTGTGGCCATCCGCCGATGCTCTGGGAGCCCGAATCCTACGCGGCGGTGGACGAGTTCCTCGCGCGCGTCGATGGGTAAGGCCACGCCGGGGTCGGGTGACCGGACCCTGGCGGCGGCCGGGCTCGCGGGACGTCGCGCAAAGGAGGCTCGATGACGGGTTTCGTGAAGTACATGGAAGAGTCGGGAGGGCGGGGTCCCTATTTCGGATGGCGCGTCATTTTTGCGCTCGCGCTGCTCGGCGCGGTGCTGATCGGTGTCGCCATCTCGGCCTTCGTCATGTTCGCCGTGCCCCTGAGCGCGGAGTTTGGCTGGAGCGAAAGCGAGACCGGCGCGCTCGTCTCGGCCATGTGGCTCACCGGGCCGCTCGCTCTCGTTCTGGGGCCCGCCGTCACGCGCCTCGGTGCGTGGCGGATGGTCTTCTTCGGCATGGCAGTACAGATCGCGACGCTCTTCGCGATGCCATGGGTCACGACCTACGAGCAGATGGCGGCGGCACGGGTGGTGATGGGCATCGGGATGGTCGCCATGGTTCCGGCGGGTCCGGTGATCGTCGCCCAATGGTTCCGCCGGCGCTTTTCCACCGCCATGGCCATCGTCTGGTCTTCTTCGGCTTTCGGGCAGATATTCATCGGCCCGCTCACCGTATGGCTCTACGAGCACTATGGCTGGCGAAACGCCGCAGCGCTGCTCGGACTGCTTGTCGGCCTGTCGCTCGCGGTCGCGATCGCGGTGGTTCGGGGCGGGCGATCGCCCGAAAGTCTCGCCATCGATGTGGCGGCGATCGAAGGCGCGGCTCCCGATGCCGGACAATCGGCCGACAGGCCAGCGACCGCCGCCATGGATCGGCCCTCGCTGCTCCACATCAACTGGACAGCGGCGGTACCCATGTCGCTTGCAGCGCTGTGCGCCGGTCTCGCCACGATCGCTCTCCAGGCCGAGGCGCCCATCTTCCTCGATGCGCTCGGACTGACGCAGGCGCATGCCGCGCTGCTGCTCAGCCTCTTCGCCGCGACGGCGCTCGCCGGCGTGATCCTTTCGGGCTGGATGTGCGACCGGTATCCGCCGGTGGTGACGAGCCTGGTCGTATCGCTTGCCTTTTTCGCGGGCATTGCGGCGCTGTGGCTCGCGGTCAAGGGGCATTCGGCGGCAGCGGCGACACTCGGGATGGGGCTTCTGGGCTATGGCCTGGGAGGAGGCGAGATTCTCTGGGTGACCCTGTTCAAGCGGCAGTTCGGCTCGGCGGTGTTCGGGGCGACCTATGGTCTCTTCTATTGCTGCTTTCAGCTCGGCATGGCGGCTGGTGGCCCGGTCGGCGGTCTGGCGTTCGAGCGCTGGGGCGCGTCCGGTTTTGTCGCCGCACTGGCGATCGCCTACGCCGTGCCGACGATCTTCGGTGCCTGGCGCCCGGGGCGGATGGCGGAAACGCATCTCGGAAAGCCGGCATGACGCCATCGGCATATCGAACGACCTCTTTTGCCGGCTCCCGCCGGATCCTGAACTGAAGGCATATTAAATGAACAAGGACGACATCATTGTCATCGGCGCAGGGATCGCGGGGCTTGCGGCGGCTGACGAGCTGCGGCGGGCAGGGCGCTCGGTCACCGTCGTCGAGGCGAGCGAGCGTCCTGGCGGACGGGTGCGGCGGGTCGCATACAAGGGCGATTCCACCGAAGCTGGCGGGCAGGGCATTCACAGCAATTACGAACAGATGCTGGCCATGGTCGAACGCGAGGGTCTGACGCAGGACCTCATGCCGTCGTCCGAGAAGATTGTCTTTCTCGACAAGAGGGGAAAGTCGAAGCTGCATACGTCCAGCACCGATCTGCCGCTTATCGCAGGCCCGCGCGGCGCGCTGGACCTGATGAAATTCACCGCGAAATATTTCTCGTTCGCCAAGCCGTTCGAACAGTTCGAAACCGCCGTCGACATCCCTGAATATGACAATGTCACGGCGGCCGAAGCCTTCAGAAGCTACAGCGAGCCTTTCCACGATTTCGTCCTGAAGCCGATGACCCACGCGATGGGCAATTGCACGCCCGAGGAGACCAACCTCTATTATGTCGTCAACAGCTTCAAGCTCGCCCTGACCACCAAAAGCTTCGCGCTACGAACGGGGAACGCGACGCTGCTGGAGCGGCTCGCCGCCAAGCAGACCGTGATTTACGGCGCGCCGGCCGAAAAGCTGCTGACCACCGGCGGCCGCGTCGATGGCGTTCAGCTGGCGGACGGCCGCGCGCTCAAGGCTTCGCACGTGATCGTAGCCTGTCCGGCGGGGCATGCCGGGACGCTGGTTCCCGACGAGTTCGGTCCGGCCAAGAGCTTCCTGTCCGGCTTTGCCCATATTCCACTTCCGCTCGTATTCTTCTTCCTCGACCGGCCCGTGGGCGGCGGCGTCGCGCGCTGGTTCGGCCACGCCCACCGCACCGCCGTCTTCAACATGGCGGTGGATCACGCGATGAAGACACCTTTTTCGGTGCCGAGCGGCAAGTCGATCATCTCGGCTTGGCCGACCTATCCGCACACGCTCGATCTCGTGAAGCAGAGCGACGCGGACATCATCGCCCATGCTCTGGGCGACATGGAGGCCTTCGTCCCGCAGATCCGGCAGTGGGTCGAGCATGTGGAGGTTGTCCGACACGACTGGGGAATCGCGCGTTATCCGGTCGGCGGACATCGCCGCATCCTCGACTTCAAGGCCTATGCCGAAGGTCTGGAAGGCGTGTCGTTTGCGGGAACCGACTACGATTTCATCCATATGGAGGGCGGGCTCCTGAGCGGACAACGCGCAGCCCGTCGTGCGATGCGAGACGGCTGACGAGCCGCGCTGCTCGGCCGCACGGCCATGCTGGGCTGCCCGGCAGAGCGCATTGCTGTCTGGTGCACTCCTCAGGCGTCGCTGAAATCGAGATCCAGCGGCGTCCTGCGTGCACGATCAAGGAATTTTGCATATTCGGCGGCGGGCACAAGCGAGCCGCCGGTCGTCCACACGACATGGGCCGCGCCCGCCATCAGCGGACCCAGGCCGCGCGCGGCCAAATAGGCTCTGCCTGCCGCGCTCTGCGTCAACATCAGCGGACCCGCCATTCCTGCCGCGGCCGACGGCTCGATCGCCAAGCCCAGGGCCTGTTCCGCGCTGCCCAGCAAGGCGAACATCTGGTCGTCGGTCAGCGTGTACGCACCGGCGAGGCGCGTATGCATGAGCGGTGCGACGAGAAGCGAGGCCTGGCCGACCGCAAGTCCATCGGCTTCGGTGCGATTGTCGAGCCCCAGCGAATAGACCGACATCGGCGTGTCGCCAGCGATCATCTGCACCATCATGCAGGGAGAGGCGGCGGGTTCCGCGAAGACGCAGTGCACATGATCGCCGAACAGCTGCTTGAGGCCGAACGCTATGCCCCCCGGCGCTCCCCCGACCCCGCACGGAATGTAAACGAACAGCGGATGCTGCGCATTGACCGCGATCTTCTGTTCGGCGAGTTGTGCCGCCAGTTCGCGCGCCGCGGCGGCATAGCCGACAAAGAGGTCGAGCGAATATTCGTCGTCGACGAAATGCGAACCCGGGTCTGCCTCGGCTTCGCGGCGGCCCTGCGCAACCGCATTCGCATAGTCGCCTGCATGTTCGATCACGACCACGCCGTGATCGCGCAATCGCTGCTTCTTCCACTCCTTCGCATCGCTCGACATGTGGACGATCGCCCGGAACCCGAGTGCTGCCGAAATCAGCCCGATGCTGAGCCCGAGATTGCCGGTACTGCCGACGACCACCGAATGTCGGCTGAAAAGTTCGCGCGCTTCGGGCGAGGCCAGGGCCATGAGCGGCGCGTCCGGCGCGATGAGTCCCTGTTCGATGGCGAGGCGCTCCGCGTAAGCAAGCACTTCATGAAACCCGCCGCGGGCCTTTACCGATCCGGCAATCGGCAATTCATGATCGGCCTTGACCAGCCAGCGCCCCATCTGAGGGTCCGTACCCAGCGCCGCCCCCAGCGCATCTGCCGCAATCAGGGGCGAGTGGGTGACCCGGCTCGTTGCGGAGCGCGAAAAGAGCTTGGCGAGGAGCGGCTGAGCCCGGTCGAGCCTTGCCTCGGCTGCAGCGATATCGATCGCGGGCCCGGCCGCCTCCGGGGCTCGCCCGGCCGCAGGGTTGATCCAGAGCGATGGTTGCTTCTCGCGCAGCCGATCGAGAATGGTGTCGTTATGGCTCATGGGCCGATCCTTATTCGGCGTTAGTCCAAAATCAGATAGCCGAAAGGTGGTTGGGGTCAATGATGAATTGGCGGGCGCGCGACAGCCCGGGCATGGAAAACGCGAGCTTGGCGGCGCGCGTGACGCTGTGCGCGCGCCTCAGTCTCCTGCCTTCTCGCACGCGCCATGCAGACCGAGATTGGATTTTTGCTAATTTGCCATTACGCGGTACAGCAACCGCAGCGCCATCCGAGGCGCGGCGCGGTACCTCATTCATCTCTCCGGGGCCCGAATTCGATGAAAAGCAGCAGCGGCGCGAAAGTCACGCCGAAATCGACCCACCGCAAGAGTCGTTCAGAAGCGGCGCAGCGTTCGCAACTCGCGCCGGTCCAGGGTCGCAGCAGGAGACGGCACGAAGAAATCGTCGATGCGGTCAAACGTCTGCTGCGCGACGTGAACATCGAAGATCTCAGTCATTCGGACATCGCGGCCGAGGCAGGCATCTCCAAGCCCTCGGTTCATTACCATTTCCCGACGATCGCCGCCTTGCAGCTCGAACTGGGGCGACGCTTCGACGAGGAACTGCATCATATCCTGGTCGAGCATAGCGAGCGACTGCCGCGCGATGGCAAGCGCACCTGGCAGGAGGAGATGCGGGCAGGCGCGCTTGTCGCACGCGAATATTTCAACGCCAACCGTCCGGCCTGCGAGGCGCTCTACGGACCGATGCTGCACCGCGAGAACCGGCTTGCCAGTTTCGAACATAACTCGCAAACGGGAGCCGCGATGCTGAAGGCGCTCAGGCGCCGCTTCGAGCTGCCGCCGCTCCCCGAACTGGAGGCGGTCTTCACCGCAAACGGCGAAATCCTCGATCTCTTCTGGTCGGCTTCCTACTTGCGACACGGGGTAATCGACGACGCCGCCTTCGAGGAATCGATGCGCGCCAGTCTCGGCTATCTCCGGAACTTCTTTCCCGACCTGATGCCCGCGAAGGTGATAGTGCCCGACGAATCCAGCGACACCGCAGAGCTCGTCAGCGACTGATCGCGGTGTTTCCGTCTCGAAGTGGCGAGAAAGCAGCCGGAGCCGTTGCCGACGACGCCATGACCTTGGGCGCCAGATAGCGGCTCGACGCCTGTGAAGACGGTTCTCAGCGCACGCTCGCATCATGCCGATTCCGACCGATGCCGGTCATGCACAGCAGGGCTCTGCAGAGGCGGCGCCGCTTTCTCGCTCGCCGAATGCGGGCCGTGCGTGGGCTGTGGCCGCATGGGTCGGCACTGCCTCCGGTCGTCAGCCGATCGGTGGAATTGGCTGGCCCGTCGCATTCCAACCGGATGGCCGATAGGACAGCCTGGCTGCCAAATGAATCTGGTGGGTTTATCGGACGTAAGTCCGATTCATTGGGGTTGCAGTACCGTCGCGCTTGGAGCCTCTATGATCGGCATACGGTGGCTTCGGCGGCCGCCGACAGCGGCTGGCCGCCTTCCATCGCCATTCCGCCGTCAGAATGCCGGGGCTGATCCTGTTTCGGGATTATAGGCCGGGTTCCCGGGGTCGAGCGGGTCTGCGGCGGGGCGCGCGGGCGGGTTGGCGGATTCGGCCCAGGCGCGCGTGATGAGGTCGCGCAGCATGCTCGCGCCTATACCGGTGCGGGCATAGACCAGTTCAAGCGCGGGCCTGGAATCGGGGGTTGCAAAGGCTGCCTGCTTGTCGAGCTCGTAGACGCGTTCCATGTTCGCCGCGCTGTCGTCGAGGAACGCCAGAACGCTGTTGAAAAGATCGCCCTTCTGCCGCGCGAGCGGTGCGACATGGGCGGCCACCTGCTTTTCGGTCAGGCCGATCATGTCGACAAACTGGCTTTCGAAGCGGCTGTGAATGGTGCGATCGGTGGTATAGCCCTTGGGGTTGTCACCGCGCCAGCCATCGCTGTGAATCGAGGCATGCAGCGGCTGCGCGCCATCGCCGATATAATGGCCCATCCGGACGACATCATAGGCCAGGGCCTGATCGATGAAGCGTGTATCCTTGCCCTCGTCGGCGAGGCGCCGGTGCCAGCGCATGCCCGCCACCAGCCGACCATAGGCCTCGACGATGGCGTAGGGCATCGTGCCGGTCCAGCGCACATTGGTCCGCAGCGCCTCGTCCGAAGCCGGGTCTGCCACCTTGCGCTGGTGGTCGAGCAGCGCGATGACGAACTCGTACCGCGAACGGGGCTTGGCCTGCATGAATGTGAACTGCTCGCTGAACCAGCCGTGATTGGGGTCCTCCTCGATCTTGGAAAACGGTTCGGACGGCGAGCGCCAGATATCGGGCAGGCTGGCGAGGCCGCCGATGAAATCGATATGATCCTTGAGGAAAACCGGGCCGTCCTGCGGAATGCTGGTGATCGCCGCGCGGTTGATGGCAGTGTGCGCGGTCGTTCCCCATGCCAGTGCCGGTGCCGGAACGGCAGCAACTGAAAGATGAAGCGCAGTGGCAAGGGCAAAGAGCGATCGGGACATGGACTTTCTCCGGTATCGGACAGTTTGATCAGGGGTCGAGCGGGTCGCGGGGATCGACATGGAAGGTCTGGCGCGACGGCAGAAACTCGAACGCAAAGGCCGTATCGGCCGCGGTAACCCGGCCCGGCACGACGCCGGTTTCCTGAAGGGTGCGGGTCATCAGCCCCTCGCTGCCGATATAGCCGGCGGTCGCCGGGTCGGTGACGATCAGCGACGGACGGTCGGTGGGCAAGCCGGCGGCGAACAGCAGCCGCGCACAATTGCGCAAATTGGTGGTGGTGTGCCGGGCATGGGGTTCGATGAGGATGCGCTCCGCCGGGACATTGTACTGCTCGATCAGGATGCGCTTCATCTCGACCGCCTCGTTGAACGGGGTGCGGTTGGGATGGACATTGCCGCCGCTGACGATGATGAACGGCGCGAGGCTGGCGGCAAACAGATCGGCGGCCCGGGCGATGCGGATATGGCCCAGGGGGCCGGTGCGCGACTGGGCATCTTCGGGACCATGGCCGAAGACCAGCAGCGCGGGATAGCGGTAATCCGCACAGCGCGTGCGGGCCGCCAGCCTGACAGGCGCTGCATTGCTGCCCTGGAGCAGCGGGCGATAGGCTGCGGCCTCGGTACGCTCGTTCATCCGCAACAGGCCGATGGCATATCGGGCGGGCGCATCGAAGACCAGATCGCCGGGCCCGCTGCCTGCCGCCGTGACCTGCCCATGGGCACCGAGCACGGCCACAAAACGCTCGTCCCGGGGATCGAAGATCATGCCGTCGATCAGCGGATAGCGCGGTGCGGTGCCCTTGGCATAGACCGCGATCACCCGGTTCATTCCGGCGGCGGTATCGGCCCAGGCGGCGGCGAGCAGTGCGGAATCGGCCAGTGTCTCATGCCGGGCAAAGCGTCCCGACAGACGCATCTGCCGCGTTACCAGCGCCTGCAAGCGCTCTGAATCGGCGGACAGGCGCCGCAGCGCATCGTCGACGATGGCGATATCGGCGGTCGTCCATTCCCACGCTTCGGCGAGGCAGACAGGCTTGGGCGAACAGCCGGGGGCCGATTGAACCCGCTCCGCCCGTTGCCTGGCGAGAGCCACCAGCGTGGCGTCGTCGCGGATTGCCTCGCCCCAGCCGGGGATCGTGCGCACCATCACCAGCAGCGGAAAGTTCAGTGTTTCAAGCGTTTCGTCAAAGGGCGCGCTATAGCCCGGCGGATCGATGGCCAGGGCAGCACCGGGCATGGCGCACAGGGCCAGTATGGCCATGAACATGCGAAACAAGCGCTTCATCGGCGGCACTTTCCGATCACCGGGTTACAACGCCATCCGCCCTGGAAGGGCGCGACGTGATAGCGGTTGCCGTGCACATTGGGCGCGGCAAGATAGTCGGTGGAGATCACCTGCGCCCCGCTTGCCAGCGTCCGGTCACGCCGGTCGGGATCGTTGCGGCGTGCTTCGTCGGTGTCGATATCGGCGCGCGACCGGACGATATAACCGGCGCGCACCAATTCGGGGATACGCTCGGGCCGGGTCAGGGCATTGTCCACCAGCACGAATGCGGTGTGCGCCATCCCGGGCAAGCCCTGCACAAAGGCGGCGCGGCCCTGCAGCGAAGGCCGATCCTGCATATAGGGCGCGAAGGTCTGAAGGTTCAGACCCGGCACCAGATAGAGGAACACGAACTTGCCGCGCATCTGCGACAATTTGGGCCAGGCCCTGGCGAGCGCAGCCTGTTCCAGCGTCGCATGGTCGCCGCGCAACTGGTCGGGGGTGAAGATCCGCCCAGGCCCCAGGATGTCGCGGATCGACGCATCGACCTCCTCGAACGCGGAAGCATCGAACGGGGGTACCATCGCCGCACCTTCGACAACACGACCGAGCGCTGACGATTTGGGTTCGAGCAGCACGAACACCGGACTGTGGGCTGGGTTGGCATCGGACCAGCGCCGCATCAGGCTGAGGCAGTCCCGAAAAGCCGGGCACTGGCTGCGAAAGTCGAGATCCGCGACGTGCAGCACCTTCATCCCCGGCTGCCGCAAGGCATCGGTGTAAATCGGCGCTAGATCGCGCACGCCTTGCGCGCGCAGCTGGCGATAGGGCAGGGGGTCGGCATAGAGCCCGCCTGCCGGATCCGGGTGGAGATCAAGCTCGATGCTGCGCACGCCCATGCGCAATTGCGCCTCCAGCGGCATCTGGACATAGTCGAGCGAAATCGCCGGGTCGCTGATCCCCGCCGGATGCTCTTCGGCCAGCGCGGCGCGCCGGTCTTCGGGCAATTGCTGCGTCATCGCGGCGTAAAGCGCGGCCAGTTGCGGGGCCATCAGCGCCATGGCGCGCGCATCGGCGGGGATCGCATAGCTGTTGTGCGTCCCGATGACCTGAATCTCGTTGAGTCTGGGATCGGCGCGCTCCTGCGCTGGCGAACCGGCACCAGCGGCGGCGGGCATGACTGCCGCCGCCGCCAATGCTGCACCCAAGGTCAGGTGCTTCACCATTTGCGGGTCACCACGAAGCGCACGTTGCGGCCGAACAGCGGACGTCCATAGATCGCCTGGCTCGCGCCTTGTCCCGCGAGCTGGTCGGTACGCGGGTTGCCCTCGGTCAGGCCGCGCGCGTTGGTGATATTGTCACCCACGATCTGGAACGACCAGTTGTTGTAATCGGCGACAATGCCCGCGCCGAGCGTGTCATAGGCAGGCAGCTCGGTGAGGTTGAACAGATCGACGAAGCGCTTGCCGGTATAGTTGTAGCGCAGATAGGTCTGCACCTGCAGGTCGCCCAGATTGAAGAACACGGTCGGGCGGAAATTTCCGTAGATCTTGGGCTGGCGGATCAGCTGGTTGCCATCGACCGCCGCTGCTGATGCGCCGAATTCGTTGACCAGATCCGAAATGGTCGGATCGCTGACCGTCACCGTGCCCGCCAGCGACAGCCAGCGCACCGGGCGGATATCGATATCGGCTTCGACGCCCTTGGTCACCGCCGAGCCGATAAAGGTCAGCGGGACGTTGTTCTGCCCGGTATTGGGGTTGAAAGCCAGGAACGAGGCGTTGAACGGATCGAACTTGGTATAAAAGCCGGTCAGATAGGCCGAGACTCCCGGTAGCGCGATCTTGACGCCCAGTTCGTACTGGCGCGCCTTGGGGGTGACGTTGGCCGCACCCGAATAGACGTTGAACTCGCTCGGTACGCGAAAGGCCTCTGCGACGCGGGCATAGACACCGAAGGACTGGCTGATGTCGTAATTCGCACCGACAGTCCAGGGCGTCACGTCTTCGGTGAAGCGCCGGTTGGTCGGCACGCCGGTATAGGCGCGCGTCGCATTGTCGGCGAGCGTGGTCGGGTCACCCAGATTGACCGTCGTCTGCCCGATGCCAAAGCCCTTGAAGACATAGCGTTCGTGGCGGATGCCGGCATCGATGCGCAGATTGTCGGTCACCTGCCAGGTGTCATTGGCGAAAACGGCCCACATCGTGACATCGCTCTCGCCGGCGGTCAGCGTGGTCGAATACCGCAGCACGCCCTTGTCGGTCACCGATCCCAGCACCTGGCCGGTCGCCGAATAGGCGAGCAGGTCGAGCGTCCGCGGCTTGGTGGCCAGTTCGAACAGATAGTCCTGATAGCGCTGGCTATATTCGTTGCCATAGGCGGCGGCATAGCCGCCGAAGACGACGCTGTGCTTGCCCAGACCCGTTTCGAACTCGCGCGACAGCCGCAGTTCGCCCTGGCCCGAATAGAAGTCCGAAGAGATGGCACGATATTGCGCGCTCAGCACCAGGCCCGATGTCGCGGTGGGATCGAATACCGTCGCACCGCCGGTGCCGCCGATCGCATAGCCCAGCCGCGCCACGGTGGCGGTGGGGGTGTTGAACGCGGCGCGGGCTGCGGTCAGGAAGCTGTTGGCAAAGACGGTGCTGTCGACCGGGTTGGTGGTCGAATAGAGCGCATCGAAATCGACCCGGCCATCGGTGAAGCGGCCCTTGGCATCGAACGTCCAGTCGCAGATCTCTTGCCGATATTCCAGGCCGATGCTGTACATCTTGGTGTGGCGTCCATCGGCGAGGTCACGATCCTCGACCGTGGTGCCGCCGGCGCCGTTCGAATAGAGCAGGCGCGCGTTGCGCAGCGCCGGCGTATTCAGCGTGCCTTCGAAATAATCGAGGAAGCGATCGAGCGAGACCGAAGGGTTGCGCGGATCGGCCACCGGGATCGGCAGATAGAAGACGTTCTTGTCGTTGAGGTACAGGACCGAGAGCTTGACCTCGCCCGTGTCGAACGCATGCCGGATATTGGCGCGGAACTGGCCGCCGTCATCGCTGGGGAAGCCGTTCGGGCGATAGCCGTCATGCCGGCGGATGAAACCGCCTGCGGCGAAATAGGTGCGCTCACCGATCGGCCCCGAATGGTAGGCATCGAGCCGGTACAGCCCGGTATCACCCAGAGTGACGCGCACCGCGCCTGCGGGCGTCTCCGAACCGGTCACGGTGATCGCATTGTAGATGGCCGATGCGTTGCTGGCGAAGATCGGGGCCGGGCCCCCGCGCACGAATTCCACCGTCTGCGTCATCAGGTCGACACGGTTGAGCACATCGCCCTTGAAGAACGGGCCGTCATTGTCGTGATAGATCGGCAGGCCGTCCTGATGAAAGGCCTGGAAGCTGCCTTCGTTGGGGATGCCGCGCAGGCGATAGACGTTCTGCACCTCGCCGCCCGTGGCTTCCGCATGGATGCCGGGAATATTGCCGAGCAGATCGGCGAAGTTGAGCGGCGCGAGCTTCTGGATGTCGTCATTGGACAGCGCGGTGACCGCATAGGACACATCGAATTTGCGCTGCTCTGTCGCCGACCCCGTGACGATGATCTCGTTGCCCGTCGACGCCGCGCGCGTGTCCTTGTCTTCATCGGCATCGGTTCCGGCTTCTGCTGCGGGTGCCCGGGCGGCAGTCTGCGCATGGGCTGCGGCGACAGGACCGGTTGCCAGGGCCGTGCCCAGCAACAGGCGAGCAAAAAAAGTGCGTGATTTCATGGTGCGATTCCCCCGCCGTGATTGGCTGGGCAGGCCATTAGGGGGCGAGTATGACCGGCTGTATACGATTTGATGACAGCTCTGGGTGGTTCGCAAGTCAGTTCAGAGTTCGGCCTTCCATGACGCTGGTGGCACCACCGACCAGGAGCTCGCGCCTGGGCGCAGGGTAACGGTGGATGGGCCGGGTCGGGCTGCTTGGGCTGCCGGCTCGACGGTGTTGCCCATGGGCGAAACGCCTGACCAGGCACGCCTTAAGGAACACGATTGCATTCGCCTTGCTGCAAGGCCGCAGCCTCGGAGCGGCGGGTGCGACTGGCCGTCTTCGGTAGCAGTTCAGCCCGGTCCTCCCTCGTGTCCCTGTCTTCCGGTCAGGCAGCCGGAGCCCCGCCGCTGGGTACGATATCGGCTATATGGCATGCCAGAATGCAGTTTTAATTTCGATATACCGATTTATCTGCTTGCGAATCGCTATTTTGGCATGCCATCTGAGCGTGGCCAAAAAATTGGCGTACATCAGGGAGAGTCGGAAATGTCCAGGTTAGCTGCGCGCACGCGCCGATTGACGAAGCTTTTGCTTGTTGGAACGTCCCTAGCTTGGGCCCCTGTTACGCTGGCGCAGCAGACCGACCAGCTGGACGAGACCGATCGCCCGGATCAGATCGAGAATTTCGAAATCGTGGTCACCGCGAACAAGCGGGCGGAAAGCATCCAGGATGTCCCCATTTCCGTCGTCGCCGTGTCGCCCGCTGCCATCGATCAGGCCGGCATCACCAGCACCATCGAACTTCCGCAGCTCGTACCCGGACTGACCTTCAATCCCGCCGGAGAAGCGAAACTCAACAGCTTCAATATCCGTGGTGTCGGGACCTATGCGCTCACCGCAACGCTCGAATCCTCTGTGGGCGTGGCAGTCGATGGCGTGCCACTGGCACGGGTTGGCGGCAGCATCACCGATATGGTCGATGTGGAGCGAGTGGAAGTTCTCAAAGGCCCGCAAGGCATGCTCTTCGGCAAGAATGCGACGGCAGGCCTCATCAGCATCGTCAATCGCAGGCCTGACATCGGGGCGACGACGGGCGCGCTCAACGTCGAATATGGTTCTTACAATGAACTCAATATCGATGGAGTGGTCAATGTCGCGATTGGCGACACGGCCGCATTACGGGTCGCGGCCTGGAAATATGGCCATGACGGTTTCATCAGGGGTCCCGATGGCGCGGACTATAGCCAGAAGAACACCTATGGCATTCGGACCAGCCTTGCATTCGAGCCTTCAGACGCCGTCTCGATCACGCTGATCGGCCAGTATGATGGCAGGGACGAGCGCGCCAATGCCAATACGCATCGCCTCTTCACCAGTACGACCCCCTTCGGGATCATCGTTGAAAACTGGGCGCGAGCGAGGGGAATCACGCCGGGGCCGCGCAACGAGCAGGGAGAGTTTTTTGCAACACCCTTCAGCAGGGCGAACAATTATTATGTAACGGGCCTGATCGATGCAGAGCTTGGCAGCGGATATACGTTATCGTCGGCCACCTCCTATCGGTCGGTTTCGGTCGAAGGTCAGATGGACCCGTTCGTAACCAGCTCACCGTTGCTGCATCTCACCCGTCTCCAGGATCGGGAAGAATATGATCAGTTCACCCAGGAACTCCGCATAGCGTCCCCGTCCGACCGGCCGCTCAGTTTCGTGGCCGGTCTTTTCTATTATCAGTTCGAGGTAAAGGACGTTCAGGACCAGAATTTCTTCGGCCTTGTTCAGCCCGGAATCTCGAACTTCTACCGGGTCAATACCGTGACCGACAAGCTGCGGAATATCGCCGCGTTCGGTGAGCTGACCTATCGTCTCACGCCAAGTTTCCGCATCATTGGCGGCGTGCGCGTCTCGAACGATCGCACATCCGCGACTTTTGATCGGGCGAGGGTGGGTACCGATACGGGGATCATCCCGGGCAACGTGCCGATCTTCTCCTATGTCACGAGGCCCGTCAGCTACGATGCGGTGTCATACCGGTTCGGGGCGCAATATGATGTTGCGCCTGACATCATGCTCTATGCGACCGCCTCGCGCGGGTACAAGGGGCCAGGCTTCAACCTCACCCAGTCAAGCACTCCGGCTGCCATCATCAACGATGCGCGGGTCGCCCCCGAAATCGCCAAATCCTATGAGATCGGGATCAAGTCGCAGTTCTTCGACCGGCGTCTCACTATCAATCTCACCGCGTTCGACTCAACGTTCGACGATTTCCAGACGACGGTCGGTCTGCCCACCAACCCGCCGACTTTCGTGATCCAGAATGCCGGGCAGCTCAAGTCCACCGGGGTCGAGCTCGAGATCAACGCGCGCCCGGCAGACGGGTTAAGCCTCGGCCTCAACGGCGCGTATATCGACGCGCGCTATACCGATTTCGACAATGCCGCGTGCTATTTCAATCAGCCCACGCGACCGGCAGGAACCCCCTTGACGCCTGGGTTGTGCGTGGGCGGCGTGCAGACGCTCAATGGCTGGCCCCTGGCCGTATCGCCCAAATGGAGCTTCAACGCTTCGGCGCGCTACGAAACGCCTGTTTCCGATGACTTCAGCGCGTTCATCAACGCGACCTACTCGTGGCGAAGCAGCGTCGTCTATGAAGCGCGCCGCGATCCGCTGGAAGTTCAGGATGGCTATGGTTTCGCCAACCTCAACCTCGGCTTCAAGACCGCCGATGGCAATATTTCGGTCGCTCTCTACGTCCGCAATCTGTTCGAAGAACATTTCGTCTCGCGGGTTCGGCAGGAGTTCGGCGTCTATTACCAGGCACCGTCGTACGAGGCCCGGCGACGGGTCGGACTACAAGTATCCAGCAGATTCTGATGAATTCTCCGGTTCCCCTCCGCACCGGTGGGGAGCCGGTCAACTTCCCGTTTCCAAGATCGCGGCATGACCTTGCCATAGCCGCGCGCAGCAGGACCTGAAGATTACCCATGGCACATGAAACCGATATTCTCATTGTTGGTGCCGGTCCGGCGGGTCTTCTGGCCGCGATCCTGGCGTCGCAGCTGGGATTGCGTTTCGAGATCATCGAGATGCGCGCCGGGCTGCATACCGAGCCGTCGGCGCATGTCCTGAAGACCCATTCGATGGAGGTATACCGTCGGATCGGCATTGCCGATGCGATATTCGCGCAGTCGACACCTGAGGAACTGCAGCGCTGCATCGTCTGGTGCGAGAGCCTGTCCGGGCTTTGCTATGGCCGTCTCGACCTGTGCGGAAAGAAGGGCCTTTCGCCGCGCTTTACCAATATCAGCCCTGTATATTCGGCGAACGTGCCGCAAAATGTGCTGGAGCCGCTCCTGAAGGCCCGTCTGTGCGATGTGGCCGGTACCGACCCGGTCCGGTTCGGACAGCGCCTTGTCGATTTCACACAGGATGGCGACGCGGTGAGCGCCCGGATCTCCGATGGCGAGACGACGCGGGAGGTTCGGGCGCGTTACATCCTGGGTGCCGATGGTGCGGGCAGCCAGGTACGGCGAAGCGCGGGCATCGCCATGGATGGGCCGCCTGCACTGGCGCACTTCCTGGCAATCCACATCCAATCGGACATGATGCCGATCCTCGAGCGGCATCCCGGGGTCGTGTTCTTCCTGCGCGCGCCAGGGCTCAGCGGGTTTTTCATCGTGCACCAGCCGGTCGGATCGCAGGTGTTCATGCTGCGCATCGACCCCGGCAGCACGCCGCCGGACAGTTTCGACGAGGCGCAGTGTCGCGCGATCATCGACCAGGTCATCGGGTGTGCGCATGAATACACGATCACGTCGAACGGCAGCTGGGTCATGTCCGCGCAGATTGCACGCCATTACCGCAATGGCCGGGCGCTTCTCGTCGGCGACGCCGGTCATCGCTTCCCGCCAACCGGCGGGCTCGGCCTCAATACCGGGGTCGAGGATGTCGAAAACCTGATGTGGAAGCTCAACGCGGTCATTCGCGGCAAGGCAAGCGACCGACTGCTCGACAGCTACGAGCAGGAATGTCGCCCCATTGCGATCCGCAACACCGAACAGTCTGTCCGCAACAATGAGCGAATGCAGATCATCGAGACCGCGCTCGGTGGTGACCGGGGTGATGAAGTCCTGGCCGCCACGCTCCGCGAACTCCAGTCGAACGGGGCACATCCCCAGTTTGCGGCGTTGACGACCGCCGTCAACGATCAGATTGACCATTTCGCATTTCTTGAACTGGAAATGGCCGCGCGGCTGACCCGGGGCGTATTTGCCGATGCGCTTCGGCCTGTGCCGACACCGGTGGAACGCCTGGAGGGGTACCAACCCAGCTTTGCGCCTGGCGGCCATCTTCCGCATTTCTGGCTTTCGCCAGGTCGCTCGGCTCTGGATACGCTGCGGTTCGACCGCTTCATCCTGTTCGTCCCCGCCGGGGCCGAGAATGAATGGTCTGTCGCCGTGGACGCGATAGCCGGCGACTATCTGCCGGTGGACATCGTCGCACTCGAAGGCTCGATGCGCAGCGACCAGGCCAGCGTGGCAGACTATTGGGGCGAGCAGCCGTTCGCGATGCTCGTCCGCCCCGACGGGCGCATCGGATGGGTCGAGCCTGCAGGGATCGAGGACCGCACGGCCGAACTCGAGCGGGTTCTGGCCCTGATAAGCAATGGCGAAATCTGCTCCGCTGGCCGGGAGCAGGCCGCATGAACCACGGGCCGATCGACATGCAGGCAGTGGAATTCCGCCCGGACGGGCCGGGGTTCATTGCTGCCGTCACGCGACGCCGGGTTCCTGTCGCAGGGCCGGGCGAGGTCCTGATCGCCGTTCACGCGGCCGGCGTGAATGGTCACGATATCCACCAGCTCCACGCGGGAGGCCATCCGCTTCGACCGGGTGAGACCGATATCCCTGGTCTGGAGGTGTCCGGCGAGATCGTCGCACTGGGAGAGGGCGTATCGCGCTGGTCGGTCGGCGATCGGGTCTGTGCGCTGCTGCGAGGCGGTGGCTATGCCGAATACGCCATCGCACCCGAGGGCAGCTGCTTTCCGAAACCCGCAAATCTCGGCTGGGTGGAGGCGGCCGCGTTGCCAGAAACCTATTGCACGGTGTGGAGCAACGTCTTCATCGACGGCGCGCTCGGCGCGGACGAGACCTTCCTCATGAACGGAGGGACCAGCGGGATCGGCGTCGCATCGATCCAGATCGCCCATGCACTGGGTCGCCGGGTCTTCGCGACAGCGCGCGGTGCGCAAAAGGCACGGCAGTGCGAGGCGCTCGGCGCGACGCGCGGCATCGACTACGAAACGGAGGATTTCGCCGAGGTCGTGATGGCCTCGACCGACAACCGCGGTGTCGACGTGATCCTCGATATCGTTGCCGGGGATTATCTCAGCAAGGACTTGGGTGCGCTCGCGGAGGGTGGCAGGCTGGTGTTCATCGGCGGCGCGCGCGGCTTTTCCGCCGAACTCGATATCCGCAAGCTGATGCGCAAGCGCCTTCGTGTGATGGGCAGCCTGCTGCGACCGCGCCCCGATGCCTTCAAGGCCCGCGTGGTGTCCGAACTTGTGGAGCATGTCTGGCCGCATGTCTGCGCCGGAAGGATCGATCCCATGATCGATCGCAGCTTCATGCTGGCGGACGCGGCAAGCGCGATCGCCCATGTCGAAGGCCGCCACCACATCGGCAAGGTCGTGCTCGAGGTGAAGCCACAGTGAGCCACGCCCGCGCAATAAAGGCTCCTGACCGCCCGCTGACCCCGCTACGGGTCTTCCTGATCGTGACCGCGCTGATGTCGGCATATGCCTTGTCGTTCGTCGATCGGCAGATCCTCGCGCTGCTCATCGAGCCGATGCAGCAGAGCCTGGATATCAGCGACACGGGCTTCGGGCTTATCCAGGGCCTGGCCTTTGCGGTGTTCTATTTCAGCTTCGGAATTCCGCTCGGCCGGATCGCCGACAGGGGGAACAGGCGCAACCTGATTGCGGCGGGTATCCTGATGTGGAGCTTCATGACGATGATGTGCGGCACCGCGCACTCGTTTCTCGCATTATTTGCGTGGCGGGCGGGCGTCGGCATCGGGGAAGCGGCGCTTTCGCCGGCGGCCTATTCGATGATCGCCGACCTGGTGCCCAAACATCGCCTGTCGTTTGCTCTCGCACTCTACAGCATGGGGGTCCACATCGGTGCCGGCATGGCCCTTCTCGTCGGCGGTTTCCTGCTGGACTGGATCAAGGACTCGGGTGCAGCAGAGTGGATCGCGGCCGGGACCGAGCCATGGCGGCTCGTCTTTTTTCTCGTCGGAGCACCCGGCATCGCGATGGCAACACTCATGATGTTGCTCCCGGAACCGGCGCGCAGGCAGTTTGGCGAAGCAGTCCTGGAGGAGGCTCCATCGATCCGCGAAACCATCGCGCTGGTGGTCCAGGAACATCGGCTTTTTTGCGGCCTGATTTTCGGGTTCGCCTTCCATAACGGGGTGTTTTTTGCGCTTCTCAGCTGGACGCCAACCTTTATCGAACGGGTTTACGGCCAGTCGCCGGGCGAGTTTGGCAGTTATCTCGGTCTGGCAACGACGATCGGCGGTGTTCTGGGTCTGCTCGCCGGGGGGCTGATAAGCGACCGGCTTATATCGAGCGGCCGGCACGATACGCCGATCGTCATGGGTCTGGCAGCGATGGCAGGAATGCTGCTGTGTTCGCTGGTCGTTGTCTATGGCGGGTCGGTTGGACGCGCCATCTCCTTCTTCGGCGGAGCGATGTTCTTCCAGGCGATTCCGATCGGCACCATCGCGGCTGCGCTGCAGTTCGTCGTGCCCAATCGCTATCGAGCCCAGATCTCGGCGCTCTATCTCATCTCGATCTCGATTGCCGGGATGACGCTTGGCCCCGCGCTTCCACCCATGATCAGCGACGGACTGTTCCGGAACCCCGCTCGAATTGGCGATGCGCTGGCCGTTACGATCGCTCTCATGATCGTTGCCGGGACGGCCTGTCTCGTGATGGGGCGCCCCGCCTACGCACGCAGATACAGGTCCATTCATGAATTCAGCACGGAGCGGGAGAGCATATGAAGATCGCAAGTTTTCGAGATCGCATCGGCATGAGCTACGGGATCGTGAAGGACGACGGCATCATCGATGTCGGCGCACGGCTGGGGTTGCCCCTTGAAGCCGTTCTCGAGAATGCCTCCTTGCTCGCAAGGTACGCGAATTGCGCGGCCGACCTGATGCTGGGTGACGTGACGCTGCTGCCGCCGGTTCCGAACTCCGGGCGCATCATTTGCGTCGGGCTGAATTACAGGACGCATATCGAAGAAACCGGCAATGCGGTTCCGCTCCATCCGATCCTGTTTCCGCGCTATCCTTCATCGCTCGTCGGGCAAGGGGCCGCGATGATCCGGCCGAGGGTATCGGAACGCTTCGACTATGAGGGCGAACTTGCGGTCATCATCGGAAAGCCGGGACGACACGTCGCCGCCGAACGCGCGATGGACCATGTGGCGGGCTATGCCTGTTTCAACGACGGATCGATCCGGGATTTCCAGCGCCACACATCGCAGTTCCTGCCGGGCAAGAATTTCGACCGTTCGGGCAGCTTCGGGCCTTGGCTCGTGACTCCCGACGAGGTCGGTGAGGTCAATGCCCTCCACCTGACCACGCGGCTGAACGGATCGGTCGTGCAGCAGAGCGGCATCGACGATCTGCTGTTCGGCGTCGAAGCGCTGATCGCCTATGTCTCGCAGATATGGGAAATCCGTCCGGGCGACGTGATCGCCACAGGGACGACCGGCGGTGTCGGTGCCGCGCGCAACCCACCGCTCTGGATGAAGCCCGGCGATCTGATCGAAGTCGAGATCGACCGGCTGGGCATATTGTCGAACCCGATCGTCGATGAGGAGACAGCGGTATGACCATTCGCCCCATCCGGCTTGCCCATATCGTCTTTTACACGGCTGATTTGAAGCGCATGTGCGACTGGTATTGCACGGTGCTCGGTGCCGAAGTGGTCAATGGCAATGATTTCATCGCCTTTCTGACCTATGATGACGAGCATCACCGGGTTGCCCTCATCGCTCCGCCGGACATCGCGCCGCGCCCAAAAGGGCCCACCGTCGGCTTTTACCATTCGGCCTTTACCTATGCGGGCCTCGAGGACCTGCTGGAAACACACGATCGTTTGCGGGACCTCGGCATCATGCCCCGAAGGACGATCAACCACGGCCCGACGATTTCGCTCTATTACACCGATCCCGATGGCAATGACGTCGAGCTTCAGGTCGACCGATTTGAGAATGCCCGCGATGCGCAGGAATGGATGAAAGGCGCTGCATTCACGGCCAACCCCATCGGGATCGATCTTGATGTGGAGGATCTGCGCCGCCGTCTTGAACAGGGCGAACCGGTCGCATCGATCATGGTGCGGCCTGACGAAGTCGTGTCATGATCGACAAGCGATGCGCAACGATCGCGCAAGCCCTTCACGATGTTCACGATGGCGCGACCATATTGATCAGTGGGTTCGGCGAAGCGGGCAATCCTACCGAACTCATTCACGCGCTGATCGAACAGGGCGCGCGTGACCTGACTGTCGTCAACAACAACGCGGGCAACGGAGAGATCGGTCTGGCGCTTCTTCTGAAGCAGCGGCGCGTCCGCAAGATCGTCTGCTCATTCCCTCGCGGGTCGCATGGTCATGTGTTCGATGAACTCTATCACGCCCGGCAGATCGAACTCGAACTCGTACCACAAGGCACTTTGGCAGAACGCATCCGTGCGGCCGGGGCGGGGATACCGGCCTTCTATACCGCAACCGGTGCAGGGACCGAGATCGCGAACGGCAAGGAGACGCGAACCTTTGGCGGTCGGGAATATCTGATGGAAACGGCAATCCACGCAGACTTCGCACTGATCAAGGCGGAGCGTGCGGATCGCTGGGGTAACCTCGTCTACAACAAGGCGGCCCGGAACTTTGCGCCGGTCATGGCGATGGCCGCCGCCACGACGATCGTTCAGGCACGTCATGTCGTGGAACCAGGCGAGCTCGACCCGGAGGCGATCGTGACGCCTTCGATTTTCGTCGACCGCATCGTCCATGTCCCTGACCCTGTCCGGGAAAGCGACCATCTTGCTGCACTGGACAAGGAGCGGGCGTCATGAAGGGCTGGACTCGCGACGAGATAGCGGCGCGGGCTGCGCTCGACATTCCGGACGGCGCCTATGTCAACCTTGGCATCGGTCAGCCCGAACGCGTCGCAGACCTCATGCCGCCCGACCGCGAGATCATGCTCCACAGCGAAAACGGGATATTGGGGATGGGCAAGGCGCCCGCCTTCGAGGATCGGGACATGGAGTTGATCAATGCCGGCAAGAAGCCCGTGACGCTCGTGCCGGGTGGTGCCTTCTTTCATCATGCCGACAGCTTCGCCATGATACGGGGGCGGCATATCGACGTCTGCATCCTCGGGGCGTTCGAGGTGACCTGCGCGGGAGACATCGCCAACTGGTCGAGCGGAGGCAACGCTCCGCCGGCTGTCGGAGGGGCCATGGACCTGGTGGCCGGGGCGCGCGAAGTCCGGGTGATCATGTCGCATCGGACCGCACAGGGTCGGCCCAAGCTGATCGAGCAACTTACGCTGCCTGCAACGGGGCGGGCGGTGGTCAAGCGCGTCTATACCGAGCTGGCGGTCATGGATCCGGCAGGCGATTATTTCAAACTGGTTGAACTGGCTCCCGGTATTCACCTGGACGCCCTGGAGCAGGCAACAGGTGCGCCGGTCAGTGCGGGCTGACCGGCGCTTTGCGACCGCGACAGCGGCGTCGTCACGGAGCCGTGTCGACCTTGTTGCCACGCTTCTTGCGGGCAGGCCCGCGCGTTTCGACCGGCGCCAGGGAACGGCGTCCCGACCGAAGCAGGCGACCAAGATGATTGCGCGATCGGTGCGCATGCTCGCGCATGAGAAATTCGGCGCGCGCGCCTTCCCCCTGACGCAGCGCGTCCAGTATGTGGATATGGTCGGAATGGGCCTCGAGCATGCGCGCCTGGGCATCATCCTGCTGATCATTGGTAAACAGGATGGCAACCGGAGCGACGAGCGGCATTTTCGACAGGAAGGCATGCACCTTTTGAAGGGTCCCGAGACCGGAAGCCTCGATGATCGCGCCGTGGAACTCGTCGTTCGCGAGCGACCACGATCGCATGTCGTCCGCGCCGCAAAGCCCGGCAGCGACAAGACGCTCGCCTTCCGCAACGCACGCTTCGAGCCGGGCAATCGTGTCGGCAGGCAGTCCCCGTTCGACGGCGGCGCGCGCTGCCAGCCCTTCCAGGGCTCCGCGAACATCGAAGGCCGACAACACGTCATCGATACTGAAATCGCAAACGACAAAGCCGCGATTTGCTTCGCCCGTGACCAGCCCCTCTGCCTCCAGGATGCTGAGCGCCACGCGAACCGGCGTGCGCGATACTCCGAACGCCTGTGCGAGATCGCGTTCGGGCACCCGCGAGCCTGGCTTTAGCTCCTGCGAGACGATCATTTCGCGCAGCTTCAGCGTGACGCTCTCAACTCGGGTAGCCATCTTGAATCTCCAGGCCGGTCGGTCGAGGGGATCCGAACGGACTTTTCAGCGTGAAATCAAAAGCATTTCTCGGTTCTGCTTCGCGGGCCAGCCAGTTTTCGGCGGTAGCCCGCACCAGCCAGCGCACGACCCTGCCATCGTCCGAAAATGCCAGGCGTTGCGAACGCCGGAAAGTTGGCATGCCAAATCGGTAGGGCATTCGCAATGGCGGCCTTGGTCGGTCGATAACTCCACTCTGGTCTATCTCGGGAGCGGGTCATGTCCTTTGCCTTCATTGCCTGGTATTATGCCGCCCTCGCGCACGAAGCCGCGCAGACCCGTGCGCGGCGAACGCGGCGTAGCAAAAGCCACCGCCGACCGTTGTCCGCATCGTTTCGCGCCACTCCACAAGGGTGTGTTCGACGGCAGCATGATCGAATGCCCCTGTTACGGCTTCAAGGTCGATCAGAACGGCAAGTGTGGCCATCATCCCCATGGCGATGGAAGAAATCCCCGCACGGCGCGGCTGAAATCATATCCGGTTCAGGAGCGCGACGATGTGGTCTGAATCAGACCCGGCGACCCAGCCCTGGCCAACCCGGAGGACATCACGCCGCTTCAACTGGTCCAGCGGGGCGCGTTGCCACCGGTCGATGGTCATCTGCTGATGCCAGTCGACTATCGACTGGTTCTCGACACCCTGATCGACCTTTCTCATGCGATGTTCCTTCACGCAGGGACCCTGTCGCCCGAACGTGCGCTGATCGCGGCCTGTCAGGAGTACATCGACGGCAGGGCGTTCTTCTCGCTCCAGGCAGGACCTCGCAACCGACTTTGCGGCCCTGCGCTGCCGCCGCAACCTGGAGCGCCGGATCGCCGCCGAGGCTGCCTGATCGGGTCCATGCGAGCAGGAGGGGGCGGTGGTTCCTACAGGACCATGCCTTCGATCCGTGCCATATCCAGCGAAGCCTGTTCCCGCGCGATTACGCGCCGAAAACTCGGACGCGCCCGCACCCTGGCGGCGTGGTCGGCGAGTGCCGGAAAGCGATCGAGCGGAAAGCCGCCCTTTTCAGCGGTGCTGTACCCCCAATAGACATAGGTGTCGATGATGGACCAGCTGGTGCCGTACCACCAACCGCCCGCCAGCCGCTGGCTGATCCTTTCGCAGTCGCCAAGAAATGTCTCGATGCCGTGCGCCCGCACCCCATCCGTCTCGCCCGTCGTCCACTTCATGGGCATCCTGATCTGTCGCACGGTCGGATGCATGGTCCCGGAGCACCACGCGAGATCGGCGCGATACTGATGATCCTCCAGCGGCCCTTGGGTCGGCGGAAACAGACCGCCTTCAGGCCGCAGGCAGTGCAGCGTCCAGAGGATGGCGGCGTTCTCGGTCAGGATCGTGCCGTCGATCACGAGCGTCGGAACTTTGCCCTTCGGGTTGATCGCGAGATAGTCCGGCTTTGTCTGCCCCATGGCCTTCATGTTGACGAGCACGTCGCTGTAATCGCAACCGACTTCCTCGAGCGCGTTCATCGTGACGCGCGAGCAGGCAGCGGGGAATTGATAAAGCGTGATTTCCATGTGCGCACCTCCGCTGGATCACGTTGGCATGCCAAATGCCACAACTCTAGAGAAAGTCAGTGTCTGTAGGCGGAATAGCGATAATTTGGCATGCCATCTAATGGGGATGCAGGATGCGATCATCCGTTCAGCCGGAACGCGGCAAGGGGGCCGCAATCGACGAGCCGACCGAAGCTGGTCCCAAGATCAGGATTGGGCCATCGCCGATTGTCGGCCTCCAGGCATGGCGCCAGCCAATGTCGCATTTTCGCCGAAACCCGTCACAAGCCTGGGCGCTCATGCTGACTGGCATGCGATCGAGGATGCGATTGACCGCCCCGACTGGGCATGGTCGCGTGCTGCTCCTCGATCATGCCGCCATGCGAGGCTGTTTCAAATCCACTCAGTCCTTGGCGATGCCATTCAGCACGACGCTGTTCAGATGGTCGGTAAATTTATCGACGAGTTCCTTGTCGATGGTCGTGATGCCAAAAACATTCTCGAGCTGATAGCGTCCAAAGAACAATTGATCGCAGGCCCCCACGGTGTGAAAGTAAAACAACAGGGGATCGATCGGACGGAAAATTCCCGCTTCCACCCCTTCTTTCAATATCCGTTCCTGGGCTTCGGCAACTGGAGTCGAAAATTCCTGCGCCAGGATATGCCCAAAGGTTACGGAATCATCCGCCAACAGCTGATGCATCAGCCGGTTGACATAGGGATATTGAAAATAGATGCGTATCATCCCGCTGATATGGATCCGCAGTTTGACATCCGGTGCGAGCTTCATTTCGGCGAGATGCTTAAGCTGAAGCATCGCGGGGCCGAGGACCTTTCGCAACAGGGCAAGCATAAGGCCCGCCTTGTTGCCGAAATAATATTTCACTAATGAAGCATTCAGTCCGCTCTTCGTTCCGAGCTCGCTCAGCGACAGGTCTGCCACGCCCCTCTCGATCATCAATTCGCTGGCAGCGTTGAGCAGCTGTTCCCGTGTGGCGATGTCCTGCTGGCCCCGATTAGCTTCCCGCTGCGCGCCTTTGGAGGGTGCCCGCATGCAAAACTCCTTTGGTGTAGGTTTCTGCAGGTCCCAATACCCTGTCGATCTCGTGCCGTACATGAATTTCTTCAATTGCTCCATCAAACCGTCGCTTCCTTGTCGCTCACGCCTATTTCCGGCTCGTCCCATGCTTGAGCGCAAATCCGGCGCGATACGAACCGTGCAATTGCTAGTTGCACCAACCCGCCAAGCCCGAGGGTTCGCGGCAGGCATCGGGCAACGCATTGAAAGGCCAAGGGATATGGGCGATTGCTGGAAAAGGCGTGTTAACGCGCAGCGAAATTGTCAGCGATGATACCAGCGCGAGCTGCCAAGCGACCCCGCATCGCAGCAGATAATCATGCAATTAATTGACTCGCGCCAGCATCACTGCTTTGGAATGTCGGACAGCGGCGCGGAACGGATCATTTGCCCGGCCCGGTCATTGCTGGCAGGTGGCAGGAGGGGATATATGGCCGAACATCGCATGGCAGGCCGGACTGTTATCATCACGGGCGGCTCCAGCGGGATCGGTGCGGCCATGGTCGCCCGGTTTGCCCAGCAGGATGCGTTCGTGCTCATCGCCGACCTGAAGGCGCCAACGTCAGAGGGGCTGGTTCGGCTGCTGGACGACGGCCAGGCTGCCTTTGTCAGGACAGATGTGTCGAACGAGGCAAGCATTGCGGACTGCGTCGCCCAGGCCTTGCAGGCCTCTGGTCGGATCGATTGTCTGATCAACAATGCGGGCGTGTTCGATCCCACGCCGGATACGGTCGGGATTGTGGCGGCCGATGCGGACAGGCTGTTCCGGATCCTGCTGCTGGGGCCGATGCTGATGGCGCGTCAGGTCATTCCCGTCATGCGCAGGCAAGGGGGCGGCGCGATCATCAATACGACCAGCGTGACAGGTGTTGCGCCTTCAGGCGGGTCTGCGGTTTACGGCCCGTTGAAGGCGGGTCTGATCCACTGGACCCGTTGCGCAGCGTTGGAACTCGCGCGCGACAAGATCCGCGTCAACGCAGTATGCCCCGGAGGCGTCCTCACACCCATGATCATGCCCGCATTCGAGATCGAACCGGATGACGTCTCGGCATTGGCGCAGGCCAGCGAAGCGATGGGTGCAACCCAGCCGCTCGGGCGGATTGGTACCCCTGACGACATTGCCAGTGCCGCGCTCTACCTTGCCAGCGACGAGGCGTCGTGGGTGACCGGGCAGAACCTGGTGGTGGATGGCGGGTGGACCTTGGCACCGGGCAGGGGGCAATAGCCGCGAAGACGAACGAATCGCCACTGCCTATGGCCCGCAGATCCGGCCCGGAGCTGATCAACCTTTCGGGTCTGGCTGCAGCGCAGGTCATGCTCGGACGCTTCAAGCGCCGGCGCCGAACGTCGCGCAAGGCGCCCGAGCACTCCAGAGTACGGAAACAAGTCTCACAGCCCGAGGGAAGCCAATATGCAGCCTGATGCGCCCGTTCGACCCATCATCAAGTCACCTTGCGTGCGCGTCTGCAAGATCGACGAGGACGACGGCAGATGTCTCGGATGTTCGCGTACTGCAGAGGAAATCCGGGGCTGGTTCCAGCTTGCCGACGAGGAGAAGCTTGGGATCATAGCCGCTATTCCTGACCGCATGCGCGAGCGCATGGCCCGCCGCCGCGCCGAGCGCGAAAGCCGCGCACCGGCTTGAATTACAGGCCAAGCGCAGATCGTATGTCAGCGCGGACATTGTCCATCGTCGACGCGGATCACCGTTCCGGTCACCGCGTCAGAGCCGGGCGATGCCAGGTAAAGCAGGGTGCTATCGAGTTGAGCGGGATGGCCCAGGCGCTTGCGAGGGAACTGGGCGATGAAGTCATCCCCGATGCGTGAACGCATGCCATCCATCATCTCGGTATCGAACGCTCCAGGCGCTATGCAGTTGACGTTGATCCGGGCCGCTGACCATTCCACCGCGAGCACTTCCGTCATCCGCACCACCGCCGCCTTGGAAACCGAGTAAAGCGACGCGCCAGGGCTGGCGTAGTGGAAGGCGGCGACCGACGCTATGTTGATGATACGCCCCGGCCGGCCGGCCTTTATCAATCGCGCGGCTACCTCCCGCGCGAGAATGAAGGGGCCGCGAACATTGACATTGAGAACCTGATCAATCAGCTCGAGCGGCATTTTGGTGGCCAGTTGAGCATCGGGTACGCCGGCATTGTTGATCAGGATCGTGACGAGCCCGAGTTCGTTCTCGACCTCGGCAACGGCCGCGGGCAGGGCGGCGGGATCGGCCATGTCGAGCTTGAGCGCATGGGCCTCACCCCCTGCGTCGCGGATCTGGGCTGCCAGTGTTTCAAGGCGGTCATTTCTGCGTCCCGCAAGTGCGACCCTTGCGCCTGCACCTGCGAGCACTTGGGCAAAGCGATGGCCGAGCCCGGAAGACGCACCCGTCACCAGAGCCGTCTGCCCGCTCAGATCGACGCCGGCATTCGAAATGGGAAAGCTCATCGCATCCTTCTCCTTGAATTGCATTCCCTCGCCCATGCCGAGGCGGTCGGCATGTCGGCATCAAACCGCAGGCCGACCGCATTAGGGTCTGGTACTGCCACCTTCTGTGTGTAATTAAGCGATTGATCAAGAGACTCGGAAAGCAGGGCGGGGAAAAATGGATTTCGAGCATAGCGCTAAGGTCAGGGAGCTCGTCGCCAGGCTCGAGCATTTCATGGCCGAACACGTCTATCCGATCGAGGCCGAGCTTCATGCCTGGAACAACGATCCTGCCAATCTGTGGAAGCCATGGCCGGGCATGGATGCCATCAAGGCGAAGGCCAGGGCGGCCGGCTTGTGGAACCTGTTCCTGCCGCACGAATATGGCGAATTCTCGCCGGGCTTGACGAACCTCGAATATGCGCCGCTGGCCGAGATCATGGGCCGCTCGCCCCATGCTTCGGAATTTTTCAACTGTTCGGCGCCCGACACCGGCAACATGGAAGTCCTGGCGAAATACGGCACTCCCGAACAGCAGGAGCGTTGGCTCAAGCCCTTGCTCGCGGGGGACATCCGCTCGGTCTATATGATGACCGAGCCGCAGGTCGCTTCGTCGGATGCAACCAACATCAGCACATCGATCGTGCGCGATGGCGACGAATACGTCATCAACGGGGTGAAATGGTGGATCTCGGGCATCATGGATCCCCGCGCCGAGCTGCTGCTTGTCATGGGCAAGAGCAATCCGGAGGGGCCGCGTCACCAGCAGCACTCTACCATCATCGTGCCGCGCGATACGCCGGGCGTGAGGGTGGTTCGCAACATGCGGGTCTTCAGCAACTGGAATTCGCCGGGCGGCGAATCGGAGGTCGCGCTCGAGAATGTCCGCGTGCCGGCCTCCAATCTCATGCTCGGCGAGGGACGCGGTTTCGAGATTGCGCAGGGTCGCCTTGGCCCGGGCCGCATTCATCACAGCATGCGTTCCATCGGACAGGCCCAGCGCTCTCTGGAGGCCATGGCGAAGCGCGCCGAAAGCCGGGTCGCGTTCGGCAAGAAGCTGTCCGAGCAGGGCAGCGTTCGCCAGGATGTCGCACGCTCGTTCTGCGAGATCGAGATGGCGCGTCTGCTGACCCTGAAGGCAGCCGATGCGATGGACAAATATGGCAACAAGGTCGCCGCCGACCTGATCGCGGCGATCAAGATCGTGGCGCCGCAGATGGCGCAGACGGTCGCGGATCGGGCCATTCAGGTGCATGGCGGCATGGGCGTGTGCGACGATACCTCGGTGTCGGAGGCCTTTACGCTCAACCGTTACCTGCGGATCGCCGACGGGCCGGACGAGGTCCATATGAACCAGCTCGGTCGTCTCAAGATCAAGCAATACACGCAGGCGTATCCATGAGCGAGATGCAGGCCAACGTGACTTTGGAATGGCACGGGCCGATCGCCCTCGTGCGGTTTGCCAATCCGCCGAAAGGCGTCATGACGGCCAAGGCTGCGGCCCAGCTTCGCGATGCCTTGTCGGATGCGATCGCGGCCGACGAGGTGCGCGTCATCATTTTGACGGGCGGCGAGGATGGCGTGTTCATCCGGCATGCGGACGTGGCCCAGATAGCCAGGGCCGGCGATCACCTCGCGCGCGGTGAGGTGCAGCCGGAACGCTTTGCCGACAGTCCATTCAATGCCGTCGCCGCGCTGCTGGAGGCATCGCCCAAGCCGGTGATTGCGGCCATCAACGGCATCTGCATGGGCGGCGGCCTGGAACTGGCGCTGGCATGCACGCTGCGCGTCGCCAGCAGCGATGTGGCCGCGATCGGCCTTCCGGAGATCCGTATCGATATCTTCCCCGGTGCCAACGGCCTGGCCCGATTGGCCGGGATTATCGGGTGGCACAAGGCGCGCCTGATGACCTTGCGCGGTTCCCTGCTCGACGCGCGTGCCGCACGGGACGCAGGCATTGTCGACGAGATCGTTCCGATTGCCCTCGATGGCGCGATGGAAATCGCGCTCGAGCTGGCGGGGCGTGCGCCTGCGGCAATCCGAACGATCATGCGGCTCTCGGTCGATCGACCTTCGATGGCCGACGTCAGCATGGCCTTCGGGTCGCTGCTGAAGGAGGAGCCCGCGATCCGAGCCCGGCTGCACCGGTTCGTTGCGGACAACGAGCAGCTGGACCAGATTCCGTGAGCATGTCCGATGGGCTTTGAATTCTATCCCGAACTGGGGGCGTTCCGCGATGAGGTGCGGTCGTTCTTCGAGAACGACTATCCGCAAGACCTGATCGCCAGGGTCAAAGCCGGTGTGATCCTGTCCCGCCAGGATCAGGTCCGAAACCAGCAGGCGCTCCAGTCCCGCGGCTGGCTGGCGATCTCCTGGCCGAGGGAATATGGCGGTCCGGGCTGGGATGCCGCGCACCGCCATGTGTTCGAGGAAGAGGCCGACCGGGCAGGCGCGCCGGCCATCGTGCCCATGGCGGTCCTCTATGTCGGGCCGGTCATCTATACCTTTGGCAACGAGGAGCAGAAGCGCCGCTGGCTTCCTTCGATCCTCGATTCCACCGAATTCTGGGGGCAGGGATATGGCGAGCCCGAAGCGGGCTCCGATCTGGCAAGCCTGCGCATGACGGCGGAGCGGGACGGTGATAACTATGTTCTGAACGGCAGCAAGATCTGGACCTCCTATGGGCATTGGGCCGACTGGATTTTCTGCCTCGCCAGGACCAGCCGGGAGGAGCGCAAACAGGATGGCATCAGTTTCCTGTGCGCGGAAATGTCGTCACCCGGGATCAGCGTCCATCCGATCATCTCGCTGGACGGCATCCACCATCTCAACCGTGTGGACTTCGACAATGTGCGTGTCCCGGTTTCGCAACGGATCGGCGACGAAGGCAAGGGCTGGCATTACGCGACGTTCCTGCTCCAGGGTGAGCGGTTGTCCTATGCGCACATCGCCCGCAAGCGTGAAGACATGAAGCTGTTGCGACAGCTTGCGTCGCGCCTGCCCGGTGACGACGGGCAACCCCTGATCCATTCGCCGGTGCTTGCTGCAAAATTGGCCGCCTGCGAGATCGAGGTCGAGACGCTCGGCATCTCGCTGATGCGGACATTGTCTGCCGGCGAGGCCGCGTCCCCCGCTCAGGTCTCCGCATTGAAGATCGCCGCGACGCAATCGGCCCAGCGCATCAGCGAACTGTTCGTCGAGCTTGCGGGGCCGCAAGGAGCCGTGTTCGCTGAACGGCACGGCGAAGGCTGGCAGGCTGCGATGCCTCTGGTGGAACCCTTCGCGCCGCCGGCCATGGCAGCCTATCTCTTCGAACGCGCGCAGACAATTTACGGTGGCGCGACCGAAGTCCAGAAAAACATCATCTGGCGGATGCTGGATCGGCAATGAGAGCGGTTTGCGGTGCACCGCAAGCCGGTGCCGATCCTCTTGGCGCTGATCCCGTTTGGCTAATAGCGCCTGTGACGCAACCGAATGCATGACATTCTATGATGGAGGAACAGGGAGTGGGCGGACGTGACATGGCGAATGCGAAGGACGACCACCGTCCGCTGGCTGGTGTGCGTCTGATCGATTGCGCCGTCGGGCCGATGGCGGCCATTGCGCGGCATTTCGCCGAACTGGGAGCGGACGTGATCCGCGTCGAGCCGCAAGAAGGCGCGGTGGATCGGCATGCGGGCAGCACCTGCCAAGGGGTCAGCCTCGATTTCGTGGCCGCCAATCTCGGCAAGCGTGCGGCCGTCATGGATCGTCTGGATGCCCTGCTGGCGGATGCCGACATATTGATCGCGCCACGCGATGCCCTTGATGTGCAAGGTTTGCGGCTTCGCCACCCGGCCCTGGTCATCCTGTGCGTGTCCGATTTCGGTGACACCGGGCGCTTCCGCGACTGGATCGGTTCGGACGCGCTGTTCCATGCCTTGTCGGGTGAACTGTCCCGCTCGGGCATTCCCGGGCGCACGCCCTTGCTGCCGCCAGGGCAGCTCGCCATGGCGTGCGCGGTGGTGCAGGCGGCGTTTGTCACGCTCGTCGCCTATTGGGAGGCGCTCAGGACGGGGGAGGGGGACCATCTCGACTTTTCCGTACTCGACGGAGCCGCGCAGGCGCTTGATCCCGGCTACGGGATCGGAGGCAGCGCGGCGGGTGGAGTGCTGGCAAGCAAGCTGCCGCGGGGGCGGCCCGACGTTCGCTTCATGTATCCGATCCTTGCCTGCAAGGACGGATTCGTGCGCCTTTGCGTCCTGGCACCCCGACAGTGGCAGGGCATGTTCGAGTGGATGGGCCGACCCGAGGAATTCGCCGATCCGTCGTTCAACAAGATGCAAGTTCGCTTCCAGTCGAAAACCCTGCTGCCCGCGATGGCGCAACTTTTCGTCAACAAGACGCGCAGCGAGGCGGTACGGGAAGGACAGCGCCATGGCGTGCCGGCGGCCGCAGTCCTGACACTGGAAGAGGCTCTCGAATCCGAGCAGCTGGTTGCCCGGAAATTCCTCAGAACCGTGGACCTCGGCGGCGGGCTGAGCGCGCCGTTCCCGGACGGTGTGCTCGAACTGGACGGCGAGCGTATGGGCATTGCCGGCCCCGCACCAGCGCTGCCTGCATCCGACATCGCCTGGTGGCCCCGTGCCGAGCCGCTTCGC
Organism: Blastomonas sp. CACIA14H2; assembly: GCA_000503195.1. Taxonomy (GTDB): domain Bacteria; phylum Pseudomonadota; class Alphaproteobacteria; order Sphingomonadales; family Sphingomonadaceae; genus Blastomonas. Next base: position 162,159 of record AYSC01000001.1, read on the forward strand.
CCCGACCATTGCGGCGACCATCCATTTGCGGGGCTGAGGGTCCTCGACTTCGGGGTGATCGTGGTGGGGGCGGAAACGGGGAGACTGCTCGGCGACCAGGGGGCCGATGTCATCAAGATCGAGAGCTCGGCCTTTCCGGACGGAAGCCGCCAGAGCCGTTCGACCGGTCCGATCAGCCCCACCTTCGCGACCGGCCATCGCAACCGCCGCAGCCTGGGCCTCGATCTTCGCCATCCGCGCGGCAAGGAGTTGCTCTACAAGCTCATACGCGACACCGACGTGGTCTTGTCCAACTTCAAGGGCGGTACGCTTCAGGGGCTGGGTCTCGATTACGAAACACTCAAGGCGATCAACCCGGGTGTGATCGTCGTGGACAGCTCGGCTTTCGGACCGACAGGCCCCTGGTCCCGCCATATGGGCTATGGACCGCTCGTGCGCGCTTCGTCCGGACTGACCGACCAGTGGCGCTATCCCGGCGAACCGGACAGCTTCTCCGACGCGCTCACCGTCTATCCCGATCATGTGGCGGGACGTATCGGTGCGATCGGCGTGATCGCGCTGCTCATCCGCCGCTTGAAAACCCGAAAGGGCGGGCAAGTGAGCGTCAGCCAGTCCGAAGTGATGCTGAGCCATATGGCGGCGCGGATAGCCGCCACGGCGCTGACGCATGCGGGGCACGCGATCTCGAATGCGGGCGAACCGCAGTCAAGCGTGTATGCCTGTGCCGGTGACGACGAATGGTGCGTCGTCACGATCCGCGACGCAGCCGACGAGGAAGCGATCGCGCGCGTCACGGGCGGGCAAACGCTCGGCGAGTGGATGGAAAGGCTCGACCCGCGCGATGCCATGGAGACCTTGCAGGCAGCGGGCGTTCCCGCAGCGGCCATGTTGCGTGTCTCCGAACTGCCGACCTTCGACTATTATGTCGAGCGCGGTTTCTTCCGCAAGTCCATCCATCCTCGCATTTCCGAGCCGCTGACCATGGAGGCATCGCCCGTCAGGTCGGAGAGGCTCCCTGCTCCCCCTGATCGGCCCGCCCCCGTCTTTGCTGAGCACAGCTTCGAAGTTCTGAAGGAGCGGCTGGGCCTGGGGCAGGATGAACTCGAAGAATTGCTGGCCGCCGGGGCTATCGAAGAGTTCGCAACGTTGCAGACAGCATGACGGATTGACCTCCGGTGTTCGAAGCACGGATGGCGCAGCACGTAGTGACTGGGCTGCCATGCCCGGCCCGCGCCAATCAGTGCAGCGCGCAAAGCAACATCATCGTGAGCACGCCGTGGCTGCTATCAGCTAGCCCTGCGCGCTAACGTCAGGCGTGGCGGACAAGCCCAGCAAGGGGCTGGCCCGCATGTCGGCGGCCGGCGTGCGGCTTGGCCCCCCTGTAACCTTGCAAGTCCTTCGGAAGGCCGACCGAATCCGGCTCGGAGCGGCGCCTGCTGAACGTGCCGCCGTTGTGCATCCGATGAACCTTCCATCGACCTTTGCCGGCGCGCAATCCTCCAGTCGGCGATGCAGATTCCCTGCCGTTCACGCCGATGCGCAGCTTGACAAAAAGTGCAAATTGGTGCTTCTAGGATTTATCGAACGTAGACTTAATGGCGTGACGGTAACCGAATTGGCAAGCTGAAGGCCATATGAATTGTCTGATTGGAATATCGCTCAAGCGGTAGGTAAGAGGAGAAGATGCATGTATGATCTGCTGATCAAAGGCGGCACCATCGTCGATGGCACCCAGACGGCCCGCTATTTCGGAGATGTCGCCGTCAAGAACGGCGTCATCGAACGGATCGATCAGGGAATTTCCGAGAGCAGCGCGCGGCGCGTGATCGACGCTTCGGGCAAGATCGTGGCACCGGGCGTGATCGATACGCACACGCATTATGATGCTCCGCTGTTCTGGGATCCCTATGGAAGCAATTCCGGCTGGCACGGTGCGACCACGGTGGCGATCGGGAACTGCGGCTTTGGCTTTGCGCCCTGTTCACGCGACCGCGTGGCTCAGGACCGGCTGATGCAGATGATGGAACATACCGAGCAGATCGACGGCAAGTCGATGCGCCTCGCGATGGATTGGGATTGGGAAAGCTTCCCCGATTGGCTCAATCGGCTCCGTCGCCTCGACAAGGGCGTGAACGTCGCAGCGTTCCTGCCGCTCAACTGTCTGATGGCCTATGTCATGGGGATGGACGCGGCCAAGACGCGCGCGCCCACCGCCACCGAGATGGACCGCATGAAGCTGCTGCTCGACGAGGCCATGTCGGCCGGAGCGCTCGGCTTTGCATTCACATACCAGGGCAAGACCACCAATCACGTCGATTTCGACGGCACGCTGATGCCGACCGACGCCATGGACCCGAGTGTCGCTTACGCCTTGGCCGAAGTGCTCGCAGATCGTGGACAAGGCTGTGTCCAGATCAACTGCGACAAGATCGGGGTACATGACTATCGATCGGTTGCGGAGCAGGTTGCCCGCGTGTCGGGGCAGCGCGTGATCTACAACACGCTGGCCCATCTGGATTCCACCAAAGAAGGCGAAACGGTCGCCAACCGCCTTGCCTGGCTTGACGAAATGGAGCGCCAGGGTCTCAACATCTACGGTCAGGGTACGGCATTCCGCTTCTGGTCGGAATTCACGCCTGCGGACACCAACATGTGGGATCCGATCGTTCCGTTGCGTGCATTTTCGGTCGCTGACCGGAACGAAAAGCTTCGCCTTGCGGCCGACGAAGGTTTCCGATCCACGCTCAAGTCCGAATATCGGCCGGATGAGATGGCGATCAGTGGCGGGTCGTTCGAGTCCTACATCCTCGTCAACCCAATGGGCGCGGAGCAATTTGCGGGCGATGTCGGCCAATCGCTCGGCGATATCGCCCAGCGCAACCAGAAGCACGTTATCGACGTGATGATGGACCTGGTCGGCGGTTCGGGTGGGGACGTCAAGCTGCGGACGGCCACGCCGCATGACATCGAGCCGCACATCAACATCATGCGCCACAAGCGTGCGATCGCCGGCACGTCGGACGGCGGAGCGCACAGCAAGTTCTGGGCCGGCGGCTATTATGCCACCGACAACATCATGCGCTGGTCGCGCGAAACCAATCTGGTCGAGCTGGAATTGCTGCATAACCGCAGCAGCCTGCTTGCAGCGCGCGCGCTCGGCCTTCACAAGCGTGGCGCCCTGATCGAGGGTTGGGCTGCCGACATGTACATCTACGATTACGAGAAGCTTGATTATCCCCGGGCCTTCGAAACGAAACATGACCTGCCGGGAGGCGAGTGGCGAGTGGATATTCCGTCGATCGGCATCGGATGGACGATCGTGAACGGCGAACCGACGCTCGAGGGGATGACCCCGACCGGGCGCTTCCCGGGCCGCATTGTCGGTAATACCGAGCTCGCTGCCCATGAGAATTCAGAGACTCCGGTGGCAGTGGCTGCGGAGTGATCTGAACCACTCGTTGGAGTGTCATCAGTGGACCGGCCTTTGCATCCCCATCGTCGAAAGGCACATGTCGCAACGTCCGTTCTGATCATCGGAACCGACCCAGGCGACACGACGACCGATGGGCTGTGCAATAGCCGGTCCGACATCTGACGCGCAAAACCGGCGCAGCCGGCCCGCGATCGAGCGGGCGGCAATTTGGCACGGTGCAAGCCGGCGCGATGCCATGAAACCTGCGGGGCGGAGCCCTGCAGGTTTTTTGCAAGCTGGCGGCTCGAAGGCACCCCGCCAGACACCTGGTCGTGATGCCAGGCCAGCAATGAGCGTCCGGGCTGACGGGCGTCCGGACAGCGGGGCCTGCTCGCTCAATATCCCATCAGGCTGAGCACTTCCTTGCGGCTTCGGTCGTCGTCGAGGAAAATCCCCATCATTCGGCTCGTGACCATGGTCACCCCGGGGGTGCCGACGCCACGGGCGGTCATGCAGGCATGGCTCGCCTCGACGACCACAGCGACACCGACGGGGTTGAGATTGTCCCAGATGCATTGGGCGACTTCGGCGGTGAGGCGCTCCTGGATCTGCAAGCGGCGGGCAAAGCCATGCGACACGCGCGCGAGCTTGGAGATGCCGACGACGTTGTTGCGCGGCAGATAGGCAATCGCCGCCTTGCCGATTATCGGGGCCATGTGATGCTCGCAGTGCGAATGGAACGGGATGTCCTTCAGCAGAACCAGTTCATTATACCCGCCGACCTCCTCGAACATGCGCGAGAGATGGGCCTCCGGGGCCTCGGCATAGCCCTGGCAATATTCCTTCCACGCGCGGGCGACGCGACGCGGCGTGTCGCGCAGGCCTTCGCGCGCGGGATCATCGCCCGCCCAGCGGATCAGTGTGCGAATGGCCTCTTCGACATGCTCGGGAACGAGGAGTTTGCCATCGGGGCCTACCGGATCAGACCGTTGCCGCGCTGTCTTGCTGTCGCTGCTCAAGCCTCCATCGCCTCCCGTCGGGGGGCGGCGGACGCGGCCGACACGGAACTGGCACCGACCAGCCGCAGGTGATACTCGGACGGCCCGAACATGGCCTCGATGGCCAGGATGCGCTTCAGATGATGGCCAACCGAAACCTCATCGGTTGTCCCCACTCCCCCGTGAATCTGGACGGCGGATTCGGCAATCGCGCGACCGAGCCGGCCAGCCTGGGCCTTGAGCAGCGAATAGTCGCGTGGCTCGGCTCGCCCGCTTTCGATCAGCGCGGCCGTGTAGAACAGCGTCGATCTGGCCTTGACATAGGCCAGCTTCATATCGGCCAGCCGGTGCGCGATCGCCTGGAAGCTGCTGATGGGAACGCCAAACTGCTTGCGGGTCCCGGCATATTGAACGCTGGCGGTCAGCAGCGCGGCCATCGCGCCCACCGCCTCGGCCGACAAGGCCAGCAAGGCATCATGGACGATGTCCTGTATCGCCTTGTCCGCGTTCGACTGGATGAGGGCGTCCGGGGCGAGGCGTACGTTCTCGAACCGGATATTGGCAGCCCGGCGACCGTCGATAGTCGAATAGCATTCCATGCCGACGCCCCGCAATGTCGGGTCAACCAGGAGCATGGCGAGAGCGCCGTCTGGCAGACGGGCCGTGACGAGAAGCACATCCGCGTCGGTACCGCCGAGCACAAGGCGCTTTTCCCCGTTGAGCAAGAGCCCGTCGTCCGTCGGGATCAGTTCGGTGGCGATGCGGGTGATGTCGGCAGTGCCATGACCTTCTTCATGGGCCAAAGCGCCAAGGGCACTTCCTTCCATCAGGCGCTCGAGCCAGCCCAGCGCGCCCGCATGCCCGTCGACACGCGCAAGCGCCCGACCCGTCAAGAGAATGGAAGGAAGATATGGCTCCACGACGAGATGCTCGCCGAGCAGTTCCGCCAGCAAGACGAGGTCCGAGGCCTTTCCGCCGAACCCCCCGACAGCTTCGGGGAAGGGGGCGTGCAGCAGGCCCATATCCCGGAATTGCCGCCACACGCGCTCGGATCTGCCTGCCGACGAATGCACGATCTGCTGGCGCTGGTCGAAATCGTAATGCTGGCCCAGCAGGCGGGACATCGCGTCACGCAGCATGACCTGCTCTTCGGTGAAGGTGAAGTCCATCGGTTCTGATTCCTCAAGCGGCGTGGAGCGTGCGCGCCAGCAGGTCGCGCTGGATTTCGTTGGTTCCAGCGTAGATGCTGGTCGCGCGGGCATTCAGGTAGAATGGCATGGCCGTGAGATCGAACATGTCGCCGATCGGATCGATACCCGAGGCGACGGTGAGGGCGTTCACCTGCGAGGGCACGGCCCACAATCCGGCGACCCTGACCTGCAAGGCGCCAAGCTGTTGGGTAAGCTCGGTGCTCATGATCTTGTTGAGCGACGGCATGCCGGGGTCGCTGCCAATCGGATGATTGGTCAGGATCATGCGCTCATAGGCTTCGTAGGACACCAGTTCGGCTTCTATCTCTCCCAGATCGCGCTGAAAAACGGGATCATCGGCCAGCACGCCGCCATTCGGCGACGGGGCGCTGCGTACCGCCTGCTGGATGAGCGTCATTTTGCGACGCAGCATGGGGCTCAGTGCGGTTCCGCCGCGCTCGTGCTTGAGCAACTGTTTGGCGACCGACCAGCCGTCGTTTTCCGCACCGACGCGGCCCGATTTGGGAACGCGCACATTGTCGAAAAAGACCTCGCACTGTTCCACAAGCCCATCCAGACCGACGATGGGCCGCACGACCATCCCCGGATAGTCCATCCGGTCCAGCAACAGGAAGGTGATGCCCGCCTGCTTCCTGGCTTCCCTGCTGGTGCGGACGAGCATGAACATGCGATTGGCCTCATGTGCCAGCGTGGTCCAGATCTTCTGCCCGTTGATGACATAGTCGTCTCCGTCGGACACGGCCGAACACGCCAGCGAAGCTAGGTCCGACCCGGCATTGGGTTCGGAATAGCCCTGCGTCCAATAGTCCTCCCCCGACAGAATGCCCGGCAGGTAACGGCGCTTTTGCTCCTCGGTGCCCAGCTCCATGATCAGCGGCCCCACCATCTGCAGCCCGTTCGGCAGAAGGGGGGGCAGGTCGCGCTTCCAGTGCTCTTCGGCAAAGATGTAACGCTGTTCCACCGACCAGCCTGTTCCGCCATGTTCAACCGGCCATGCGGGGGCGGACCAGCCCTTGGCATGAAGTATGCGGTGCCACTCCATGACCTCCTTGAACGGCGCGAAAACACTCGTGGTCTTCTTGCCCGCCTCACGGATGGCTGCCGTCGGAGCAGCGTCGAGAAACTCGCCAACTTCGCGGCGGAATGCCTGCAGCTCATCGCTGAAATCGATATGCACGGTCGGTGGAATCCTGACAAAAGGCGGAAGCGATCCGTCGCCGCAGCCAATTAATTAATCGTTGAAATAATAGCTCGCGGCGTCCGCGTAAAGGGCGAAAATCGACGAACCAGACCGAAGGTCGAGACAAGGGGTGAAGCCAGCGCGACCCCCCGTCCGCGCTGGCTTCAATCGCCGATCACGCCTTGCGGGACGTGAACCTGGCAATTCTTTCCGCCATGTCGGGACCGACACCCTCGGTATTGTGCACCTCATGCGCGAGGCCGAACCGCAACGGCATGCCGTCCGTTGCGTCCATCAGCCGCTTGTAGCCAGCAATGCTGAAGGGAGAGTTCGCCAGGATCCGGTGCGCGAACGCCAGGACTTCCTCTTCAAACCGGGTATCGTCGAAGCACGCGTTTGCGAGCCCCATGGCTACCGCTTGCTCGCCGCTATAGGTCGCGGCGGTAAACATCATCTCGCGCGCCTTTGCGAAGCCCACTCGCCGGGGGAGGCGCTGCGTTATCCCCCAGACCGGCGTCAGCGCCCATTTCGCGTGTGTATCGGCAAAGCGGGCACTGGTCGAGGCAAGGATGATGTCGCCAGCCAGCGCCAGTTCCAGCGCGCCTGTGTAGCAGTGACCATGCACGGCGGCGATCACCGCCTGGGGCAGGCAGGCTAGCCGTTCGATCACCCTGGATTCGTACCCGAAATCCTGAGCTTCTCCCGCGCCGATGTCGCCAAGATCGTGACCAGCAGAAAAGCATCGGCCGGCGCCCCGCAATATGACGCAGCCGATCCCGCTGTCCGGTCGTTCGAGGTCCGAAATGTGGCGCTCCAGCGCTTCAAACATCGCATGATTGATGCTGTTGAGCTTTTCCGGCCGATTCAACGTCAGTATCGCGAGCGCGTCGACGTCTTCACGCAGCACAAGGGTTTCGACCATTTCGCATTTCCTTCCTGAATTGAGCGCACTCGCCGTTCGCGGCAGTCAAATGCCGCCCCGGGCTTTGCGTTCGAGAGGCAGTTTCCGACCCGGTGCCTATTTCGCCACGGTTATGGTTTGCGGGCTGGTGAACTCGAGCAAGCCTTCGCGGCCGTTCTCGACCCCGAAACCTGACAGTTTGTGGCCTGCGAACGGGGTCCATGGCATGATGTACTGGGTTTCGTTGACCCAAATTGTTCCGGTTTCCAACCGCGAGGCGATCTCGATCGCCTTGTGGGTATCTGCCGACCAGACCGAGCCACCCAGGCCGTATTCGGACGCATTGGCGCGTTCGATCACCTCATCGATGTCGCTGAACTTGATCAACGGGAGGACAGGGCCGAACGCCTCTTCCTGTACGACGCGGCTGTCCTCGGGCGGATTGTCCACGATCGCGAGCGGAACGAAAAAGCCCTTGCCGCCTGCGGGAACGTCGCCGCCGACAAGAAACTTCAGGCCATTCTCGCGCGCATCGCGGATCAGATCCTTGACCTTCTCGAATTGCGGTCGGTTCTGGATCGGACCGAAGTTGCTGCCCTGCTCGAGCCCGTCGCCTACCTTTGACGCGCGCGCGCGGGTCACCATCGCGTCGGCCACCTTGTCGTAGACGTCTTCGTGAACATACATGCGCTTGATCGCGACGCACAGCTGCCCGCTATTCGCGAACGAAGCGCCGAACAGCTTGTCCGCGACCTTGTCGAGCTCGACGTCGGGCAGGACGATCGCAGCATCGTTTCCGCCAAGCTCCAGCGTCACGGGCTTCAAGTTTTCAGCGGCGGTCTGCATCACGCGCTTGCCGGTGGGCGTCGAGCCGGTGAAGCTGATCTTGTCGATGCCCGGGTGCGAGCTCAGCCAGGGGCCCAGTTGGTCACCGCCGCTGACGACGTTGAAAACGCCTGCCGGAAGATGATCCTGCATCAGCTCGCCAAGCTTCAGCATGGTGAGCGGCGTGAACGGCGACGGCTTGAGAACCATCGTATTGCCGGTGAGCAGCGCCGGTGCGATCTTCCAGACGGCAAGATTGACGGGGAAGTTCCAGGGCACGATCCCGGCGACCACGCCCAACGGAATGTGCCGTGTTTCGGACCGGCGCAGCTCCGAATCCTCGTTCACCTCGACAGGAATTTCCAGCTTGGCGACCGCACCGCACCAGAAGGCGGCAAAGTCCACTTCCAGCCGCGCTCCCCGCAGCGGTCGGCCCTGTTCGAGTGTGAACAGCCGGGCAAAGTCCTCGGCATGCTGTGCCAGAACTTCCCCGATCTTCGCCACCAGGCGGCGGCGTTCATCGAGCGGGGTCGCGCGCCAGGCGGGAAACGCCTTTCGCGCCGCCGCGACAGCCTGGTCCAGCTGCTCGCGCGAGCAATCGGGTGCCTTGGCGACAACCTCCTCATTGGCGGGGTTGATGATGTCCAGCGTCGCCGCCGAAGCGACGCTGCGCCCGTCTATTGTCATCGAGAAATTGCTGAACAGGTCGGTCATGGTCGCTCTCACCTCATGCTGAAAATGGTTTCACATCGCGCCCGAAATCCGGGCTGTCAGATCGCGGCTGCTGCCAGTTGTCCCGGGCGGCTTACGAGACAGCTGAATCTTCGCCCTTCCTGGCCCAGTAGCTGTCGCGGATCAGCCGCTTGTAAAGCTTGCCCGTCGCGTGACGAGGAAGCTCGGCCATGAAATCGATCTGCCGCGGAGCCTTGACGTGGCTGAGGTTGGCACGCGCGAACTGCATCAGCTCGGCCGCGAATTCATCGTTGGCATCGCTCCATTCGAGCGGTTGCACAACGGCGACGACCTTCTCCCCCATTTCCTCATCCGGTGCACCGATCACCGCAACGTCGGCAACCCTGGGATGGGTGACGAGCAGGTTCTCGAGCTCTTGCGGGTAGATGTTGACGCCGCCGGAAATGATCATGAAGCTCTTGCGGTCGGTGAGGTAAAGATAGCCTTCTTCATCGACCCAGCCCACATCGCCCAGCGTGCTCCATCCGTTGGGATGCCGCGACTCCTGGGTCTTTGCGGCGTCGTTATGATATTCGAAGGCCGGCCCCCCAGAGAAGTAGACCGTTCCTTCGGTGCGGGGCGGGAGCTCGTTTCCGTTCTCGTCGCAAATGTGCAATCGGGTAATGCGGGGGCGGCCTACCGACCCCTTGTGCGTCAGCCATTCCTGGGGCGAGATGAATGTCCCGCCATTGCCTTCGGAACCGCTGTAATATTCGTGGATGATCGGCCCGAACCAGTCCATCATCGCTTCCTTGATCGGGATGGGGCAGGGGGCGGCAGCATGGATGACCGCCTGGAGCGAGGACACGTCATAGCGGTTGCGAACCTCCTCCGGCATCTTCAGCATGCGGACGAAGTGGGTCGGGACGAACTGGGCCGTCGTGACCCGATAGCGCTCGATCGCGTGCAATGCCGCTTCGGGGTCGAACTTTTCCATCACCACGACCGTGCCGCCCAGCCGCATCATGGCCATGCAATAGCGCAGCGGCGCAGCGTGATAGATGGGCGCAGGACAGAGATAGATGCTGTTTTCCGTGGCGCCGTACAGGTTGCGGAGCGCATCGACCAGCAGGTCGGGGGCCGTGATGGGCTGTCCGTTGATCGCGCGCGGCTTGATCCCCTTGGGACGGCCCGTGGTGCCTGACGAGTAGAGCATTTCGGCACCCGCCTGTTCGTCGCGGACCGGCGTGACAGGCTGCGCGGCCCGCTCGGCCAGGAAGTCCCGATAGCCATCTGCCCCGGCCCCGATAGCGAAATGGGCGATGTCCAGCCCGCGTGCCAGCACTTGCGCCGGCAAATCCCCCAGCTCCGCCGAAACGACAAGCGCCTTTGCGCCGCTGTCGGTCAGGATATAGGCGATCTCATCGGCCTGCAGCTTGTTCGAAACCGGCACGAAATAGAGCCCCGAACGCTGGGCTGCCCAGGCGATTTCGAAATAGACCGGGTTGTTCTCCATGCAGGCGGCGATCACGTCGCCCGCTTGGAGCCCGAGACTCCGAAACAGATGGGCCCCCTGGTTGGAGCGAGCATCGAGCTCTCCGTAGGTCACCATCACGCCGCTGGTCGCCATGATCATGGCGGGCTTGTCCGGGTTCGATTGAGCATGGATGTAAGGGTGCATGTCTGGTCTCTATGTTGAATGTCATCAGGAGATCCCGGCTGGATCTCCGGGGGCCAACAGCGGACCCTGCCGGAATGGCCAGGCCCGGCTCCAGGCGAACGGCGGACCGCTGGTCACCCGTTGACGGCAAAGTCCACGATGCTGGAAGCGCCATTGGCCATGAAACCTGTGCAGTGACGGATTGGCCCTCCCTGCATAAGCTCGGCGCCCTGATCTGCCAGCCTCATGCCGCAGAACGGACCAGGCCCGTTCACTGCGGTTCCGACGATGCGGTTGCCCGTCCGCGGCCCGGTCATGTCAGCGCGGCGCCATGCGGATGGAACCATCCAGACGTACGTCCTCGCCGTTGAAATAGGAGTTGCGGATCATCTCGAGCGCGAGGCTGGCATATTCGGCCGGGTCGCCAAGACGCTTCGGAAAGGGCACCTGCGCGCCCAGCGCATCAAGGATGTTCTGCGGAGCCCCCTTCAGCAGCGGCGTGTTGAAGATGCCGGGCAGAATCGTGTTGACGCGAATGCCTTCGGACGAAAGGTCGCGCGCGATCGGCAGGGTCATACCGACCACGCCGCCCTTGGAGGCCGAATAGGCTGCCTGGCCAATCTGTCCGTCTTCGGCGGCCACGCTTGCCGTGTTCACGATCGCGCCGCGCTCGCCGCCGTCCTCTGGGTCCAGCGTCAGCATGCCGGCTGCCGATTTCGCGATGCAGCGGAATGTGCCGACCAGGTTGATCTGGACGATCCTGTCGAAGGCATCGACCGGGAAATGGCTGATGGCGCCGGTCTTGCGGTCGCGGCCCGCCGTCTTGATGGCATTGCCCGTACCGGCACAGTTCACCAGGATGGCCTCCTGCCCATGCGCAGCGCGGGCCTTTTCAAAGCCTGAATCGACGCTGGCGTCGTTGGTGACGTCCACCTTGCAGAAGACCCCGCCGAGTTCCGCTGCCACCGCGGCTCCGGCTTCTTCATTCAGGTCGAAGATGGCAACCTTGACGCCTTCAGCGGCGAGGGCGCGCGCCGTTGCCTCCCCCAGCCCGCTTGCCCCGCCTGTCACGACGGCCGATTTGCCTGCAATTTTCACTGATCATCCCCTGGTTATCTGTCTGGATCTGGGCGCCTGCTCGGTGGGCCTAGACGATTGTCACACTGGCGGTTCTGTTGGCTTTGCGCACGGCTTTCAGGCCGGGCCGCGGAACGCATCCGGATTCTGCGTCTTGACCGGGCTTGCGATAGCACTCAAATTTCTGCTAATCAATCGCCTGATTAATTTGGCCACGGCTTAGGCAATTGGCAGTCGCTGAGCAGGATGCGGGGAGTTGCAAAGACCATGACCATGAGCGCACTTGTATGCGAGGCGTTCAGTCCGCGGCCGCGACTGGCCTGCCGCGCCATGCCGATTCCGCAGCCAGGTTCGGGCGAGGTCAGGATTAGGGTGGCCAGCGCGGGCCTCGGCTTTGTCGATGCCCTGATCTGTTCGGGCGAGTATCAGATAAAGCCGCAACTGCCCTTCGTACCGGGTTTTGAAGTGGCAGGCTGGGTCGACGCGGTGGGCGAAGGCGTCGACTCGCTGCAAGCCGGGGATCGCGTGGCGGGGATCGTTGCCCGCGGGGGGCTCGGCCAATACGTGGTGGCGCCCACGCACGCGCTTGTCGCGATCCCAGCCGCGTTGCCCTTCGCCGCCGCAGCAGGCTGTCTCACCAATTATGCGACGGTGGCCTTTGGATTGCAGCGATTGGGGCGCCCGGTCGAAGGGGAAACCATGCTCGTGCTGGGGGGCGGCGGAGGCCTTGGAATGGCTGCGCTGGACTTCGGCCGAATGCTGGGATTGCGGACGCTTGCGCTGGCAGCGTCCGAGCAGAAGCGACGCGCTGCTCTCGAGCAGGGGGCGGATATCGTCATGGACTATAGTGGCAAGGACTGGCGGCGCGATGTGGAGGCTAAGATCGGCAAGGCGGCTGTCGATATCGTGTTCGATCCGGTCGGCGGAGCCATGTCCGAGCCGGCCTTTCGACTGCTGGCCATTGGCGGAAGGCATCTCGTGCTGGGGTTCGCCTCGGGAGAGATCGCCCGGCTGCCCTTGAACCTGCCATTGCTGCGCCGCGCGGATGTCATCGGGGTCGATTGGGGCGGTGCCATGCGAAGCGACCCCACGCTGTTCCGTTCGACCTTTGCGCCGATCGCCAAGGCGCTATCGGACGGCGCGCTTCGGCCGGCTGCGATCCATTCGATCGCGCCGCGCGAGGCTGAGGCGGCGCTGGCGAGCTTGCGCGACCGGAAGGCTTACGGAAAACTGGTCGTCGATATGGCGTCGGAACACTGGACTTGATGAACTTGGCCTCGCGTGCTGCTGGCCGAGGGGATGCTTCTTGATCGCTTGAAGGTGTGATAGCGCGCTGGGGATCAAGCGGGGAGTTGGCAAGCGTGAACGACATTCGACTGGATGGAAGACTTGCGCTGATAACGGGCGCCTCTTCGGGCTTTGGCGCCCATTTCGCGCGCGTCTTTGTGGCTGCGGGAGCGCGGGTCGCACTCGGTGCCAGGCGAAAGAATCTTGTGGACGCGCTCGCCGAAGAACTCGGTCCCGCCGCATTGCCCCTGGAATTGAACGTCGAAGACGAGTCGTCGATCATCAAGGCATTTGATGCGGCGGAAGAGCATTTTGGTGCTGCGGTCGATACGGTGATCGCGAATGCCGGGCGTGCCAGTGGGGCGCGCGCAACCGATATCGAGGGCAGCGAGGCGCGCTCCACGATCGATGTCAACCTGACCGGCGCCTTCTTCACGGCGCGTGAGGGTGCGCGGCGGATGATCAAGGCGGGTTCACGCGAAACCCGGCGCGGCAGGATCGTGCTCATCGGGTCGATCACTGCGCGCCAGACCCGATCGTTGGACAGTCTCTATGCTTCGTCCAAGGCAGCCATTGCCCATCTCGGCCGGAATCTGGCGCGCGAGTGGAGCCGGCAGGGGATCAACGTGAATGTCGTCCAGCCCGGCCATGTCGATACGGGGTTTCATGGCACATGGCTTGAAACGGAGCCGGGCAAGGCTTTCGTCAACGCATTCGACCGGAAGCGACTGGTTCCGATCGAGGCGGTCGATCCGATCGTCAAATACCTGGCGTCCGACGATTCGGAATTCATGACCGGCAGCATCATAGATATGGATGACGGCCAATCCCTCTGACGGCAGCCTGATCGATCGGCCGAGCTGCGGCGGGACATCGGCCGACCAGGCATAACGCATCAATCGCTGTTCGCGCTGGCAAGGCCTGGTCAGCTGCGATGCTGCGCCGTGCCCAGCGCGCGGATGGGCAGCGGCGGCCGGTGACGGCTGCGCAGCGAGTTTTCGTACCGACAACGCCCCCCACCCCAATCAGGCGATTTCGTGACCATGCGGTTGTCCAGACCGCATGCATTGCCTTGTCGTCCGGATGCGGGGGCAAACGCTTCCGTTCGCCCAGCGCCATGCGTGCATGCCCGTGCTGCGATCCCGGGCTGGGCACAGCTTGGCGCGCACATGCGGTATAATCAAAGTGCGGGCAGATAGATCTTGCCATCTGATAGTCATCATGGCATTTCAATCCTCGATAACGCAATAAAATGCTCCATAATTTTGATGTTTGGATTTCGAGGGGATGATGCCGAGCAAGCCTGATAAAGGAGGAGGCAGCTTTAGCTGGAGCGATCGTCTGCGCCTTCCTGTCATTGCTGCGCCCATGTTCACCGTGTCGGGTCCGCGCTTGGTCGCCGCTGCAGTGCGATCCGGCATTGTGGGCGCGTTTCCGGCCATCAATGCAGGCGATGCTGCGGGGCTTGAATCCTGGCTGGATCAGATCGACGATCTGATCGATGGCAATCGTTCGGCCTATGATGGTGCCCTGTGCGTCAATCTGGTCATGCGTGACCCCAGAACGGCAACGCATATCGAGGTCCTCGCAAGGCGGCCGGTTGACATGGTCATCACGAGCGTTGGAGCGCCGGAGGCCGCGATCCAGGCGCTGGCTGGGTCCGGTACCATGATATTCGCCGATGTCGGCTCGCTGCATCACGCCGAAAAGGCCATTCGGGCCGGCGTGGACGGTCTCGTCTTGCTATCGGCGGGGGCGGGTGGAAATAGCGGTTGGCTCAATCCGTTCGCATTCGTTCGGGCCGTGCGCTCGATGTTCGATGGCCCGATCGTGCTTTCCGGCGGGATGAGCGACGGTCACGCCATTGCGGCCGCCAGGGTGCTGGATTGCGATCTGGTCATGGCCGGCACCCGGTTCATCGCCGCAAGGGAGAGCGAGGCTAGCGAAGCCTATCGCCGGATGCTCGTCGCTTGCACGGCGGACGATATCATGACGACCCGTGCCTTTTCGGGTGTCGCTGCCAACATGCTGCGCCCGTCGATCGAGGCAGTCGGCCTGGATCCGGGCACGATCGCCGGCGCCGTGCTGAACGCCGAGGACGCCAGGCACGTCTACCAGAAAAGTCAGCAGGAGGGCGCTACGCGCTGGCGGGACATCTGGTCAGCCGGTCACAGTGTTTCAGGCGTTCGGGCGATCGCATCGGTCGCCGAAATAGTTGCTGCAATGGAGGCAGAATACAGTGCTGCCTTGGCGAACATGCGGGAGCGGGACATCGTTTCCTCGGTGGGTCGCTCAGCGTTCAGGGGAGGTAGATTTGCTCAATTCGCATGATCAGCAGGCTCACGGCGGCGCTGACGACTATGTCATCGGGATCGACGTGGGCGGAACGTTCACGGACGTCGTCTGCAGCAGCGGCAGCAGGGTTTGGCGCGCGAAAGCGCCGACCGACCCGCAACGGTTCGAGGCAGGCGTGCTGGCGGGCTGCGACCTTGTCGCGGAAAAGATCGGCATTTCCACCGAAAGCCTGATGCGAAAGGTTTCGCGGTTCGGGCTGGGAACGACTGCGGTCACCAACGTTCTGGCTGCCCGTACCGGCAGGAAGACCGGCTTTCTTACGACCGCAGGCTTTGAAGGGCATCTTCTTGGCGCCCGTGGCGCTCGGACCCCCAATGAGGGCTGGCTGGAAATGCCGTGGATGCCGCTCAACGAGGACGCGGTCAAAGGTCTGCGAGAGCGCATCGATCGCAACGGCGATGTGATCATCGCGCTCGATCCTGCCGATGTGCGGCAGGCCATCTCCACGCTCGTCAACGACGAGGGGGTAGAGGCGATAGCGGTGTCGTTGCTCTGGTCGTTCCGCAATCCCGTCCACGAGGACATGGTCGCGTCCATTGCCGCCGAGGTGGCGCCGGATGTGCCCGTATTCCGCGGCCATTCGCTTCATCCGCAGATCCGCGAATACGAGCGGAGCACCACGGCCGTGCTCAGCGCCTTCGCTTCGGGCGCACTCGATGGCGTCGACCGCCTCGAAGCGAAGCTGGAACAGCTGGGACTGGCGCAGCCGCTCCTGCTCCTCCATTCCGGCGGCGGTGCAATCTCGTTGCCCGAGGCTCGCGAAGCTCCGTTGAAGCTGGCGTCTTCAGGTCCGGCTGCCGGAGCAGTGGCGGCTGCCGAAGTGGTCCGCGCGGCTGGCATTGCCGGTGCCCTTTGCTGTGACATTGGCGGCACCAGCGTGGACGTCGCCGTCATCCGCAATGGCGAAGCCGAGCGCCGCCAGCGGGCGGAGATCGGCGGTGTCGTGACGGGCCAGTCGGCAATCGACGTCGAATCGATCGGCGCTGGCGGAGGTTCGATCGCCTGGCTCGACAGCCGCGGCCTGATCCGCATCGGCCCCAAGTCCGCGCGTGCCACCCCCGGGCCGGCTTGCTATGGTCGTGGTGGTACAGAAGCGACCGTGACCGACGCCATGCTGTTGCTGGGCTTCATCGATCCCGACAATTTCCTGGGTGGCGGCATGCGGCTGGACAAGACCGCCTCCGAAGCTGCCTACGCCCGGCTGGGCGCGCCGCTGGGCCTGTCGGCGATCGAGGCAGCGCTTGGTGCGCGCGAAATTGCCATTGCGGAAATGGCCAAGGCACTGCGGTCCCGCATCGCATCGGGCGGCCTGGACCCGCGCCAATTCTACATCGTTTCCTATGGCGGCTCGGGAGGCCTGTTTTCGGCCGAACTTGCTGCGGCCACCCATGTCGGTGGCGTCATCGCCCCGGGACTTTCGTCGGTTCTCTCGGCCTTCGGTGCAGCATCCGCAGATCTGCGCCGCGAACGTTCGGCTTCGGTCGCCGAATGTTTCCCGGTCGAGCAAGCCGGCATCGCCGAAACGCTGCAACGGCTGCACGCCGAGGTGGTCGACGACCTGAAGCGCGATGGCGTTGCCGAGGACAGCATTTCGGTGCGGCTCGAGGCCGAGCTGCGCCTTTACCGGCAAAAGGCTTCGCTGACGCTGCCTCTCGACGGTGCGACCCTCGATCAAGGCAGATTGCTGGATGAGTTCCGCTCGATCTATGCCGACAAATACGGTGAGGGCGCACTGATGACCGGCACTGCGATCGAGCTGTCCAGCGTGATGGCTATCGGCGTGGGCGCAACCCGGCGGGCCCAGATCGCCTCTGCAACGCCTGGCCTCGGCAATGTGACATCCGCTGCGCCCAGCAGCACCCGTGAAATCTGGCTCTCCAGCGACAAGCCGCTCCAGGTGCCGGTCTATGCGACCGGCGATCTCGAGGAGGGCATGACCTTTACCGGGCCTGCGCTTTTCGACGCCCCTGACACCGCCATCTGGGCGCCCGCCAACACTGCCATCAGGGTCGGAGCCGGGGACTCCATCATCATCGACTTCCTCTCTGCCGGAGAAATCCATTGACCAATCCCATTTTGCTAGAGGTCCTGCGCTGCAAGCTGGAGGCGATCGCCGATGAAGGCGCGCGGGCGGTGCAGCGGACCGCGATCAGTCCTGTGGTCGCCGATGCAGGCGATTGCTCCTGCGCCATTTTTACCCCCAATGGCGACCTGATGGTTGGCGGCGGCAACGTGCAGGCCCATTTCAAGACGGGTTCGAACGGCATTCGCGAGATTCTCGAACGTCACGGCAGCACCCTGCAGGCCGGAGACCTGTTCTTGACCAACGACCCCTATAATGGTGGCGGATTTCACGCGCAGGACGTGTTCATCCATCAACCGGTGTTCATCGGTGGAGAGCTCGTCGCCTGGGTGGGGTCGTCCGCCCATATGATGGACATGGGTGGTTCGGTCCCCGGATCCTTCGCACCGGGCGCGACCGAATGCTATCAGGAAGCGCTTCGCTTCCCTCCCGTCCGCCTGAGCAAGGCCGGCGTCGAACAGAGCGATATCTGGTCCATCCTGCGCTGCAACATCCGTGTCGCCTCGCTGGTCGAGATGGACATGCGCGCCCTGATTTCGGGTTCGAACGTCATCGCCAGAGGTCTTTCGGAACTGGTGGAGGAGTATACCGCACCCGTTTTTGCAGAGGCTGTGCGTGAGCTGATCGCTCTGAGCGAGCGCGAGATGCGTCGGCGCATCGCCCAGCTTGAACCGGGCGTCTATGCCGCGTCGAGCTGGACCGAATGGACGGAGGAGCTGTTCCTCATTCCATGCACGCTGACGATCGACGACGATTTCATGACGTTCGACTATACGGGCGCATCGCCCCAGTCGAAGCACTATTTCAACTCCAAGCCTTATGTGGTGAAGAGCTTGCTGGGCGTCGAAATCGCTGCCTATATTGCGCGCGACCTGCCGTTCAACGAAGGCATTTTCAACGCCTTCGACGTCGTTGCGGAGCCTGGGTCGATCATGGACGCGGATATGCCCGCGCCGATTGGCGGTCCTCATCTCGATGTGGGCCAGAACGCCATCGAAGTCGGCATCCGGGCCATGATGATGGCCGTGATGGTGTCGCCGGGGTCGATCGCCCATTCCACGATGGCAGGTCCGACCTCGGGTTCCGGCTATGGTCTGCACACCTGGTCGGGGCTGGGGCTGGACGGCAAGCCGGACAGCTGGCTCATGCTCGAAGGCGGAGCCGTGGGATCGTCGGCGGGGTTTGACCGGGATGGCTGCGATTACTACCAGTCGATCGTCGGCAAGGGCTCGCAGACCGAAATTGCCGACGTTGAAATCCTGGAGAGCTGGTACCCGATCCTGTACGAGCGCCGCGGTCCCGCGCGCGGCGCTGCCGGCGCCGGGAAGTTCAGGTCGGGTCGCGGCAGCAGCGCTGCCTATCGCACGACCAGCGCTGCGCCGCTGTTCGGTGCCATTCTCGGCAATCGTGAGCGGGTGCCGATCGCGGGAACAGCCGGTGGCGAACCGGGGGCGCTGACGAAGTTCCGCGTTCGGACCAGCGACGGCGAGCTCAGCGTGATGCCGTGCCACTCGCAAGGCAACATGCTCGAGCCTGGAGTGACGTTCGAATACGACATCTGCAGCGGGGGCGGCTGGGGCGATCCGATCGAACGAAGCATCGAGCTGGTCGAGGCGGACGTGCGGCATGGCCAGATCAGCGAAGATGATGCTGCACGTGTCTATGGTGTGGTGATTGGCGACGTGGCACGGACCGAGCAACTGCGCCAGCAGATCCTGGCCAGCCGTCTCGAGCGCGCAGAGCCCGCGCTCAAACCGCTCCAAGCTGATGCCATTCCAGCCAGCGCTTGGGAGGGGGCAAGCGGCCAGCTTCATGTCGGTGTCGAACAACGCGGTTCGGTCGCCGTTTCGGAACGCTCGGGGGCCCCTTTGGCGATTAGTCCGGCCCACTGGACCGATGGCTGTCCGCGCTTGGTCGAGCCGGGTGGTGCAAAGGGCCATTACCAGCTCGTCCGCTATCTGGACCCGGTCACCGGATATGCACTGGCGGTCGATGTCGTGGCTCAGGGCCTCGAAAGGGCCTTCTCGACCCAGCCGAGGCGGTGGACCGATGCCGCCGAAATCGCTGCGCGAGAAGAAGCCGTGACCGCCTGATGGCTCGGCAGCGAGGCCGGCCAAGCCGGGCTCGTTGTCGCGCTTGGCAGGGCGGGCCGCTGTCCCCGACGGGGAATTGCGCTGTTGCTCCGTGCCGGTTGGATCCGATCAAGAAGGGTAGGACATGCGCTCGATTATCGTGACCGGCGGCTTCGGCATCCTCGGCAGTGCCGTCGCAGATGCCTTTCGCGCGGCGGGCGACCGGGTTACGCGGATCGACTTTTCTGCCTCCCCTGCGGATGAGAACCCGGGCGGTATCGACCTTGGCGGGGTGGATCTGACCGATGCCGCCGCTGCCGCAAGGGCGGCGGAGCAGGTCATGGCCGCGCATGGAGGCATTGACGTCCTTGTCAACGTGGCGGGGGGCTTTGCCTGGCAGACCCTGGCCGACGGCGGACCGGACATCTGGGCACGGATGTTCGCCATGAATGCAACCACCTGTGTGTCCATGACCAAGGCCGCCCTTCCTATTCTGACGGCAACGAGCGGAGCGGCGATCGTCAATGTCGGCGCGGGCGCAGCGCTGGTCGCTGCGGCCGGCATGGGGGGCTATGCCGCATCCAAGGCGGCTGTACACAAGCTGACGGAAAGCCTTGCCGCCGAACTCGTCGGCACCGATTGCACCGTCAATGCGGTGCTGCCCAGCATCATCGATACCCCTGCCAACCGGGCCGACATGCCCGATGCGGACACGTCGCAATGGGTCAAGCCGGCATCGCTCAGTCAGGTGATCGTGTTTCTCGCCTCGCCCGCGGCAAGGGCGATCAGCGGTGCGCTGATTCCGGTCACGCGAGGAGGCTGATCGGCCTCGCGCAAGACGTATGGCTTGCCCGGCAGGCCATGGCCGCAAATGGCGACCCCCGGTCGATGTCAAATGTGCGCAAGGCGATGCGTGCCGGTCAGCTCGACCGACTGCCAGCCGAAGAGGCGCGTCACGCTTGCGTCCCGCCAGAACCGCGCGATGGGATATTCGTGCCTATACCCTGCGCCGCCGTGCAGCTGGAGCGCAGCTTCCACCATGCCCGACAGCATTTCGGCGGCAGGGGCGTCGGGGGGTGGCAGTTGACCCGCCCAGTTCCGACGCGCCACCCAATCGCAAATTTAATCAGATGCACAATTAATTTCTGGAAATCGTTGTGGCGCGGGCGATGGGGTCGGGCTCGGTCATCGCTGAAGGCGGCGGTGCGCTCGAATGATTAGGGTCGGCGATGGTGCAGGCGAGGCGTGGCAGTCGCACGGTGCAAACCTCGCAGGCGGGAGGGCCGGCAAATCGCGGGTCGTGCTCGACGACGCTGGGCGGGAGGGGCGCGAAGGGGTGCCCGTCACGGTGGCTTTCATGGTTGAATTCGACAAGGCATTCGATGAGCAAGTTGTCGAATTGCCGGGTGTCGAACTTTTGCAACACCTTTGCGCCAAAATCAGGGGCGATGTGTTTGAGTTTGACAAATCGCTCCGTCATCGTGCATCAAGTGATTAATTAGCTTCCTGACGATGCAATCAGGGGCAAATCGGGCTGGCCATCGAGCAAGGCGCTGGGTGGCTGCGGGGGACCGCCTGACCTGCCATTCATCGGCTACGGTCTGGCGCTGGTCCTCAAAGGGGGGGTGCCGGTTCGGCTGTCTTGCCGCGCTGTCCTCAGAATGAACGATGCCGCCAGGGATAACTGGCTGAACGGAGAGGAAAGTTGCATGAAGTTCGAATTGCTATCTGCTGTCGCCTTGCTGGCACTGGTGCCCGCTGCCCAGGCCCAGGCTCAGGAAGCGACGGCTGCCGCAGAGGATGACGCGCAAGCGCTGGGTGAGATCGTCGTGACGGCGACCCGCCGCGGGACCGCATTGCAAACCACTCCCCTGGCCGTCACGGCGCTCAGCGGCGATGACCTGGCGAGGTCCGGGGTGACCTCGGCCTCTGATCTCGTGCGCGTGGCGCCTACCGTCCAGATCGCCAGGATCAACAGCATCCCGCAGATATACATCCGCGGAATCGGGTTGCAGAATAGCACGATCGGCAGCGAGCCGGGCGTGGCGGTTCATATCAACGGCGTCTATCTCGCCCGTCCGGCGATGATTGAAGCAGGCCTGTACGACCTCGAGCGCGTCGAGGTTCTGCGGGGTCCGCAGGGCACGCTCTACGGCCGAAACGCGACCGGTGGCGCGGTCAATCTGATCACCGCCCGCCCGACCGACACGCTGGACGCCTCGGCGCAGGTCGAGATCGGCAATTACGACCGGATCCGCATGGACGGCATGGTATCGGGGCCGGTCTCCGAGAGCGTTGGCGTTCGCGTGGCAGGTTATCTCGAGCGCCGGGATGGCTTCACCCAGAACCTTACGACGGGCAAGCCGGTCGGGCAGCCGCGTTCGTTCGGCGGACGTGTCACGGTTGAGCTGGCGCCCGATGACAGCATCTTCAGTTCGGTTCTGGTTGCGGACTTTCAGCAGACGACCCGGGATGGGAATGCCAACTATATCAGGGCATTCTATCCGACCATTCCCGGCGTCTACGTGCCGGTGCCAGGCGGGCGCTATTCGACCAATCCTCGCCGGGTATTCTATGACCTTGATCCTACCGGCACGTCCGAGCATGCTGGCCTGAGCATGGAGAATGCACTCGCGTTCGACGGCCTGACCGTGAAATCCTTGACTTCCTACCGCTATATGCGCCGGAAATATGCCTCTGACATCGACGCGACGGATGTGCCGAATCTGAACAATCCTCTCCAGTTCGACCGATCGGAGAGCTTCAGCCAGGAGATCCAGCTGCTTTCGGAAAACAGCGGCAATTTCGAATGGCTGCTTGGCGGCTTCTATTTCCATGAAAAGGCCCGCGACGCGTTTGATTTCGATATCCGGACGACGTTTGGTGCGCCGTTTGTCGTGCCGTTCACGCTCAACATTCGCAATGCGCAGAAATCCGAATCGTTCGCGGCGTTCGGCCAGGCGAGCTACACGTTTCTTCCCGGTCTGAAGGCGACGGTCGGATTGCGCTACAGCCATGACCGCAAGACGATCGACGAATTCCTGCAGATCCCCCAGTTTTTCTCGGTGCAGAATGCCAGTCTGAAGGATAGCTGGTCGGCGCTGACGCCGAAATTCGGTCTCGAGTACGAGAGCGGCGACACGTTCATCTATGCTTCGGCCACGCGGGGTTTCAAGGCGGGCGGTTTCAACGCAGGCAATCCCGCCCAGCAGGAAAGCTATCAGCCCGAATATGTCTGGACCTATGAAGCGGGGTTGAAGCGCGACTGGTTCGATAACCGGGTGCGCACCAACCTTGCGGTGTTCCGTTCGGACTACAGCAACCTGCAGGTCACCCAGTTCCTCAACAACACCTCGCAGCTCAGGAACGCCGGCAGCGCCCGGATCGACGGGCTTGAGCTCGAAGTGACCGTGAAGCCGTCCTCGCAGCTGCAATTGCAGGGTGCGTTTACCTATCTGGACACGGGATACAACCGATCGACTCCGGTCTTCACTCTGTTGGACCCGGTGAATCTCGAGCTGGTCAACATGACCGGCAGGCCTCTGCCGTTCGCGCCGAAATATGCGTTCACGCTGGGCCTGAACTACACGGTGCCGGTCCCTGCGCTCGATGGCGACATTGTCTTCGCGGCCAACCATGCCTGGCGCAGCAAGACGTTTCTCGATTCCGTCACCCGCGAAACCGAGGCGCAAAAGGGTTATGGCATCACCGATCTGAGGCTGGCGTGGCAGCGGTCCGACGGGCGGTTCGAGGTTGCGATCTTCGGGCGCAATGTCTTCGACACGACCTTCTTCATCAGCGCCCTGCGCGGTTCGGCCTCTGTCGGCGGTGCCGTGGCCAATGTGGGTGCGCCAGCGACCTATGGCGTGCAGGCGCGCTGGTCGCTCTGACAGGTGGATGGCACTGCCGCCCGAGGCGGCGGCGGTGCCATCACCGTTTCGTCATCTCCGCGCTTCGATGCATCGTCGCTTGGCGTCGATCGGGCAAGGATGAGACGAACGCCAAGCCTGGTGCGCCGGTGGCAGTGCGTGTTGGGCATCAAGCCGCCGAACTGGCCGCAGTCGCTCGATCGAATGAGTGGCTTTGCACGTATCGGCGGATGCCGAGCACGGCGGCATGCTCGCGGACGAGCGGAGCATGCCTTTCCAGCCCATAGTCCTGCAATTCCTCTCGGGACAGTCCGGGCAGGCGTCCGAGGCAGAACACGATCGTGATCATGCGTTCATCCATGGCAACAAGCCGTGACGCGCCGATCTTTCCCGACCGGAGGTGGAGCGCCCTATGGCTCGGGTGATATGGCGACCATCAACTTCCCGTCATGATCGCCGGCGAACAGGCGTTCGAGCGCAGATGGAGCATGCTCCAGCCCTTGCACGACATGATCCTTCCAGCGAAGGCGCCCGTCAGCGATCCACTGGGTCAGATCGGCAATCGCCTCGCGCGCTCTCGGGAAATAGTCGATGACGATGAACCCGCGGATGCTGAGGCGTTTCATCAAGACCCGTCCGAAATCGGTCGGTCCCGCCAACGGGCCCTCGACATTATAGCCCGAGATCATCCCGCACAGTGCCATGCGGCCATGGAGCGCCATCCGCGAGAATACAGCATCCATGATCGGTCCGCCGACATTCTCGAAGTTCATGTCGACCCCGTCCGGGCAAAGCCGATCGAGCGCCGCGCCCACGTCTTCGTTCTTGTAGTCGATCGCCGCATCGAAGCCGAGTTCGTCGGTCAGCCAGTGGCATTTGGCCGTGCCCCCCGCAATGCCTATCGCCCGCGCGCCCTTGATCCTGGCGATCTGGCCGACAACAGACCCGACGGCTCCGGCGGCGGCGGAAACGACGAGCGTTTCCCCTGGCCGGGGCGTGCAGATGTCGAGTAGGCCGAAATAGGCGGTCATGCCGGTGCCGCCGAGCACGGACATATAGGCCGTCATGGGAACGCCAGGCGTGGTGCGCACACGGCGCGTCACATTCTCGTGCGTCACGGTGTAAAGCTGCCAGCCGGCATCGCCTGGCATGACGATGTCGCCGACCGCGAAACGCCTCGACCGGCTTTCTTCCACCACGCCGATCGTCCCGCCTCGCATGACGTCGCCAATCTGGACGGGCGGCAAATACTGCTCGCGGTCGCTCATCCAGAGACGATTGGTCGGATCGAGCGAGAGGTAGATGTTGCGGACCAGGATTTCGCCGTCGGCCAGCGCACGCACCGGGCTTTGTGTGAGGGTCAAATCGTCCGGCGCGACAGCCCCGGTCGGACGGTTGTTGAGAACCCACTGACGGTTGATCAAGGACATGCCGTTCTCTTCTTTCCTGTTCTCGGGGAGGCGCCGGGGACATTCCCGGCGGGGCAGGGGGCTGCAGCGGGCTAAAGGGTATGAATTCGAAGCCCCTTCGTGCCATCAGGCTGCCTGGGCGCGCGTCAGCGCGGCATAGCGCGCTACATGATAATCGCGGGATCCGAACTGCGATCCGATCACCGTCGCCCGCTTGAAATAATGGCCGACAGCCAGCTCGTCCGTCATGCCCATGCCGCCGTGCAGCTGCACCGCGTTCTGCCCGACAAAGCGCGCAGTTTCCGCGATAGTCGCCTTGGCAGCCGAGGCGGCGCAGGCGCGACTAACCGGGTCAGCATCAAGCTTGAGCGTCGCGAGATAGGTCGCGGAGACCGCCCGTTCCACCGCCATGAACATATCGACCATGCGGTGCTGAAGCGCCTGGAAGGAAGACAGCGTCTGGCCGAACTGTCGGCGCTGCTTGGTATAATCGATCGTGTCCTGCAGCATCCGGCGCATTCCGCCCACCGCCTCGGCGCATAGCGCAGCGATCGCCTCGTCACGAACCTGCTCCAGCAAAGCCAGGCTCGCTCCTTCCTCGCCCAGCAAGGCATCGCCGGGCAGGGGCACATCGTCCAGACACAGGTCGGACGCCGATCGGCCATCGATCAACCGGTAGTCATGCCGCGTGATGCCTGCCGCGCTCGTGTCCAGCAAAAACAGCGACACGCCCGCGCGATCCCGTTGCTGGCCCGATGTGCGCGCCGTCACCAGGATATGGCTGGCCACCGGCGCGCCTTCGACAACGGACTTGGCGCCGTTCAGCACCCAGCCACCCGCATCCTGGCGCGCCGTTGTGCTCACATCTTCGAGCGCATAGCGTGAAGTCGGCTCCCCGGCCGCCAGCGCAAGCCATGCGTCTCCCGCAACGAGTGCGTGGAGCAGCTGTGCGGCACGCGCGCCGCCCGCACGGCGCAGCAGCCCGCTGCCGATGACGGCGGTTTCGAGATAGGGCTCCGTGACCAGAGCCTGTCCCAGGGTTTCCATGACAACCATGATCTCGGCAGGCCCACCACCCATACCTCCCTGATCTTCGGGAATGCCGACGCCGAGGATTCCCAGCGATGCCAGGCCTGCCCAGATGTCAGGCGAACTCGATGACGCGGCTGTGAGCTTGCGGCGATGATCGAAGCGACAATGGGCGTGCAGGAAGCGCGTCAGCGCATCCTGCACCATGTTTTGCTCATCGCTCAGCGTAAAATTCATCGCCTCGACTCCCCGAAATCGGCCAACATGGCCTATGCGGCTATTTGAACGATTGATCAAGACACGGCTTGGCCCTATTGACCGATGGGTGGACCGTCAGGGTTGGGACAAGCGGTCGCCAGGAAATGAGGTCTGCATGACTGGAAGCTCTTCGCCTCACGTCCCGGCATCGCAGGGAGTCATCCTGGCGCTTGTTCCCGTCATGGTGGTCCTGTCGATCATCGTTCCGCTTCCGGTGATTCCCGCCATGGTTCAGGCCTTTGGCGGCGAGCAAGGGGCCGCCTTCGGCGTTTCGCTGGCCGTGACCCTGCCGACATTGGCGATTGCCCTGGCCGGGATGCTGCTGGGAATGGTTGGCGACCGGATCGACCGGCGAACGCTGTTGGTCGCCGGCATTGCGGTGTTCGCGCTGGCCGCGCCGCTGCCGCTATGGATCGATTCCCTGTGGCTCCTGATAGGCTCGCGCTTCATTCTCGGCTTGGCGCTCGGAGCGATGACCGTCGCCGCTGTCGGGCTGGTCGGCGACTATTTTACCGGGGCGCGCCGGGCCTTCTGGCTGTCCGCGCAGGGCAGCTTCCCCGCCGCGGCCACCATTGTTGGCGCGCTGCTCAGCGGGGCGCTGGGTCAGTATGGCTGGCGGACGCCGTTCCTGCTTCTGCTCGTCGGCATTCCGCTGCTGTGCGCCGTGCTCATTCTGCGCGGCCCCGCGATGACCCCTGAGGTGCACGGCGAAACGCCAGCAACCGACGCTGGCAAAACCGCGTTCGAATGGCGGCCTTTGCTCAGCATCTTTGTGCTCACCATCGTCGCTTCGTTCATGATATTCGCGCCAGCCTATGAGTTCGGCTATGTCGTGCTGGAGCAGCAAGTGACCTCAACGGTGCTGCCGGGCGTGATGACCGCAGTCCTGGGTGCGGGCGCCGTGATGGGTGCGCTTGCGCCGACGGCATTGCGCAAGACCCCTCCGGAGCGGCAACTGGCCTTGTACTTCATGGTCTGTGCCGCCGGACAGCTCACCGTCGCGCTTTCCGTCACAAGCGTCGGATGGGTGGCGGGGGCGGCGATCATAGGGCTCGCTCAAGGCGCCATCGTTCCGGTGCTTTCGATGTGGCTGCTCGACCGCGTCGATGAAGCGGGCAGGGGGCGCGCTGTCAGCGTGTTCCAGACGGTCCTTTACGTGTCGCAATTCTCGACGCCCCATCTGGCGCGCATGGTGGCGCTGGTCGCGGACAGCGCTGCGATCGGCATGCTGGCTTATGCGATCGTGCTCGGCCTTCTGGCCCTCGCTCTCGGTCTGGCAGTCCGACGGCGCGCACGACCTGCCTAGCGGCGATCTCGCGCGCACCCGGGTGCGCGTGATCTTGGCGTGACGCACGTCTCCTGCAGATTTCAAGGTTCCGCGAGGAGTCGGGATTGTGGATGAACTGCCCCGGTCCCTTGCCAACAAGGTGGCGAAGGCTACATTGCGCCGCATCCTGAAGGAAGACATGGATGACTGATTGCGCGCATGACATGCCCATAGTTGCGATAGGCTGCACGGTTGAGGGGGCAGCCCGGGCCGGGTCGGTCGCGGGAATGACCCGGCGATGAAGAACGGCGCGACGCTGACCGAACTGGATTTGCAGGTCCTCGCCACGATGGAGCAGGACCCGACGATCAGCAACCAGGCGCTCGCCGACAGCCTGGGAATCACCCGCGCACAGGTGCTTGCGCGCCTGACCCGGATCGAGAGCCTCGACATTGCCCATGTGGTCGCGCTGACGGACGTGTTTGCCGGCGATGCCCGCATGGTCAACCTCTATGTGAAGGCGTCCGGGCGGCCTGTCGCCGACCTTGCCAGCACATTGACGGCATTGCCCTTCACGATGTCCGTGGTCGGGCTTCTGGGACCGGATGATCTGCTGGTGGCGATGCGGCTCCCGGCAGGCCGCGACACGGCGGATGCCCTGGACCTCCTGATGGACATCGAAGGGGTTGGATCGGTCCGGTCGGCGCTGGTGCTGCAAGCCTATCTGGGGCGCAGCGAGCGCATGCACTTCTCCCAGATGCGAACCGGTTCGGTGGAGGACCGCAAAGCGAGACTGATGGTCGATCTCGTCAATGCGGATGCCGACGATCTGGACCTGTCGCTCATCGCCGAGTTTCAGACCAATGGTCGCGCGCGGATTCGCGATTTGTCGCATCGCTATGGTCTGACGCAGGGTGCCATTCGCTACCGGCTGAAGAACCTTCACAGCAAGAAGCTGTTGCGTCTCGCTCTGGCCGTCGATCCGCTGGCACTGGGTCTACAGTTCTGGACCTCGTTCGAAATATCGGTCGCGCCAAAGCTCTTGCCGGCGGTTGTCGAGCAGGTTTGCGAGCATCCTCACGCCGTGCTCGTGACCCGCACCACGGGGACGGCGTCGTTGCAATGCGTGGTTTTGACACCCGGCATCCAGGAAGCCAGAGGCATTCTGGATTGGCTCCGCCAATTGGAAGGGGTTACCGGCGTTACACCCCAGGTCCTTTCCGACGTCTACAAGAACGAAGCCATCTGGGGTATCTTCCCCCACTGACGGCGCGCTTCGAAGCGTACGGTCGGGCGGCCGCGCCATCTTCCGCCATCGCATGATCCTTGGTCGCCGAGGCTGCACTGCGTGCGAAGCGGAAATTGCCGCCGGGGGGCGCTTCTTCTGGCGGCGAGCCTCCATTCCTCCGATTTCCGGCGAACACTGCGCGCGCCAAGGGCGCGCCGCCCGTTCAGTGCATCCGGCAGCGGGCTGGCCCAGTACGCGCAGGCGCATCAGCGGGAAGGAAAATCTTCAATCGTTTAATTAAGCTTGCGACGGCCCGCCCGGTTTTGTACGGCTTGGATGGCATCGGGGGGCGTCCCGCAGGCAAACGCATGCGTTCTGCCAGCGACGGCGCCTAGAAGGCCAAGAGCCCCGCCCGCCCGGAGGACCCGCAGCGCAATGCTGGGGATCACGGACGATCTGGCTCGGGGGCTAGGAAACGGACAGGAGAAGGCATGGCTGACGCGGCAATCGATCGGACACCAGTCATCATCGCCGTCGGCGAGTTCGTGGATCGTCCGGCGGATCCAGCTCTGGCGCAAGAGCCCGTTGCACTGATGGCCGAAGCGCTGCACGCAGCAGAAGCCGATGCTGGCGTGCCGTTGCTGGCAGCGATCGATTCGTTGGATCTGGTCGGGCAGGTGAGCTGGCGCTATCGCGATCCTGTCGGCCTTCTCTGTGAAAGGCTTGGCATCCGGCCGGCCCGGGCAACCAATGCCAGCATGGGGGGCGAGACGCCAGTTCGCCTGCTTCACCAGGCGGCGCTGCGAATTTCCAATGGCGAAAGCCAAGTCGCCGCCGTGGTCGGGGGCGAAGCTCTCAACGCCGTCAGCAAGGCGCGCAAGGCGAAGGTCAAGCTTGCCTGGACCGACCTTGCTCCACGCGACGAAACCGTCAAGCTGGACTTCGAAACGCTCCCCATGAGCCGCTCTGCGAAAAAAGCCGGTGCCACGGACCCGGTGCACATCTATCCGCTTTACGAAAATGCGCTCCAGGCCGCGAAGGGTCTCTCACCGGCACAGGGCACGCGCGAGTCTGCGGCTCTGTGGGCGCGCTATGCAGCCGTCGCGGCAGACAATCCTTGCGCCTGGATCCGCACGGCCCCTTCTGCGGAAGAAATCGGTACGCCCTCCGAAACCAACCGGATGGTGAGCCTCCCCTATCCCAAGCTGATGGTCGCCAATCCCAACGTGAACCAGGCGGCCACCGTCATCGTGGCCAGCCTGGCCTGGGCGCGGGCGGCCGGAATTGCGGAAGACCGGCTCGTCTACATCCATGGAGGTGCCGCCGCGAGCGAACCCGGCGACTATTTGATGCGCGACAGATACGACCATTCGACCGCGCAACAGGCCGTGCTCGAACGCGCCGTTGAACTGGCCGGGGGCGACGCCGAGGCCTTCGATCTGGCAGAATTGTACAGCTGTTTCCCGGTCGTTCCCAAGATGGCGATGGACACGCTGGGATTGCGCAACGGCGTCGAGCCGACGGTGGCGGGGGGACTTACCTTTTTTGGCGGCCCGCTGAACAACTACATGACGCACGGCATGTGCGCCATGGTGCGGAAACTGCGATCGGGCCAAGGCAGGCTCGGCCTCGTTTATGGCCAGGGCGGCGTCGTTTCGAAGCATCACGCTCTGGTACTTTCGTCCGCACCGGCATCGCAGCCGCTGGGCACCGATTATTCGGTCCAGGACAGGGCCGATGCCCTGCGTGGACCGGTCCCGGAACTGCTCGAGGAATATTCCGGTCCCGCCGAGATCGAGACTTTTACCGTGCTTTACGGACCCAGAGGGCACGTCCGCCATGGCATAGTGATCGCGCGCAATCCGCAAGGGGCCCGTCTGATCGCGCGCGTCCGCTCCGATGATGCGGAGTCGATCGCCCTGCTTTGCGATTGCGATCGTTCGCCGATCGGCGCCAGGGGGCATGTTCGCGTCGATGCCTTTGGCGATATTGTCTGGGAATCCGGAACATTGCGCGATCGCACGTCGCTTCCGAGGAAATTCTGCACCGTCGAGCGCGAAGGCAATGTCACTATCGTGACGATCAACCGCCCGGAATCGATGAATTCGCTGCACCCGTTCGCCAACGAGGAGTTGAGCGAGGTTTTCGACGAGTTCCAGGCCGATCCTGACCAGTGGGTCGCTATCCTCACTGGTGCGGGCGATCGGGCGTTCTCGTCGGGCAACGACCTGAAGTTCACCGCCGCGGCCATGGCGCGAGGCGAGCAGTCGCCGATGCCGAAGAAAGGATTTGCCGGCCTTACCGCTCGCTGGGATCTGTCCAAGCCCGTCGTTGCCGCCGTCAACGGTGTGGCGATGGGCGGCGGCTTCGAAATCGCGCTTGCGTGCGATCTCATCATCGCATCGCGCAACGCGGTGTTCGCATTGCCCGAACCCAAGGTGGGGCTGGCGGCGCTGGCGGGTGGCCTGCTGCGCCTGCCGCGTCAGATTGGGCTCAAGCAGGCGATGGGCATGATCCTGACCGGGCGTCACGTCAGCGCTGACGAGGGGCAGTCGCTGGGCTTCGTCAACGAGGTCGTCGAGCAGTCCGAGCTGCTGGCGGCAGCCCGCCGCTGGGCCGATGCGATTTGCGCGTGCAGCCCGATGTCGGTGCGGGCCTCAAAGGAGGCCGTGCTGCTCGGGCTCGAAGAGGATTTGCAGGCCGCCTCGAGAAGCCAGACGCGGTACCCTGCCATGGGGGCATTGTTCCGGTCGGACGACATCAGAGAGGGGCCGCTCGCCTTTGCGCAGAAGCGGGCTCCGCAGTGGAAGGGACGTTGACATGATCAAGACACGCTTCACCGAGATGTTCGGCGTCGATCACCCAATTGCCCAGGGCGGCATGATGTGGGTCGGCAAGGCGGAGCTGGTGGCGCCGGTGGCCAACGCCGGCGCGCTGGGTTTCCTCACGGCCCTGACGCAGCCCACCCCCGAAGCACTGGCCAGGGAAATTGCCCGTACGCGAGAGATGACCGACAAGCCTTTCGGCGTGAACCTCACCATCCTGCCGTCCATCAATCCGCCCCCTTATGCCGAATATCGCCGGGCGATCATCGAAGCGGGGATCACGATTGTCGAAACGGCGGGATACAAGCCGCAGGAACATGTCGACGAGTTCAAGGCGCATGGCGTCAAGGTGATCCACAAGTGCACTGCAGTGCGCCACGCCCTGTCGGCGGAGCGCATGGGCGTGGATGCGATTTCGATCGACGGTTTCGAATGCGCGGGCCATCCGGGCGAAGACGACATTCCTGGCCTGATCCTCATCCCGGCTGCGGCGAGCAAGGTCAAGGTGCCGATGCTCGCGTCCGGGGGCTTTGCCGATGGCCGCGGCCTTGTTGCCGCGCTGGCGCTCGGCGCGGATGGCATCAACATGGGCACGCGCTTCTGCGCCACGCAGGAAGCGCCCATCCACGAGAATTTCAAGAAGCAGATGATGGCGTCCGACGAGCGGGCAACGGATATCATTTTCCGCACCTACCGGAACAGCGCCCGGGTCGCCCGGAACGCTGTGAGCCAGGAGGTCGTGCGGCTCGAACGCGAAGGGCGCCCGTTCGAGGATGTGGCGCATCTCGTCAAGGGCGCGCGCGGCCTCGAGGGGCTCATCAATGGCGATACCGATCACGGTATCTGGACCGCAGGGCCGGTGGTGGGGCTGATCAACGACATTCCTACGGTCAAGGACCTGGTGGACGGCATCGTCGAACAGGCAGAAGCGCTGATCCGCGAACGCCTCGAAGCGATGCTCGGAACGCTGGAACGGCGCAAAACGGAAGCGGCCTAGCGTCGATGACCTCGACCGCGGCCCTGAGGGGGAGGTAAATGTCAGAGATCATGTCATTTCATGAGGTCGTGCGTCGCCGGCATTCCATTCGCAATTTCCTGCCCGACCCGGTGCCGGAGTCGATCGTTCGCGCGGTCCTGAGCGAGGCGCAAATGGCCCCGTCAAATTGCAATACGCAGCCCTGGCAGGTGCATATCGCGACGGGGGCGAAACGGGACGAGCTGGCGGCAGCGATCATCGCGGGCGATGAGTCAGGCAATGCCAGCCCGGACTTCAGCTTTGACACGGGCGATTATACCGGCGTGTATTTCCAGCGCGCCATGGAGCAGGGCGCGAGCTATTACCGGTCGATCGGCGTGAGCCGCGAGGCGATGGAAGATCGGCGGATGGCTGCGCGCCTCAACTATAGCTTCTTCCATGCGCCCTGTGTCGCGATGCTGTTCATGCCGTCAGTGGGGGATAATGTCCGGATTGCCAGCGACATCGGCATGTACGCGCAGACATTCCTGTTGTCGCTCACGGCGCACGGTCTGGGAGGCATCCCCCAGACGGCGCTAGGCTTCTATGCCGGAACCATTCGGAAGGTGCTGGGGATCGACGATTCCCTCAAGATGCTGTTTGGAATCTCGTTTGGTTACCCGGACGAGCACGCCGCCGGCCACAGCTATCGGATCGGAAAGGCCGCGATCGAGGAGAGCGTGACCTTTCACTCGTGAACCTGGCCCATAGGCGAATACCGTTCCACAGCCATGGTGGCGCGACGGGTTTGCGGAAACGGACCTCGATGGCATCCTGCCGTGCTGGAGCGGCAAGGCACACCAGAGAAGGCGGGCGCCATCCTCGCCAGGCGGGGCGGGACGATGACTGTGGCAGGTCTTCACCCAGCCTGCCGGAG
The DNA here is from genome assembly GCA_000503195.1 of Blastomonas sp. CACIA14H2. Lineage (GTDB taxonomy): Bacteria > Pseudomonadota > Alphaproteobacteria > Sphingomonadales > Sphingomonadaceae > Blastomonas. The sequence goes on from AYSC01000001.1 coordinate 195,669, forward strand.
CTGTCCGATGACGAAGAAGACCCGCTGACAGTCAGACAAGAGGGAGCAGGAAGCATGGACATTTTCAAGGATCGGATCTTTGCCGGCAAGACCGTTTTTGTGGCGGGCGGGTCCAGCGGGATCAATCTTGGCATCGCGCAACGCTTTGCCGAGTTCGGCGCCAGGGTCGGCCTGATCAGCCGCACGCAGGACCGCGTGGCCGCCGCCGCCAGGACAATCGCGGACACTGGTGGTGAGGCAATGGGCATGGCCGCGGATGTGCGGGATTACGATGCGGTAGCGGCCGCCTTCGCAGCCGTGAAGGACAGCTACGGCGAAATAGACGTTGTGATATCGGGCGCTGCGGGCAATTTTCTGGCACCGGTCGTTGGTATGTCGTCGAACGCCTTCAAGACCGTCATCGATATCGATCTGCTGGGGACCTTCAATGTCCTGCGGGCGTCGTATGATTTCATTCGCAAGCCCGGCGCCTCGATCATCTCGATTACTGCTGGCCAGGCTGTGCGGCCCGTCATGTTCCAGGCGCATGCAGGTGCGGCCAAGGCGGGCATCAACAATCTCACCCAATGTCTCGCGATGGAATGGGGGCCGGCAGGGATACGCGTCAATGCCATTTCGCCCGGCCCGATCGGCGACACCGAAGGGATGGCTCGGCTCGCCCCATCGGAAGAGGCGACAAGGGCCTTGAAGTCGAAGATTCCGCTTCGTGACTATGGGACGAAGAGGGATATCGCTGACCTTGCCCTATTTCTTTGCAGTGACAATGCGAAATACATCACCGGCGCCATCATCGATTGCGATGGCGGGTCCGTACTGGGCGATGCATCCGCTGATGCGCTGTCGGTCAGGCCGCGGGGCTAGGGAGATTCTCGATGGGCGATCTTGATTTCACCGGCAAGCGCGTACTGGTCGTTGGCGGGTCGAGCGGCATCGGCAATGGCATCGCGCGCGCTTTTCTTGCCCGCAGCGCTGATGTCACCGTCTGGGGGACGCGCCCTCGGGTAGAAGATTACGAAGGTGATCCCGGCAGCGACCTTTCCGGGGTCAGCTATACGTGTGTCGATGTTGCGCAGCCCGAAATCGTGGCTGCCGCACCGTTCGATGGCGACAGCCTCGATGTCCTTGTCTGCTGCCAGGGCACGGTCATTTATGCGCGCGGCGAGTTCGAGATGGCAGGCTTCGAAAAGGTGGTGGACGTCAATCTCAACAGCATGATGGCGTGCGCGCTGAAGTTCCGGGCGCAGCTGGCCAAGGCCAAGGGAGCGCTGATCCTGATCAGTTCCACCGCTGCGCTGCGAACCACGCTTGGCAATCCTGCCTATAACGCGTCCAAGGCCGGAATCCTGGGTCTGACGCGTTCGCTCGCCCAGGCCTGGATTGGTGAGGGTATCCGCGTCAACGGCGTGGCACCCGGTCTGGTCGACACCAAGTTGACCAAGGTGATGACGGCGGACCCCAAGCGACTGGAGAAGCAGCTCGGGGCCATTCCGAGCGGCCGCTTGGGAACGCCAGCCGACATCGCCGGTGCGGTATTGTACCTTGCCTCGCCGCTTGCTGACTATGTGGTCGGACAGACGCTCGCGGTCGATGGCGGGGGCTCGTTGTGACCCCCGTCGAGCACCTTGCCGATACGCTGCAGGGCTCTGCCGCTCTGATAACCGGCGCGGGCAGTGGCATCGGTCGGGCCATGGCCGTCCTGTTCAGCCGTCGCGGGGCGAAAGTCGCGGTGGTCGATCGCAATGCCGAGGCCGCGAATGCGGTGGTCCGTGAGATCCAGCGCGAAGGGGGCTCCGCGATCCCGGTGCCGCTCGATCTCGCGGATCTGGACGGCATCGCGTCCGCGGTCGAAGAGGTCGCTACGCGTCTGGGAGCGCTGGATGTGGTGGTGAACAACGCCGGCTTCTCGCTGATGACCCCGCTTGACGCGGCCGACTTTCGCGAAAGCTGGGACCAGCAGATTGCGGTGCTGCTGACGGCGCAACCGCTGGTCATCCGTGCGGCCCTGCCCTTCTTGCGCCGGTCCGCGCATCCCCGCATCCTGAATATCGCTTCGACCGAGGGCTTGGGGGCGACGGCGCGGCTGAGCGCGTACAGCGCCGCAAAGGCTGGGGTGATTGGCCTGACCCGGTCGCTGGCTGTCGAACTCGGACCCGAGGGCATAACGGTCAACTGCATCTGCCCTGGCCCGGTCGAAACCGGCCTCACGCAAGACATTCCCGATCAGGACAAGGCTCGCTATGCCAACAGGCGCACGGCGCTGCGGCGCTACGGCCGGCCAGAGGAAGTCGCTCATGTCGCGCTCAGCCTGTGCGTTCCTGCGGCATCTTTCATTACAGGTGCTGTCGTGCCGGTAGATGGCGGTTTGATGGCCAGGAACGCATAAGGGGCGAACCCGTGGAATGGAAATCACTGGTCGATCTGAATCGCCTTGCCGAATGGATGGACGGGCAGGGGCTTGGTTCGGGGCGCCTAAGCGATATCGTGCCACTGGTCGGCGGGACTCAGAACGTGCTCTTGCGCTTCCGCCGTGCAGACCGCGAATTCGTCCTTCGCCGCCCTCCGCTGCACAGTATCGCCAATGGCAGCGAAACCATGCGCCGGGAAGCGCGGATCCTGGCAGCCCTGGCCGGCTCAGACGTGCCCCATGCCCGATTGGTCGCTGCCTGTCCCGATGATGATGTGCTGGGTGCGGCCTTTTTCCTGATGGAGCCCGTGGACGGGTTTACGGCTCCGGTCAGACTGCCCGCGCTACATGCAGGCAGTCCGCTCATTCGTCGGCAGATGGGGTTTGCCATGGTCGACGCCGCACTGGCGCTGGGCCGTATCGACCCGTTCGAAGCGGGGCTGGGCGACATGGGGAAGCTCGAGGGATATCTCACGCGCCAGGCCGCGCGATGGCGCTCGCAATATGACGGCTATGCAAAGCACGATGGATGGGCGGCTGACAGCCTCACCGGCATCGATGCGATCGGCCAGTGGCTCGATGCCAACTGCCCCAGGCATTTCAAGCCGGGGATCATCCACGGCGATTATCATCTCGGCAATGTCATGTTCCGGCTCGACAGCCCCGCGATCGCTGCAATCGTGGATTGGGAACTGGCGTCGGTCGGCGACCCTCTGATCGACATGGGCTGGCTGCTCGCAACTTGGCCAGAAGCGGAGCAGGGTTTTGAGGCGATTGCGCCTGTCGAACCCTGGCAAGGCTTTCCCAGCGCTACCGAACTGGCAGAGCATTATGCGGCCGGCACGGAAAGGGATGTCTCTGCGATGCTCTGGTACAAGGTGCTCGCCTGCTACAAGCTCGGGATATTGCTCGAAGGGTCGCACGCTCGCGCTCTGGCAGGCAAGGCCGAGAAGGAAATTGGCGATCGTCTGCACAACCAGGCCGAACAGCTGCTGCTGCGCGCTCAGCGCACGATAGAACGGGGTACTCTCTAGACGGGGAGCGGTGTTTCCGTGTCACGGGGCGTCAGGACAAACGGGCGCAACCGACGTTCGCATCGCTTGTCCGCCCAAGCCGCGCCCGGAACCGGTTGTGCGCCCGTCACGGACCACCGGCGAGCCCCTTATTCGCGCGTGCTGCCATCGACTGCTTCGCGCCCTCCGGTCGAAGCATCACGATAGGCGAACCTGCCGGCGGCGTCATGCATGCCGATGCTGCCGTCAGGGATGCAGTGGTACATGAGATATTCAACGCCGCCAGGGGTACCGCGGCCCTCAGCGATCGCCATGACATGATTCAGCCATGCATATCTGGGGTGACTGGTTTCGAAGCGCGGCTGGGTGACGAAATAGGTGTCGCCGAAATCTACCGGCTCGCCGCGCCGATATCTGTCCATCATTTCCGGCGAGGTTTTTGCCACGCCGAAATACTGGACAAAGATGTTTGCTCCATCCCCGGTGACGATCACCAGGCGGACATCGATATGGTAGGCGCCATCGCTGTCTATCAGTTCGAATTCGCCGCCGACCGGGGCCACGGTTCCGCGAATGTCGGGACCTTCGGCGGTCCCGCCCGCCAGTGTCCAGACATTTCTCTTGCCTTTGGGTATGCTGCCGATCGGATAGCGTTTTCCGAGCGTCACGTTCATCCGCAACAAGGGTTCGAGACGCACGCAGCTTCCTTTCCGGGATCAGGTACAGCAAGCTGCGGATCTGGCGTCCGCCGCAAGCCCTATTGGGGTCAGATGAGCTCTATGATGATCGCAGGTGCCATTCCGCTGGCGGCACACATCGTCACGAGACCATAGCGCCCACCCGTGCGCCCGAGTTCGTCCATACATCGACCTTGGAGCGATCGAGCTTGAGGTCACGAAGGAACTTTTCAGCCACGACGGCAAAGGCTTCGTTGATTTCCCACAGGTCGTCGACCAGATGATGTCATCGACGTCTGCGGTGTTGAGATTATTGCGCTCCGCGATGGCCTTGAGATTGCTGGCCGCAAGATGCTGCCGGTGCATGTCTGCCAGCGCGCCCTTTCCCGCCTTGCCGATGCCACGCGGGGTTCGAGCTGCGTCGATGATATACGCCGGGGTCATGGGGGGACGTCTCCGGAAGAATGCGTGCAAGACTGTTGACGCGCTTTAAACGGCATCAATCAGTCATTCAATTAATATCTCGCTTCTGGCAGATCTTGCGCAGGGGACGGCTCGAAGGTTTCCATGGTCATTGCGGCGACCGTGTTTCCCAGCTGCCTCGATCAAGAGGGAGGCGCCAGAGAAACAGGGCGCGCGGCTCGCGGCCATTGGCGCCACTATTCCTGATCTACGAGGGTGTCACACAAGGTCTGGTGCAGCATCTGTCTTGACGAAATGCCCAACTACCGCGACGCCCCAGCGAAAGGGGTTAGAAAATGCAGATCAGTCAGACCGACCTTGCCATCATCCAGGCGCTTGCCGATGATCCGCGCATGCCCAACAAGGCCATCGGCATGCGGGTCGGGGTGAGCCAGCAAACGGTTGCCGTCCGGCTGCGAAAGTTGATGGACGGCAACGTCATCCGCGTCATGGCTCAACGCGATCTGGCCGCAGTCGGCCTTCCCGTGCTGGCGCTTGCCGGAATTTCGATCGATCACAGCGATCTGAAGGCGATCATCCGGCAACTTGGCAGCTTGCCGGAGTTGTTCAGCGTTGCCGTCTGCCCCGGGACACCGGACATCTATGTGAACATCAACTGCCCAACGCCAGAGGATGTCGAGCAGGTGGCCGAACGAATCCGCGCCCTACCCGGCGTTCGTCATTGTTCGACCATGGTGTGCCGCAAGATTTTCAAGTTCGTTTCGGGTGCCGGTGATCTGAAGTCCGGCGCCGCGCGGCCGTCGCTCGCCCTGACCCAGGATCGCCTGGACCAGTTCATCATCGACCAGCTCTCCGATGATGGCAGGCGCAGCCTGAGGCAGATCGCCATGAGCGCGGGCGTGTCCGAAGGGACAGTTCGGACGCGGCTGCAACGATTGACCGATCAGAACATCATTCGCGTCGGCCTGATCTGCGAGCCCGACATGATCGGTTACCAATTCTCTGCATATGTATTCTTCGATGGCGAGCCCGAGGCGATCCTCTCCGCGATGGACGCGATGATGCCGTTGAACGAGGCAAGTTTTCTTGGCGTGACGGACGCGGGCGGCGGCATGGCCTTGCTGGTGGCGCGGAGCATTGTTGAGCTTCACGAGATATGCATCGAAAAACTGCGCGCGGTGCCGGGCATCGGCAACGTGACGTTTCGTCCGCTTGCGTTCACGACGAAGCACAATTTCGACTATATCCATATCGTCGGGCAGAGATTCGAGCCGCTTGGCGACTGAAAGGGGCGGCCGGATTCGGGGAAAGCGTTTCATCAGCTTCCGGGTTCAAGGGATCATCACGGCCTTGATGCATTTCCCGCTGTGCTGGTCGGCAATGGCCTGATTGATGTCGTCGAGCCGGTATTGCGTGATCAGGCGATCGAAGGGGAAACGGCCCTGCTGGTACAGCGCTGCCATATGCGGGATGAAATCGTCAGGCTGAACGTCACCTTCGATGATGCCCATCACCGTGATTCCCGCGCTGACCAGGCGGTTGATGGCAAGGCTGATGGTATCCTCGAACCGCGGCGGCACGCCCACGAGCCCGAAGCTGGCGTGCGCGGCAAGACAGGGGACCGTCGCCTCGATCACGTGCGAAAGGCCGGTGGTGTCGAAGGCGTAATCGACGCCGTGCAGAGCAATGGCCCGAACGCAATCGGCCAGCGAATGCGCGGATGGATCCAGCACGTGGGTCGCCCCCAGTTCGAGTGCCATGGCACGGCGTTCCGGTTTCGGTTCTGCCACGATGATCGTGCTGCAACCCTGGAGGACGGCACCCATCACGGCGCTCAGGCCGACCGCTCCCCCGCCGAGCACCAGCAGGGAACTGCCCGCGCGGCAGGCCAGTGCATGGATGATCGAACCGGCACCGGTCTGGATCCCGCAGCCCAGCGGTCCCATCAGTTCGAGCGGCAGCGACCGGCCGATTGCCACGGCGTTGCGCTCGTTCACCAATGCATGCGTGGCAAACGAAGACTGCCCGAAAAAGTGCGCGCTCACCGCTTCGCCGTCGATCGATACGGCGCTGGTTCCGTCCGCGCGCCGCCCGCCGTAATTGAGCGGGGCAAAGGACAGGCAATAGGCGGGATGCCCTTCATCGCAACGCCCGCAGGTGCCGCAGCTGTTGAAGGTCGCGACCACATGGTCGCCCGGTGCAACCTTGGTCACGGCCGAGCCAACGCGCTCGACCACCCCCGAACCTTCATGTCCAAAAATGGCTGGCGCTTTCATGATGCCAAGATGCTCGGCGAAGACCAGATCGGTGTGGCACAGTCCAACCCCGGCAATGCGCACCAGTATCTCGTCTTCGCGAGGCTCCTCGATCTCGATAGCTTCCATCGCAAGCGGACCGGAGGGAATGCGCGCGACTGCGGCCCTGGCGCTGATGCTCATGACATTCTTTCCCTTCCCATGCCCATGCAACGGCTCTCTGCCGGAGCGGTCAATTCGCCTCGAAACGGATCGGCAGGCGCTTGGGGCCGCTGACGAAGCTCGACTGCGTCCAGGCGGGCTGACCCGCGATCGTCAGCGACTTCAGTCTGGGCAGCATTTCCTCGAGCAGGATGCGCATTTCGAGCTTCGCCAGATGCTGGCCGAGGCATAGATGCGCACCATAGCCGAAGGCGACTTGCCCGTTGGGATGGCGGTCTATGCGGAAGTCGAACGGTGCCGCGAAGACGTCCTTGTCCCGGTTGGCCGAAAGATAGGACAGCATTACCCAGTCGCCGGCCTTGATGGTCTGGCCGCGCAGTTCGTAATCCTGTGTCGCCGTGCGCATGAAGTGCTTCACAGGCGTCGTCCAGCGGATGGCTTCCTCCACCAGGCCGCCGATCAGCGAAGGGTCTGCCTGAACCTGTCTCAGCAGTTCCGGTCGTTCCGCCAGCGCCCAGATCGCGCCGGCAGTCGATGCTGAAGTGGTGTCATGCCCCGCGGTCGCCACCAGCACATAATAGCCATTTGCGTCTCGCTCGGAGATTGGCTTGCCATCGATCCGCGCGTTGGCGATCACACTGGCCAGATCGTCGCGTGGACTGCTGCGACGTTCAGCGGTCAACGCGTTGAAATAGGCGTGGAAGTCACCCAGCACAGCCTGAAACATCGCAAGGCCGCTGGCCGGGTCGCCCATTGCCGCAGCGTCTCGGGCCAGTTCCGGATCGCGGGCGCCGAAGAGCTGCTGGGTGAGCACCAGCATGCGACCCTCATCCTCTTCCGGCACGCCCAGTATCTCCATCACCACGTGCAGCGGATAATGGAGGGCGACATCGGACACGAAGTCGCATTCCCCGCCTCGCCGCATCATGCGATCGACATGATTCCGGGCAATGCTCCGGATGCGGTCGGAGAGCCTTTTGACATTGCCGGGCATGAACCAGGATTGAGTGAGGGACCGGAACAGCCGGTGCTCCTGGCCATCCATGTTGACCAGCGACCGGGTCAGGTGCGGGGAGTGGACGGCGTGCTCGACGGCCCGCAGCATTTTCTCGGGGATCAGAACGGTCGAACGGTCGCCATTGTGGAAGATGCCGGACTGCCGCTCGATCTCCATCACATCCCTATGCTTCGTGATCAGCCAGAAGGGTTCGAAATCGGCCGTGACAGCCAGCGACACGGGCAGGTTTGCCCGTAGCCATGCCAGCGCATCATGCACGCGCTGCGGCTCGGCAAAGCTGCGCGGATTGGTGATCAGCTGCGCCATGTCAGCAGGCGTAAGCGCAGGCTCCGGTGCGGCAGCGATATGCGGGCTGGCCATGATCGTTCTCTTGTCCATGAGGGAGCGCCAGCCGTTCCCACGCATCGCCATCACGGCGGTCGTGGGGGCGTGGCGCAGGGGAGACATGCCCGTCGCGATGGCAACGATCCAGGCAGCGCGGCCCGCTCCGTCGCCATCGCCGCTGGGTCATTCGGCCGCGATCGGCAGGTCCACCAGATAGTCCTGATCGAACTGCGCGCCGCGCACACCCAGCATGGTGCCGGGTGTAGCGCCGGTGGCGACGCCATTGTGCAGGATCGGCTGTCCGTTGACGATCACCCATTCGATGCCGTGCGCCGGACATACCCGGCGCCAGTCTCCCTTGGGGAGGCTGTTGACGGTCTGATACTGCTCGCGATCATAGCCAATCGTATCGTAGTCATAGATATAGAGGTCAGCCGCATAGCCTTCCAGCAGGGCTCCGCGCTGCGCGAAATTGTAGATGCGCGCGGGCAGGTAGCTCAGGCTGTAATGCATCTCCTCGAGCGAGATACGACCCTCGTCGCGCACCAGCCACATGATGTTGTCGGTCGCATACTGACCGCCGCAATGCATCTTGATATGCGCGCCGCCATCGGACGTGCCGGAAACGACGCGCTTGTGCAGCAGCACTTCGGCTGATTTCACCGGATCGGTGCTGGTGGCCAGCGTGGTGCGGAAATCCGCCACCGTGTCAGACTTGGCAATGATGTCGAACAGGACCTCGATCGCGTGCTTGTCCTGCGCTGCCGCAATGTCGCCCAGCAGCATGCCATTGTAGCGCGCATATTCCGTCGCACCCTGAGCATCGGTCAGCTTGAATGTTTCGATCGGGCCGCCCGCACCACTCCATTGAAAGGGGTCGTATTCCTCGACGGCCCGCTGGACGAAGGCCGGATCCGATGCCAGCGCGGCCATCTTCTTGGCGTCACGCAGGGTGGTGAATTCCAGGAAGCTGGGGCTCGTGTTCTGCCAGACGTCGTATTCCAGCGCCCGCAACTGGTTCCACGAGCGATTGACGAAAGCCTGACCATAGATGTTGAGGCCCTTGCTTTCCATTTCGTCCAGCCAATCGAGCAAGCCCCGGTGATAATCGGGCATTACATCGATGGGCGTGACGATGTTGAGCAGAACCGGACGACCCGAGATCCGGGCCAGTTCCTCGCACGCAAAACGGTTGGAGGCCTTGCCAGCCGGCAATTCGCACAGGCACTGGATGATGCCTTCACCGCGTTCGCGCAGAACCCCGGCGAGATAATAGGCGTCCTCGATGTGCATCGAGTCCGTCGGCATCGGCGATCCGTCGATGTCCTTGTGATTGTTGTGCTCGTGGAGGAAGGAGAAGCCGAAGCCGATCGCGCCGGCATCCATGGCCTCGTGGAGAAGACGGCGCATTTCGAGCCGCTCCTGCTCCGTGGCCCCGCGCGTCTTCGCCGCCTCCATGCCCATGACATAGATCATCAGCGAATTGAGCGGCATGTATGCGGCGATGTTGACCCCCTTGGCGATCCCCCGCACGGCGGCCATCCATTCCGGAAAGCTCTCCCAGGTCCATGGCAGTGCTTCGCGCATCGCGATCATGGGCACCTGTTCGGTGTTCTCCATCATCTGCATGTAGCGATCCCGGTCTTCGGGGCGGCAGGGCATAAAGCCGAAGCCGCAATTTCCCACCACCAGCGTGGTGTTTCCGTGCCAGCTCGAGTCCGCGCAATACGGGTCCCAGAAGATCTGCGCATCATAATGGGTGTGCGGATCGATCACGCCGGGCGCGACAATGCGACCGGTCGCATCGATCACCCGCGCCCCGCGCGAGGGGGCGATGGTGCCGCCAATGGCGACGATGCGGCCGTCACGGATACCGATGTCGCCCACATAGCGCGGGATCCGCGTACCATCCACAATCGTGCCGCCAGAAACGATCAGATCAAACTCAGCCATCTCGACTCTCCCCTGGCGGCATCTTCTCCGCCTTGAGTCCATATATGCATAGTTTAAAAATTATGTCCACAGTTTAAATTATCCGCAGTGAGTGGTGAGGCGATGCGGGTCTGCCAGCGAAACCTTTCGAGGCGATCCATGGCTCGAGAGGGGCAATTGCGGCGCCAGTTGGCGGCGCGCGTTATGGCTACGGAGAGCCCAGCCTGGCCGTTCGCCGATCGGCAGAAACGGGCGGCAGCGCGCCTGCGATCCGGCACGCCGACACCGTTCATGCTGCTGCACGGCGCGAGTAAGGATTGCCTCGCTCGCAAGAACGCTGTAGGGGCAGGGCACAAAATAGCAGGGTAGCCGCCTTGCCAGGCATACGAGTGCACAGCACCACGGGGCCGTAGAATGGGGAGGGTCCTATGTCTGCGGTCTATCAATTATCATCCTGTATCGAATGGCAGTTTGCCGAGGTCGGCGAACTCGACGCACGCTTGCGCGCGGCGAAGGCGGCGGGCTTCGAGCTCGCCGAATTCCATCTCTGGCGCGACAAGCCGATCGATTCGCTCGCCGATGCGCTCACCGAAACGGGCATGCGGCTGACCAGCCTGTGCGTCGATCCGCGCCGTTCGATCGTCGATCCGGCGGAACGCGAGGCGATGCTCGCGGCAGTCGGCGACACGATCGCCGCCACCAGGGTTCTGGGCGCGCCCGACCTCATCATTGCCTCGGGCTTTCGCGTCGAGGGGCTGAGCGAGGAAGAGCATTTCGCCAATGCCGTTGCGACGCTGCGCGCGGCCGCCGATCTGGCCGAGGCGGCGGGCGTGACGCTGCTGCTCGAACCTCTGAACACCAGGCTGTTCGCGACCATGTACCTCGTCAGCACCAGGCTCGGGCTCGATCTGGTTGAGGCGGTAGGCAGCCCCAATCTTCGCCTGCTCTACGATGTCTGGCACAGCGCGGTGATGGGCGAGGACATGGCTGAGGTGTTGGCGGGGCGCATCCATCTGGTCGCGCATGTCCAGGTTGCCGACATGCCTGACCGCAACGAGCCCGGAACCGGCGATCTTGACTGGGCGCAGGTGACCAAGACGCTGCGCGCGCTCGGCTATGCGGGCGCGATCGGCCTCGAATATTTCCCGACGCTGCCGATGGACGAGTCTCTCGCGCTGTCGCAGCGCATGCTCGCCGACTGAAGGGCACCGCCGCCATCTTCCCGCCGTCACCGACGGCCCATCCAGACACACGGACTGTGCAATGAACACCGATCGATTTGCCATCAGCCTCGACCTGATCAACCGCCACTACCAGGAACCGAACCGCAACCGGTTCGAGAGCAAGTATTTCTGGGAAGAGCTCTACCCGCTGATCCGCGCGAGCGGCTTCCGCTCGATCGAGATCCCCTATGAGCCGGTCTGGCAGTTCGGCGGGCGCAGCGGCGTTCCGATGAACCGCTATTGCATCAACACCAAATATGCCTCCGCCGCCGGCTATCGTGCGGCGCTGGCCGAGCGCGGCATCGAGCAGGTCACAGGCGTGACCTTCGACCCCAACCTGTTCATGCGCAACGAGAGTCTCGACTTCTTCTTCGGCGCTGGCGGCCATTTTGCGGGCGAGGCGCTCGCGCACGCTGCGGATCTCGGTGCCGACTATTTCGCGATCAGCCCGTCGCCCTATTACGGGCGCGCCGCGCATTATCATCCCGATCTGGAGGACAAGCGCGAGAGCTTCACCCAGCGCATGACCGATCTGCTGGCGGGGCTCGCGGAGAAGGCGGTGGCGGCGGGCGTCGTGCTGGTGCTGCGCAACGAATACTGGAGCCTGTATCGCGGCGAGGCCATCCTCCCGCTGCTCGAAGCGCTGCCCGACAGCGTCAGGCTCGATGTGGACACGGCCAGCCTGACGATCGCCGGAATCGATCCTGCGGCCTTTATCGAGGCGCATCAGCACCGGATCGGCGTCGTCCATCTGACCGATACCGCATTTGTCGATACGCACGAAACCTGGAAAACCGCCAATCCCGAATTCCCCGAGCACCGCGCCACGCAGGTGTTTCGCGATCCGGGCACGGGTTCGGTCGATCTGGCCGGGATCGTCTCGCTGCTCGATCGGCTCGGCTATCAGGGACCGATCGTGATGAGCGCCCGGCAGACGCGCGATCCCTTCCGCGCGCTGCTGCGCACCCGCGCGCTTCTCGACCAACTGCCCCATTGATCCGGACGGAGCCTTCCGACATGCCCAACATTCGCTACGCCAACATGTGTCACTGGAAGTCGATCCCCTATCGGCGGATCGAGAATTTCCGGGAATTCTATTACGAGGACAAAACCAACACCGCCTATTATTCGGATTGGGACACGATCCTGAAATACCAGGCCGCGCTCGGGTTTGACGGAATCGAGATCGCGCCCTGGGATCTCGCCGACATCCTGCCGCTGTTTGGATCGCCCGAGAATTTCACCGCCTTTGCCAAGGACCGCGGCGTGAGCGTGATCGGCATGTTCCACGGTGCGCACGCCTCACACGATTCGGGGCATTTCGACGAGGCGGTCCGCGCGGGCCGCGAGGCGGTCGATACCATCGTGCGTTTCGGCGGCAGCTACATGAACACCTGCCCGACGCAGAACCATTACGGCTGCGGGCCGCTGAGCCGCGAAGAGGTGCAGCAATGTGCCAAGGTGATGAACGAGATCGGTCGCTATGCCACCGACCACGGGGTGAAGATCGGCCTGCACAACGAATTCTTCTGCGCCATCAACCTGCCCAACCATCGCGAGCTGATCGAGTCCACCGACCCGAAGCTGGTGCATTATTGCATCGACACCGCGCAGATCTCGATCATGGGCGAGGATCTGCTGACCTTCTACCGCGACTATCACGACCGTATCAGCACCTTCCACCTCAAGGACACCGCTTCGGCCAAGCAGCCCGATTCCGTCCGCTATGCGCAGGATCCCGAGATCACCGACGACGGCACGCGCTGGTTCTGGGAGCCCGGCATGGGCGAGCTCGACCTCAAGGGGCTGTACCGGCTGCTCAAGGAACACGAGTTCAAGGGCTGGATGTCGATCGAATATGATGGGTCGCCGGACCTGCTCGCCTCGATGGCGCTCACGCGCTACTATCTCGATACCGAGCTGCGGCCCATCTACGATTGATCGCCGGGCAGCCGGCCCGGGCCCTGCCGAGCGGATGGAGCGGCCGCGCGGGGTCAGCCTGTCCGGGCAGACCGGCGCAGGGCCTGGGGCGGCTGGCCATATTGCCGCAGGAATGCCTCGCGCATCCGCCGCAGGTCGACAAAGCCGCTTTCCCGCGCGATCCGGTCCATCGGATGGCGCGTGTCCTCGATCATCAGCCGGGCCGCCTCGAGCCGTATCTGCTCGATCGCCTTGGCGGGGGTCTGACCGGTTTCGGCGCGAAAGGCACGAGAAAACTGCCTGGGCGACAGCGCCGCGACCGAGGCCAGCTCTTCCACCGTGAGCGGGTTGGCCAAATGCGATCTGGCGAAGATCAGCGCCTTCTGGATGCGGTCGCTGCTTGGAGAGAGGTCCAGCAACTCCGAATGCTGCGATTGCCCGCCCGCGCGGCGATGGTGCATGACCAGGCGGCGGGCCACCGCGCTCGCGATATCGCGCCCCAGGTCCTTCTCGACCAGCGCGACCGCCAGGTCGAGCCCGGCCGTCAGTCCGGCAGAGGTCCAGACTGGCCCCTCGTTGATGAAGATGCGGTCATCCTCCACTCGCACCCTGGGGAATGTGTCGCGCATCTGCCGCGCATAGGACCAGTGCGTTGTCGCGCGCCGTCCATCGAGCAGGCCCATCTGGCCCAGCAGAAACGCGCCGGTGCACAGCCCCGCCACCCGCCGCGACTGGCGCGCCATCGCGCGGAGCCGCTCGAGCGTCGGTTCGTCCTGCCAGGGTGGCGGCGCCAGGCCCGCGAGCAGCATTAGGGTGTCGACCGCTGCGACGTCGGCGAGCGGCAGCGTCGGGACTGCAAAGCCGCTGGACGAGGCGACCGCGCCGCCCTCGACCGAGGCGATCGAGAGCGTGTAGAATGGCTCGCCTGTAACCGCATTGGCCAGTTCGAACGCCGCCTGCACGCCCAGGGCGAGAAACTGGAAGCCCGGGGTCAGAACCATGCAGACATGCGGCATCCTGTGCTCCTCAGCGCGATGTCTTCAATACGTAGTTTATACGTCATATCAGACATGGGGCCGATCGTCCATATTGTCCGTGTCGAGAGCGAAGGCGCTCTCATCCGACCCATAGACAAGGACCAAAGCCATGACTTCCAAGGGAACTGCTCTCATCACCGGCGCCTCTACCGGCATCGGCGCCATCTATGCCGACCGTCTGGCGCGCCGCGGCTATGACCTTATCCTGGTGGCACGCAACCGTGACAAGCTCCAGTCGCTGGCGGCACGCATTGCCGATCAGACCGGCCGCTCGGTCGAGGCGCTCGCCGCCGATCTGGGCAATGCCGCCGACCTGGCCCGGGTAGAAGCGGTGCTGCGCGAAGACGCCAGTATAACGATGCTGGTCAACAATGCCGGGATCGGCACGCACAGCACGCTGCTCGAGAGCGATGTTGACCGGATGGAGGCGATGATCCAGCTCAATGTCACCGCGCTGATGCGGCTGACCTATGCCGCCGTTCCCGGCCTTGTGGCGCGCGGCGGTGGAACGGTGATCAACATCGCCTCGATCGTGGCGGTCGCCCCCGAACTGCTCAACGGTGTCTATGGCGGCACCAAGGCGTTCGTCCAGGCCTTCACCACCTCGCTGAACCATGAGCTCGCCGACAAGGGCATTCGTGCCCAGGCGGTGCTGCCCGGAGCGACCCGCACCGACTTCTGGGCCCTGGGCGGCCTGCCGGTCGAGAACCTGCCGAGCGAGATCGTGATGCCGGCCGACGAGATGGTCGATGCCGCGCTGGCCGGTCTGGATCAGGGTGAAACCAGCACCATCCCGGCGCTGCGCGATGTCGATCTGTGGAACGCCTATGAGGCCGCACGCCTGGCGCTCGGCCCGCAGCTGTCCGCGACGCATGCCGCACCCCGCTTCGCAGCGGGTGTCTGACTGGCCTGCCAGCGCATCACGAACCAGGGACGATTCCCATGGAACTCACCGGCAACACCATCTTCATCACCGGCGGAACCAGCGGCATCGGCCGCGGTATCGCCGAGGCCTTGCACCGGCTGGGCAATCAGGTCATCATCTCGGGCAGGCGCGCCGCGTTGCTCGAGGAGGTGACCGCGGCCCATCCCGGAATGGCCTCGATCACGCTCGACGTCACCAGCCTGGACAGCATTCGGGCCGCCGCCGCCGAGCTGATCGAACGCTATCCCGACCTCAATGTCGTGTTCAACAATGCGGGCTTCATGCCGTTCGACGATGTGTCAGGACCCGTCGATGACGAGGTCGCGCAGCTGCTGATCACCACCAATCTGCTCGGCCCGATCCGCGTGACATCGGCGCTGATCGAGCATCTCAAGACGCGTCCGGAGGCGACCGTGCTCTATACGAGCAGCGTCCTCGCCTTCGTGCCGATCGCCAGCAACGCGATCTATTCGGCGACAAAGGCCGCGCTGCACGCCTATGCGCTGTCGCAGCGCTTCCAGCTGCGCAACACCAATGTGCGGGTGCAGGAAATCGCGCCGCCCTGGGTCGATACCGACCTGATCTACAAGAGCGGCGACCCGCGTGCGATGCCGTTGCCCGAGTTTGTCGAGCAGACACTCGCCGCACTGGCCACCGATGCGCCCGAGGTCTTTGTCGAGGCGATCCGCCCGATGCGCGACAATCCCGGTGCAGGCGAACACGCGCTGTTCGAGGCTTTCAACCAGAGCCTTGTCGAAAACCCCATCCCGACCGGCGTCTGACGCGCGCGCGGCGGCCTTGCCATCGCCAGGGACTGGCAAGGCCGCCCGTGCACCGTCGCGGCCCCGGCCCGGCTCGATGCGAGGCCGGGGCGGGGCGGAAGCGGGCGTCAGAAGCCGATCCGCAGCGACACGCGGGCGTTGAGCGCGAGATTGCCGTACTGTTCTTCCGCACCGACTTCGCCGGCGAGCGCAAAGCCCTGTTGCCCGCCGACCAGCCGCAGCCAGCCGATCCAGCCATCGCTGCGCGCGTCGGGCAACAGCGTGAAGGCCGCACCGTCCTTGAAGCGGGCGGTGGTCTCGCCGAGCGAGCCGCCGATGATCTGGCGGCGACCGCCCTCGATCTCGCCGCGGATCCAGACATCGTCAGCGCGCAGGCTGCCGAACTCGTATCCCGCCACCAGCGTGCCGTTGACCGCCAGTTCGTCGCTGCTGCGCTTGTCCACGATCAGGTTGAAGGCATTGCCGCCGCCGGTCTCGGCATAGCCATTCTCGTCCAGCTTGTAATAGTCGATCACCGCCGTCGGCCGCAGAATCAGGCGCTGGCCGATGCGCGCCTCATAGCCGAGCCCCGCCGAGGCGCTGTACAGATCCCCCGACCAGTCGGCTTCGGCGCTGCGTTCGACCAGCTTGCCGTTCAGCATCTGCGCGAAGCGGCGCGTCCCGCCGAAATCGATTCTGGCCGCCGAGCCGCGCACGAAAGCGCGCACCGGACCCCATTGCCCGCGCCAGTGCGCCGCGAGCTCATACTGGTCGGCGCGGATCTCGCCTCCGGTCTGCTTGTTGTCGTTGCGACCGTTGAGATACGCGATCGACAGGCCGATCGCGCCGAAATCGCCTGCCTTGAGCTCGGCCCCGCCGGTCGCACCCCAGCCTGAGGTGTCGAACGATGCGGTCTGGCCGCGGTCCTTGTCGCTGCCCCAAACGGTCTGCTGCAGCCAGAAGCCCCAATTGCCCTGGTCGCTATAGGCCGGCGCCGGATCGGTGAGGAAGCGTGCGGTGGCGCGCGAACCCTGGGTCACCGTGGCGAAGGTGCCGCCGGCATGATCGGGCAGCATCTGCTGCATCACCGCGCGGGCTTCGGCGGCGGTCGTGGTGGCCAGCAGGCTCGCGGCGACATCGGCATCGCTGTCGACCGCCTTGAACACCGCATCATAGGCGCGTGCCTGCGACCGCGTGAAGGCAAGCTCGCTCGCCGCCTTGGGCTTGATCGCGATGCTGACCACGCCCGCAGCATCGTTGCCGGTCACCGTCGAGCTGAACAGATAGGGCAGCACGACATCGGCGCTCGTCAGATTGGCGCTGCCGCTGAGCTGGCCTGCGGTGAGAATCTGGTAGGTGCCCGCCGACTTGCCGATGCTGGTGAGGTTGACCGCGAGCTTCGATCCCGCCGCGATGGTCGCGCTGCCCGCCACCGCGATGCGCGTTACGGTGCCGGTCTTGCCGTCAATGGTCACGCCGAGCGTGCCCTTGTCGGTCACCGACAGCGATGCGATCTGCACGGTGCCGGGCGCGGTCAGCTGCAGCGTGCCGCCTGCCACGGACACTGCCGCCTGGCTGGCATTGGCCAGCGTCCCGCGAAACAGCGAGGTCCCGCCGAGCGAGAGCGTATCGGCTCCGCCGCCCAGATCGAGCGCGCCGACCAGGCTCGCCTTGCCTGAAAGCTGGACCGCGTCCGCGCCACTGCCGAATGTCGCATCGCCGGTCAGCGCGGCGTCGCCGCTCGCGACCAGCCGGTTGTTGCCGCCGCCGAAGCGCATCGCACCGGTGACGGAGCCTGCGGAAATATCGACCAGATCATTGCCCGCACCCAGCCGGATGTCACCGGCGATCGAAGGCTTGCTGCCCGCGCTTGCGGGGGTCTGGCGGAGGGTCGCGCCGGTCGCGTTGGCCGAAAGGTCGATCGCCACGGCCTTGCCGTCGCCGGGCTTGGCGGCGCTGGCGGAGATCGTGCCGCTGTTGTCGAGTGTCGCCAGCGTGCCCGACAGGTCGATGATCGCTGCTGCCGCGCCGTCGGTGGCGGCGGTGGCGGCGATGCGCCCGCTATTGGTCAGCCGCATCATCGATCCGCTGCTCTCGACCACGATCGCGCGCGCCTGCGTGGTCGCGGCAGAGCCGCCGCTCGCCTCGATCGTGCCGCTGTTCTGCAGCGCGGGAACGCTCGCCTGCGCACCGATATGCAGCGCGGTAGCATTGCCGCCATTCGATTTCGCCGCGATCGTGCCGTTGTTGAGAATCCCGCCCGCGATCGTGGTCTTCTGGCCCAATCCGCCGATCGCCATGGCGATCGCAGCGACGTCCTTGTAGACGCCATTGCCCTCGATCCGCCCGTTGTTGACGATGCCATGGCCCGCTGCGGCAGTGCCCGCGACCGCGCCGATCGCGACCTCCTGCGTCGCCGATCCGATGCGGACGGCGGGCGCGGCGCCATAGGAGATCACGCTCGCGGTGCCTTCCTTGGCGTCTTCCACGCCATCCTTGTCCTCGTCCTTGTCGTCGGGCTTGAGGTCCTTGGGCGGCGCATCGAACAGGATCCCGCCTGCGACCGAACCCGCGACGCGCAGCGCCGGGCCGCCCTGGAGCAGATCGTCGGCATCGAGCTTGCTGGTATCGGCAGGCGCCGTGGTGCTGCGATAGCCGGTCGCGGTCACCGCCCCCTGGATGGTCAGCGCGCCGCCGATCGGGCCGCCGAGATCGATCGCGACCGCATTGGCTCCCATGGCCGAAACGCTGCCGGTCAGCGCGACATTGCCGGTGACGGTTCCGGCGCGGATGCCTGCGCTGTTGTCGCCCAGCACCGTGATCGCCCCGCTGTGCGTCAGCGATCCGGTCAGCGGGCCTTCCAGCGCGATGCCTGCGCTGGCATTGCCGGCGACGGTGATGCTGCCGGTGTTGACCACCGATCCGGTGAGCGCGCCGAGCGTGCGGATGCCGAATCGGTTCTGACCCTGCGCCAGCGGCCCGTCGAGATCGCCGTCCTTATCGCTGTCGGTGGCCTTGTAGGTCTCGTCGAGCGTGATCGCCCCGCTGTTGGTGACATTGGCGGTGACGCCTGCATTGGCGACGATCCCCGCCGCGTTGTTCGCGTCGGTAAGCTGGATGGTGCCCTCGTTGGTCACCGCATGGTTGGAATTGATCGTCACCGCGACGCCGGAGGTCGGCTTGATCGACCCTGCGGAGGTGATCTTGATGCTGTCGGCGCCGCCATTGTTGGCGCTGCCGGTGGCGATCGGGGTAGTACGCGCGGTGGTGACAGTGGTTTCGGCGAGCGCGCCGTGCATGGGGAGGAGCAGGACAACGGGAGTCAAACAGGTACAGGCCAGCAAGAGGCGCATGTTCGTCCTTTCGGCTTTTCGGGGAGGGGAGTGTGTTCACTCCCCAGACGATGCCGCGAGACGAAACCCGCATTGCAAATGTCAGGCAGTAGCAATTATTGTTGGAACGCTTTGATCAGAAAGAGAAATCGGCGCCGATGGCAATCGTGCGCGGCCGCAGCGGCGTGATCTGGTCGCCCTGGATCAGCGTGAAGGGCGAACCCATGGCAAAGCGGTTGCCCCGGCTGTCGAGCAGGTTCGACGCCCGGATCCAGAACGACCGGCCCTGCCGCGCGAGTTCCACCGACAGGCTGGTATCGAGCACATCGCCCTGGCGCACGCCCAGGATGGGCCCGATTCCCAGCCGCGAGCTGCCGATATAGCGCAGCGATCCGCCCAGGCTCAGCGTCTCGCCCGCCCGGACCTCGGTCTTCCAGCTTGCACCCAGCCGTCCCGACCAGCGCGCGACATTGGGCAGGTCGTCGCTCTCCACCACCACCGCGCCCTCGGGCACCGCCGCTCCGCCTGCGGTGCCGCGATTGGCCGTGACCAGAAAGATGCGTGCCGAGGGCGTGGTGAGGCGGCTATCCGCCCACACGCCCGAGGCCTCGATGGTGAAGCCCGGCAGCGGCCGCCAGGCCATGTTGGCGTCGAGCGTGACGATACGCCCGTTGCCGATATTCTCGGTGGCGGGCAGACCGTCGCTGTCGATCAAATCGGCCTGGATGTTGCGCCAGCGGGTGTGCGCGAAAGTTGCATCGGCGCTGAAATCGCCGCTGTTGAATGCCAGCCCGGCCTCGATCGCCGCGACATTGTCGGGCAGGAAGCGCCGGATCATGTCGTCGCGCACGCTGATTCCGCCGGGGCGGAAGCCCTCCTGATAGCGGACATGGCCCGACAGCGCGTCGGAAAAGCGATAGCGCAGACCCGCGCTCGGCAGGAACGCAGTCTGGCTGCGGCTGCGCGCTAGCCGGAACGCCTCGAGCGTCAGCGGCTGTTCGAGCGCCTGGCCCGAAAGCCGCGCATGGGTGAGCCGCCCGCCCGCCATCAGCACCAGCCGTCCGGTCAGGGGCAAAGCGAGATCGGCAAAGCCGGTCGCCTCCTCGACCCGGTTCTCGATCCCCGAAATCGCCGAGACGCGCGCGAGCTCGCCCCTCGCGCGGCGGATGCGATAGCGGTTGCCGAGCAACTGGCCGCCGACCAGCCAGGTCAGCCCGCCATCGGTCATTCCCGACAGGCGGGTCTCGTTGGCGATCAGGCGCGTCTCGCCGCGTTGGCGGAACAGGCTGGGGGCCTGGTCCGGCTCGCTCGCATCGAACGTCTCGTCGAGATCCAGCCCGGTGATCGTGGTGGTGGTGAGCAGCTCGAACGTGTCCCAGGCCTTGCCGATCGACACCTGGCCCAGCCGGAAGCGGTTGCGAAAGGGCTGGGCGAAGGGGCTTGCGCGGTCGAGCCGGTCACCCAGCCGGTCGGCATATTGGCTGTCGCGCCCGTCAATGTCCTGCGCGGCGCCGACCAGATCGATCGTCCAGCCGTCGCCCGGCTCCAGCCTGGCGATGATCCGTCCGCCGGTGGTGTGCACCCGGTTGATGTCGTTCTTCTGCCGCAGCCGGTCGTCGATATAGCCGCCGTCGCGCCCGGCATAGACCACCGCGCGCAAGCCAAGCTTGCCCTCGATCACCGGCACGTTGAGCATCGCGCTTGCATCGAACGAGGGTTCGCCATGCCAGGTCGCGGCGACCGAGCCGGATTGCGCCGCCTGCCAGTTCTGGCTGTCGGGCATGTTGGGGAGCAGCCGGATGACCCCGCCCAGCGTCCCCGCGCCGTAGAGCGTGCCCTGCGGCCCTTGGCGGATCTCGATGAGATTGAGGTCGATCAGCCTGAGATCGGGATCGGGCGCGTTGTAGTTGAGCCGCGCGGTGCCGAGATACTGGCCGACCACCGCCTGGGTAGGGCCGTTGAAGCTGGTATCGGCAATGGCGCGCAGGAACAGCCGGTTGCGCCCCGGCCCGAGCTGTGTCGATCCGAGCCCCGGCACGCGCTCGGCGAGCGCATCCGACCCGCGATTGTGCGCGTCGATCGCGAACTGGCCGTCCAGTGCGATCAGGCCTTGCTCGCGCGCGGCGCTGATTTCGGCAGCCGTTCGCACGCCCGTGACCACGATCTCTGCGACAGGCGGCGACAGGTCGGCGGGCGCCGCCACCGCGAGGCGCAGCGGGGTTCCGCTCGGGCGCGCCGAGGGTGCCGCGCGCACGATCCGCCAGTCGCGCGCCGAAAGCCGCACCGCGCGCGCGCTGCTGTCGTCGAGCAGCCGCCGCAGTGCTTCCTCGGCCGACATCACCCCGCGCAGCCGCCGCACCCGCTGTGCGCCGAGCCGGCGATCGGTCAGGCCGATGCTGATTCCCGCCTGCTGTCCCAGAGTAACGATCGCGCTGTCGAGCCGTCCGGCGGCGATGTCGATCCGCGCCGGAGCTTCGGCCTGCGCCTCGACCGGTGCCGCGAGAACGCACAATGCGGGGAGGAGATACCTGGCCGTCAGCAGGCCGTCACGGCTGCGCATCGATGTTCACCAGTTCCCAGCCCTCGGCGCGCCTCACCGCACGCGCCCCCAATACCGGGGCGATCTGCGGCAGGGCATCGGCATGGCGCCCGGCGACCTGCAGGATGCCGCTGAACCGCGCCGCCGCCAGCTCGGGCGAGACCGTGACCCGGGTCCCCAGCGTGCGTTCGAGCGCCTCAGCCACCTCGCCGACCGGCGCATCGGCAAAGGCGATCTGGCCCGATCGCCAGCCGCCGATATGACTTGCCGCGACATCGGACAAGGTGATGCGCCCGCTCGCGCCATCGATCTGCGCGCGACGTCCCGGGTTCAGCCGGACATTCTCGCCTTCCGGGTTGACGATCACCGCACCTTCCGACACCGCGACGTCGAGGCCTGCGCCGCTGCGCACGACGTTGAACGCGGTTCCGGCATCGACCAGCCGGACATCGCCGGCCTCGACGACGAACGGGTCGGAATCGTCGTGCCGGACGATGAACATCGCCTCCCCACGCTCCAGCCTCGCGAAGCGCGGTTCGCTCCGATCGAGCGCGAGGCGCGTGCCGCCGTTGACGAGGATGCGGCTGCCGTCGTCGAGCGCGATCGTGCGCGTCTGACCGTTCGGGGTGATGACGCTGTAGGGCTGCGGCCGCATCTGCCAGAGCGGGATCAGCAGGATCGCGAGGATCGCGGCCGCCAGCGCGAGATAGCCGCTCCGCCAGCTTCGCGCACGGCTCGGCAGAGCGGGCGTCTCGTCATTCGCCGGTTGCGGCAGGGCAGGGGCGGCGACGATCATGTCAGCCATCCAGCTGCTGGCGGCCATCGCGGCGTCATAGGCCTGGTTGTGGCGCGCATCGGCATCGAGCCAGTCGGTCAGCGCGTCCCATCCCGCAAAATCGGCCTCCTGCGAGGCCAGAACCCATTCGAGCGCTTCCTGGCGGATCTGTTCGTTCGTGTCTGTCATGCTGACCATCCTGCAAGGTGGACGTCACCGCCGGGTTCATTCCGCATCCTGCGTCTCCTTGAGGCGGATCAGCGCGCGATAGGCCTTTTGCAGATCCTTCTCGACGGTGCTGAGGCTGAGCCCCAGATGCTCGGCGATCGCGCGCTGGCCCAGGCCCTCGATGCGGAACAGGCGGAAGATATCGAGCACCCGCTCGCCCTCGGCGCGCAACACCGCCTCGGCCTGCGCCAGCGCCTCTCGCGCCGCGAGCGCGCGGTCGGGCAGCGGCGCGTCCGAGGCTTCGGCATCGTTGGTATTGATCTCGATCCATTCGCCGTCGCGCCTGCGCGCGCGCTGCGCCGAGCGATAGCGATCGTGCATCACGTTGTTGAGCGCGCGGAACAGATAGTTGCGCGGTTCGGCGACCGGGCTGGTCTGCGCCGTCGCCAGCCGCAGCCAGGTGTCCTGCAAGATGTCCTCGGCCGCATCGCCCGCGCCGCGCGCGCGCAAAAAACGCAGGAAGCTCTCCCGCTCTTGCAGCAGCAAGGCCTGCAGGCCCTGGATGGGCGGTGATGTTCCGGATTCAGGCAAGACCAGGCTGACCTTTGGGGTGGCGCACATGCTGGCAGACGTCACGCCCGATACCAAACCGTAAGGCCGATACCAGATTTATTCGGCGAACGGAAAAACGATGCGGGATCGTTCGGCGGGCGACGTCTTCCCCCTGCAAGCGGCCATCACCCCCGGCCGACTTGACGCGGTCCAAATGCCCCCTGGACCTGATGCACCTTGAGGGAAACGTTGTGCTAGCCGTTCCCTCAAGGTGCATTTCGCTGCAGGGGCGTAGGTCGGAGTGTCCTGTTGTCACGCGTGTTGATCCTGATCGCAGCAGCATTCCAGGCCATGGCACCGGCGGGCGGTACGATGCGACATGCCCCGGGCGCTGACCTGATCTTCGTCCCTCCCGTGCCCGATGACCAGCCTGCCCCTGTTGGCGGGGAAGCCGAGTGCCTCGCGCTGGACCAGGTTCGCGCGACCCGGATCATCGCCGGTACCGGCATCGTCTACAAGGTGTCGAACCACCGGCAGTTCATCAACCGCGTGCGCGGCCAGGGCGATGCGCTGACCGATGGCCAGGTTTTGCACATCCGGTCGAAAGGCCCGCTGCTGTGTGCAGGAGACGTCGTCTACCTTCTCGACGGCCTGACCGGCGCGAGCGTGAGCTTTGTCGGACTGGGCAGGTTCGAACGCTATGATGCACCGGTGGCGCGGCGCCGCTAGGCGCGTGGCTTCATCTTCCGTCGGGCAGCCGTGGCTGCGCGCGCGCGGGTTCAGGCCAGCGGGAGCCAGACCTCGAAGCTGCTGCCTTCGCCCGGCGCGCTGCGCGTGAGCAGGATGCGCCCGCCGTGCAGCTCGACGAGTTGCTTGACCAGCGCCAGGCCGATGCCCAGCCCGTCCTGGTTCATCCGGCCATCGGGCGCGACCTGCGCAAAGATGTCGAAAATGCGTCCCTGCTGTTCGGCGGCGATGCCGATCCCATTGTCGGCGATCTCGATCTTCGCCCAGCGATCCTCGGTGCGCAGCGTCACGCGGATATCGCCGCCATTGGGGGTGTAGCGTGCGGCGTTGGTGATGAGGTTGCCGACGATCTGGGTGACGCGCGCATGGTCGCCGCGCAGCCTGACCGGCGCATCGGGCAGCGACACGTGCAACCGGTGGCCCGCCGAATCGACGATCGGCTGCACCGTCTCGATGGCGAAGCCGACGACGTCCTGCAGCAGCAGTTCCTCGTGCCGCAGCGAGATCTTGCCCTGTTCGATGCGCGAGATGTCGAGCAGGTCCTCGACCAGCCGGGTCATGTGGCTGAGGCTGCGGTTCATCGCGCTGCGGATTTCGGGAATCGCATCGGTGCCCTCGCGGCGCTCGAGCAACCTGAGACCCGCAACCAGCGCCATGATCGGGTTGCGCAGCTCGTGCGCCAGCACCGCGAGAAACCGGTTCTTCTGCGCATCCGCCGCCTGCAGTTCGAGCCCCATCGCGGCCAGGCTGTCGCGCTGCTTCGCGATCTGGCGGCGCTGGTTGTAAAGCTCGAAGAACACGTTCGCCTTGGAGCGCAGGATATCGGGCTCGATCGGCTTCTGGATGAAATCGACCGCGCCGGCCTCATAGCCGCGAAACCGGCGCGCGGTATCGCCGCTGCCGGCGGTGACGAAGATGATCGGCACATGACGCGAGCGCTCGCTGCCGCGCATCAGTTCCGCGAGTTCGAACCCGTCCATGCCCGGCATCTGCACGTCGAGCAGCGCCAGCGCGTATTCGTGCACCAGCAGCAGTTCGAGCGCTTCCTCGCCGCTGCGCGCCTGATGGCATTCCAGCCCGTCGCTATTGAGCAGCGCTTCCAGCGCGACGAGATTTTCCGGCAGGTCGTCGACCAGCAGGCATTTGACAGGCTCGGCAACGGCGCTCATGCGACCGCCCAATCGCGCAAATGGGTGACGATGTCGGCAAAGCTCATGGCCCGGGCCGAAGGGCAGGCCGCGAGCGCAGCGGCGGGCATGGTCGATACCTCGGCGGTCACCGGGTTCTCGACCAGCGCCACCCCGCCTGCCGCACCAACCGCCTTCAGCCCTTCGGCGCCGTCATGGTTCGCGCCGGTCAGCACGATCCCGGTCAGCGCCGGGCCATAGGCATCGGCGGCGGATTCGAACAGGACGTCGATCGCGGGGCGCGAATGGTTGACCGGTTCCTCCGAGGATAGCGCGAGCGTTCCGCCCTCCTCGACCAGCAGGTGATAATCCGCCGGCGCGAAATAGATCGTCCCCCCCGTCACCATTTCCTTGTCCTCGGCTTCCTTGACCTGAAGTGCGCATTTGGCAGCCAGCAGCTGGACCAGGGCATTGTCCCGGCGCGGCGGGACATGGACCACAACGAAAATGGGGAGGGGAAAGTTTCCCGGCAAGGCCGGAAGAATCTGCGACAGCGCCTGCACACCCCCCGCCGATGCCCCGATCACCACCGCCTTGCCGGTCATGTCAGGCCCCGCTGGTAGATTTTCTCTTCGCTGACGAATTCGCTGAACGCTCCGGCATGCTCGCTGAAGCGCAGGCTTTCCTTCGAGCCCAGGCCCAGGAAACCGCGTCGCGCGAGCGAATCCCTGAACAGTCCGACCGCACGGTTCTGCAGCTCGCGGTTGAAATAGATCAGCACGTTGCGGCACGAGATCAGCTGCATTTCGCCGAACACACTGTCGGTGACCAGGCTGTGGTCCGAGAACACGACCTGGTTGCGCAGCGACTTGTCGAAGACCGCTCGGCCATAATCGGCGGTGTAGTAATCCGACAGCGAGGTGAGGCCACCTGCCTGCTGATGGTTCTCGGTGAACAGCCGGATCCGGTCGAGCGGATAGACGCCGGCCTCGGCCGCCTTGAGTGCATTGGGGTTGATGTCGGTCGCATAGAACATCGTCTTGTGCGCCAGCCCTTCCTCGCGGAACAGGATGGCCAGCGAATACAGCTCCTCGCCATTGCTGCACCCGGCGACCCAGACCTTGAGCGAGGCATAGGTGCGCAGGTGCGGGATCACCTTCTCGCGCAGCGCGCGGAAATAGGAAGGATCGCGGAACATCTCGCTGACCTGGACGGTGAGATAGTTGAGCAGCCGCGGCAGCATCGTGCGGTCGTGCAGCACATCGGACTGCATCGCCGAGATGCTGTCATAGCCCAGCTGCTTGCGCGCATGCAGCAACCGGCGCTTGAGCGACGCGCGCGCATAGCCCCGGAAATCATAGTGATAATGCTGGTACACCGCCTCGAGCAGCAGCTCGATCTCGATATCCTCGATATTCTCGGCCATCAGCGCGGCATCCACACGCGCACCAGCGACAGCAGCTTGTCGACATCGATCGGCTTGGCCAAATAGTCGTTCGCGCCGGCGTCCAGACAGTTCTGCTGGTCATCGGGCATCGCCTTGGCGGTGAGCATGATGATCGGCAGCCGGGACCATTTCGCCTCGCTGCGGATGGTGCGCGCGGCGGTCAGCCCGTCCATCACCGGCATCATCACATCCATCAGCACCAGGTCGATCGCCTTGTCCGAATCCTCGCCTGCCGCTTCCAGCGCGTCGATCGCCTCCTGGCCGTTGCGCGCGATCTGCGTCACCACGCCGCGCGGTTCGAGCACGCTGGTGAGCGAATAGACGTTGCGCACGTCATCCTCGACGATGAGGATGCGGCGACCTTCGAGCGCGGCGTCGCGGTGGCGCGCCTTCTCGATCATCTTGCGCTGTTCGGGCGGCAGATCGGCGACCACCTGGTGCAGGAACAGCGACACCTCGTCGAGCAGCCGCTCGGGGGACTTGGCGCCCTTGATGATGATCGAGCTCGAATAGCGCCGCAGCCGCTGTTCTTCGTCGGCGGTCAGCTCGCGCCCGGTATAGACGATCACCGGCGGGAAGGCATGGGCCTCGTCGGCGCTCAGTTCCTCGAGCACGGCAAAGCCCGAGGCATCGGGCAGCGACAGGTCGAGCACGACACAATCGAACGCCTCGCCGCGCAACCGGGCAAGGCAATCGGCCGCTGTGCCGACGCCCACGGTGTCGACATCCTGCGACCTGAGCAACTGACCCACCGCCTCGCGCTGCACGGCGTCGTCCTCGACGATCAGCACGCGACGCATCCGCGACACCAGCTTGGCCTGGAGCGTCGCCAGCACCTCGGCGAGCTCGTCGCGCCGCGCGGGCTTGCCGAGAAAGCCGACCGCGCCCAGCGCCAGCGCCGTCGGGCCCTGATCGGCTCCCGAGATGACATGGATCGGGATGTGCCGCGTTTCGTCCTTGTGCTTGAGCTGGTCGAGCACGGTGAGGCCCGACTGGTCGGGCAGGCCGATATCGAGCACGATCGCGTGCGGGCGATATTCGCCGGCCAGCGCGATCGCCTCCTGCGCGGTGCTGGCGACGATGCACTGGAAGCCCATCTCGCGCGACAGGTCGCAGACGATCCCGGCGAAGGTCGCATCGTCCTCGATCACCAGCAGCAGCTGCTTGCCTTCGCTCAGCACCGCGCGGTCGTCGGCCGCGATCCGCGGCACGGCACCCTGTCTGGCGGCGCGCTGCCGGGGCGCGGGGGCAGGCGAGGGCAGCACCGCAGCGGGCGCGACGGGAGCGGCGGGAGCCAATTGGCGCGACGGTACCAGGGCGGGATCATAGGCAATCGGGATGGTGAGCGTGAAGCGGCTGCCTTCTCCGACCTTGCTTTCCAGGCTGATCCTGCCGCCCAGCAGCCGCGCCAGTTCGCGCGAGATCGAAAGACCCAGTCCGGTTCCGCCGTATTTGCGGCTGATCGTCCCATCGGCCTGCTGGAACGCCTCGAAGATGCTGTCCTGCTGTTCCTGCGCG
Organism: Blastomonas sp. CACIA14H2; assembly: GCA_000503195.1. Classification (GTDB taxonomy): domain Bacteria; phylum Pseudomonadota; class Alphaproteobacteria; order Sphingomonadales; family Sphingomonadaceae; genus Blastomonas. The sequence goes on from AYSC01000001.1 coordinate 223,948, forward strand.
ATCCCGATCCCGGTATCGGCGACGCTGATCGCCAGCCGGTCCTCGCCGACGGGCGCGAAGCCGAGCCGGACGCTGCCGCGCTCGGTGAACTTGAGCGCGTTCGACAACAGGTTCTTGATCACCTGCTCGAGCCGCATCCGGTCGGTCTCGATCGTCTCGGGGCAATCCGCATCGCGCTCGATCTCGAGCGTCAGGCCGCGCTCGTCGGCGATCGGCTGGAAGACCTTCTGCATGTCACTCGCCAGTCGGTCTGTCAGCACCGGCGCGGGCTGGATCTCGATATGCCCGGCCTCGATCTTCGACAGGTCGAGAATGTCGTTGATCAGCACCAGAAGATCGTTGCCCGCCGAATAGATGGTGCGCGCGAACTTGACCTGCTCCTCGGACAGCCGCTCTTCGGGATTGTCGGCGAGCAGTTTCGACAGGATCAGCAGCGAGTTGAGCGGGGTGCGCAGCTCGTGGCTCATATTTGCAAGGAAATCGGACTTGTACTGGCTCGCCTGTTCGAGCTCGCGCGCCTTCAATTGCAGCGCGGCGGAGGCGCGTTCCAGGTCGTCGCGCTGCGTTTCCAGCGCCTGCGCCTGCTCCTCGAGCTGGCTGTTGGTCTGTTCGAGCTCGACCTGCTGCAGTTCGAGCCGCGCCTGCGTCTCGCGCAGCGCATTGCCCTGTTCCTCGAGCTCCTCGTTCGAGACGCGCAGTTCCTCGCTCTGCGCCTGGAGCTCGCCGGCCTGGCGCTGCGTCTCCTCGAGCGCATCCTGCAGCCGCGTGCGGAACCGGGCGGACCGCAGCGCGATGCCGATCGATCCGCTCGACTGTTCGAGCAGCTCGAGCACCAGCTCGTCGACGGGATCGAGAAAGCCGAGCTCGATCACGCCATTGACGCGGTCGTCGGCCTTGGTCGGTGCGATCACCAGGTGACGCGGGACGTCGCTGCCCAGCGCCGAGCCGATCGAAAGATAGCCTTGCGGAATATCGTTGAGCACGATCAACCGGCCATCGACCGCCGCCTTGCCGAGCAGGCCCTCGTTGAGCGCGAAGCTGACCGGTACGTCCGCTCCCTGTGCGACGCCGAGCATGCTGGCACGGTTGAAGCTTCCGCCTTCGCCCTTGAACAGCGCACCGGCGCGGGTGCCGGTCTTGTCGGCGAGGAAGGCAAGGATGGCAGCCGCGAGATCCTCGATCGACTTGTCGCCCATCATCGCGGATGAAAGATCGACCTGAGCCTGTTGCAGCCATTGCTGCCGTTCGCGCTGGCGCATGCTGCGTACCATCAGCAGGAAGATGGCGATGGTCAGCGCGATGCCGCTGGCGCTGGTCACCACCGCGCTGACCACGGCGGTGTTCGAGGCGGCGGCCATCTGGTCGATGTTGGACTGCCGCTTGCGCAGTTCCTCGCGCGCCATGCTGGCAATCTGCGCGCGGATCGCGTCCATCGCCGCCTTGCCACGGTCCGAATCCACGGCCGCCAGTGCCGCAGCGAAGCCCTCGTCGCGCCGCAGTCGGATCGTCGCATCGAGTTCGCGCAGCTTCTGCTCCACATTGCGTTCGAGCTGCGCGACATTGTCTTCCTGCACGGCATCGCCCTGCATCATCGCTTCCAGCACGGTGAGCTTGGCGCGCGCCAGCGCGGCGCCTTCGACATAGGGCTCGAGATAGGCCTCGCGCCCGGTCAGCAGATAGCCGCGCTGCCCGGTCTCCGCGTCGAGCGCCGCGGCCAGCATGTCGTCGAGCGCATTGAGCACCGTATGCGTCTTGCGGATCGCGGAATCGCTGGCGCGCATATTGGCGATGTTGAGATAGGCGATCCCTGCGCTGAGCACGAAGAACACGATGCCCGCGACCAGCCCGGCGATCGCCCATCGGTTGGCTTGGCCGCTGGCGCGGGGGACATTGCGGTTGGTCTGCACGGCAGGGGGTCTCGCTGAGAATGGCAATGGCCAGGGTCTAGCCCATTGAAATCGCTTTGTCCAAACGCGTCGCGGCCCCGCCGGGGGGTGCCGCCGACCGTCAGTCGGGCATCGCGGCAAGCACCCGGTCGGGGGTCATCGGATAATCGAACACGCGCGCGCCGCAGGCATTGTAGATCGCGTTGGCGATCGCCGCCGCGCCGCCGCACATGCCCAGCTCGCCAATGCCCTTGGCCTGGATGATGCTCGCGGCGGCATCGCGCTCCTCGACCAGCACCACGTCGAGGTCGGGCACGTCGCGGTGCACGGGAACGTGATATTCGGCGAGATCGCGATTGACGAGATGCCCGTCGCGCGGATCGAACTCGAGCGCCTCGGTCAGCGCCATGCCGATGCTCCAGGTGATGCCGCCCAGGCATTGCGAGCGCGCGGTCTTGGCGTTGAGCACCCGGCCGAAGCCGAACGCGCCGAGCATGCGGTTCACCCGGGTTTCGCCGGTATAGTGGTTGACCCGCACCTCGGCGAAGAACGCGCCGAAGCCCGAGGCGAGATAATCGTCGGTGATCTTGCCCGGCTCGTAATGGCCTTCGCGCACCAGATCCTTGCCGCCGAGCAGTTCGGTCAACGGCGTGCCGTTGCCCGCTTTGGCGTCGGCGAGCACCAGCGCGGTCTCGTCGATGCCGAGGGTGTCGGCCAGCGCCTCGCGGATCGCCATGCACGCGACATAGACGGCAGAGCCGATCGACGGGGCTCCCCAGCTGCCGCCCGATCCGGGCCCGCGCGGATGGTTGCTGTCGCCGAGGTCGACGAGCACCTGGTCGGGTCGCAATCCCAGCATCTCGCCGGCAATCTGCGCGACGATCGTATAGGTGCCGGTGCCGATATCGGTCATGTCGGTTTCGACCAGCGCGGTGCCATCCGCCTTGAGCGTGACGCGTGCCCTGGCTTCGGCGACATTGTGTACGCGCGCGGCGCTCGCCATCCCGGTGCCGATCCACCATTCGCCCTCGCGGCGCAGGCGGGGCCTGCGCGGTGCGCTGTCCCAGCCGAACGCTTCCGCACCCTGGCGCAGGCATTCGGCGAGCTTGTGCGACGAGAAGGGCAGGCCCTGTTCGGGGTCCTTGTCGGGAATGTTGCGCAAGCGCAACTCGACCGGATCGATCCCGGCACGCTCGGCGAGCACGTCCATCGCCGCCTCGAGCGTGGGCATGCCCACGGCCTCGCCGGGCGCGCGGACCGAGCCTGCGGTCATGCGGTGGATGCGGGCGAGCTTCAGCACCAGCTCGCGATGCTCGCCCGGATAGAGGAAATGCGAGGATTGCAGCACCGGTTCGGCAAATTCCTCGCCGGGTAGGTTGGAGACCAGCGCCTCGTGGCCGAAGCCGGTCAGCCTGCCATCGGCATCGCACGCCAGCCGCAGCCGCTGCGTCGTCTCCGACCGTCGCATGATGCTCTGGAACACCTGCTGGCGCGACATCACGACGCGCACGGGGCGTTCGAGCTGCATCGCGGCGATAGAGGCCGCAACCGCTTCCTCGCTGATCCCGAGCTTCGACCCGAACCCGCCGCCGACATAGCGCGAGATCAGGCGGATCCTGTCCTCGGGCAGGTCGAGCGCATCGGACAGTTCGGTAATGTTGTAGTTCAGCATCTGCAGCGAGGCATGGACGGTCAGGCGTTCGCCGTCCCATTGCGCGATCGCGGCATGCGGCTCCATCGCCGCCGAGGCATGGCCCTTGGTTGTATAGGTGACATCGACCGCGAAGGCCGCGTCGGACATCGCCTTGTCGAGATTGCCCTCGCGGACGGTCTCGTCTTCCTGTTCCTCGGCAATGCTCGGGTCGGCTTCGACCGGCGCGGCCTCGTCGGGCTTGTATTCGACGACCAGATGCCTGGCCGCATCGCGCGCCTGTTCGAAACTTTCTGCCACCACCAGCGCGATCGGCTGACCCCAATAGCAGATCGTGCGTGGCTTCTGCTGCGGAGCCTCGTTGGCGGTGCCCTGGGCGGGGCGCGTGGTGAGGCGCTCGTCATCGATCACCGCGATCACGCCGGGCATGGCGAGCGCGCTTTCGGCGTCGATCCGCACGATGGTGCCCCGGGTGATGGTCGCTGTTACCAGCACGCCCTCGACGCAGCCCTCGACCGGATATTCGGCGGCATAGGGCGCGGTGCCGGTGACCTTGGCCAGCCCCTCGATCCGCGAGACGGGCTTGCCGATCACGCCCTGGCGCATCGTGTCGAGCCGGTTGTCGGTCGCGGGCTTGTCCTGCTTCACATGCACGCTCATGCCGCCTTCTCCACCGCTTCGGCCAGCACCGCGTGCAACGTGCGCCGGGCGAGCGGAATCTTGAAATCATTGTCGCCATGGCCTTCTGCCCCTTCGAGCAGAAGGTCGGCGGCCTGGTCGTACAGCGCAGGCGAGGGGGCCGCGCCGACGAGCAGTTCGCCGATGCGCGGGTCGTGCCACGGCTTGTGCGCGAGGCCACCAAAGGCGAGATCGGCGCGGGCGAACTTGCCATCGTCGATCGCGATCACGGCCGCGATCGAGACCAGGGCAAAGGCATAGGACGACCTCTCGCGCACCTTGCGGTAGAGCTGCGTCGCCGCGACCGGCGGGGGCAGGGTAACCGCGACGATCAGTTCGCCCTGATCGAGCACATTGTCGCGCCACGGAGTGTCGCCGGGCAGCAGGTGGAAATCGCGCACCGGCACGGTCCGCTCGGCGCCGTCGCTCTTCGCGATGACGACCTTTGCGCCCAGCGCGGTCAGCGCCACCGCCATGTCGCCGGGATAGGTCGCGATGCACTGGTCGCTGGTGCCGAGCACCGCGTGCAGCTTGTTTACCCCGCCGATCGCACCGCAGCCGCTGCCCGGATCGCGCTTGTTGCAGGGCTGGTCGACGTTCATGAAATAATAGCAGCGCGTGCGCTGGCACAGATTGCCGCCGGTCGTCGCCTTGTTGCGCAGCTGCTGCGTCGCGCCCGCCAGGATCGCGCGGGCGAGCACCGGATAATCGGCGCGGACGCGCGGATGCACGGCAGTGGCGGTGTTGGTCGCCAGCGCGCCGATGCGCAGGCCTCGGTCGGACGTATCCTGAATGCCGTCGAGCCCGATCCGCCCGATATCGCCGAGCTGCGAAGGGGTGGCGACCTGCAGCTTCATCATGTCGAGCAAGTTGGTGCCGCCCGCGATCAGCATCGCCTCGGGCAGCGCCGCGATCGCCGAGGCATCGCTGATCGAATGCGCGCGCTGGTACTGGAACGGCCTCATGCCGCAGGCTCCGATTCGGCGACGTGGCGGATCGCGGCGACGATATTGGCATAGGCGCCGCAGCGGCACAGATTGCCGCTCATCCGCTCGCGAATTTCCGCGCCGCTGGCCTCGAACGGGCCGTCGAGCGTCTCGCTGGCATCGCTCGGCCAGCCATTCGCGATCTCGTCGAGCATCGCGGTCGCCGAACAGATCTGCCCCGGCGTGCAATAGCCGCACTGAAATCCGTCATGCTCGACAAACGCGCGCTGCAGCGGCGAAGGCTCGTCCGCAATGCCCAGGCCCTCGATCGTCGTGACCTGATGGCCTTCGTGCATCGCCGCGAGCGTGAGGCAGCTGTTGATACGCAGCCCGTTGACGATCACCGTGCAAGCGCCGCACTGGCCATGGTCGCAGCCTTTCTTTGTGCCGGTCAGCCCCAGATCGTGCCGGAGGAAATCGAGCAGGGTGACACGGGGGTCTTGCGGAAGCGGATGGGGCGTTCCGTTGACGATCAGTTCATCGGGCATTCAGGACTCCTTGCGAACTCCCAAGCCCCGAAAGCCTCGATAGTTCCCTGTGATTGCGGAAATGATCACGAACCGCTCGTGATGCTGCCCGAACGATGGCAGGCACTCCGGAGGGCATCATGGGCCCGGCTCGGGCGATGCCTCGTGATGTAATTGCCGCCGATCGGGCTGTGTATTCAGCGGGCGCGCGCCCGCGCCCTGAGCACGTTCACCACATCGTCGTTGCGCACGCGCCGCCAGCGCGCGTCGACGAAACTGTGCACGCCGAACAGGAACAGCCCGATCCCGACCAGCGCATAGAGTTCGGGGTGGTCGGCCAGCGATGACAGCGCATCGCCCAGGCCCTTCACCTCGCCCGCGGAACCGAACCATCCTGCGCTGATCAGCGACAGGCCGATGACCGCGAAGACAACCGCGCGCGCGGCCAGTCCCGCCCGGCCGATCGGCACCACCCAGCGCGGCGCACCGGGGCCGGTGTCCGCCATGAATTCGGTGGTCCAGGCCTTGATCGCCTGGTGCGCGGCAGCGGCGAGGAACGCCAGGCCCAGCGCGCCGATCAACGCTTCACCCATCGGTACATCGAGCACCATGTCCGCCGCGCGCTGCTCGGTCGCGCCGTCGCCGCCGGAGGGTTGGCCCATTGCCAGGCGCGCTGCGGCATAAGCGAGGAAGAAATGCGCCAGACCGCTTGCCGCATAACCGGTGCGAATGGCCGCGCCCTTGGTGTCGTCGCCCTTGCCCTCGCTGTCCATCGCGGCGCTGTAGAGCCGGTACGCGCCGTAAAAGGCGAGGCCGAGCGCGAGCAGCCCGAGCAGCCACGATCCGCCAGGCATGTCCTGCACCGATCGGAACACTCCCTGCGGGCTGGCGTCGGATGCGCCGGTGCCGGTGAGGGCGAGAACGCCAAGCAGGCAATAGACCACGCCGCGCGCGAACCAACCTGCCCGCGCAAAGGTCTGTAGCTTTGTCATTTTGTCGATCATGGCTGGTCCTGCTCCCGTCTGGCAGGGCTTACGCCTTGCAAGGGGCGGAGTTCCGGTCCGCGGACTTTCACTACAAACCCGCAGCGCGAGGGAACCATATCCGCCCTGTCCGGTATTCGGGGAGACAAGGAGCAACAGCATGATCAAGAACATTATCGGCGCCTATCTCGGTGCCAAGATTGCGGGCAAGTCGCCCAAGGCAGACAGCGCCGCAGGCGCAACCACCGGCGCGATCGCGGCATCCGCCATCCCGTTCATCATCTCGCGGATGAGCCTGCCGTCGATGCTGCTGCTGGGAGCCGGTGGCTATCTGGTCAAGCGGCACCAGGACAAGAAGCAGGCGGGCCGCTATCCGCGCGCCTGATGCGACTATTCTCGCCTGAGGCCGAAGACGGCCTCAGGCGAAAGCCGTGCCACTGCGGGGAGCGAAAGGCTGAGCCGTTCGCTCCCCTTCGCAGTGCACGCCGCCAAACTGCCCGATGATTGGCTGCAGATCAAATCCCGCACAGCATTGTTATCGATAAGGTATGGCACCGCGATGCGCGGTGCCGGCGCGCGTGCCATGAGGCAAGCGCTTCAAGCGTCGGGGCTTAGCCTCCCGCGATAGCGACGACCAGCGGGGATCAGTTCCACCTTGGGTCCGGCGGCGGACGCAGTGGTGCCCCAGCATCCAGCGGTCGCGCTCGACCCTGAAGCTGGCCGCAATCCCCACATTCTCCCTAGCGATGGGCCAGTTGCCCCGCTTTTCGATCCTCACGAAGGTCTAGTGATCGCGGTTCCTAGCGGCGTGCTGGGGCATCCCTATGCTGCGATCGGGCGCCCCCGGATCTCGCAGCAAAACACTCTTGACCTCTGGATGATATACTATATCACGCGCCTCGCTTCGACGCTCCCGGGGGGGATGCGGCGCTCTTGTGGGGGGTACACGCTGTCATGTCACGTTTCGCTTTTGGCCTGGTCTCGATGCTGCTGGCGGGGACTGCGGCCGCGCCCGGCACCGCCTGGGCCGATCAAGAACAGCCCGGCGACGCGCTCGAGGCCGAGGACAACATCATCGTCACCGGTCAGCGCCAGGCCTATCGCGGCGACTTCACGCTGCGCGAGACGCCGCAGGCGATCACCCAGATCGGCCAGGAGCAGATCGACGCCAACAATCTGACGCGGCTCACCGATGCGCTCGATCTGTCGGCCTCGGTGGCGCGGCAGAACAATTTCGGCGGGTTGTGGGATGCCTATGCGGTGCGTGGTTTTGCCGGCGACGAAAACCTGCCATCGGGCTATCTGGTCAACGGCTTCAACGGCGGGCGCGGCTTCGGCGGGACGCGCGATGTCGCGGGCGTCGAGCGGATTGAGATCCTGAAAGGGCCCAATGCCGCATTGTTCGGGCGCGGCGAGCCGGGCGGCACGGTCAATATCGTCACCAAGCACGCGGATTTCGACACGCGGGGGCGGATCAATGTACAAGCCGGCAGCTTCGATCGCCGCCGCGCCGATGCCGATGTCAACATCGCGATCGGCGATGTCGCGGCAGTGCGGTTGATCGGCTTTTACGAGAAGTCGGACAGTTTCCGCCGCACCGTGGGGTCCGAGCGGGTCGGCTTTCTGCCGTCGTTCCTGCTCAAGCTCAGCGAGAATACCACGATCAGCTATGACCTCGAGCTGACCCGCCAGGAGGCGGATTTCGATCGCGGCACCGTGGCGATCGGCGGTGTGCTGGGCCGGGTGTCGCGCCGCGCCTTTTTCGGCGAACCGGGCGACGGGCCAATCGAGGCGGATGCGACCGGACATCAGGTGCAACTGGACCACAAGTTCAGCGAGGACTGGAGCCTGCTGATCGGCACCCAGTATCGCGAGACGCGGCTCGAGGGCTTTTCCACCGAGCCCGAACTCGCGACCGCGCGCCAGCGGCTCTTCCGCGACGGTCGCTCGCTCTCGCGCCAGCGCCGCTTCCGCCTGTATGAAGGCGAGCATTTCGTGCTGCGCGGCGAGATCGCGGGGCGGTTCGCGACGGGCAGCCTGACGCACCGCGTGCTGCTGGGCGTCGATTATGACGAGTTCGACAACAGCCAGCTTTTCCTCCGCTTCCGTCCGCCCTCGATCGGCGCTGCGATCACCGCGCTGGCAAGCAACGATATCGATGTGTTCAACCCGGTCTATGGCCGCTTCCCGCTGCCCGCTCCGGGGCCGCAGACCAACCGGCTCGACCAGCAGCGCGCGGTCGGCGCCTATGTGCAAGACCAGATCAGCATAACCGATTCGCTGCAGATTCGCCTGGGCGGGCGCTTCGACGACATCACCGTGGAGAGCCTCAACCGGGCGAACAACTCTGCCGCCAGTCGCAGTTACAACCGGTTCAGTCCCCAGGCGGGGATTGTCTATACCGCATCGCCCGCGGTCTCGTTCTACGCCGCTTATGGCGAGGGCTTCCGTGCCAATCTGGGTGCGACGGCGGCAGGCCGCCTGTTCGATCCGGAAACCAGCAAGTCGGCCGAAATCGGTGCGAAATTCGGACTGTTCGACGATGCGCTGCAGGGCACGGTCTCGCTGTTCACGCTCTCCAAGTCGAACGTGCTCGCGGCGGACCCAGCCAATCCCGGTTTCTCGCTGCCGATCGGCAAGGCGCGCAGCCGGGGGCTCGAATTCGACCTGATGGGCAAGCTGCCCGGCGATATCAACCTGTGGTTCTCCTATGCCTTTGTCGATGCCGAAGCGCGGCAGGATGTCGCCGATCTCAATTTCGGCCTGCCTATCCGCCGCGGCGACCGCTTGATCAACATTCCGCGCCAGACGCTCAGCCTCCAGGCATCGCGCGGCTTCGATATCGGTGACACCAGGCTGACGATTGGCGGCGGCGTGCAGCATGTCGGAACGCGGCTCGGCGAGACCGGAACGGCCTTCGAACTGCCCGACTACACGCTGGTCCGGCTGTTCGCGGCGTGGAAGGTCCTTGAAAATGTGGAAATTTTCGCTGACGTCACGAATTTGTTTGATACAGTATATTATACCAACAGCTTCTCGCAGCTTTGGGTGCAGCCCGGGACGCCGCGTGCGGCGTCGGTGGCGCTGAGATTGTCGTTCTGAAGGATCCTTTGCATGTCCAATCCCGTTCTGGTGATCGACCAGCTCGTCGTCGAGCGCGGCGGGCGGCGCATCGTCGACGGCCTGTCGCTGACGCTGGCGGGGGGCGAAATCTATGCGCTGCTAGGCGGCAATGGCGCGGGCAAATCGACGACATTGTTCGCGATCCTCGGCTTTCTCGCGCGTTCGGGCGGCGGGCTCACGATCGGCGGGCAGGACCCGGCCACTGCCATCGAGGCGGTGCGCGCGCAGATCGCCTATCTGCCGGAAAACGTGGCGCTCTATGACCATCTGACCGCGCGCGAGAATGTCGACTATCTGCTCAAGATCGCCGATTGCCGCCGCAGCCGGGCCGAGATCGAGGCAGCATTCCTGTCGGTGGGCCTGGCCGCCCCAGCCTGGGAACAGCGCGCGGGCAGCTTTTCCAAGGGCATGCGGCAGAAGACCGCGATCGCGCTCGCGATGCTGCGCGATACGCCGCTGCTGCTGCTCGACGAGCCGACCTCGGGGCTCGACCCCGCAGCCTCGGCGGACTTTCACGCGCTGCTCGAAACGCTCGCGGCGCGCGGCGTGGCGGTGCTGATGGTGACGCATGACCTGCTCGGCGCGGCGGACACTGCGGACCGGATCGGCCTGATCTCGGGCGGCAGGATCGCCAGCGAATGGTCGGCGCAAACCAGCGAACCGCGATTCGACCTCAATGCCCTGCACGACGGCTTTGCGAGGGTGCGATGAACCGGGCGTTGACGATCGCGGGCGCCGAGCTGCGCCTGATGCTGCGCTCGCGGCTGGCGCTGGTCGGCATCGCGACGCTGCTGCTGCTCTCGGCCATCGCGGCGGTGACTTCGGCGACGCAGATGGCGGCGGCAGCGGAAATGCGCGCCGAGGCGCAGGCGGCGACCGATGCGCAGTTCAAGGCGCAGCCCGACCGGCATCCGCACCGCATGGTGCATTACGGCACCTATGCCTTGCGCCCGGTGGGGCCGCTGGCCGCGTTCGACCCGGGCGTCGACGCGTTTACCGGCACGCTACTGTTCCTCGAGGGGCACCGGCAGAACAGCGCCACCTTCGGCGCGGCGCGGGAGTCTTCGGACCTCGTCCGCTTCGGCCAGCTGACGCCCGCCTTCGTGCTGCAGACGCTTGCGCCGCTGCTGCTGGTGTTCCTGGGCTTTGCGAGCATCGCGCGCGAGCGCGAACGCGGCAGTCTGCGCGCGCTCGCGGCTTATGGGGCAGGGGCCTGGTCGATCCTGGTCGGCAAGGCGCTCGCGCTCGGCGTGGCGGCCGCGCTCGCGATGGCACCGGCCTTTGCCGCGCTCGGCTGGGCCGCCGTGCAGCAGCCGGGCGAGGCAGGCATCGCGGCGCTGACGGCCTTGTCCTATGGCGGCTATCTGCTCGTCTGGGTGCTGGTCATCACCGCGGTCTCGGCGCTCGCGGCCAGTGCGCAGGGCGCGCTGGTCACGCTGATCGCGGCCTGGGCGATCGTCGTGGTGCTGGTCCCGCGCGCGGCGGCGGCCTGGGTCGGCGTGGCCGAGCCTCTGCCGAGCCGGGTCGATACCGAATTTGCCATTGCCGCAGACCTGCGCCGCATCGGCGACAGCCACAATCCCAACGACCCGCATTTCGCCGCCTTCAAGGCGAAGCTGCTGAAACGCTATGGCGTAACCCGGGTCGAGGACCTGCCGTTCAACTATCGCGGCGTGCTGGCGCAGGAAGGCGAGCGGCTGACCTCGCAGCTGTTCAAGGACTATGCCGCGCGCGCCGCCGCGATCCAGAACGCGCAGACCGAGACACTCACAACCCTCGGCATCATCAGCCCGGCGCTCGCGGTGCGCCGCGCGTCGATGACCGGGGCGGCGACCGATCTCGGCACGCATCTCGCCTTTCTGGCTGCTGCCGAGGCCTATCGCTATGCCATGGTGCAGAAGCTCAATGGCCTGCAGGCCAGTGCCGTCGCCAGCGCCGATGACGCCGCGCGAAGCAAGGACCCGATTGCCGACCGCCGCACGCGCATCTCGGCCGATTTCTGGAAGACGATCCCCGATTTCGATTTCTCCGCGCCCAGCCCGGGTGAGCGTGCAGGCGCGATGGCGATGCCGCTGGCGGTGCTCGCGCTATGGGTTGCGCTCGCGATCGGCCTGTTCGCCTTTGCGCGCCGCCGGCTCGAAAGGGCAGGGCTATGAGCAACCTCGCCCGTGAATTCGGCTTCATGCTGCGCAGCAGATCGGCGCTGATGGCGCTGGCGTTGCTCGCGATCTGTGCCAGCGCGGCGGTCGCCCTGGGCCTGGCCAGCGTCGCGCGCGACCGGGCGGCGATCGACCGGATGATCGCAGGGCAGGCCACCGAGGAGCGCGCGCTGGCGGCGTTTGTCAAGGATGCCGGCTCGGGCGCCTATTACGGGTTCCAGCCGACCTGGGACGCGCCATCGGACCTGGCCTTTGCCGCGCTCGGCAGCCGCGATATCGCACCCGCCATGCTGCGCGTCCGCGCGCTCGCGCTCGAGGCGCAGATCTACGAGAACGAAGCCGCCAATCCCGAACTCGCACTGCCGGGGCGGTTCGACCTCGCCTTTGTCGTCATCTATCTCGCGCCGCTGGTGCTGATCGCGCTGCTCCACGACCTGTGGTCGGGTGAGCGCGAGGCGGGGCGCTATCATGCGCTCGCTGCGATGCCCGGCGCGAACCGGCGCCTCTGGAGCGCGCGCGTGCTGGTGCGTCTGGGCGGCGTGCTGGCAGCGCTGCTGCTGCCGTTCGCGGTCGGCGCGCTGATCGCCGGCACCGCGCCCTTGCGCGCCCTCGGCTTTGCCGGGCTGATCGGGCTCGTCGCGTTGCTGTGGACCGCCATCATCCTCATCGTCGCGCGGCGGGGCTCGCGCTCTGCGGTGCATGCGGCATCGCTCGCGGCGATCTGGTTTGCGCTGACGCTCGTCGCGCCTGCCGGGGCGAATCTGGCGATCAATGCCGCCGTGCCGGTGCCCGATGGCGCGGCGCTGGCACGCGAGAATCGCGAATATGTTCATGCCGGATGGGATCGCCCACGCGACCAGACGATGCGCGATTTCCTCAAGCTCTATCCGCAACTCGCCCCTGGCGCGGCAATCCCGCCGACCTTTCACTGGAAATGGTATTTCGCCTTCCAGCACCTGGGCGACCGGCATGTGGCGCAGCAATCGCAGGCCTATCGCGACGGGATCGCCCGCCGGGCCGAGCTGGCGCGGGCCGCCGGCTGGCTGCTGCCGCCCGCGGGGCTTGCCCAGGCGATGACCGCGCTCGCGCGCACCGATATCGCCGCGCAGCTTGACTATCAGATGCGCATTCGCGCTTACCACCAGCGCTTGCGTGAGTTCTTTTATGATTATCTGTTCAGCGAGAAACCCTTTGGCCCGGACGATTTGGCGGACGTTCCGCGCTTCGATCCTGCTATCGACAGCTAGCCTTGTTTCGGCATCTCCAGCCCTTGCGCAGCGTGTGACCGACAATGCCGCTGCCGGGGCCGAGGATGCCTTCGGCACCAGCATCGGCAACGAGCGGGTGGGGCTGTACAGCGGTAGTGACGTGCGCGGATTTTCCCCGGTCACCGCCAATAACATCCGGCTCGAAGGGCTGTATTTCGATCGCCCGGCGTCTTTCACCGACCGGCTGGTGCAGAGCAATGTCGTGCGCGTCGGCCTGACCGCGCAGAATTACCTCTTTCCGGCACCCACGGGCATCGTCGATTACAAGATCCGCCCTGCAGGCAACGATCTGGTGGTCAGCACGATGCTCGGCCTGAACAGCTGGGGTGGCGGCAGGCTCGAGATCGACACGCAGATTCCGGTGATCAAGGACCGTCTGAGCCTGGTTGCGGGGGTGGCGGGTTTCGTCGATGAGCTGGCGCCGGGCAACCAGTCGTTCTTCGGATCCTATGCGCTCGCGGCACGGTGGAAGCCCAGCCGGAACATCGAGGTCATCCCGTTCTGGAGCCGCATCGACCTGTACAATCGCGAGGCCGCGCCGCTCTACACACCCGAAGGCGCATTCCTGCCGCCGCGCATCGAGCGTCGCAAGTTCCCAGGCCCCGAATGGGCGGACCAGCGCAACACGGTGCAGCATTATGGCGCGCTGACCAAGGCGCGGCTGGGCGGAGGCTGGGACCTCGCGGCGGGCCTGTTCCGCTCGACATCGGACAGCGCGACCAATTTCGCGACCAACTTCACCGCCTTGCGCCCCGATGGCACCGCCGTCCGCCGCATCACCAGCGACCCGCCGCTGTCGCTCGCCGGAACCAGCGGGGAACTGCGCATCAGCAAGTCCTTCACCGAGGGTCCGCGCCGCCACACGCTGCACGCGGCATTGCGCGGGCGCGAGCGGGTGAGCCGCTATGGCGGCGGTGCCTCGGTCAGCTATGCGCGCGCACCGGTCGAGCAGGTGCTCGATGCGCCCGAACCCGATTTCCGATTCAACCCGCAGACCGACGAGACGGTGCGCCAAGCGATTGCGGGTATTGCCTATGACGGGCGCTGGCAGGGTGTCGGCGGCCTGAGCGTCGGCCTGCAGCACACCTGGTATCGCAAGCGCGTCGACCGGCCCGGCGCAGCGCTGGCGCGCACCGACGACGAGGCCTGGTTGCCCAATGTCACCGCCTCGATCGAGGCGACCAGGCGGCTCGCCTTTTACGGCGGCTATACCAGGGGGCTGGAGGAAAGCGGTATCGCGCCCGACAATGCCGCCAACCGCACCGAGGCGCTGCCCGCGATCCTCACCAGCCAGCTCGATGCCGGGCTGCGCTGGAAGATCCCGGGCGGGATGAGCCTGGTCGCGGGGCTGTTCGACGTGCGCAAGCCCTATTTCGCCGCCGATAGCGCGAATGTCTTTCGCGAGCTCGGCGATGTCCGGCATCGCGGGGTCGAGCTGTCCGCGACCGGAACTTTGGTGCCCCGGCTGACCGTCGTGGCGGGCGCGGTGCTGATGCAGCCGCGCGTGACCGGCGAGGCGGTCGAGCAGGGACGTGTGGGACGCAGGCCGCTCGGCCAGCCCTCGCGCATTCTCACGCTGGCGACGCAATATGAGGTGCCGGGGCTCGATGGGGTGCAGCTGACGCTCAACGTCACGCATCGCGGCACCCGCGCCGCCGATACGCGCAACCTCGTCTTCCTGCCCGCGCGGACGATCATCGATGCTGGGGTACGCTGGCGCTTCGATCTGGGCGACAATCCGGCGCTGCTGCGCGTGACGATGCTCAATGTCGCCGACACCTACGACCTCGCTTTGGTCGGCAGCGGCAGCTATCAGGTCAACGCCCCGCGCCAGGTCACGATGTTCCTGACGGTCGATTTCTGACCGCCGGGCCGAGCAGTTCCTCGCGCAGGGCGATCGCGTCGCCGAGCGGGATCGCCTGGATCGTGACCGCGCCTGATCGCCCCGCAACCCCGATCGCGACATCGGCCAGACCGATGAAGCGGCTGACGAAGCTCTGCTTGATGTCGACACTCTGCACGCGGCGCAGCGGCAGCAATGTCAGCGTCTGGTTCCAGAAGCCGGTGCGGACATAGAGCTGGTCGCCCAGCAGCGCATAGCGGTGCGCGCGCCAGTACAGCCAGCTGAACAGCGGGACCAGCGGCAGCGCGAGATAGGCGAGTGCGATCCAGGGGCTGGCGAAATAGGCCGAGATGCCGAGGCCGAGGATCGGCACCGGCAGCGCGAAGACCAAAGGCACCCACCACATCGCCGGATCGACCCCGCGCATCGACGGATAGTCGGTGTCCCACGCGATGCGCGTCTCGCCCAGCACATGGCGCAGCTCGTCTGCGGTGGCGAACGGTGCGATGCTGTGGTCGCTTTCCTTCTCGCTGTCGCTGGCGAGGCTCTGCACCTTGAGCTCGTACCAGCCGAAGCGGCGGCGGATCGGGCCGGTGGCGATGACGGCGGCCTGGATGCGGTGCAGCGGCATGACGACATCGGTCAGCGTCAGCAGCCCGCGGCGGCGGCGAAAGCCGGTCTCGGTGCGCTCGAGCCGGAAGCCATATTCGCGCAACACCGTGCGGATGATCCCGCCGACCAGCCCCACCACCACCAGCCCGATCAGCGCCGCAATCACCGAGGCGATGCGCGCGGCAAGATCGAGCGCGGCGAACAGGTCGTCGAGTCCCAGGAAATCGAGCAGGCGGCGCGGATTCCAGAAGTCATCGGGCATCAGGAAGTCGAGATTGTTGACCACCGCGCCGACCACCGCGAAGAACACCAGCGAGAAGTTGAAAAAGCCAGCGATCAGGATGCGCTTCATGTCCATGCCGAACAGCAGCGGCGCATCGGTCTGGGGCACGGCCACCGCCCCGGTACCGGCTTCGCTCTCGCCCGAGCGCGCGCCATCGGCCTGCTGTGCCTTGCGCAGGCGGATGACGTCGCGCAGCCGCTCGGCCTCGGCGAGGTCGACCGAATCGAGCGCGCCTTCGTCACCGCTGCCGCTGCTGCCGGTCTCGAGCCGGACCTTGGCGAGGCCGACCAGCCGTGCGAGCGGACCCTGTTCCAGATTGACGTCCTGGATGCGCTCATAGGGGATCGAGCGGACGTTGCGGCTCAACACCCCGCTGGCGATGCGCAGTTCCTCCGGATCGAGCCGGTACGAAAAGCGCCACCAGCGATA
Organism: Blastomonas sp. CACIA14H2; assembly: GCA_000503195.1. Classification (GTDB taxonomy): domain Bacteria; phylum Pseudomonadota; class Alphaproteobacteria; order Sphingomonadales; family Sphingomonadaceae; genus Blastomonas. Next base: position 240,316 of record AYSC01000001.1, read on the forward strand.
GAATTCGAACCCGACCATCGCCAGCAGCGCCAGCAGCGCGAACAAACCGACCCATGGCCTCAGCTCGTCGGGCCCAGAAAGGCGCAGCGCGATCAGCCCCAGAATTGCCTGTGGTACCTGCCGGACCAGGTTGAGCATCAGGGTCAATGGGTGGAGGCGCCGCTCGCTGGCCGTGTCCGTGGCGGACAGCACGATGGGCGGATCGGCGCTGAAGGCGTCGCTCATTCGGCCTCGCGGCGGATATGCAGGCGCATCGTGTCGCGCATCGCCTCGGCGCGGTCGCGCGCCAGTCCGGGCAGCGTGACGATGCTGTTGTGCGTGCCGGCGGTATGGACCGTCAGGCTGGCCAGGCCGAACAGCCGCTCGATCGGCCCTTCGCCCAGGTCGATATGCTGGATGCGCTTGAACGGCACGATGGTGTCGGTGCGGAACATCCAGCCGCGCGCGACGCGCAGCTGTTCGTCGCTATCGGCATAGCCCCAGCGCTTCCATTTGCGCTGCGGCAGGAAGACCAGGATGAACGCGCACAGCGCGAGCGCGGGCGCGATGATCATGCCATGCTCACCCACGCCCTCGGCGACCAGCGCGAACTCGCTGACGGTCGCGGCGATCATCACCGGCAGCAGCACCAGCGCGGTCATGATGCGGATGACGTTGACATAGCGCCGGTCGAGCGGGTGCAGACCGGCGCTCAAGACATCCGCAGATGGGGGTGCGAAAACCAGATCCTCCGCCAAACCTGCCGACATAGACGCACACGCTCCCTGTTCGCGAGGCAGTCGCCATCGCCTGCACCACTATGGAGCAGGTGTATTAGTCATGCAAGTCGGTTGCGCCATGCGCAGGCCCGGATCATTCGGGCGAGGGGGCCTCGGGCTCGGGACGCGGCGGGACTTCCTCGCCATTGGCCTGTGCGCGCATCGCGGCCGCCGCAGCTTCACGCTCGGCCTTGCGCGCGTCGAGCTGTGCCTCGATCTCTTTCTGCCGCGCCTCGACCGCAGCGGCATCGCGGTCGATGTTCGACAGGCGACGCTGGCGCTCTTCCTCGATCAGCCGACCGGCAATCGCTTCCTCGCCCTGCCTCTTTTCGGCGCGGGCGGCCTGGACCAGCGATTGCGTGCAGCCAGTAAAGCCGCCGGCACCCACCGGCGAGCAGCTGTCGGTGCCGAAATTGCCCACGGTTTCCATCGAGCGGACGCGCTCGGTCCAGCTGGTATTGGCGATCGAATTGGGATCGCTGCGCAGCTTTTCGGGGATGCGATAGCGCTCCTGTTCGTCCATCCGCATGCACACGACTATCTCGTTCGGGTCGCTCGAAGGCTCGCAGGCATCATCGCCATAGACGATCTTCTGGACGACCTTGTCGCCCGCATTCTCCTGCGCGGTGGCGGGCGCGGCGAAGGCCGTTCCGATCAGCAGCAAAGCTGCCAGGGTGCCGGTCTTCGTCATGTCGTCCTCCACTTGAACTTTGTCGTCTGTGGCCAATAGCCTGTGCCGGATGAACGGCGCGTGATCATGCGATCAGATGCGCTTCGAAAGCGCGATCGCCGCGCGGCATCCCATGCGGATGACCGCGCTCATCACCGGATAGCCAAAGGCCTGCTCGGCTCCCTCGGCGAGCGCACGATCCTTGTGCTCGAGCTCCTCGTCGCGGAACTTGGCGATGGCGGCGCTCAGCTCCGGATCGCTGTCGCCCAGCTCCTCGAGCTGTTCGGCATAATGCCGGTCGATCTCGGTCTCGACCGCGACGGTGCAGGCCATCGCCGCCTTGGGTCCGATCAGCGCGGTCACCGCGCCCAGGCCGAAGCCGGCGACATTCCAGAAAGGCTGCAACGCGGTCGGGCGGACGCCGCGTTCGGCCATCAGCTTGTCGAAAAAGGCGCGGTGCACCTCTTCCTGTTCGGCCATGCCGGCGATCGCGCGCGCTTCGGGTACATGATCGCCCATCACCGCGCGCTGCCCGGCATAGATGCGGGTCGCGCCATATTCGCCCGCCTGATTGACCCGGATCATCTCCGACAGGTCCAGCTCCTTGCGGACAGGCTGGAGCGGTTCGTTATCCTGGGTCATCATGCGGCAATCGTCCCGGTCTTTCTGCGGCGCAGCAGCAGATAGATGGCGCTCGCCCCGGCCAGCGACAAGAGGAAATTATAGCCCGCCAGCGAGATGCCGAACAGCGACCACGGCGCGGTGTCGCAGCGGACCAGCGGGTTGGCCATGATCGAATTGAGCACATCCTCGGTGCTGCCGCCGACCGGGGCTGCGGTGGCGCAGCGGGTCAGCCCTTCCCACCAGCCATATTCGACCCCGGCATGGAAGCCGCCGATGAGCCCGCTGACCGCGATCGCGATCGCGGCGAGCGAGGCCATGGCGACGCCCAGGCCCTCGACGCGCTTGACCGAGAGCACCGCGATGCCGCCCAGCGCCAGCGCGGCCCAGTGCGGCCAGCGCTGCCAGTAGCACATCTCGCACGGGTAGAGCCCGAACACATACTGGCTGATCAGCGCTCCGCCCAGCAGCGATGCAGGCAGAAGAAACGCCAGCCATGCGGCGATACGCGGCGCGCGCGAAGTCATCAGGTCAGGCCCCCGGCAATAAAGGTCTTCGAAAAGGAACGGTTCAGTTGCGGCGCGTCACCGGACGCCCCGTAGCAGCAGAACGCGCCGCGACCGGGCGGGTTGCCGCCAGCCGCGAACTCGCCAGCGTCGTACGCTGCAAGGTTGCGAGCGCATAATAGAGCTGGAAGTCCTCGATGCCCTTTTCCTTGAGCTGCTCGGTGGTCATGGTGAAACGCGGATCGTCGAGCTTGTCTACCTCCAGATCCTTGTCGTCCAGCCCGATCTCGTTGATCAGATGCCCGCGCAGATCAGATTCGCGCAGCTTCATCCGCGTCTTGTAATCGGGGTCGGAAATCTGCGGCACCGCGATATCAGGCTCAATCCCGCCTTCCTGCACCGACTTGCCCGAGGGCGTGAAATAGCGCGCAGTGGTGAGCTTGAGCGCCGACGTGCGCGACAGCGGCAGCAGCGTCTGCACAGATCCCTTGCCGAAGCTGCGTTCGCCCATGACCAGCGCGCGGCGATGATCCTGCAGCGCGCCTGCGACGATTTCCGAAGCCGAGGCCGAGCCGGAATCGACCAGCACGATCAGCGGCAGGCCGCCGGTGCTGTCGCCGGGACGCGCATAATAGCGTTCGATATCGCCCTTGTGACGGCCGCGCTGCGAGACGATCTCGCCCTTTTGGAGGAACACGTCGGAGACCGCGACCGCCTCGTCGAGCAGGCCGCCGGGGTTCGAGCGCATATCGAGCACATAGCCGACCGGCTTGCGGCCCAGCTTCGCCTCGATATCCGCGATCGCCTGATTCACGTCCTCGCCGACGCTCGAGGTGAAGCTGGCGATGGTGATGATGCCGATATCGTCCTTCACCTCCCAGGTGACGGGCTTCAGGTCGATGATCGCGCGGGTGATGGTGACGTCGAACGGCTTGTCGCGGCCCTCGCGCACGATGGTGAGCTTGATCGAGGTGCCCGGTTCGCCGCGCATCTGGTCGACCGCATCGTCGAGCGTGCCGCCATAGATCAGCTTGCCGTCGAGATGCGTGATATAGTCGCCGGCCTTGATCCCGGCCTTGTCGGCGGGGGTCTCGCGGGTGGGGGCGATCACCTTGACCGCGCCGTCCTGCATCGTCACCGACAGGCCCAGGCCGCCGTACATGCCCTCGGTCTGGGTGCGCAGATTGGCGAAATCGCGCGCGTCGAGATAGCTCGAATGCGGGTCGAGCGCGGCGAGCATGCCGTCGATCGCGCCGCGCACCAGCTTGTCGTCATCGACCGGCTCGACATAATCGGTCTTCACCCGCTCGAAAATATCGACGAATTTCGCGATCTCCGCCTGGGTGTCGGATTCGACCTGCGAAATGGCCGAGGTGGTGATCGGCACCAGGGCCACCGCAAGGGCAATGGCAGAGGCGCGGGCGAGGCGGGATTTCATCATCGAGTGCAACCTTGTTCTGACCGGCTTGGAACCAGGCCCGGATCGTGCCGCGACGCCGCCAATGATCATGGCGTCGGCACTCCCCAGGCAAAGACATCGCGCTTACCCCTCGCGCGGCGCTGCCAATCTAGTCGCGTGCGCCCGCAAATGCCAGATGCTTTGCCACCGGCGCGCCACGCGTTTCGACCAGCGGCATCGAGGCTAAAGCGCTTTGCTTGCCGCAGGATGAACGCGCGCTCACGCAATCAGCGCCGCAATGTTAATCGGGCGGCCGTTGCGGCGCAGCTCGACGGTGATGCGCGGGCGGATTTCGGCGGCGCGGCCGATCGGGTCGCCCTGCGCGACGCGCTCGCCGACCTTCAGCCGGGTGCGCGCGAGCCCCGTGATCAGGCTGGTCCACCCGCCGACATGCTCGATGATGACGATCTGGCCGAATCCGCGATACTTTCCGGCAAAGGCGATGCGGCCATCCGCCGGGGCGATCAGTTGCGCGCCGGGACGGGTGGCAAGGGTGAGCCCGCGCGAGCGGACGCCGGTGGCGGCGACCTCGCCGAAGCCGGTGACGATCGCGCCGGGGGTGGGCAGGCGATAGGCTGGGCGCGCGCTGCTCGCGGGCGGGGCGGCATTCTCCACGACCTCAGAGGCTTGCGGACGCGGCGGGCGCAGCACCGGGCCTTCGAGCGCGGCGAGCCGCTGGCGCAGCGTGGCGCTGGCTTCCAGGTCATCGACCAGGCTGTCGAGATCGCGCGCGCGTTCGCTCAGGCCCAATGCGCGCTCTTCCTCGAGCCGCGAGGTGCTGGCGAGTTCGCGCGACCGGGTGCGCGCGCGCGCCTCGAGACGGGCGAGCTCGGCGCGGCGAAAGGCGAGCTGCTGGCGGCCCTTGCGTTGGAGCGCGGCGGCGCGCGTCGCCTGGCGCGCGAGATCGCGCGAGCGGGCGATGTCCTGGCGCAGCGCCGCCGTCTCCGCCTCGACCCTGGGCAACGTGGTGGCGAGCACCGCGCGCACGCGCACCAGATCGTCGATCGATCCGGGCTGGACCAGAGCGAGGACGGTGGGTCGGCGCGCCATGGATTGCAGCGCGGCGGTGAGCCGGGCGAGCGGCTGCTGACGCGCGGCGAGCCTGGCGCGTTGCGCGCGCTGCAATGTCGCGATGATCTTTACCCGCGCCTCGGCGGCGGCGATCTCGGCCTCGGCCTGCTGCACGCGCGAGGCAACGACGCGCGCCTCGGCGCGGGCCTTGTCGGCCTCGGCCACCGCGCTGTCGGCCTGGCGTTCGAGCGTGGCGCTGCGCCGGGCTGCGGCCTTTGCATCGGCGAGCGCGCGGGCGAGCGCGGTGCGTTCCTGGTCGAGCAGGTTGACCGGACGGGCGGGCGCGGCGGCGCTGCCGGGCAGCGCGGTGATGATGGCGGCACCGGCGATCATCGCCAGACCGAATGAGCGCCCCCGCATCGCCTCAGCCTTCGCGATGATAGGGATGGCCGGCGAGGATGCTGGTCGCGCGATAGAGCTGTTCGGCGAGCATCGCGCGCGCCATCATGTGCGGCCAGGTCGCCTTGCCGAACGCGATCAGCAGATCGGCATTCGCGCGCTCCGCATCGTCGAAGCCGTCCGCCGCGCCGATCAGGAAGCGCGTCTCGCGCACGCCATCGTCACGCCAGCGGCCGAGCTTTTCGGCGATTTCCATCGAGGTCAGCTGCTTGCCGAGTTCGTCGAGCATTACAGTGCGGCTGCCCGGTGGCGCGGGCGGCACGCTGCCGCCGCGATCGGGCAATTCGGTGATCGCCAGCGGCCACTGGATGCGCTTGGCATAGCGCTGCACCAGCTCGGCCTCGGGCGACCGGCCGATCTTGCCGCGCGCGATGATGTGCAGGCGCATGCTGCCTCAGCCCCCTGGCCTGTTACAGGCTCAGGCGTTCGGAGCCTCGGGCGCGTCGCCAAAGGCCCACATGCGTTCCAGATTGTAGAAGCTGCGCACCTCGGGGCGGAACAGATGGACGATGACATCGCCCGCGTCGATCAGCACCCAATCGGCATTGGTCAGCCCTTCGATCCGCGCGCTGCCGCCGGCTTCCTTGATCCGCTCGGCCAGCTTCTGCGCCATCGAGGCGACCTGGCGGGTCGAACGGCCCGAGGCGATCACCATGAAATCGGCGATATTGCTCTTTCCGGCGAGCGGGATCGAAACCACCTCCTGCGCCTGATCGTCGTCGAGCGACTGCATCACCAGCGCGTGCAGCTTGGTCGCTTCGGCCAGTTGCAGATCGGTGGCCGACGGGGGCGGGCTGGCAACCGATGGATGGGCTTGAGAAAGATTGGTCAATGGAGCTCCTTGCACAAAGGCATCTGAAAAACGAACGCGGGCCCGCAAAAGTTGCGACAGCGCGCGATGAACATGGGCGGGTTGAAGGACATGTCCTGGGGGACGGGCGGAGTGGCTGGACCGGCTGTCACGCAAAGACCTGCCGGGTCACTGTATCGCGCACGATGGTGTCGGCGTAATCCAGAAACCAGTCGGGATCCTGACGGCGCAGGGCCGTGGCGGATCGCGGATCAGGACGAAAGCGCATCAGCACAAGCGCTGGCAAACTCCATCGTGTCCAGTCTCTTGCCTGGCTGCGGGGACGGACACGATGCCCGAACCAGGCCATTGCGGGGCCCGAAATGGCAGCGCCATCATATCCCGGACGCGCGACAACTGCAATCGGCATTTGCCGCGCGATCGTGCGCCAGTCCTTCCACCGGTGGAATCCCGCCAGATTGTCCGCGCCCATGATCCAGACGAAATCGCGTTTCGGGTAGCGCGCCTTGATCTTTGCAAGCGTCTCGACGGTGTAGCGCGTGCCGAGTTCGGTCTCGATTCCGGTCGCGCGAATCCGGCTGCGCCGCGTCATGGTGCGCGCCGAGGCGAGCCGCGCCTTCATAGGCGCCATGTCGCGCGCACCGTCCTTGAGCGGGTTGCCCGGGCTGACCAGCCACCAGATCTCGTCGAGCCCCAAGGCCTCCATCGCGAACAGGCTGATCGCCCGGTGCCCGCGATGCGCCGGGTTGAACGACCCGCCCATCAGGCCGGTGCGGACAGGGCGCCCCGTCATGGCTCTATGCTCCCGTCCTGGCGCTCGTGAAGGACGCGCAGGATGTGCAGGCCCTGTTGGCTCGTGCGATAGATCATCAGGAAGGGTGTTCGTCCCAGACGCCATTTGCGGTGATCCGCCGATCCGACCGGCGTGCCGACCTGCGGATATTCGGACAGGCGGGCGATGGCCTTTTCAAGCGCGCTGACCAGATTGAGTGCATATCGGGCGTCGTCGTCGAGCGCCTGCCGGTAGATGATGTTGAAATCGTCCTGCGCGCGCAGCGACCAGGTGACGCGCATCACGCAGCTTTATCTTGCTCTTGCTGGGCTTTGGCGTCCTGCTCGGCAATCTTGGCCTTGGCTTTGGAGCGCAAGTTGGCGACCCACTCTTCCATCTGCTCCTGCGTGAGGAAGCGGCCGGCGGCGATGTCGTCCTCGCCCTCTTGAATGAAGTCCATCATCGCTACCTCGGCGCGCAACATCTTCTCGATTGCGCGCGCGGCGAGCCAGGAGCGGCTGCGGCCCTGCGCCTTGGCGACGCGGTCGACCAGCTCCATGACCTCGGGATCGATACGGGCGGTGATGATCTGCGACTTGCTCATGCCTGCATGTATACATTGTATACGTGTGGGCTGCAACCGGCGCTCAGGCGCGGATATGGCCCTCGCCGTCGACCAGCCATTTGTAGGTGGTCAGCCCCTCGAGCGCGACCGGGCCGCGCGCGTGCAGCCGCCCGGTGGCGATGCCGATCTCGGCACCCAGGCCGAATTCGCCGCCATCGGCAAACTGGCTCGAGGCATTGACCATCACGATGGCGCTGTCGACTTGCGACTGGAAGCGCGCGGCGGCCGCCATGTCGCTGGCGATGATCGCATCGGTATGGCCCGAGCTGTGCCGCGCGATATGCTCCAGCGCGCCGTCCAGCCCCTCGACGAACGCGACCGAGAGGATCGCGTCGAGATATTCGGTGTCCCAGTCCTCTTCGCTCGCGGAGACCGCGCGCGGCTCCAGTTCCATCGCCATGTCGTCGCCGCGCAGCTCGCAGCCTGCATCGGCGAGCGCGGCAAGAAGGGGGGCGGCATGCGGATAGTCGCGATCGATCAGCAGCGTCTCCATCGCCCCGCACACGCCGGTGCGGCGCAGCTTGGCGTTGAGCGCGATCGCTTCTGCCATGCCCGGGTCGGCGCTGGCATGCACGAAACTGTGGCAGATGCCGTCGAGATGCGCGAGCACGGGGACGCGCGCATCGGCCTGGACGCGTGCGACCAGCGACTTGCCGCCGCGCGGGATGATGAGGTCGATCGCGCCCGCCGCCGCCAGCATCGCGCCGACGGCCTCGCGGTCCTGGGTCGGCACCAGCTGAACCGCGTCCTCGGGCAGGCCCGCTGCGGCAAGGCCGCGCGCCAGGGCGGCGTGCAGCGCGCGGTTGCTGTGCATCGCCTCGCTGCCGCCGCGCAGGATCGCGGCATTGCCCGACCGAACGCACAGCACCGCAGCATCGACGGTCACATTGGGGCGGCTTTCATAGATGATGCCGATGACGCCGATCGGCACACGCACGCGGCGCAGCGTCATGCCCGCGGGCGCGGTGCGCCGGTCGATCTCCTCGCCCACCGGATCGGGCAGCGCCGCCACTGCCTCGACGCTGTCGGCGATCGCGGCGAGCCTGGCGTCGTCGAGCTTCAGTCGATCGAGCATCGCGCCTGACAGTCCGCGCGCTTCGCCCGCCGCCATATCGCGCGCATTGGCGGCCAGGATGATGGCGGCATCTTCGCGCAGTGCAGCGGCGGCGGCGCGCAGGGCATCGGCCTTGGTAGCGTCTGGCAGGCTGCGAAGCTGCTTTGCGGCATCACGCGCGGCGGCGCAGCAGGCATTGATCACGTCCTGAGACGAGGGGCTGGCGGTGCTGGCGACGGCTTGAATCATGGCTGCGGCGTGTAACAGCCAAGCCAAAAGGTTCCAAGCCGCGACTCGGTTCGTCGCAAATATAGGAAAAAAACGACTCGCAACCGTTTGCTGCGACGATTCTGGCAGCCAGAATGACAGGAAAATTGCGGAAAATTCACGTCAGATTGCAACTCACCGCACGACTCGTCCGATTCGTGGCAAAGCCGCGGGAGTCGATTCGCTATCCGTCAGACCCTTTGCTAGCGGCGCTGCGGGGTTAAATTTAAGGGTCGAACGGGTCGCATGCGCATTCTAACGATGCGCAAGCGCGTAACGGACGCGCTTGCGCTATGGTTCCCTGATCGCGAATTTTTCATGCGGTCGCAGGGACAGATCAAATTCGTCAAGGTTTCTGCACGCCTGCAGATGACGGTGGCCGGGGCTGTCGTCGCCGCGCTGCTGCTGTGGCTGGTCATCACGCTCGCCATGCTGGTCAGCCAGTACAGCATCAGCATGGAACGCATGGCGCTGGTGCAGCGCCAGGCCGAGATCGAAAGCTCGGCCAGCCGGGTCAAGGCCTATCGCTCGTCGGTCGAGGACGTCGCGCAGGATCTCGAAAAGCGCCAGGCGTTCCTCGAGGACATCGTCACCAGCTATATCGGCGAGCAGGCCGCGAGCGAGGATGCCAGCGCCGTCGTCGGCAGCGCCGAGCAGGGCAGCAGCGACGAGGCCGCAAAGACCGCGCGCAAGATCAGCGCGATGGTGCCCGAAGCGGCAGGACTCGCCCGCATGGAAGCGCGCCAGATCGCGTTCGTCGAACGCCTGACCCGCGCGGCCACGGTCCGCGCACGCAATGCCGAACAGGCGATCCGCAAGTTCGGCCTCAATCCCGAAACCGTCGCCCGGGCCAGCGCCAGCGCGCAGGGTGGTCCGTTCATTCCGTTCAAGGGTTCGGGCAATGCCCGGCTCGATCCGCGCTTCACGGCGCTGGGCCAGACGCTCGCGCGGATGGACGCGCTCGAGCGCGGGCTCGTCGCCATCCCCTCGGGCACGCCCGCTCTCGCGCCCGCCATCACCAGCGGCTTCGGCTATCGCCGCGATCCGTTCACCGGCGCTGCGGCGCTGCACAGCGGCATCGATTTCAAGGGCGCGCCCGGATCGCCGATCCTCGCCGCAGCACAGGGCAATATCGTGTTCGCCGGCGTCAAATCGGGCTATGGCAATTGCGTCGAAGTGGCGCACGGCAACGGTCTGGTCACGCGCTATGCTCACATGTCGTCGATCGGCGTCCGCGTCGGCCAGAAGGTCGACAAGGGCGAGCGGCTGGGCGGCATGGGCAGCACCGGTCGTTCCACCGGCACGCACCTCCATTTCGAGGTGCGCCACAATGACCGCGCCATGAACCCGCGCCCGTTTCTGGAGGCCAATCGCGATGTTCTCAAGATCCAAGCCGTCGCCGAACAGCGGACCGACGACGCCACCCGCTAACCCCCGCTCGAACAGGTCAGTAAACAGCATGGTCGGCCATTCCACCTTCTCGGTCATCGGCGCGGACGTGGTGATCACGGGCAATATCTCGGCCAAGGTCGACCTGCATGTCGATGGCCGGGTGGAAGGCGACATTGCCTGCGCCTCGCTGGTGCAGGGCGAGGCTAGCAGCATCCATGGCGCGATCACCGCCGAATCCGCGCGGCTGGCGGGCACGGTCAACGGATCGGTCGATGCGCGCGATCTCGTCATCACCGCGACCGCCAATGTCACCGGCGATGTCAGCTACGAGACGATCACCATCGAGCAGGGCGGCCATGTCGACGGCCAGTTCCGCCACAAGAGCAAGGTCATCGCGCCGCAGATCGCGAGCAGCGACGACAAGCCGGCCTTGATGCTCTCCAACGGCTGACGCTCGCTCGCGCGCAGGCGGCGCAAATGCCGCCTTGCGCTGCGCGGTGGCAGGTTTAATCATCGCCGCCATGACCAAGCCCATCCGCAGCTTCAGGCCGCACCGCCTCGCCACCGCCGTTCTCGCCACCGTTCTGCTCGCCGCGTGCCAGCAACCGGCGGAGAAACCGGCCGAGGGCGATCCGCATGCCGGGATCGAGCTGCCGCCGGGCCATCCGCAGATCGACCTGTCCGAAGGCGGCGTCGCGGCGCAAGCGGGCGCGGCGCAGCATCCGCCGGTGATCAGCCTCGACGGCGAGGGGCTGCGGCTGATCGATCCCGATAGCGGTGCGACCCGCCCGCTCGCGTTCGGCGTGCCGCTCGACCAGCTCAAGCTCGTCACCGAAAAGCTCAAGGGGCCTGCGGAGACCGGCCGCGCCGAGGAATGCGGCGCGGGGCCGCTCGCTTATCTCAGCTGGAAGGATGGGCTCACGCTCTACGCGCTCGACGGGCTGTTCGCGGGCTGGGCGCTCGACGAGTCCGAGGGTCCCTCCGCCAAGGGGAAGGACGGCAAGCGCTCGCCCAAGCTCACCACGATCAGCGGCATCGGCATCGGGTCCACCCGCGCCGACCTGCTCGGTGCCTATGATGCGAAGATCGAGCAGACGACATTGGGCACCGAGTTCAACGCAGCCGGGCTTTCGGGCATTCTCGATGGCACCGGGGCCAAGGCGAAGGTGACCAATCTGTGGTCCGGAGTGAACTGCGTCTTTCGTTGACATTCGTGTCAATATTGTGCGGCTGATCGACCGGTCCTGCTGGATTTGTGCGCGGCATTGGTGCAGTTTCGCCGCGCCGGCGCGGGGCCGACTCGCAGGGGGCTGCGGGTCCGGATAAATCGTTCCCCCGCATCAGCCCGGCCCTGATTGGGGGTTTCATGTTCAAGTCTGTAACGCGCGCGTGTGCGCGCACCTCGCTGCTGTCCGGCGCTGCGCTGGCGGCGGTGGCCCTTGGCGTACCGATGGCATCGGTCGCGCTGGCCCCGACCGCGGCTGCCCAGGCGGCCAAGCTGCCCAAGCCCTATGTCTCGCGCGCGATCGACGCGACGCTGATGGAGCTGACCCCGGCAGTCCGCTCGCAGTTCGGCATCAAGCCCAGGGTCAATGGCGTGCTCGTCATCTCGACCGATCCCAAGGGCATTGCCGCCAAGAACAAGATCGTGCCCGGGGACATCATCACCGACGTGCGCGGCAAGCGGGTACTCAAGCCGATCGATGTCGACACGCACGTGCTCTATTTCCTCAAGAAGGGCGACAGCGCGTTCCAGTTCGGCGGCAATCGCAACAATGCGCGCTTCAGCACCGCGGCCGAGATCACGCTGGCGCTGTTCGATGCGGTGATCGATCTGGCGACGGTGGGTTCGTGGGTCGCCTATTCGACCCCGAGCTTCAGCTATGCGACCTATTACGAGGAATATAGTTCGGTCATCGTCGAGGAATATTCGTACAGCGAGACGATCATCGAGGAGACGATCACCTCCGAAAGCTATGTCAGCGAGATCACCTCGGAAGAATCCTCGTACGAGGAGACCAGCGAAAGCTATGAGGAAAGCTCCGAAGAGGTGACCGAGGAATCGTCCGAGGAAAGCTCCGAGGAGACCAGCGAGGAATCGTCCGAGGAGGAATCGGCGGAAGACTCCGAGGACTCCGAAGAGGAAGCCGACGAAGCCGACGACGCCGATGAGGCCGAGGACGAAGCCGACGAGGGCGAGGATGAGGCCGATGAGGCCGACGAGCCCGAGGAAGAGGAAGCCGATGAACCCGAGGACGAGCCCGAGGAAGACGATTCAGGCGGCGATGAAGAGCCCGAGCTCTGATCCGCTGTCCGGCCCGCCGGCAGGACTGGCGGGCCGGGCATGAGCTCGCGCTTCCTCCCCGTCGCGCCGGGCGAGATCGCCACGGTGGTGACGCATCTGGAAATGCGCGCCCGGCCAGGACCGCGCCCGGTCCAGCCGGTGCCGCTGCGGCTCAAGCGCTGGAAGGCGCCGGGCATCGACAAGTATCGCGCGCTCTACCGCCGCGTCGGCGAGCCCTGGCTGTGGTTCTCGCGGCTGGCGATGGCCGATGAGGCGCTGGAGGCAATCCTTACCGATCCGGCGGTCGAGATCTTCGCGGTGCTCGATCCGAAGGGCATCGAGATCGGGCTGCTCGAGCTCGACTTTCGCGAGGCCGCCGATTGCGAGATCGCCTTTTTCGGGCTGATCCCGCAGCTCACCGGCCAGGGCTTCGGCACGTGGCTGATGGGCCAGGCGCTCGGCCTCGCCTGGCGCGGCGGGGTGGAGCGCGTCTGGGTGCATACCTGCACGCTTGACGATCCCAGGGCGCTCGGCTTCTATATCGCGCAGGGCTTTGTGCCGACCGGGCGCGAGATCGAGCTGCTGCCCGACCCGCGCATCACCGGGTTGATCCCGCGCGATTGCGCACCGCACGTGCCGCTGATCGGGTGAACTTCCTTCCTTGGGGGGCAGGTTCCGCATTCCATCTCTCCCCTCCCGCTGGCGGGAGGGGTGCCCGCAGGGCGGGGTGGGAGCGACGCTGCCGGACTGTTCACACGGCGGATTGTGCCCCCCAGCCCACCCCGGCTCAGCCAGCTGAGCCTGCCCCTCCCCAAGGGGAGGGGAGAGAGCGCCGGAACGCTTCCTCGCCTGCGCGGGTAGTCTTTCGCAGACCCAGCACGAAGGAATTCCCCATGGCAGACACCCCCCACGACAATGGCTTCGGCACGATCAACCAGTCGCAGCGCGGCCATCCGCACGCCAACGACATTGCCGACGAGGCGCTGCACCGCCGCGATGACCCCAGCGAGGATAGCGAGAAGGTACGCGGCGGCATCAGCGTGATGCCGCTCGACGAACCCGACCTGGTCGACCGCATGGAGCAGATGGTCAGTTCCGGCCGGATCGACATCGGCGCGTTCGCGGGCGAGCGCAACGATGACGACGAGGAAAGCGATCTCGGCCCGCTCGACGACGACGAGGGCGATGACGACCCGATGGATGTGCTGAGCCGCTAAGTCCGGCGCGACCGGGAGCGCGGGCGGGGGGCGGACCCTCGTCCGGCCCTACGCTACCCCCGGCTCTTGCAGCCTGAAGCGGCGCCGCCCGGCTGAACCATTTCGCTGCAGCGCCATCTCTCTCCCGCTGGCGGGAGGGGTGCCCGCAGGGCGGGGTGGGCCTGCGCGACGTCCGAACTTCATGGAACACTGGGCGCAAACGAAACCGCGCCCGGCGTTGGAAGCGCCATCGAGGCGGAACGGTGAAGGAATATCCGCTCCCGCGCGAGCCTGGGCCCGGTCAGCAGCGACCCTGCCTAATCGGGCGCGCTATCCGCCGGTCAACCCGCGCGCCCCGCGCTGGAGAAATCAGCAGCAACCCATGCCGCAGCATGCGCCGAGCGCGCAGCAGCCGGCGGCAATCATCTGCGTCACCTGCGCGGGCGCGGCGGCGAAGGCGGCGGTCGATGACATGGCCAGGCCGACAGCGGCGAGCTTGAGCATGTTCAGCATGGTGCACCTTTCTGACAATCGGATCAGAAGGGTATGCGCGTACAGCCGCGACAGCGTCAAGCGGAAAAGCCGGCGCAACGTTGCGGGCCCGAGGCCGTGCCCAGGGCCCGGGCCGCTGCCCCACTCACCCTGATCCGCTTCCCCGCGCACCCAACCCCGCTCAGCCTGAGCCTGTCGAAGGCCCCGCGCCGAAGCGAGCCGTTACACCACGCACCCACCTCCGCTCAGCCTGAGCCTGTCGAAGGCCCCGCGCCAAGGCGAGGCGTTGCCCCGCGCACCCACCTCCGCTCAGCCTGAGCTTGTCGAAGGCCCCGCGCGGACCTCAGCCACTACGCCTTGTTGGATTTGCGAACCCAGCTCCGCCTCGGCGAAAAAGGCGCGCGCAAGGGGGCGGGCCGGGTGGTCCGGCCTGGGGCCGGAGGGATGAGCGGCGGCTCATGCGGCGGTCGATTCACAGCCTCGGTCCGCCAGACACTGCCTTCCATCTTGCGCTTTCGGCGGCATTGCACGGGAGAGGAAGGCGCCCCGCGCGCTGACCGGTTGCCTCCTGGGGTCGGTCCCTGGACGGATGCCTCGCGCAAGCGCTGTCCCCGGCCCCCTGTCCCTTGCCAGGTCAGACACCATTGCCTTGTATAGCCTCGGGTGTGTGGGGGATTTCAGCCGAACGCACAGCCCAGTTCGCAAGTACATCGCGCTCGTTGGCGCCGCTAGTTGACAAGCCAGCGCGCTCTTGGCCACATATGCAGGTGGCGCGTGCAAGCTATTGGCAACAGAGCGTAATTTAGCCGGAGCTTGCAAGGTGAAGGACAGATGCAGAATACCGGGGGTTGAAGTCATGGAATGGAAGCGAGGAGGAAATCGGACGCGCAAATTTATTGCGTTGGGTGTGGCATCTTGCTTGATTAGCCTGGTTTCGGCGGCTTCGGCCTCGCAGCAGAAGTTCGATCTCGACGATGCGCCCGACAAGCCCGCCGCGCAAGCGCAGGCCACCGGGGAAGCACTCTGGCCCGTCCCGCCGCGGACCCAATGGGGACAGATAATCACGCAAAAGGGGCCCAATGTCTGGAAAGACGCGGTGTTCACTGATCCCGAGGGGCGCTGGCAGATCGTGTATCCGGCAACGCTGACCGAGCAGCACGGCGATGCCTTGGGGCGCGACCGCTGGTTCTCATATCCTGGGCAGCCGCAGATAATGTGTGGCGCTATGCTGGTGCGTGGAGCCTTCAGGTCGCTCGGCGATACTGCGATAGCGGAGGCACCGAGTGCGCTGGTGCGGGATCCTGGCGCCTATGTTTTGCAGGCTGCTGACAGCGCGGTGCCGGTCCTGTCCCAAAAGGTCGTCACGCTCGCTCCGCCCGGCGGGGTGAGCGGCAAGCCGGTACAGGCGGTGACGTTCGACCAGCGGGGCAAGCTTTTCGAGCTGCTGGGGGTCGACCGCGAAGTTTTCGTTCGGCACGTGCTGGTTTCTGATGGTTCGGACCTGCTGGATGTGTTCTGCAGCGCGCAACCGGGGCAGAAGGGTTGGGTGGAAAAGCAGGCACTGGCTGCGGTCCGCCTGACCACTGCAGCACGGACACCGCGATGACCGGGCGCATTGCCGAGGCCGCTTGTGTGCTGGCGGCGGCATGGCTTGCCAGTGCCGCGCCCGCCCATGCGCAGCCGCTGACCATCAAGGAAAAGTTGGTTCTGGGCAGCTTCAACATGTGCTGGGAGGGCGAGGAGCAGGGCAATCTTGCGACGCGTCTGAAAGAAAATGGCTTCCGGCTCGCGCCGAATTCCGAAACACTGTACATGCGGCAGGAGCAGAACACGACGATCCTGTTTACCGCCTATTACGGGAAGGATCCGGAGGGCGGGCCGGAAACCATGTGCCGCATCACGGCGCTGAAACCGCAGATTGTCAGCCCCTGGACTCCCAAAAACCCGATCTTCGATGACTTTTCCGGTCTGCTTGAGAGGATCGTAGATGGCGCCGCAACGATGGGAAGTGGCTATCGCCTGACCGCGATGCGCGAAATCGAGCCCGGCAACCGCGATCTGCGCCGCACCAGGCTGTACCTCGACGAACGGGTACGGGGCCGTTTGATCTATATCGAGGAAGCACCGACCTATTACGAGTTCGTGTACATCAACTCACTGCGCAGCCGGATCGCCAGCCCAGCGACCCTCTCGGAAATCATCCGGCCTGATGCGCGGGCCGCGATGCAGCTGATGGTGGATGACAGCTGGGAAGTGGCATTCTGCCGTCTTAATCCGCAAAACTGTCTGACCGAGGAACAGCGGCGGCAACAGGCCGAAATGGCCGCGCGCGCATCACAGCGGCGCGAGCCCATTCCCATCCCGTTCAGCGGCATTGGTGCCATCCGTTCGGGCGACAATCGCAGCAACGAACAACGCCAGCGTGATCGGGCGTTTTGGGATAATTATCACCGTTGTGGAAGCGGGCGATGTTGAACGGGGCGCGGCGCCCTCAAATCAACTCATCCTCATCCAGCAGCCGGTCATTGAGCAGCGCCTCGGTAATCTGATCCACCCGCTCCTCGACATCGCCGAAGCGCATTACCTCGGCGATGTGCACCAGGGCGTCGCCCTGGTTGACGACGGGGAGCACCGCGTGGCCGATGATGATGCCTTCGATCGGGGCGCGGAATTCTGCGGCGTCGTCGCCGAATATGCCCGAGACGCGGCCGATGACCTCGCCCTTCTTCACTGCGTCGCCCGAGCTGCGCGCGAGCGTGCACAGCCCGCCGCGCGGCGCGCGGACCCAGATGGCGCGGCGGCAGCGGGCGGGGAGGGTGACCTGCGTCGCCTCGGGGTGCGGCTGGATCATGCCCAGATGCGCCATGACGTTGAGAATGCCGTTGACGCCGCTGCGCACCGACAGCTCGTCGAAGCGCAGCGCCTCGCCCGCCTCCATGAGCAGCATGTCGACGCCTTCGCCGCGCGCGATGTCGCGCAAGCTGCCGGGGCGCAGCGGGCTCTCGATCACCGCATGCGCGCCGAACAGCATCGCGAGCTCGCGCAGCCGCTCGTTATCGGGCGCGATGCGGATCTGCGGCAGGTTGTAGCGGTGCACCGCGGCGCTGTGGATGTCGATGCCGAGCGAGCAGTGGCAGATCACCTCTTTCAGGAACTTGTTGGCGAGCTGCGCGGCGAGCGATCCCTTGGCGCTGCCGGGGAAGGAGCGGTTGAGATCGCGCCGGTCGGGCAGATAGCGGCTGTGCTGCTGGAAGCCGAAGATGTTGACCACGGGCAGGAACAGCACCGTGCCCGCCATGCTCGCGGCGTCGAGCTTGGCGAGCACGCGCTGGATCACCGCGGTGCCGATGATCTCGTCGCCATGGATCGCAGCCGAGACGAAGATGCACGGGCCGGGCTTGGCGCCATGGAGCACGCGGACATAGAGGCTGGCCGGAAGCCCGGTCGCGGTGTTGCTGACGGGAATCGCGATCGTCGCCGAGGTGCCGGGATCGATGCTGACGCCCGCCATCGCGAAGGGCCTGGCGGCGCTGGCGTCGGCGGCGGCGGTGGTCGGTTCAGGCGTCTCGTCGGTCATGCAGCCCCCCTCGGCCCCGATCATGGTGCGTCTGGCTTGCGCGAGGGGCCGGTCGGGAGTATGACGCCAGGGTGACAGCAGGCGCAAACACTTTGTCGTGCGCCGCATTGCTTTTGTCCTGACCCGCGCTTGACAGCATGGGCGACTCCGCCTATGCGCGGCTTTCATTTTCATTGAGCGGCTTAAAAACAGGCTTTGCATCGTTCCAAATGCGAGGCCTGCGATTTTTGCGCTTTGTGGTTTTGAAGCGATGAGATGGGGCTGGCGGCAGGTGCCGCGCCCTGTGGAGCAGGAGACTTAAGTAGTGGCACGTATCGCCGGGGTGAACATCCCCACCAACAAGCGCGTTATCATCGCGCTCACCTATATCCATGGAATTGGCCCCGCCAAGGCACTGGAAATCGCCGACAAGCTGGGCATCGACCACACCCGCCGCGTTCAGGACCTGAGCGACGCCGAGGTGCTGCAGATCCGCGAAACGATCGACGCCGATCACACCGTGGAAGGCGATCTGCGTCGCCAGACCGCGATGAACATCAAGCGTCTGATGGACCTGGCCTGCTATCGCGGCCTGCGTCATCGCAAGGGCCTGCCGGTTCGTGGCCAGCGCACGCACACCAATGCGCGCACCCGCAAGGGCAAGGCCAAGCCGATCGCCGGCAAGAAGAAATAAGGCCGCCGGGGCGCGCTTGCGTCCCGCCCTTGTTTTCTTTTCCCGCAATCCCCTTATTCCAGGATATTATATATGGCACGCGAACCGCAGAGGCTCAAGAAGCGCGAGCGCAAGAACATTTCGGCCGGCATTGCTCATGTCAATGCCAGCTTCAACAACACCATGATCACCATCACCGATGCCCAGGGCAATGCGATCAGCTGGTCCTCGGCCGGCATGATGGGCTTCAAGGGCAGCCGCAAGTCGACCCCGTATGCCGCACAGGTCTGTGCGGAAGACGCGGGCCGCAAGGCTGCCGAGCACGGCGTCCGCACGCTCGAAGTCGAAGTCAAGGGCCCCGGTTCGGGCCGTGAATCGGCGCTTCGTGCGCTGCAGGCGGTGGGCTTCACCATCACCTCGATCCGCGATGTGACGCCGATCCCGCACAACGGGGTTCGTCCGTCCAAGCGGCGTCGCGTCTGACACCCAGGCTGTCGTTCGGGGTGGCGGACGCGCCACCCAAACAATTTCCGGCCGGGGCTCCCAAGCGCGACATATGAGCGTCGCCCCCGCCCAACACTCAGGGGAAGTCCATGACTGTCAACATCAAGAACTGGCAGGAACTGAAGAAGCCGAACGGTCTTGAAGTCAAGAGCGGCGGCGATCCCAAGCGCAAGGCAACCTTTGTTGCAGAACCTCTCGAGCGCGGCTTCGGCCTGACGCTGGGCAACGCGCTGCGTCGCGTGCTGCTGTCGTCGCTGCAGGGCGCCGCGATCACCTCGATCAAGATCGAAAACGCGCTGCACGAGTTCTCCTCGCTCGCCGGCGTGCGCGAAGACGTGACCGACATCGTCCTCAACGTGAAGCAGATCGCGCTGAAGATGGAAGGCGAAGGCCCCAAGCGGCTGCAGCTTTCGGCCACCGGTCCTGCCCAGGTGAAGGCGGGCGACATCGCCGTTTCGGGCGATATCGAGGTGATGAACAAGGATCTGGTGATCTGCCATCTCGACGATGGCGCGACGCTGAACATCGAGCTGACCTGCGACACCGGCAAGGGCTATGTCCCCGCCGTCGCCAACCGTCCGGTCGATGCGCCGATCGGCCTGATCCCGGTCGACTCGCTATTCTCGCCGATCCGTCAGGTGTCGTACAAGGTGGAAAACACCCGCGTCGGCCAGGAACTGGACTATGACCGCCTGTCGCTGACCATCGAGACCGACGGCACCGTGACGCCCGAGGACGCCGTCGCCTATGCCGCGCGCATCCTGCAGGACCAGCTGGCGCTGTTCGTCCATTTCGAGGACAGCATTGCCACCGCCACCACCGGTTCGGTCAGCCAGGCCGCTCCGGAAGAAGGCGATGCCAACCAGATCAACCGCTATCTGCTCAAGAAGGTGGACGAGCTGGAACTGTCGGTGCGTTCGGCCAACTGCCTCAAGAACGACAACATCATCTATATCGGCGATCTGGTCCAGAAGACCGAAGCCGAGATGCTGCGCACCCCGAATTTCGGTCGCAAGTCGCTGAACGAAATCAAGGAAGTGCTCTCCAGCATGGGGCTGCGCCTCGGCATGGACATCCCCGGCTGGCCGCCCGAGAATATCGAGGAAATGGCCAAGAAGCTGGAACAGGAACTGCTGGGTTAAGCCTGTTATCCCTCTCCCCACCGAGGGAGAGGGTTGCGAAGACTTGGGGCCGCGGGCCCCTAGTCGCAGCTGGGTGAGGGGGCAAGGCGGGTGCGATCCCGCTCCC
>AYSC01000002.1 GCA_000503195.1 Blastomonas sp. CACIA14H2
CTCAATCTCCATGGCAACACTGGCCTGACATGGCCATAGCATCGCGGCGCAAACCAGGATTGCCTGCCAGGGGTGTGTCGCTTGCTTGCACCTGCAGCCAGCTTTGCGCCGCTCCTGTTTGCGCTTTGCAGACGATGGGCATGCCGTAACCCTCGTGGAAGGACATGGCGGTGCGACGGCGCTGCGTCACGGGAGAGATGACATGGGCAGGATTGAGGGCAAGGTTGCATTCGTTTCGGGCGGCGGTTCGGGTCTCGGCGCGGCCATGGTCGGGCGCTTCGCGGAAGAGGGCGCGATCGTCTATTTCGGCGATGTGAATGCGCAGAACGGCGCCGAGGTGGCAGAAGCCACCGGGGGGGTGTTCGTCGAGCAGGATGTCAGCCGCGAGGACCATTGGGTCTCGGCGATACGGCAGATCGAGGATCAGCACGGGCGGCTCGACATCCTCGTCAACAACGCGGGAATTCTGGGCCCCGGCGCGCTGGAAACCATCGATCTGGATGCATGGAACCGCCTTTTCGCCGTCAACGTCACCGGGGTGATGCTCGGCTGCAAGCATGGCGGCATGCTGATGCAGCGCAACCCCGGCGGGCCCAGCGGCTCGATCATCAACATTTCGTCCAACGCGGGTATCCTCGCCACCGCCACCGACTGCGGCTATTCGGCGACCAAGGGCGCGGTGAAGCTGATGACCCAGTCGATCGCCATCAATTTTGCGCGGCGCGGGCTGCCCATCCGCTGCAATTCGATCCACCCCGGCCCGATCGATACGCCGATCTTCGACCAGTGGAAGCCCAACGAGAAGGCGGCCAAGCGGCTCGAGGGCACGTTGCTCGAGATGATCCCGCTCGGGCGGCTCGGGCACCCTCGCGAGATCGCGAACATGGCGCTGTATCTGGCAAGCGACGAATCGAGCTTTTCGACCGGGTCGCAGTTTGTCGTCGATGGCGGTGGCACCAGCGCGCTGGCCGGGCTGTGACGATGGCAACGGACACCAGGCCGATCGGCGTCGGCATCATCGGGTTCGAGCCCGGGCGCAGCTGGGCCGCCGTGGCGCATGTGCCCGCGCTCAGGGGGCTGCCTGAATATCAGGTGACGGCGGTCGCCACGACGCGACGCGAATCCGCCGATGCTGCCGCGGCGGCCATCGGCCTGCGGTCCGACCGGGGCTTTACCTCGGCAGCGGAGCTGGCGGCGTGCGACGATGTCGATCTTGTCGTGGTGACGGTGAAGGTTCCGCATCACCTCGAACTGGTGCGCGCCGCCGTGGCTGCCGGCAAGCACGTCTATTGCGAATGGCCACTGGGCAACGGTCTGGCCGAGGCCAGGGAGATGGCCCGACTGGTGGGCGAAGCCGGCGTTCAGGGAGTCATCGGGCTGCAGGCGCGCTGCGCCCCGGCGGTCGCCTATGTGCGCGATCTGGTGGCGAGCGGCGAGATCGGCGAGGTGTTGTCCTCGAACATGTTCGGCACCGGAATCCAATGGGGCGGCTGGGTCGACCGGCCGAATACCTATCTGCTCGATCCGGCGAATGGCGCAACGCTGATGACGATACCCTTCGGTCACGCGGTCGATGCGATGTGCTATTGTCTGGGGGAATTCTCATCGCTGTCGGCGCTGACCGCGATCCGCCAGCCCCTGGTCAAGCAGCTCGAGAATGGCGAGATCTGGCAGAAGCGCACTCCCGACCAGATCGTCGTTACCGGCACCTTGCAGGGCGGGGCCATCGCCAATGTCCACTATCGCGGCGGAACCTCGCGCGGGGCCAATTTCGCGTGGGAAATCAACGGGACCAAGGGCGATCTGCGGCTTGAGGCCGATGGCGGTCACGCGCAGATGTTCGACTTGTCGCTCAGCGCCGGCTTCGGGCGAGACAGGACGCTGAAGCCCCTGGAAATCCCTGCCCAGTATCGCTGGGTACCCGAGACGATCACCGGCCTGGCGACGAATGTTGCGCAGCTTTACCGGCGGCTGTCGGATGCGCTGGCGGGCAAGCAGGCGACGGGCATGGGTTTTGATGTGGCGGTCGAACAACACCGCCTGCTCGCAGTGATCGAAGAGGCTGCGGCCATAGGCGGGGTCATCGGCCTTGAAACAGAAGGATAACAGGGATGCCGAAGTTCAAGATGCTGGTTCTGTCCAACGCTGTCGACGCGCGCGACGAGGAATTCAACCGCTGGTACGACGAGGTTCACCTTCGCGACGTGTTCAGGGTGCCAGGTGTCACCGGTGCCGAGCGCTACCGGATGCGATCGGGCAAGGGGTGGAAATATCTGGCCATCTATGAGCTCGAGTGCGACGACCCCGCCGCGGTCGAGCGGGAGCTGATGGCCCGCGCCGGCACCGATGCGATGCAGATGACCGATGCGTTCGACATGCAGAGCTTCTACATGGGGTCGGCAGAGCTGATCACACCGTTTCGCGCGGCCTGATGCGCCGCTTGGCGGGGAGATGATCCCGGCAGTCTCCTGACGATGAGAAGACTGCCGGGAAGCAGACCCTCGGCGCGCGATGGCCCCCCGCCCGTGCCGAGCGTCCGATCCTTCAATAGGATTTGGGCAGCCCCAGCGTCTTTTCGGCGATGAAGCTCAGCACGACCTGATTGTTGACCGGCGCGACCATGTTGTTCTGCGCTGCGATGTAGAACGGCAGGATGTCCTGCGAGACATCCACGCCAGCACCGCCAAAGCAGGTCATCGCGATTTCGGCGGCCATCTTGAATGCCTCGGACGAGAGGATCTTCACCATGTTCGCCTCGACCCCGATCTCGCCACCCTTTTCGTGCGCCTCGCATGCCTTGTAGAGCATCGTGCGCGCGGCCTCGACATAGGTCTTGGCGCGGGCCAGCGGGTGCTGGATCGACTGATAGGCGCCGATCGGCGTGTCGAACGGTGCACGGACCTTGGCGTATTCGGCGGCACGCTTGATGCAGTAATCGGCCTGGCCGATGTTCATCGCCGCGACGAGCAGGCGTTCGGAATTGAGGCTTTCGAAGAGGATCTTGAGCCCCTGGCCCTCGACCCCGACCAGCGCTTCTGCCGGAAGCACGACGTTGTCGAAGAAGGTGTTGTAGTTCTTCTCGGGCAGATACATGCCGATATCCATCTGTGTGGCGCTGATGCCCGGCAGCTTGGTATCGACGATGAACAGCGAGATGCCCTTGGTCCGGTTCTCAGGATCATATGGCTGCGTCCGCGCCACCAGCAGGCAGTGGTCGGATTCGACAAAGGCCGTCTGGTAGGTCTTACCGCCATTGAGCAGGAACGTGCCGTCGGCCTGGCGGATTGCAGTGGTCTTGATCTTGAAGGTGTTGGTACCCGCATCGGGCTCGGTGATGCCGAAGCTGAAGAACGACTCTCCGGTGGCTGTCGGCGGCAGATAGCGCTGGCGCTGTTCCTCGCTGGCGTAGCGCAGCAGCGGTTCGCGCGACATGAAGTTGGTCACCGCGATCGGCAGCAGCAGCGCATGCTGGTGCAGGATATCGAGCGCCAGGACGATATCGGTCAGATGGCCGCCTGAGCCGCCATATTGCTCGGGCAGACCCATCGAGAGCAGGCCGCTTTCCGCCCACATCTTCCACAATTTCTCGGGGAATTCGTTCCGTTTGCCGCAGTCCGCGACATAGGCCCTGTCGATCCGCCGGATAATACTGTCACAAATTTCCCGAATTGCGTCGGCGTTCTCACTCATTGTCCCGTGGTCCATCCGTTGATTGCGATTGAAGGTCCCGCACGATTGCGGGCAATACCCGGCACAGTATGGCCACCGCGCGGAGCCAATGGCCATATCGCGCGGCGGGTGTACAAGAAAATTTGCATCTCTGGACTGGGTCTCGCAGCCACGGTGGACGAAGACTGCTGCCGGGCTGTCACTCCAGGCCGAGCAGCTTGCGATAGACATTGTGGAAATGCTGGATGTTCGATTCCTGATACCGCGCCAGCGTCAGGAAGGCCTTTTCCCTTGGTGCAGCCTTCATGCCCTTCTGGATTTCGACGAGGTTGGACATGTCCTGATGGAGGATATGGCCGATGACCCCCAAGGCCTCGCATTCATCGGTGCGGTCATCGGGGCCGAGTTCGAGAACCGGCGGGGGAGGGGGCGCAGCCTGGCCTTTGGGAATGCGCGCCGTGACGCGGACCTCCATCACCGACAGGTCGGGGTCGCGCCCGACGGGCAGAAAACGATACCACCATGCCAGCGCCTCGCCCCACCAGGGGTGATGGTTGGGGAACAGGAAGCACTTGGTCATCTCGAGGAAATAGGCGTTGGGCTTGTCCGACAGGTCATGGCCCGATGCCGCCTCCAGTGCCAGACGCCGCTGCGTTGCGCACCAGGCGCGGCCTTGCGTGAAGCTCGTGATCGATCCGGGTTCGGGCAGCGGGAGCCCCATCGTCTGACAGAACTGCCGGGCGCTTTCCTCGGGCGAGATGCTTTCCCTGACCCAGTAATCGGGCACGACCGACGGCGTGACGAGCCGGTTGACGTGGCTCTCGCCATCGTCCCAATTGTCATATTGGGTATAGGCCGATCCGAAAAAGGGCATGCCGTCCCAGTGCGTTTCGAGTACGTGATAGCCTTCCATGAAGGCTTCCTGGGTCAGCTTCCAGTTGCAGCGGACCGTCTTGCGGAAATGGGCGACGGTATAGCGCTCTTCCATCGGGTGATCGGCAAAGAGCTTCGGCAACGGGCCGAGAGCCTTTTCGAGTGGGGGCGCCCCGGGGTCCGGGTTGATGAAGACGTTGCCGCCCCAGCACTCGACCTTCACTTCGGTCAGCGCGTGATGCGACGCCGACACGCTGGGAAAATCCTCTTGTCCCGGAACCCAGTCGAGCGTCCCGTCGAGCTGCCACGTCCAGCCGTGGAACGGGCAACGTATCGAATCGCGGTTCTCGGCGTGATCGCACAGCCGGCGTCCGCGATGGGGACAGAAATTGTAGAACGCCTTGATGGTATCGGGCGCGACGCGGGCGATCATGAACGACAGGTCGACAATGTCATAGGCCAGCCTGTCGCCGACGTTCGGAATGTCCTCTTCACGGCAGGCGATCTGCCATCGCTTCTTCCAGATGTGCTCGACCTCCAGGTCGACATATCTGGGATCAAAATAGCGTTCGAAGGGCACGAGGCTTTCCATGGCGACCGGGTCGCCGCGGGGTTGCAGCACCGGCGGAACCGGCTGGCCATCGGCCTGCAATATGTCCGCCAGCGTCAGCTTGCCGACCGAACTGGTCCCTGAAACGGCTTTGGGCGTGCAAAAGCCATAGCCGCCAAGTTCAAGTTGCCCATTCTTGCCCATCTCGCCTCTCCCGACGCCATCCGATGCGGCAAGGATGCCGGTGGGGAGGCGCGCGGATGTTGATCGAAATCAAAAACGGCGGCGATGTCCGTTCGGGACAACCGGACACGCTGCTGGAGACAAGATTCAGCCCTCGAACAGCACGTTGCGATTGATCAGGCGACCGGGATCAAGCGCGTGGCGTACGGTGCGCATCGTCGCCAGCGCCGCGGGAGTGATGTGGTCGGGCAGAAATTCACGCTTGGCCGTGCCGATGCCGTGTTCGGCGGTCAGCGCGCCGCCAAAGTCTCTTACCACATCATAGACGCACCGCTCGATGGCGTGCTTGTGCGCAAGAGTGGCAGGGCCGGTATGAACGCCGATATGGATGTTGCCATCCCCCAGGTGCCCAAAGGCCACCGCCCGATACCCGCCCAAGCTGGTGGCCAGCCCGGCATTGACCGCCGCGACGAATTCATCGGCGCGACGGATGTCCACGCTGATGTCGAATGACACGAATGGTCCCATCTCGCGCATCAGGATTTCCGACCCCTCGCGCACGCGCCAGATATCGTCCACTTGCCGCGCGGAGCTAGCGACGACGGCGTCAACCAGCAGGCCGTCTTCCAGCGCGTGTTCGAGCAGTGCCGAAAACGCCTCCTCATCAGCGGCCTTGCTGTGTCCCATGCACTCGATCAGCACAAAGAACTCCGCGCCGGGATCGACGATCCTGCGCGCCGGGTCGGTCGCGACGGTGGCGTAATAGTCTTGCCACATCACCTCGAACGCCGACAGTTGTTGCAGCGTCCTGGCCCGGCCGAGAAGCTCGAGAACGTCGCCATAGCGGTTAAGCGAAACGAGGGCGACCTGCTGTGTCGTCGGCAGCGGCACCAGACGCAGCACGGCCTTGCAGACCACGCCCAAGGTCCCTTCCGACCCGATGAACAGCTGCTTGAGATCATAGCCCGTATTGTTCTTGAGGAAACGGTTGAGCAGATCGAGAACGGTGCCATCGGCAAGCACGACCTCGAGCCCCAGCACGTTCTGCCGGGTCATGCCCCAGCGGATCACGCGGTTGCCTCCGGCGTTGGCGGCGATGGTTCCGCCTATGGTGGCCGTTCCCTTCGATCCCAGATCAATCGGATAGAACAATCCGTGCGCGGCGGCGGCGTCCTGCACGGCCTCGATCGCCGCTCCGGCCTCTACGGTCATCGTCGCCGAGACAGGATCGATATCGATGATGCGCCGCATCCGTTCGAGCGAAACCACCAGCTCGTTCTCCTGGGCGACGGCACCGCCGCACACCCCGGTGCGGCCGCCGTGCACCACGACGGGCTGGCGGGCGTCATGACAAAGCCGCATGATGCGCGCAACGTCTTCGGTCGACTGCGGGCGCAACAGCGCGGGCGATGCCGGGGGGACATGCGTGAACGGGTCGCAACTGCGCGCCGTGACATCGTCCCCCGTGAGGACGCCACCCGGCCCCAGGTCCCGGGCGAGCCGGGCTATGACGGCCGCAATCGCGTGCGGCGCGGTCACTCGGCCTTCACCGGTTGCCGGCTGATCTGGATGAGCTCGATCGCATAGCCATCGGGGTCATAGACAAAGGCCAGTTCGGGGGCTCCGGGCATCAAGCTCTTGGGTGCGGTGCCCTGGCGCGCCCCGAACTCGGCCAGCCTCGACCACATGGCGGCGACGTCGGGAACACCGATGGCGATGTGACCATAGCCGCTGCCATGCGTGTAGTCTTCGTCCTGGTCCCAGTTGTAGGTCAGTTCGATCGCTGCAGGGCCGTCGCGATAGCCAGCGTAAGACAGAAAGATGATCGAAAACCGGCCCGCCTCCATGTCATAGCGGTCCAGCACCGCCATGCCGAGCCCGTCGCAGTAGAAGCGCAGCGCGGCATCGACATCGCGGACCCGGATCATGCTGTGCAGGACCCTGGGTGCGTGGCCGTCTTCTCCCCAGGCCCAAAGGGGGTCGAATTGCTGGTCTGCGGGCATGCTGGCCTCCTGGCTGACGACGCGGCATCATGCGATTCACATGATGCCGCGTATGTCGCACACAGGTCTTGCCCGACGTTGATCCGCCCGTTTGCTGTGCAGGAACAGGCTCAGGCGGCCCAGCGCGATTCCAGGGCGTTCTGGTGATCGTAATCGCGCGACGGGCCGATCGGCTGCTGCGCTTCGGCGAGATGCTGCGCGCGATATTCGCGCGGCGGCATGCCATAGGTTGCCTTGAACATCCGGCTGAAGTGCGCGGCGCTCTTGAACCCCGACATATAGGCGATCTCGTGGATCGGATAATCGCGCGTCTTTGGCGAGACCAGCCAGTCGCGCGCCATCGGCAGGCGGTTCTTCCAGACCAGTTCGGAGAACGAGGTGTTGTTGGCCTTGAGCAGAAAGCACAGATACCGGGCCGAAATGCCGCAGGACACGGCCACCTTGTCATAACTCAACTGCGGATCGGACAGGTTCATCTTGATATAGTTTTCGATATCGGAGAGCCGGCGATCGAGCAGCTTCTGTCGTTGCGGCATGTTGATACCGCTCTTGTTGAGATGGTCTGCGACGACTTCGAGCAGCGATTTCGACAGATGGTCCAGAGTCGGCTCGCTCAGCCGGTCACCATATCGGCCCAGGAGCTCGAGGATCTCGCCCGCGACCTTGCCTTCGCTGGAATCGAGGCTGAACGGCTCGGTCAGCCTGTCGGCCGTGTGCAGATGGCTCATGAACAGATCGGGGGGGATGATCACCTGGTACGATGCGTGATGATCATCAGCGCTGCGCTTGAGGCTGGCCGAAAACGGCACGCTGGAATCGAGGAAGCCGGCCTGCCCCGCCGCAATGTCGGTGGTGCCGGTGGCGCGCACGATCCGTACCGATCCGGCGGTGACGAACCACAGGACGCGCAAGCCAACCCGGTTCTTGCGGATATGCTGCGGCGCGCGGCGGAAGGAGAGTTCGGTGCGGGTGGTTATGCGCGTGATGGAAATGGGCGAGCACAGTGCCTTTTCGAAATCGACCCCTGCATAATCACCCGATTCGCTCTGCAGTTCACCGTCGTAGAACTCCCGCTTGATGAGGCCCTCATACGAGGGGACGTTCCTGGGGTGATTGCCTGTAAATCCGGCAAAAAGCTTTTCCATCAGACCTCTCCTACTCAGTGTCCGCAATCCCGGGCCGTTGTTCGGCTCCGGTCATGTCTCGTCGATGTAACCATCAGAAACCGATTGCGATGGAATGATTATTCCTTATATGAAATGGAGTGTCAAGGCGGACTTCCGATAGCCCCAAAGGGACGCTGTCGGTTCCACAAGCCGAGGACGGGGAGGGGCGACATGGGATCGGATGGCGTGAAATTTGAGGTTCCGGCGGATCCGGGCATTGCGAACATGTTCCCCATCCCGATGCAGGTCCGCCAGCCGACCGGGGATGAACTGCTCATCCGCGTCGAAGCCAGTTCGCTGAACTTTCACGACTTTCTCGTGGTGACGGGCGCGATCAGGACCGAAGCCGGGCGCATCCCCTTGTCCGACGGTGTCGGCATCGTCGAGGCCGTCGGGCACGAGGCCCGTCGGTTCAAGGTCGGCGATCGCGTCATGGGGACGTTCTTTCCCGACTGGATTCGCGGCGACTGCCATGCGGGCGGGGTGGCGCATATGCGCGGTGATCATGTCGACGGCTTTGCTGCCAGTTCTGTGACGATGTCCGAAACCGGGTTCACACGCGTACCGCGCAACCTGGACGCGGTGGCTGCTGCCTGTCTGCCATGCGCCGGACTGACCGCATGGCGGGCCCTGTTTGTCGAGGGCAGCCTGAGGCCGGGAGAGACCGTGCTGGTGCAGGGCACCGGGGGCGTATCGCTTTTCGCGCTCCAGTTTGCCCGTGCAGCCGGGGCGCGCGTCATCGCGACGACAGGATCCCCCAGCAAGGCTGACCGGTTGCAGGCACTGGGCGCACATGCGGTCATCGACCGCCTCGATCCGGAGTGGAGCGTCGCGGTGAGGAAGGAGGCGCCCGAGGGGGTGGACCATGTCATCGAGGTTGCGGGCGGCGATCTGACGCAATCGCTCCAGTCGCTGCGTGTCGGTGGAAGGCTCTGCCTCGTCGGTGTGCTGAGCCGCAAGCCGATCCAGTTCGGGCCCGTACACATGATCCACGCCAACCGTCGCATCAGCGGGATCACCGTGGGCAGCCGCGAGCAACAGGAAGCGATGGTTACGGCGATCGAGGAACACAATATTGTACCGATCGTCGACTCCACTTATCCTCTGACATCGCTGCAGGACGCTTTCCACTATTTCGCGCGTCAGGAACATTTCGGGAAGGTGGCCATTACATGCGATGGCGGGAATTGATCGGACATGGTCAATTCATACCTCCGTCGGCAATGACACTGGTCTGTCGCTGGCATGGGCCGCCTTCGACCTTTGCGTTGCGACGGGATGGTCTGATCCAATGACGCGCGAACATGATTTGTATAGCCGAGCGGTCGAACTTGCCAAACCGCAACTGTATCCGGAGGTCTCGATAACACCATGGGAGCAGCACTGAAGGTGGCGAAGGATGGAGCCGAAGCCGAATCCGCATCTGCGCCGAAGATCAACACGGTAGGCCAGACGCTGGCGCTGCTGCGCTTTCTGGCGAATGCTTCGGCCCCGATGGGGGTCAACGCCATCTCTCGCGAGCTGAATTTCGCGCCCAGTTCCTGCTTCCGGATCCTCAAGCAGCTGGCGGAGGAGGGCTATGCCCAGTTCGATGCGCGGACGAAATGCTATTCGCTGGGCAGCGCCGCTGTCATGCTCGCGCGCAGGTCGCTCGATCCGACCAACACCTTCTCGTATATCCTGCCCAGCCTGACCGACTTCGTGGCGCGAACGCAGGCCTCGGTGGGCTTCTGGCGCCGTATCGAACGCAATCGCATCGTGCTGGCAGGCTTTGTCGAGTCGCCCAATCTGATGCGTATCCACATGTCGGTGGGCCAGCGGCTGCCGCTGTTCATAGGTGCTGTCGGGCGTGCCTTCGCTGCGGAGCTGGGCTTGACCGATGACCAGATCAGCAAGGAGCTGACGGTGCTGCGCTGGCAGTCGCCGCCCGACCATGCCGAATATTGCCGGCAGGTGCATGACTGCCGCAAGGTAGGGTATGCCGTGGATACCGGCAATTTCGCTCCCGGCGTCAACACCGTTGCGACGGTACTCAAGGACTCGATGGGCGCGCTCAATTTCGGCCTGTCTGCAATCCGGATCACCGGGCGGATCGACGCCGCGGATGTCCAGAGGGTCGGCGAAGAGCTCGTCGAGCTCAAGCGGCATCTCAGCGCGACCTGGCTCGCGGGACAGTGAACCCCTGGCGCTGCCGCGCGCGCTGCCGTGCCGGCAGGCGCGCAGCGGAGCGCTCTACCAGGTCGCGAGTATCTCGTCGGCGGTCCAGACCCTTTCGGCCGGGGGCCATTGCACCGCACCGGGGGTGGCTGAAAATCGGGGAACAGGCGCGACCTGAGCTGTGCCGCCGACATTGATGAACACCTGGCGCTCTACCTGATGGGGGTGATGCTGCGCTTCGGCCAGCGTCAGCACGGGCGCAAAGCACACGTCAGTGCCTTCCATCAGCGCGCACCATTCGTCGCGAGTCTTTGTCAGGATCACCTCGCGCAGCGTTTCGCGCATTTCGGGCCAGTGTTTGCGATCCATCTGCCTGTGCGGAAGGCGATCTGCGGCATCGGTCTTGTCGAGCAGCAGCTGATAGAATTGCGGTTCGATCGATCCGATGGCGATGAAGCCGCCATCGGCGCATTCATAGGTGCCATAAAACGGCGCCCCACCATCCAGCAGATTGGCTTCGCGCTTGTCCTCCCAAGCACCGGCCGCCAGGAAATTGTGGAAGAGCGAGCCGAGATAGGTTGCGCAATCGGTCATCGCGGCATCGACCACCTGGCCCTTGCCCGTCGCGCGAGCGTTGATGAAGGCTGCGAGCATTCCGACCACCAGAAACATCGCGCCGCCGCCATAATCAGCCGCCAGGTTGAGCGGGGGGACCGGTCGCTCGGCCGGGCCGATGGCGTGCAGCAGCCCCGTGATCGCGAGATAGTTGATGTCGTGTCCGGCAGCCTGCGCCAATGGCCCATATTGGCCCCATCCGGTCATCCGGCCATAGACGAGCGCCGGGTTGCGCGCGAGCATGACATCGGGGCCCAGCCCCAGTCGCTCCATCACGCCGGGACGGTTGCCTTCAAAGACGATGTCTGCCCTTTCGATCAGCTTCAGGCAGGTTTCCACCGCTTCGGGGGTCTTGAGGTTCAGGCATATCCGCTTGCGACCGCGTGCATCGCCGCGATGCGGCGGTGGCGGCGCGGAGCCCTCGCGGGCAATCTCGATGACCTCTGCGCCCAGGTCAGACAGAAGCATCCCGGCAAAGGGCCCTGGCCCAAGCCCTGCGAACTCGATGATTTTTATCCCGACCAATGGTCCGCTCGCCATGATATTCTCCATCCAGCGGTTGTGACAATGCCGGCAGGCGAGCCGACGATGGGGATATAGGCGCAAATCGCGCGGACGAGTTTGCGCAAGGGGCAAGGGCGCTAGTCCACAGCGGCAATCGGGGTGGCATTGCGTGGCAGCGGGCTCCATCTTGGCTCCACCAGGCCGCCTTGGGGCGCTTGTGCCATACAGGCCGATCCTGCCGAGCGCGTCCTTCCTGCAAAACGGTTGTGTTATAATGACAAAGACTGCCATTTCGCTCTCCGACAAATATGACCTTCCGTCCGGACGGGTGTTCATCACGGCAAACCAGGCGCTGGTCAGGCTTCCGCTCGATCAGGCGCGCCGCGATCGCGCGCTCGGCTTGAAGACCGCCGGTTACATCTCGGGCTATCGCGGTTCTCCGCTGGGCGTGTACGATGCTGCGCTGTGGGCAGCCCAGGCGTCGCTCGACGCCCATGACATCCGCTTCGTGCCTGGCCTGAACGAAGAGCTCGCCGCCACGGCCGTGCGCGGATCGCAGCAGCTCGCCTGGTTCGGCGAATCGCGATATGACGGCGTGTTCGGGCTCTGGTACGGCAAGGGTCTGGGGGTTGACCGCGCTTGCGAGGCGCTGAAGCTCGGAAATCTGGAAGGCGCTGCGGCGAAGGGCGGCGTGCTGGTGGTGGCCGGAGACGATCACGGCGGCAAGTCATCGGCGAGTGCACACCAGTCCGAACACACGCTGATCGCCGGGATGATCCCGGTCCTCTACCCTTCGACCATCGACGAGATCATGGCGTTCGGCCTTTATGGCTGGGCGATGTCGCGCTTCAGCGGCGCCTATGCGGGCCTGAAGTGCATCACCGATACGCTCGACCTGACGTCGTCGATCGAGCTGCCCGACTTTCTGCGCAGCTATGCCGCGCCCGATTTCGAAGCGCCGCCGGGCGGGCTGAACATTCGCTATACCCCGGCGCCGCTCGAGCTCGAGGCGCTGACGGTTCAGCATCGTCTGCCGGCAGCCCAGGCATTTGTCCGTGCCAATCCGCTCGACCGGCTGGTGCTGGATGGCCCCCGGCGCGAGCTGGCGCTGGTCGCGGCGGGCAAGGCGTATCTCGATCTGCGCCAGGCGCTCGCCGACCTGGGGCTGACCGAGCAGCGCTGCCGCGATCTGGGCATCGGCCTGTGGAAACCCGGTCTTGTCTGGCCGCTGGAACCTGAAGGCATCACCCGCTTTGCCAGCGGATACAAGGCCTTGCTCTCGGTGGAGGAAAAGCGCCCGGTCCTCGAGGATCAGCTGGCACGCCTGCTCTATTCGCTCCCGGCGGATACGCGGCCTGCGCTGTCGGGCAAGCGCTCGCTCAAGGGCGCGCCGCTGCTGCCCGACGTGGGCGAGCTCAACCCCGCGCTGATACGCAAGGCCCTGCTGGTCGTGCTGCGCGAACTCGGGCTGGCGGACGACGCGATCGAAGCGGCGGGTCGGCACTTTGCCGGGCTCGAAGTCGATGCGGCTCTGTTTGGCAGCGGCCGGATGCGCCCGGCCTTCTATTGCTCGGGCTGCCCCCACAACACGAGCACCAAGGTGCCCGAAGGCAGCAAGGCGATGGCAGCGGTCGGGTGTCAGGGGCTGGCAGCCTATGTCATGCCCGAACGCCGCACGATGCTGCCGGTCAACATGGGCGGCGAGGCGATGCCCTGGCTGGCGGTCGAGCCGTTCGTCGAGCAGCCGCACATGTTCCAGAACATGGGCGATGGCACCTATTCGCACTCCGGCATTCTCGCCATTCGCGCCGCTGTCGCCGCAAGGACGCGCGTCACCTTCAAGCTGCTGTACAACGATGCTGTGGCGATGACCGGCGGGCAGCCGGTCGAGATGCACATATCCCCGGTGGATATGGTCAACCAGCTGATTTCCGAAGGTGTCAGCCCGGTTGTGCTGATGACCGACGACACCGAAAAATATGCATCGGCGACCTTGCCAGCGGGCGTCGAACTGCGCCCGCGCGAGGATCTCGACGCGGTGCAACAGGCGATGCGCGAAACGCTGGGCGTCTCCGCGATCGTGTACGAACAGACCTGCGCGACCGAAAAGCGGCGCCGCCGCAAGCGTGGACTGATGGTCGACCCTGACAAGCGCGTGTTCATCAACCCGGACGTGTGCGAAGGCTGTGGCGATTGCTCGGTCCAGTCGAACTGCATCTCTATCACCCCGCTCGAAACCGAACTGGGGCGCAAGCGCAAGATCGACCAGTCGACCTGCAACAAGGATTTCAGCTGCGTCAAAGGCTTCTGCCCCTCATTCGTCACGGTGACGGGCGCCAGAGTCGCAACGCGCGCCATGGGGGACCAGGCGCGGCTCGATACGATGCTCGCCGATCTGCCGACCCCTGTCGTGGCACCGGCAACCAGGCCGTTCTCGATGATCGTTGCAGGGGTCGGCGGTACCGGGGTGCTGACCGTCGGCGCGCTGGTCGGAATGGCCGCGCATATCGAAGGCAAGGGCTGCACCATTCTGGACATGACCGGGATGGCTCAAAAGGGCGGCGCGGTTACCGCGCATATCCGCATCGCGGCCGATCCGGGCAATCTGGCAGCGACCCGGTTGAGTTTCGGTCATGCTGACGTCCTGCTGGCGTGCGACGCCATTGTCGGGTCGAGCCAGGATGTGCTCAAGACGCTCAAGCCCGGCCAGTCCAAGGCCGTGGTCAATGTCGATGTCAGCCCGACGGGTGAATTCCAGACCAACCGCGATGCCAGCTATGACGATGGCGCGCTGGTATCTGCCATCGCGCGCGCGCTCAAGGATGGCGAGCTGTTCAGCCTGCACGCCAGCGGATTGTCGACGGCGACGATCGGCGACAGCATCGGAACCAACGTGCTGATGCTGGGCTATGCTGCCCAGATGGGACTGCTGCCGGTATCGGTGGAGTCGCTCGAAGAGGCGATCCGCCTCAACGGAACGTTCGTGAACGGCAATCTGCGAATCTTTGCGATCGGCCGTCTTGCGGCGATCGCGCCCGAGGAGCTGTCGCGGATGATCGCGCGTCCGACCGTGCAGCTCGCCGACATGACGCTCGATCAGATTCTCGCCAGCCGGACCGAATTGCTGACCGCGTATCAGGACGTCGCCTATGCTCGGCGTTATGCCGATTTCGTCGTGCACGCGCAGCAAGTGGTCAGCGAGCGCAAGCTACAGGGCGGGGAACTGCTGGTGCGGGAGATTGCAATCTCGCTGGCACGGCTGATGGCCTATAAGGACGAGTATGAAGTCGCCCGGATGTATTCCGACCCAGTCTTCATGCAACGGTTGCGCGATCAGTTCGATGGCGATCTCAAGCTCACCTTCCATCTCGCTTCCGCGGCGCTTTTCAGCGGCAAGGATTCCAGTGGCCGGCCGCGAAAGCGCGAGATTGGCGGCTGGATGCTGCGCGGGTTCGGCCTGCTCGCCAGGTTCAAGGGACTGCGCGGGACGGCGTTCGACCCGTTCGGCTATATGGCCGAACGCAAGATGGAACGGCAGATGATCGCCGACTATCGGGAAATGATGACGTCGGTCCTCGATCAGGTCGATGCCAGCAACCTGCAGACCGCCATCGAGCTCGCCGGCGCGGCGCAGGAAGTGCGCGGCTATGGTCCGGTCAAATATGCCGCGTTCGAGCAATACCAGCTGACCGTCGCCGACCTCCTGGCCGCATTCCGGAATTCGGGCGCGGCAGGTGACACGCTCTCGTCACCGGCCGAGCTCGCACAGCAGAACAGTTGAAGGAGCATCGACGCATGGCCTATTTCATCTACACCGAGGTCACGCTGAAGCTTGGCAAGATGCCCGAATATGCGGCCATGATGCGGGAGCTTGCGCCTTACATGGCGCGGAACGGGTGGACGCTGATCCAGGCGCTGCAGCCGGTCACGGGGGATTTCAGCAAGCTGATCCACGTCTGGGAGCTCGCCGAGTTTGCGGATGTCGAGCGCGGGCTGGCCGCGTGTGCAACGCCCGAAGGCCAGGCCATCCTGGCGCCGATGGCGGACCTCGTGGCGGCAGAATCGATCACGATCATGGCCAGGACGGACTATATCTGACGCGAAAGCGATGGTGGCGGCTTTCACGGGGACGCGCTCGGCACGCCCCCGCCGAATGCCGCTTGCCTATGCGCTGACCCACGCCACGCTATCGTCGCTGTCCGCGCGATGCGAACGGAAGCTGTTAGCCGGATGGTCCCTGTCGGGCCAGCCGAACGACGCGCCGCAGATGATGGCGCGGTTATCCGGAATGCCGAAAAAGTCGCGCAGCAGCGGGCAGTAATTGGCAAATGCCGCCTGGGGAATCATGCCGATACCCAGGCTTTGGGCGGCGAGCACCAGCGTGCCGAGAAAGATGCCGCAATCAAGCACGCCATAGGTGCCGATGCTCTTCTCGGTGGTGATCACCAGCGCATGCGGCGCATCGAACAGGCGAAAGTTCTCCAGCGTCT
Source organism: Blastomonas sp. CACIA14H2 (assembly GCA_000503195.1). Classification (GTDB taxonomy): domain Bacteria; phylum Pseudomonadota; class Alphaproteobacteria; order Sphingomonadales; family Sphingomonadaceae; genus Blastomonas. Next base: position 16,211 of record AYSC01000002.1, read on the forward strand.
GCCTGGCCGATCCGACACGATCACCATAGGTGACGCCCACCGCCTCGTAGAGCTGCCAGGCGACCTCGCGCTGCCGTTCCTTGTAGACCCCGGAATAGTTCGCGGGGAAGGGCAGGTCGGTCTCGGACGTCATCCGCCCGGCGGCCATGTCGGCGCTGGCGCGGGCGAACATCGCCTCGCGCAACCGTTCGGTCGCTGCGCCTTCGGTGACATGCACCTGCCAGGGCTGGGTGTTGCACCATGAAGGCGATTGCTGCGCGATCGCGAGCATCGCGGCGATCGTTTCGTGCGGCACCGGTTCGGGACGGTAGCCCCGGCAGCTGTAGCGCTCGGCCAGCAGTTCGGCCAGCGCTTCCGATGCCGGCGTCGCTCCGGCAAAGCCGTCCAGTTTTTCGCGTTTGATCGAGGGCATTTCAGTCGACTCCCAGCAAGGCAGCACTGGTGGGCAGGCCGCTTCCGGCCGTCACCAGCATGTTCCGGACCCCGGGCACCTGGTTGACGGCTGTACCGCGCAACTGGCGTACGGCTTCAGCGACACCGTTCATGCCATGGATATAGGCCTCGCCCAGCTGGCCGCCATGCATGTTGATCGGCAGCTTGCCGCCTATTTCCAGATGGCCGTCCTTGACGAAGTCCTTGGCCTCCCCCTTGGCGCAGAAGCCATAGGCCTCCAGGCCAGGAAAGACCGACGGGCCGAAATGATCGTAGATGATCGCCGCGTCGAGGTCGGCGGGCGACAGGCCCGACTGGCTGTAAAGCTGCCGCGCAGTGGCCGCGCATTCGTCGAACGGCCAGATATTGTCCTTGTAGAAGCCGCCCAGACTCACCGTGCCCTTGGGAGAACCCTGCGCCGCCGCGCGGATGTAGACCGGGCGCTGGCGCAGATCGCGCGCTCGCTCGGCGCTGACGATCACGAGAGCGACCCCGCCGTCGCTCTCCTGGCAGCAGTCGAGCAGGTGCAGCGGGTCTGCCACCATGCGCGAGGCCTGGTGCTCCTCGACCGTGATCGGCTTGCCGTAGTAAAAGGCGTTGGGGTTGGTCGAGGCATATTTGCGCGCCAGAACCGCGTAATTGGCAAAATCGAGGCTGGTGGCGCCCGTTTCGTGCATGTACCGCCGCATCATCAGCCCCAGCATGGCTGCCGGCGTCATCAGCCCCGAAAAGCCGTGATAGGCGAAGATGACGTTATCGCTCGTCGGCGGCAGCGAGTGCATCGGTTGGCCGAAGCGATATTCGGATCGCTCGTTCATCGCGCGATAGACGACCACCACATTGGCGATGCCCGTGGTAATCGCCATCGCGGCCTGCTGGACCGGGCCCAGCGTGCCGCCGCCACCCTGCGGAATGCGCGCAAAGAACTTGAGATCCCTGCCACCGATGGCGCGGAAGATCTCCTGCTCGCTGTTGTTGTCCATCGAGAAGGTGGCCATGCCGTCGACTTCCGCCGGGTCGATCCCGGCATCGGTCAGCGCGCCCAGCGTCGCCTCGACCGCAAGGCGCAGTTCACTGCGCCCGCTGTTCTTGGAAAATTCCGTTGCGCCGTATCCGGCAATCGCCGTCTTGTTGGAAATGCTTGTCATTCTGGGTTCCGGACTTTCGGGTCAGAGATAGCGGAAACGGTAAGCGGCAACCGCGTCGCGTCGCACGAATTCGATCTTCACGCGCCGCCCGATCTCGAGCGTGTCCGGATCGGTGCCATCCATCGCGCCCAGCAGGCGGACGCCTTCGTCCATCGTGACGAGCGCCATGGGATGCGGGGCGGAAAAGCCCGGCAGCGGCGGATGGTAGTGCGTGACGTAACTGAAGATCTCGCCCTCTCCGCCGAGTGCGGTGGGTTCCCAGTCGAGCGAGCTGCAATTGCCGCATCCAGGCGAGGGCAGGCTGCGCAGCGTGCCGCATTGCGTGCACCGCTGGACCAGCAATTCTTCGCCCTCGAAACCGGCATAGAAAAAGTCGAAGTCTCGATTGGAGCAGGGCGCATTGTGGCCCCTGGCGGTCGTTTCGGTCATCATGATCCCTTAGTCAAAAACGGCACGCAAGCCGGGCGGTGGCGGAACACTCGCGGCGCTGGATGGCGGGTCGTGTCGCCCCGTTCTTGCGCAGTCACCGTGCCTGCCACCGCCCGTGACGGCGGCAGCGGCATCATGGGCAAGCCCCGCTGCCACGGCAAGGATAGCGACAGTCCGAACGAAACTTGGACTGCAATAGAACCTGCCTGTCAGTGCGTTGTTGCGCGCCATCGCCGCAATTCCGCGGTTTGGCGGGAATCGGCGATCGGCGGCGCGCGGGGTGACGATAGCGGATCGATCCGCTGAGCTGGCCGCAGGCCGAGCGATCCTTGCCTGTTGTTCAGCGCGGTCTTGTCTCGGTTCCGTCGCGGGCTGCGCACCAACCTCGCGCGCGCTAAACGCGGTGACCACACCTTAGGAGGACAGATGTCTTGACGGGCCAAACCGCACCTTCGATCGATCTTGCCGGTATCGCGCGCTGGCTCGTCGACCATGGCGTTCTTGATGGCCCGGAACTGGGGGCGGTCCGGCAGCTGGCTGGGGGAACCCAGAATATCGTTCTGCGCTTCAGCAACGCGGGCCGTGATTATGTCCTGCGCCATCCCCCGGCCAAGCCGCGCGCCAACAGCAACCGGTTGCTCGAGCGCGAAATCCGCGTGCTGCGCGCGCTGGCGGGCAGCGCGGTGCCGCACCCTGCGGTCGTCGCGGCCTGCACCGATCCCGAGGTCGTCGGCGGGGTGTTCTACGTCATGGAAGCGGTCGACGGGTTCAACCCCACCGTCGGGATGCCCGACGCGGCAGCCGCTTCGCCTGAAATCCGCCATCGCATCGGGCTCGAAATGATCGACGGCCTGGCCGCGCTCGCCAGCGTCGACCCCATGGCGTGCGGGCTCGAAGGGTTCGGAAATCTCGACGGGTTTCTGGCGCGCCAGGTCAGCAGATGGGCATCCGAGCTGGAAAGCTATCGACGGTTCGAAGGATGGCAAGGCCCGGAGGCGTTGGGCGATGTCGGTGCGGTCGGACAGTGGCTGGCGGATAATCTGCCGCCCGACATGCAGCCTGGCATCATCCATGGCGACTATCATATCGGCAACTGCCTGTTTGCCGAAGATGGCAAGCTCAACGCCATCGTCGACTGGGAGATGGCGACCCTGGGCGACCCTCTGGTCGATCTCGGGCGGCTGCTCGTCAGCTGGCCGGGCCAGGGCGAGCCCAAGCCGCACACGATGCGGGTCACGCCGTTGAACGGCTTTCCTCATCCCGAAGAGATGATTGCGCGCTACGCCGAGCGATCGGGGCGTTCGCTGAGCCATCTGCGGTGGTTCCAGGTCCTGGCCTGCTACAAGCTCGGCCTCATTCTCGAAGGCACGCACGCGCGCGCGCAGGCGGGGCTCGCCGACAGCGCGACCGGCGCGCGGCTGCATCGATCCGCGGTCGCCCTGCTCGAGGAAGCCCGCAATATCATTACCTTGCCCTGATGCCTCTGGGCCGAAAGGAGTTCGTCGCGTGGATTTTGATCTTTCCCCCCGCCAGACCGAATGGCTCGCGCGCGTCCGGCAGTTCATGGCCGATCATGTCTATCCGGCGGTCCCGACCTATTACGAGGAACTGGGGAGGAACCGCTGGCAGCAGCCCGAAATTCTCCAGGAGCTGAAAGCCAGGGCGCGCGCCGAAGGCCTGTGGAATCTGTTCATGTGCCCATCCGAACATGATGAGGATGATCTGCGCGGCGCGGGTCTCACCAATCTCGAATATGCGCCACTTGCCGAAGAAATGGGGCGCATCACCTGGGCGTCGGAGGTGTTCAACTGCAGCGCGCCGGATACGGGCAATATGGACCTGCTCCACCTTTACGGCTCGCGCGCGCAGAAGGAGCGCTGGCTTCGGCCGTTGATGGCGGGCGAAATTCGCTCGGCCTACGCCATGACCGAGCCTGACGTGGCGTCGTCTGACGCGACCAACATGCAGACGCAGATCGTTCGCGACGGCGATGATTATGTCATCAACGGCCGCAAATGGTGGATATCGGGCGTGCTCGACCCGCGTTGCAAGTTCATGATCGTGATGGGGCGCAGCAATCCGGATGCGCCGCGGCACCAGCAGGCCTCGCAGGTGATCGTCCCGATCGACACCCCTGGGGTCCATATCGGCCGGAACATGACCAACTTTGGTTACGACGACGCGCCGCATGGCCATTGCGACGTGACGTTCGACAATGTCCGCGTGCCGGCTGACAACATGATCCTCGGCGAAGGACGCGGTTTCGAGATTTCGCAAGGGCGGCTTGGCCCCGGCCGCATCCACCATTGCATGCGCATCATCGGTATGGCCGAAGTTGCGCTCGAGAAGATGACGCGCCGCCTGATGAGCCGCAATGCGTTCGGCAAGCGCCTGGTCGATCATTCGATCTGGGAGCAGCGGATCGCGGAAGCCCGGATCGACATCGAGACATCGCGGCTGCTGACGCTGAAGGCCGCCGACATGATGGACAAGGTCGGCAACAAGGTTGCGCGGCTTGAAATCTCGATGATCAAGGTCCTGGCACCAAGGGCTGCGCTGGGGATTATCGATCACGCCATCCAGGCCTTCGGCGCAGCCGGTCTCGACAGCGATGCCGGCACCGCAGCGCTGTTTGCGCGGGTGCGTGCGCTGCGCATCGCCGATGGCCCGGACGAGGTGCATGCGCGCACCATCGCCCGGCTGGAGCTCAAGCGCTATCCCTCGGACGCGGACCCCGTATCGCGCTGATCACGCTTTCGGTTTGCCGAGGTTGCTGGGGTCCATCAGCATGCCATGCACCAGCATGTTGTGCGCATGCGTCAGCTGATGGTGACCAAAAGCGGACTGCAGGACAGTCGCCCGGCCTGCGGCATCCTGTGCGGCGTTGACCGCCTCCTTGGCGAGTTTCAGCGCGAACAGCGGCTTGCGCGCAATCTCCTCGGCGATCGCCAGCGTGAACGTGGCCAGTTCCTCGCGCTCGACGACATGATTGATCATTCCGGCGGCATGGGCCGCCCCGGCGGTGAGGACGTTGGACCGGAACAGGAACTCCTTGGCCTTGCGCACCCCCAGTTCATAGGGATGGTTGAAGAACTCGACACCGCAGACCCCCAGGTCGACTGCGGTATCCTGAAATGTGGCGTCGCTGGATGCGATGATGATGTCGCACGGCCATACCAGCATCAGCCCGCCGGTGATGACCTTGCCATGGACCTGCGCGATGGTCGGCTTGGGGATGTTGCGCCAGCGTTCCGACAGCCCGAAATACGCCTCTCTTTCATACGCCATCTGCGCTTCGGCCCCGGCGCAGCCGAACCCGCACCACGTCCCGACCGTGGTTTCGTTCTGAATGGCGGCATGGGCAGTTCCAGCGCCGATTTCGTCCAGATCGTGCCCCGAAGAGAAGTGCGGGCCGTTGGCAGCGAGAATGATGACATGGACATCATTATCCTGCGCTGCGCGGTCAAAGGCGGCATTGAGCTGGTACAGCAGGCTCGTCGACTGGGCATTCCTTCGCTCCGGGCGGTTGAGCACGATGCGGGCGACTCTCGGCGCGGCCATCTCGTAGATGATCAGGTCTGATGCTTGGGCCACAGTCTGTTCCTTTGTCTGCATGGGTAATGATTCTGTGCTGTATAGGCCCAGTAAGTCTGGATCTGCGGCGACATTGGGGTTTCGCAGCTACAGTCAATTGCCGTTGCAGTGCAGTTGTCGTCCATGGGCTTATAGCTCCGCCTGCTAGAAGCGGGTCGCGATCTTGATGACACCCTTCAGCTTCTGGAGGAGATGGACATGCGGGAAGCATCGCGATTCTACACGTCTTGCGCCGGCGTAGTTTTTCTGGCGGCGATAGCTGCAACCCCGGCGATGGCGCAGGCGGACGGACAGGACCAGGAAGCGGTCGAAGCAGGCGATGAAATCATCGTAACGGCAAGGCGACGTGCCGAAGATATCTCGCGGGTGCCGACCACCATTACCGCCTTTGGCGCCGAAATGATCGCCGAACGCTCCATCGCCACGCAGTCCGATCTCCAGGCCGCGGTTCCCGGATTGATCGTGCGCGAAACGCAGTCGAACAACCAGCTCAACTACTCGATCCGCGGGCAAACCGTGGATGCCTTTTCGGGATCGTCGACCGCCGTCGTGCCCTATGTGAACGAAGTTCCCTTTGTCGCGGGCGGGGTCGCCTCGTTCTTCGACCTTCAGGGCATCCAGGTTCTCAAGGGGCCGCAGGGAACATTGTTCGGCAGAAATGCGACCGGCGGCGCGGTGCTTTCGGTGACCGCGGTGCCCACCGACCGTTTTGAAGGCAATATCAAGCTGGGCTTTGGCAATTACGATGCCATCAATGCCGAAGGCGTGGCGAACATCCCGCTGCTGGAAGACAAGATCCTGTTCCGCGGCGCATTCAAGATCGCCAGGCGCGATGGCTATATCGACAATGTCTACACCGGTCCGGTCTTTAACGGCAATGACAACAGCGAACTCGGCAAGCTCGACAGTACCGCAGTTCGTGGTTCGTTGCTGCTTCGGCCGACCGATGGTCTCGAGAACCTGACCATGGTGCAGTATGAACGGACCAGGGGCAACAATTCGGGTACGCGCATCTTCTCGTTCAACGCGTGCGGCGCGACCGGTGCCGACGGCTCGGTGCTGGCCTGCGGTGCGCATTTCCTGTTCGGGCCGCAGCTCGATGCCAATATCGGGTTTCCGGGCGCCTGGGCGGCGGTTCTCGCCGCCAATCCCGGCTATGATCCCGCCGGCATCCAGGGCGTCCTCGCGCGCCAGAACAACCAGCTCGGTTTCTGGCAGGTCAACGATGCCATGCCGTCCTTCCATCGTGGGCATGATCTGGCGGTCACCAATACGACCACCATCGATCTGTCCGACGTTCTCAAGCTGAAGAACATCTTTGGCTATTCGCGGGCGAAGGCGGTGGATTCGACGGGGCAGACGGGCACACCCTATATTCTGATCACCAACTTCGACATCAACCGGCCCGGAACCGATGCTCTGCGCAATTTCGCCAACGAAGTGGTCAACCGTTCCTTCTCCAACGAGCTGCAACTTCAGGGTTCCGCGTTCAACGATGGGCTGGAATATATTGTCGGCGGGTATTTCCAGGATATCCGCACGCATACCATATTCCCGCAGAGCTATTTCGGCCTCGTGCCCGTCATCCCGCCCGCGTCGACCACCTCGAATTTCAGAACCAAGGATCGTGCCACCGCCGTGTTCGTGCACGGCACGTTCGATCTGGGCGAGCTGATGGGGCTGAACGATGTGAAGTTCAGCATCGGCGGCCGCTATGCATGGGAGAAGATCTCGCTGGATCATCTGCGCGGCGGCACGTTTTTCGGCCTGACCACGCCCGATGCCAAATTTGACCGGGCAAGCTGGAACATCGGGCTGGAATATCAGGTGCGGCCCGAGCTCATGCTGTATGTCGTCGCGCGGGAAAGCTGGCGTGCCGGTGGGATCAACGGCGTTGCACCGCCGGCGTTGAGCGCAACGCTGACCAATACGGACAAGTTCCGGGCCGAAGTCGCCCAGGATTTCGAAGCCGGGTTCAAGTATAACGGATATCTCGGCGGCATGCGCGCCCGCGCCAATGTCTCGGCCTACACGATGCAGGTCAAGAACGTTCAACGCGCGCTGTTCCCGACCAATCCGGTCAATCCGGCGCTCGGATCGATCGCGATCACGGTCAATGTGCCAGAAGCCCGGATCAAGGGTTTCGAAGCCGAGATCGGGATCAACCCGACGAACTGGCTCGACCTCGGCATTACGGCGGCGCACACCGATGCGGAGTTCACCAGGAACATTGCCCGGCCATTTGGCGTTCCCACCGCTTTCGGCCCGGTCGCCGATGTTCCGCGCTGGTCGGGGTCTGCCTATGCCGTGGTGACCGTGCCGCTGGATGGCGACGCCAGTCTGCGGGTGCGCGGGGATGTGTACAGCCAGTCGAGCTTCTTTTTCTCCAACACCGAATTTTCGCTCACCCCCGGGACCAGGCTGCCTGGCTACACCACCGCGAATTTTCGCGTGGATGTCGACAACCTGTTCGCGAGCGGCCTGGGGTTCGGCGTGTGGATCCGCAATGCGTTCAACGAACGCTATTTCGTCGGCGGCTTGCCGCTGGGCGGTTCGCTCGGGATCAATTCCGCGAACGTCGGCCGCCCCCAGATGTACGGGGTCGAATTGCGCGCCACGTTCTGACGCTAATGGGTTCAGCGTTGCGGGGCTCGCGATCGCCTGCGCTGGCGTCAACGGGCGAATCTGCCGGGCTCTGACCCGACGCCGAGCCATGAAGGGGATGCCAGCCGACGCTACGGCTTGAGGATTTTGCAGTGGTCCGCTCCAGCTTTTCACCCCTGGCGCGCATTTGATCAATTCGGGTCAAGAACCTTTACCATGTGGGAGAACCCCACCGCGACACCTTCGTGTATGACAACATGGAGATGTCGGACAGAAACCTGGCACGTTGAGGGAGGATGGTCATGAAGAAATCAATTGGAGCCTTTTTGCTCTGTGGTGTGTCGCCGGTTGCTTTCCCGGGCGCGGCGTATGCCCAGACGGCCACCGAGGCCGTGGCAGACGCGGATTCCAGCCAGGACGCTGTTGCCGAGACCGGAGAGATCATCGTCACCGCGCGTCGTCGCGACGAAAGACTGATCGATGTTCCCGTCGCGATCACCGCAATCGACTCCTCCACCATTTCCCGGACCGCCATCAACGGCGTGGACGCGCTTGCGCGGAGAATTCCAGGTCTGGTCGTGGGCGAAGGCGGCGGCACGGTGCAGGGCGGCTCGATTGCGCTGCGTGGCATCTCGGCTGCCGATACCAACCCGTTGGGTGACCAGGCGGTCTCCTTCAACATCGATGGTGTGCAGGTTGCGCGTTCGGCCGTCCGGCGCGTCGGCAGCTTCGATGTCGCCGGTGTGGAGGTGCTGAAGGGGCCTCAGGCACTGTTCTATGGCAAGAACAGTCCGGGTGGCATCATCTCCACGCGGACGGCCGACCCGACCGACCGTTTCGAGATCGGCGGCAACATCGGATATGAGTTCAATGCCGATGAAGTGCGCGGGGAAGGCTTTATCTCGGGCCCGCTGGCCGATGGCTTGGGTGCGCGTTTGGCCGTCTATGGATCGAGCATGAAGGGCTGGGTGCGAAACCTGGTTCCGCCCACGGATCCCTTTGCCACGGAGAGCCAGCGTACCCCGAACACGGACGAATTTGCTATTCGCGGGACGCTCAAGTACGACAATGGCAGCCCGTTCCGGGCGCGGCTGAAAATCGCCTATAACAACGCAAAGGACAACAGCAGCACGGGCAATGTCCAGATGGTCGATTGTCCCACCGGCACGCCGTTCGCCGGTGGGCTCGTTGCCGATGACTGCACCGCCGACGATCGGATCGTTCAGGCGTCGCTCGGGCCAGCCTTTGCTGCCATCACCACCATCATCGGTCCCTTGGGAAGCCCCGCCAATCCGTCCGGCAATCCCAAGATTGCCTATGCGGACTTCGGCGATGGTTCATTGCGGTCGCGCACCAAGCAGTGGCTGGCGGGCCTGGAACTGAACTACGACCTCTCCGATAACCTGACCCTGACGTCGGTCACCGGATATTACGACCTCGAGTTCTTCAACCGCGCCAACTTCACGTCGACAAACCGTGCCGCCGCGATCCTGGGGTCGATCAACGTTCTCGAAATTCGCGAGATCAACCAGGAAATACGCCTGGCCAGCAGTTTCACCGGGCCCTTCAATTTCCTGATCGGTGGGCAGTATCAGGACAGCAAGGCCGTCACCGCTTCGATTGCTGCCTTCGGTGCCATTGCCGGGCAACCCTCGGTCCTGGGTCCGACTCGTCCCAGCCCGTTCGTCGCCTCGAACAATTTCCTTGATCAGGATGGCGAGGCCTATTCGTTCTTCGCTCAATTCCTTGTGGCACCGATTCCCGAGATCGAGATTTCTGCCGGTGGTCGCTATTCCGAGGAGACGAAGCGGCTGGCTTCGGTTATCAACCGCGGCGCGCAATTGGTGAATGCCGTTCCGTTTCTGTCCAATGGTGGCAATGTCGCGAAATTCACGGATTTCTCTCCTGAAATCTCGATCAGTTACAAGCCCAATTCGGATCTCAACATCTACGCCAATTACAAGCAGGGCTTCCTGTCGGGCGGTTTCAACGGTGGTTCGTTCAATGCGGCAGGCGACTTCAGCTATCTCCCGCAGAACATCGACGGGTTTGAAGCGGGTGTGAAGAGCCGTCTGTTTGACGGCATGGTGACCGCCGAACTGGCGCTCTACAGCTACAAGATCGACAATCTGCAGGTCCAGGTCACCACCGACGGTACGGTCCAGGAACTGCGCAATGCAGGCAAGGTCTCGTCGAAGGGTGCAGAATTCAGTCTGACGGTACGGCCGGCAGAGGGGCTCCAGCTCTATGCAAATGTCGCCTATATGGACGCCCAATATGATCAGTATTTTGCGACCTGCTATGTGGGGCAACTGACACTGCGTCCGGGCACCGGTATCGGCCAATGCGCCAGCCAGCCCAACCCGACGAACAACAACAGGGTTGGCGTGCTTCAGAACCTGAGCGGCACCGAACTCGTCCGCTCTCCTGAATGGAGCGGAAACGTGGGGTTTGTCTATGATACGCCCATCACTGACTCGCTCAAGCTGGAGCTGTCGAGCGCCGTGACGTACAGCGACAGCTTCATCACCAACGCCAGTTCGCAGCCGCGCTCGCGGTCGCCTAGCTATGCCTTGCTCGATGCTTCGATCCGTCTGATGGATATCGATGACAAATGGGAAATCGCGCTGATCGGGAACAACCTTACCGATGAGTTCTATTTCGTCCGCGCCACGGACAATCCGGCAAGCTCGGCAAACCCGACCCGCCTCGCTGATCAGATTGCCTCTGTCAGCCGCGGCCGGGAAGTGATGCTCCGCCTGGGGTTCAAGTTCTGAAATAGTCCGGCTTCTCTCCAACCTCGGCGGTCGCCTTCAGGGGCGGCCGCCTTTGTTTGTTCGGTCGGGCAGGTCCAGCGGCAGTCGCGATCCGCGACAAGCACGGGCTAGCCCCCTTGCCGGAACAGGCTTTTACAAAGGGCTGCCTTGGCGCAACACTGCACCGCGACCAGGCTGCATTCCGCCGCCGATGACGATGGGTTTGGCCAACGGGTATCTGGAAGGAACATGATGGGTATGTTGCAGGACAAGATTTGCGTCATCACGGGCGGCTCTGGCAGCATCGGACTGGCAACCGCCAGGCTGTTTGTCGAGCAGGGGGCGAAGGTCGCGCTGGTCGACCTGTCGGCAGATGCCTTGGCCCAGGCGGCGGCAAACCTGCCCGAGCAGCAGGTCCTGACCTGTGTCGGCGATGTCGGCGATCCCGATCAGACCCGGAGCTTCATCAGCGAGGCCGTTGCGCGCTGGGGCCGTATCGACGTGCTGTTCTGCAATGCCGGCAATTCGGGGGTGATCGGGGGTATCGAGGATTATCCCGATGACGGGCTCGACACTGTTTTCCGCGTGCACGTGCGCGGGGCGTTTCTCAGCTGCAAATATGCGCTGCCCCATATGGCTGCTGGCGGATCGGTGATCATCAATTCCAGCGTCGCCGGGCTGGGCGGGAGCCCCGGCATCTATGCCTATTGCACGGCCAAGCACGCGCAGATCGGACTGATGCGCTCGTTGGCCAAGGAGCTAGCGGGCAGGGGCATCCGCGTCAACTCGCTCCACCCTGGACCTGTCGACAATGCGTTCCAGACGCATATCGAGGATTCGTTCAGCCCGCTTATTGGCGGTGCTGACGCCACCGCGCTGATGAACTCGTCGATTCCGCTCGGCCGCCATGGCAAGCCCGAGGAAATTGCCCAGTCCGCGCTGTATCTGGCGAGCGACATGAGCAGCTTCACCACGGGGAGCATGCTGGTCGTCGACGGCGGGTTCACGGCCTGACGCATCACCGGCGCCGGCATGGCAGGCTAGCTTGCGCCTGCCTGCCGCTCAGCCTGTCGGGCGGCGAGCGAGAAACAGGCTGCTGCGATAGGTCATCACTGCAAGATCGTCCTGGTTGCTGACCGTGGTCAGATAGCTGACCAGGCCGCGATCGGGCTTTGACCGCGAAGGGCGCACGTCGGTCAGTTCGACCGCGATATGCAGCCTGTCGCCGGGATAGACCGGCGCGTGCAGCCGCATCTCGTCCATGCCGACGCCTGCCAGCGGATGGATGCCGACCTGCTGAAAGCCCCGCATCTGCAGCAGGTGCGACATCGCCATGGTGTGCATCCCGCTGGCGCAGATCCGACCGAACAATGGATGCGCTGCGGCGGCGGCATCATCGATATGAAATGGCTGCGGATCGAAGCGCGTGGCAAACTCGATGACCTCCTCGCGCGTCACTGCATAGTCGCCGAAGCGGAACACCCGGCCGGTCTCCAGGTCTTCGAGCCACAGCGGCGCGCTCGCGACCGGGGGCACGGGGTCAATCGGCATCGGTGGCCGTGCCAGCAGGCGCGTCATAGACGATGAATTCGAGCAGCGAGCCATCCGGATCGCGGAAATAGAAACTGGTGCCCTGCCCACGCGCGCCCTCGCGCCGCTCCGGCCCCACCGTCACGGGCACATCACAGGCGGCGAGATGCGCCAGCAGTTCGGCGCGCGACCCTTTCCAGGCGAAACACAGGTCACTGTTGCCGGGCATCACTGGCAGTCGCGCCACCAGCTCCGGGGGAGCCTTTTGCGGCAATCCGGGGCCGTGCACGTTGATCATGTGTGCGCCGATCCGGTATTGACGGAACAGCTCCATGGGCTTGATGACTTCGGCCCCGAATACTGCGCGATAAAAGGCATCGGTGCGGTCGAGATCGCTCGACGCGATCACGCAGTGGTCGAAACTGACCCTGGTCTGTACGTTCATCGGCCTTTCCCTCCTGTCATCCGGCATCCTGATGTCGCGGTCATGCCGCAGCGGCAGCGCGCGTCAGGGCGCAAGGCTGAGGTCGCGCGGCGGGCGTTCGACGCGCAGCGGACGCGTATAGGACGGGTCGGACCGGTCCCAGCTGCCCGCAATGAAGATCGAAGCATCGAACGCCGCCGCGCCCGGCGCAGCTTCGGCATTCCATTCGACCATGCAAATGCGCTCGGCCACCGCCCAATGGCCATCGCGTCGGTCGATCCGGTCGACATAGCGCCCGCCGACCATGTCGCACACGCCATCGGGGCGCTTGAGCACTGCCAGAAAGTAGCTCTCGCAATGCGCGGTGTCTCCGTGCAGGTCTATAACCTGATTGGTGATGTAATGTTGATGGCAGACCCAGTTCCGGGCGTGGACCCGGTTGGCATATTCGACAAATGCGGCGCTTGATCCGATAAAGCTGCCATGGTCGTCGCTCGCGTCCGGATGATAGGCCGAGAGCAGCAGTTCGTCGTCGTGCCGATCGATTCCGCGCGCGTAACGCAGCGCGACCTCGCGGATGGCCTCCTTGTCGAGCAGGGTCTGCAAGGCTGCGAGGTCAACGTCCATGAGCGATCCTCCCGACCGTGTCGCGCTGGCTGGTCATTGCGAGCGATAGCAGAACAGGTTGAGCAACGTCGTGCGCACAAGCTCACCATTCTGGTTATAGAGCAGGTTCTCACCGGCGGTGAAATAGCCTTCGCCCAGCCGGGTCTTGCGCAGCTGGCTGCACGTCGCGAGCCGCTGTTCGGTGCGCAGCGTATCGCCGACCCTCAAGGGCCGATAGAAATTGTACACCGCGTTGGTCACCACGGTTTCGGGGCAGTCGGGCGGGGGAAGGGGACCCCGCCGCGGATCAGTTCCTGACGCAGCGCCGACATCAGTTCGATGCCATGGAGATCCCGAACGATCGGCTCGGGAACGATCGCGCCGGGCTTGAGATGGCCCAGCCCGACGACCAGCCCGCTGCCGGCGCCGAAGAACAGGCCGATAGGCGGCGAGACGATGCCGCCCACCGGCGATGCGGCAGCGAACTCGGCGTCCCAGTATAGCGGGTTCCAGTCCTCGAGCGCTTCGCACCACAGGTGAATGTCGCTGGCGAGGAGCGGGTCGCGCGGTTCCCAGTTGCCCTGACGGATCTCGTCCAGCCTGGCCCTGGCAAAATCGGGCATGTCGTCATTGGGCAGGATGACGTCTGCCGGATCACGCTCGCGTACCGTAGCGGGATAGTGGCCATCGGCCGATGGCAGCGCGACGGTCACCTTGGCCGCGGCCACGCTGGGGGCATCCTGGGTGGCGATGTTGAGTTCGACATCGATCAGCCCGGTGCCATCGTCGGCGCGGTATTTCCTGGCGACCTGTCCGCTCACCGCCAGCATGTCGTTGCGCAGGCACTGGCCCGTCATCCGAAACTCGATGCGTCGGATCATGCCCGAAGGCCCGGTCCAGTCCGTGACCGCCCGGCAGAACAGTCCGCCGATATGCGGGGTCGCGGCAAAGGCATCCTTGATGCCGACCGCGCGGGCGTATTCGGGGTCGTGGTGAACATAATCGTACAGGCCGGTGGCGCGGACAAAGGCGACCAGCCGCAACATGCTCAGCTCATAGCCGAAGCCGGGCAGCCGCTCGCCCTCGGCGACGGCGTCCCACAACACGGAGCGATAGGGTGTGGCGTTCATCTCATGCGCTCCCGGTGGCAAGGTGCAGCCGCAGGAAATCGGCCGTCGTATCGGCGCGTGCAGCGATCCGCGCCCGCCCCAGCCGCTCGGCCCAATAGCTTTCCGAGCCGAACGCAAGCTGCCATTGCTTGATCCTCCGGGTGTAAAGCTGCAGGTCGAATTCGGCTGTGGCACCTATGGCGCCATGGATCGCGTGCGCGATGTTGCATACCGAGGTCGCCGCCTCGTTGGCACGGCATTTGGCCGCAGCCACCCGGGTCGCATCGAATCCCCGACCTGCGAAGGCGGTGCGCGCGGCGACCTGCGCCGACAGCACCTGTTCGGCCAGCACCGCCAGCTGTTGCTGGATCGCCTGAAACTTGCCGAGCGGGCGGCCGAACTGCTGGCGATCGCTGGCGTGGCTCAATGTCATCTCCATCACCCGCGTCATCGCGCCTGCCATCAGCGCGGCTGCCACCGCCGCAGATGCCAGCAACACGCCATCGTCGCTGGCGGCCGGCGTCGCCAGGGTCTCGCCTACATGGATCCCGGTCGCGCTGCGCGTGCGGAACAGGTCGCTCCCGGCCGCGCTGCAGGCGACGAGCACAAGCTGGCCATCGCGGTCCAGCAGCGCATGGCCCGCCACGCCCGCGCAAGGTATCAGCGCCGATCGGCCCGCGAGCACGATGGCGGCGCCGGCGGGCACCAGCACATTGTGCTGCGCCAGCATCGCGCGCGCGACCATGGTTTCGGCAAAGGGCAATGGCACCGCATGTTCGCCGGCCGCCAGCACCAGCGGGAATGCCTGGGCGAGGTCGAGCCCCGCCCCATCGAGCGACTCCGGCAGCATCGCGTCGACGAAACCGGTTTCATCGAGGCTCGCCCACAGGCTCTGCGGGGATGCCCCGTCCTCGATCTCGCGGATGACAGCGGGGGTAACCAGCGCGGCAAGCTGGCGGCGGAAGCCTTCGACCAGCAGCGCGGTGTCGGTGTCATCGCTCATCGTAGCCCAAGCCCCCTTGCAATCATGCCCCTGAGAATCTCCCGTGTCCCGCCGCGCAGCGAGAAGACGTGGTTGAGCTGCATCAGATACGCGAGCGTCTGCAGCAGCTCGGGATCGTGCGGACCGTCCAGCCGCTGCGCCACGGCATCGGCGATCTCGACCGGGATCTGCTGTTCGATCTCGGTGCCCATGTCCTTGAACAGCGCCGCTTCGGTGATCGGGTGTTCGCCCTTCGCCAGCAGCGCGGTCATCGCCACGGACATTTCGCGCAGCGGCGCCAGCCGGGCGACGAAGCGCCCCAGCCGGCCCGCATCGAGCGGATCGGGCGTGTCGCCGAGCAACCGCGCCCACAGATCGAGCAGCACGAGGCTCGAATAGATGCGCTCTGGTCCGCTGCGTTCGAAGGCGAGTTCCGCATTGACCTGCGCCCAGCCATTGCCCTCGGTGCCGACCAGAGCATCATCGGGCAGCAGCACGTCCTCGAAGAACACTTCGTTGAAATCGGTGTCGCCGGTGCCGATCATGATCGGGCGCACGGTGATGCCGGGCAAGGAGAGATCGATCAGGAACTGCGAAAGTCCCTTCTGGCGGTCGTCGGACGTGCCGCTCGTGCGGACCAGCGCGATCATGTAATGCGATTTGTGCGCGTAGGTGGTCCAGATCTTCTGCCCGTTGAGCAGCCAGCCACCCGCAACGCGTTCGGCGCGGGTGCGCACGCTGGCGAGGTCCGATCCCGAATTGGGCTCGCTCATGCCGATGCAGAAGAACAGCTCGCCATTGCAGATGCGCGGCAGCAGATCGCGCCGCTGCGCCTCGGTGCCGTAGTGCAGCAGCAACGGCGCGCTCTGGCGATCGCCAATCCAGTGCGCCGCGACGGGAGCACCGGCGGCGAGCAGTTCCTCGACCAGCACGAACCGGGCAAAGGCATCGAGCCCGGCGCCGCCATATTCGACCGGGACGGTCAGCCCGATCCAGCCGCGCCTGGCCATGGCCCGGCTGAAGTTTGCATCAAAACCGGACCAGGTCCGCGCCCGGATATGCGGGGGCACGCCAGCGAGCTGCTCGGCGATGAAGGCCTTCACGTCGCTGCGCAGGGCTTCGGCATGATCGGGTATGGTGGCGGGGGGGAAGTTATTCAGGTTGAGCGTCACGCGCTTATCTCGATTTGCTGGGGTTGGGTGTCGTGATCCAGACGGGCCATAGCGGATCGCTATTGGCCCAGCTTGCACGAGGATTAGTCTGCAATGGAAGCAGGAGCTATCCGTTCGCGGTCCGGAGCCAAGTCTGCCAAGGCCGCGGCAAGCCCCGCGACATCCTGCAACGCGCGCAGCATGTCGTTGAGATGCGTGCAGCCGGCGATGCCCTTGAGCGCCATGGGCACCAGATTGCGCAGCTCGCGGGCATTTTTCCCGATCAGCACGTTGGCCGTGGCGGGCGCGGCGTGGCAGCTGACATAGGGCAGCACATAGGGCGTCACCGCAATTGCCTTCAGGGCGAGTGTGGCCGCGTCGAACCGTGCGACAATCCCGTATTCGTGAAAGATGATTCGCCGCAGCGTTTCGCCCTGGACGGCGCTGCTATCCTGAAACCACGCGTCGGCCACGAGTTCGCCTTCGTCCATCCAGATGTCGGTGCGCCGCAGCCGCGACTGATTGGGGCCGTCGGCATCGGCCAGTCGGTGAAAGGCAAACGGGTCGGGCGAGGCCAGCGGCAGCGGGCCGAGCGGATGATCGGCGTTGTCGTCGGCGCCGCGGCCGTCTTCGGTCAGCGCTGGCGATCCGGGGATATGGCTCAGGCAGACCCCTGTCACCACCCGGTTGCTCATTACGGGCACGCCAGCGCGTTGAGCGTGCGCTTCGATCCCGCCTTCCCAGGCGTACCATGCTGCGGTCGACATGAAGGCCGCTCCGGCCAGGTCGTCGAGCAACCGGTGCAACAAGGTGTCGTTCGCGCCTTCGTCCGGCATGACGGTCGCCATCGCCTTGCGCAATTCGCCCCCGGGGCGCATCCCCGCGAACCGGCCCAGCGGGCCGGGCGTTTCGTTGCTGGACAGCAGATCCAGCCGGCCATCGGCTCCGATCCCAGCCGTCACCGATGCTTCGCCGATCAACACAGGGTGCGGCCCGGCATCGGTGCACAGGTCGCGGGCGCGGCCATGGATGGTGTAGCCGCGCTCGTCGCCGGGCACCCAGATCGATTGATGCGAGCTGGTGCGTCGTACCGAGTTTGGCCTGCGGGCAGGCTGGCGCACACCGGGGCGGTTGAGCGCCTGGGCCATCTGTCTGTACGCATTCGGATTGGGGGGCATGTCGGCTCCGGTTCGAGAGGGGCGCACTGCAGCGCAACCTTTCATGCGACGATAGCGGCTTGCGGCAGCCGCGCCGTTCAAACTTTTTACGGGTGTGTTGAGAGAGTTTGCACCGCGGTACCCAGCTCCGCATCGAGCCAGGCTGCAAATGCCTGCGCCAGCCTGACATTGCCGCCTTCGTTGATCAGGATGCCCAGGGTCGGTGGAAAGTCACAAGCGATCGGCCAGGGTTCCACCAGCAGCCCGCGCCGAATATAATCCCCCATCAGATGGCGCATGCCCAGGGCGATGCCGCAGCCCTCCATGGCAGCCTGATGGACCAGGCCATGGTTGTCCAACATCAACGAGGGTGTCGGAACGTCCTCCTCGATACCTGCCGCCTTGAACCATTCGTTCCAGCCCTTGAGGCTGGGAATGGTATCGATCAGCGGCAGTCCCAGCAGATCTGCGGGCTTCGTGATCCGATGCTGTGCCAGGAACGCCGGGCTGCACACCGGGGAAATCCGGATACTGATCAGCGGCCTGGCACCGTCGCGCTGGGCATTGGCGGTGAACGGGCTGATGGTGACGTCGACACTGACCGAGCGACGCCGGCCGCTGCTGAGCATTTCGATGCGGATCCCCGGATGCAGGCTTTGAAACCTGCCGATGCGCGTCAGCAGCCAACTGTGCAGACCCGGGGGAGCAGCGATCTTGAGCAAGGGGCGCGATACCTTGCTGCGCGTGAGCTGCGTGGCTTCGTGAAGCATCTGGATACCTGGACGCAGCTGCTTGAGAAAAGCTTCGCCGCCATCGGTCAGTTGCAGTCGGCGATGGCTGCGGTCCAGCAGCTGCATGCCCAGCTCCTGCTCCAGCACCTGGATGCGGTGGCTGATCGCCGACACGGTCACGTTGAGGCGCTCCGATGCCAGGCGGAAATTCAGAACCTCGGCCACGCACAGGAAGGTCTCGATGCCGCGCAGGGAAGGAAGCCGGTTCGTCATGTGTTGCGGTATCGGCAAGCCGACCAGTGTTGGCAACCGGCTAAACGCTGCGACCGGGCGGAACGACGGCTGCCGAGATGCCGCCTGCGACCATCGGGCTTGCTTCCAGATGCTAAAGGACGCTGGCGAGTGCCATCCGGCATTCAGGCCCTGTAGGCACGGTGCACAGCCGAGTCACGGAAAGGGCGTCAGCATGACAGAACAGTCACAGGGCATGGCGGCGGCGGGTGACCGCCAAGCGCTCCCACTCGCCCACAAGACGGCGATTGTCACCGGTGCCGGCCAGGGGCTGGGGCGGGCGATTGCCATCGCGCTGGCGCAGGCGGGCGCGCATGTCGCGGTCACGCACCGTCGCGCGGCGGGCGCGATGGCTGTCGCGGAAGAGATCTCCGCCTGCGGCGGCGACGCGATCGGGCTCGAGCTCGATGTCACCGAAACCGGGTGCTATCAGCGCGTGCTCGATGCGGCGGCGGAATGGGGTTCAGGTCTCGATATCCTGGTCAATTGTGCCGGGGGGATGCACCCGTTCACGCCGTTCCTCGAGGTCGATCAGGCGACCTTCGATGCAACCCTGGCCCGCAACTTCAAGAGCGCCTTTTTCCTCAGCCAGGCCTTTGCCGGCATGCTGGTCAAGGCGGGCCGTCCAGGGCGGATCGTCAACATCGCCTCGACCGCCGCGACCAAGCCCGACATGCAGCTGGCCGCGTATAACGCAGCAAAGGCGGCGCTCGTCCAGTTCGGCAAGTCCATCGCGGTCGAACTCGCACCGCACGCGATACTGGTGAACACCGTGGCGCCCGGCCCGGTGCGAACCGACAATACCCGATGGATCTACGACAACCCCAAATGGCAGGCGGCGCTCAGGGACAAGGTCCCGCTCGGTGGACCCGCCGATGCCGAGGATGTCGCTGCTGCTGTCCTGTTCCTGTGCGGACCGGGCGCACGCCATATGACCGGAAGCACGGTCACCGTCGATGGCGGCTTCACCTGCCTGTGACCCGCTGCAGACCTCTTTGAATCACGAAAGGAAAAGACCGATGCTCAAGATGGTGATCCTCATCAAGAAGAAGCCCGGCATGAGCCGTGAAGACTTCATCCACCATTATGAAACGAGCCACGCGGTGATCGGCAAGCGCCTGCTCGGGCATCTGTGGACCAGATATGTCCGAAACTACCCGGTATCGCTGATGGCCTATCAGCCCGAGGAGAATTCGGTCGACGACAGCTATGATGCGGTCACCGAAATCTGGTTCGAGAACCAGGCCGCAGTCGACGAGATGGCGCGCATCATCAATATCCCCGAAAACAACCGGATCATCCTGGAGGATGAGGAAAAATTCCAGGATCGAATTCGGACCCGGCTGCTGATGGTCGAAGAAGTGGACAACGGGACCCGATTGTAGGCGGGGGCGGGCCGCTCCAGCCGCAAGGGCGCTCGGTCTGGCGCATAAGCTGTCTCTAGGTGCAATGATGCGCAACTGCAGACAGCACGCACCTTTCCTCGGTGAACCGGCCCAGTTACCATTTGTCGCAACGGGAGCGAGAGCCTGCGGAGCGGTATCCATCGCAGGATCGCCTGCCTGCCGCATGTGCAGAGGATGCCGCGTCAGATCTGGCGTGCTGAACCAGCATGAACTTTGAAACAACCCCGTCGAAAGGCGTTTCTCATGAACGAAACAGTGGACATCACCAAATATGGCAATCGCGAATACGTTCGCGCCGTGTTGGGAACCCAGTTCGAACACATGCCGCAATATGTCGATTTTCTGCGCGAGGCCGGCGAGGACGTTCCCCCCACGGCTGCAGAGCGGGGCACGCATCGCCCCACCAACAAGCCCTTGCCCTATGAATATTATCTCGATCCCAAATATGTGCCGGTCGAAATCGAGAAGATCTGGAAGAAGAAATGGCAGGTCGCCTGCCGCGAGGAGGATATCCCGGAAATCGGCGATCGCGTCGCCTATGATGTGGGGCCGCTTTCATTTCTCATCGTTCACTCGGGCGAGAACGAATATTCGGCCTTCTGGAACAGCTGTCGCCACCGCGCGCGCCGGCTGTGCGGCAACAAGCCCGAGCATGGGGATATGGTGCAATGTCCGTTTCACGCGTGGAGCTATGATCTCAAAGGCAGGCTGACCTGGGTTCCGCGGCACGAGGAGTTCCCCAAGGCGAGCCCCGAGACCTTCAGCCTGCGCCCGGTCCAGTGCGATACCTGGGGCGGCAACGTCTTCATCAACCCCGACCTCGAAGCCGGGCCGTTGTCGGAAGCGCTCGGCGTGATGCCGTCGCATTTTCTCGATTGCCCCCAGGAGGACCGTTATACGGCCGCCTGGATCAAGAAGAAGGTCAAGATCAACTGGAAGTCAGGTCTCGAGGCGTTTCTCGAAGGCTATCACGTCCTCACCACGCACCCCAGCGGCATGCCGATCTTCGGATCGACCTACACGCAGACCGATTGCTGGGATGATGGCAAGGCGAATGTCAGCCGCCTGATCACGCCGGCGCTCGTTCCCGATGGCTGGGTGAAGAACGACATCCACCCGCGCCTGTCGCTCGAGCTGTTCTGCAACACCTACGGCCTGCCATTTCCTCCCGAGGATCGCGGGGCAACGGTGGCCGATGCCCGTGCCTATGCCGCAGACGAGACCATCAAGCTGCATCGCGCGGAAAGCGGCGTGGATTTCACCGGCCGGTCGATCTCGTATCTTGTCGACATGCACCAATGGTACGCGTTCCCGGCGCATTTCCCGTGGTGGGGCGAAGGCCTGTCGTGGTGGTACAATTTCACGCCGCTCGGTGACAGCCCGGATGAGTGCGTGATGGAAATCCGCTGGCTGCGCCCATTGGCCAAGGGTGCGCCGCGCCCTGCGCTGCCCAAGTGCGTCGAGATCGATTTCCACGAACAGGGCCGCGACTATCCCGAAACCGGCCAGGTCGGCTTCATCATGGATGAAGACATGGAAAACATGGAAGAAGTCCATCGCGGCATGAAGGCTGCGGACCCGGCGGTGGCCCGCCCCATCCTGGCGACCGAACAGGAAATCCGCGTCCGCCATTTCCACGAGGCCTATATCAAGGCGATGGAAATCACGCTGTGAAACCAAAAGGTGGGGGCACCCGGAAAGACCTGGAGCACCCCATCTGCGGCTCTGAACCGAGTCCGGAAATTTTGGAATGAGGGAACCAAGCATGACTCCATTGGAAACGGTCAAGGCATCTTATGCAGCCATTCTGGATCGCGGCGATCTTGAGGGCTTTCTGTCTTTCT
The DNA here is from genome assembly GCA_000503195.1 of Blastomonas sp. CACIA14H2. Lineage (GTDB taxonomy): Bacteria > Pseudomonadota > Alphaproteobacteria > Sphingomonadales > Sphingomonadaceae > Blastomonas. The sequence continues at coordinate 38,405 of AYSC01000002.1, forward strand.
TCGCTGAGGACGGCGCGTTGGTGGAAGCCGATTCGCTGCCATATGGCGGCCGGTTCGTCGGCGCCGACGCCATTCGCGGGGCGTTGATCAAGATGATGGAAAGCTTCAGCGCCTTCTCGTTCAAGCCGGATGTCTATGCCACCGCCGACGAGTGGGTGATCGCCTATGGCACGTTCGAGGTCACCGTTCGCAGCAACGGCAAGCAGGTCTCGTTTCCGCTGGCCGAAGCGACGCACGTCGTCGACGGCAGGATCAAGCTGATCAACCCGGTTTACGGCGACACCGCAGCAATCTTGGAAGCACTGAAATAAAAATACAAGATAAGGAGAGGGATATGATCAAGATCGTGTACTTTTTGCGGCGCAAGAACGGCACCACGCATGAGCAGTTCCGCGAGCATTACGAGAAGAGCCACGTCGTCCTGGCCAAGAAATATATCGGCCATCTGCTGAAGGACTATGTCCGCAATTATCCGACATTCGCATTGCGCAATCCCAGCAACATCCCAGAACGTACCGAGCCGGTGCCATATGACATCGGCTATGACTGCATCACCGAGATGTACGTCGAAAGCGAAGCCGACATTGCCGAAATGACCCGGATCTTCAACGATCCGGAGGTGAACCCGATCCTGGTCGAAGACGAGCTCAAGTTCCTTGAACGCGAAGAGACCGTCATGATCATGGTTGACGTTGTCAACAACGGTACAACGCTCGCGTGATTGCAGGCAGCATGACCATTGCAAATTACAGCGCGGCCAAGCGGGACACCATGGTCGAGCTGCTCGACCGGGCCGCGCGCGCATATCCCGATCGGCCGTTCGTCGTTGTCGATGGCGAGGCCTTTTCGTACGGCGAGATCGACCGTCGCTCCAATGCGCTGGCGCGAGAACTTTCGGAGCTTGGTATCGGAAAGGGCCAGTGCGTCGTCACGTTGTTCGATACGAATGTCGACGTGTTCACGTGCTGGTTTGCGATCAACAAGCTCGGTGCGGTCTGGGTTCCGATCAATACGGCGTATCGCGGCGAGTTCCTCCGGCATCAGGTGGCCGATACCGAAGCGCGCATCGTCATCTGTGACGATCATTACCTCGATCGGTTCGTTCATATCGCCAGCCAGTTGCCCGACCTGCAGCTCATCCTGACCCGTCATGGCAGGACCGACCCGGGCTGTCCGATTTCGATCAAGCCGCTCGACGTGCACAGGGGCAGCGACACGGCGCCTTTGCCGCTGGCGGTCGCCCCCGCCGATCTGGCCGCCTTGATCTATACATCGGGGACCACCGGCCCGTCCAAGGGCTGCATGATTTCGCACAATTATTTCACCGCCGTCGGCAGGATCAACCGCCGTTATACGCTGCTCGATGAGGGGCAGACGCTGTGGACCTGCCTGCCGGTGTTCCACGCGGCGGCGCTGTGCGCGGTGATCTCGGTGATGGAAGACGGGTCGTGCATCGCGCTGGCGAGCCAGTTTTCGGTACGCAGCTTCTGGGAAGAGGTGGAAGCCTCGGGTGCCGTGTCGGCAATGCTGATGGCTTCGATCTTTGCGCTGGTGGCGCAGGCTCCCGAATGCGAGGCCGAAAAGCGCTATCGCGGCAAGCTCAAGATGGTGTTCGGTGTGCCGATCACGCCTCCGGTCCGGAAGGTGTGGCAGGAGCGCTTCGGGGTGCGGATTGTCGCGAGCTGGTCCTACGGCCAGACCGAGGCGATCCGGATGACGGCCGTGCCGCTGGACGAGACGCCGCCGGAAAGCTGTTCGGGCCGCGCCGTCGACGAATATGAGATCACGATCTTCGACGAGTTCGATCAGCCGGTCCCGGAAGGGACGGTGGGTCAGATCGTGCTGCGTCCGCGCCACCCCGGCCTGATCTTCGATGGCTATTGGAAGCGCCCGGATGCCACCGCCGCCGCATGGAAGAATCTGTGGATGCATACCGGCGACATGGGCAAGATCGTCGACGGCTATCTCTACTTCATGGACCGGGCCAAGGATTATCTGCGCTCGCGCGGAGAGAATATCTCCAGCTTCGAGGTCGAAAGCGCGTTCATGACGCATCACGCCATCGCCGAGGTGGCGGTGCATGCGGTCGGCGCGCAGACGGGCGAGGACGAGATCAAGGTCACGGCAGTGCTGCGCGAGGGCGCGCAGGTGACCGAGCACGAGCTGTGCCTATGGTCGATCGACAATCTGCCGCATTTCGCGGTGCCGCGCTTCATCGAGTTCCGCGAGGCCCTGCCGAAGAACCCGACCGGCCGCGTGCTGAAATACCAGCTGCGCGACGAAGGCCTGACGCCGACGACCTGGGACAGGCAGGACGCCGGGATCACGGTGCGCCGCCGGAAATAAGCCAAGCATTCTCACAAGATCGAAGGAAACTGATCGCATGCGCGCATGGATGATTGAAGAGCAGGGTGGACCGCGTTCGCTCAAGCAGGTCGACTTGGACAAGCCGGTAGCCTCTGGCACCGAGATCCTGGTGCGCATGACCGCGCCCGGCGTCGTCCCGTTCGACGTCGCCGTCATCAATGACGACAACGAAGCCAACTTTCCTCCCTGCTCGCTACCGTTGGTCCCGGGCAACCAGGGTGCCGGGATCGTCGAGGATGCGGGCACCAGCGACCGGTTGAAGGTCGGCGATCGCGTCATGTTCGGCGCGTTTCCCTATGGCTTCATGCGCGCAGGCAGCTGGGCGGAATATTGCACGGTCGAACAGGACCATGCCTGGAAAATTCCGGATTCGGTCAGCGACGGCGCGGCGGCGCAGGCCTCGGTGGCCTATCCCACCGCCTATCGCGCGCTGATCGAGGCCGGGTTTGAAGCCGGCAAGACGGTGCTCGTGCCGGGTATCGGCGGCTCGGTCGGCAATGCAGGCTATCAGCTCGCACGCGCGCTGGGCGCCGCCAGGGTCATCAGCACGACCAGCTCTACCGCCAAGGCCGAGATGGCCCGGGCTGCCGGGTTCGAGAATGTCATAGACCTGTCGAAACAGTCGATGAGCGAAGGCGTGCATGCGCTCAACGATGGCGAGGGCGTCGATATCGTCATCGATTCGCTGGGCGGCCAGATCCTGGCAGAAACGGCCAAGTGCATCCGGCGCTACAGCAAGATCATCTGTCTGGGCTTTGCTGCGGGCCGCGACAGCACCATCACGCTGGCTGACCTGATCCTGTATCGCGGCAGCATCCAAGGCTATGGCGTCTACACCTGTACGCCGGAGGAATGGGCCGATGCCTGGACGGTGTTCACCAGCCTGGCCGATGCCGGTACCATCAAGCCGCTGTTCGACCGCAGCTTTCCGTTCGACCAGGCCGTCGAGGCCCTGGACTATGTCGCCACGGCCCGACCATTCGGCGGGGTGGCCTTGTCCCTCTGACGACTACGGCGGATCGATCGCGAAAAAGGGCTGATCGTCGCGACGGTGATCGGCCCTTTTTTCGCGTCTGGCGTGGCCGCGCTATCGGCCGGTAAATTGGGCTGGGCGCTTGTCGGTGAACGCTGCGGTGGCTTCCTTGTAGTCCTCGGTCATCGAGGCCAGGATCTGCGTCCGGTTTTCAAGCTCCAGCGCCGCGTGGAAGCTCGGCGCATCGAGATTCTGCCAGAACAGGCGCTTGGTATGGGTCGTGGCGAACGGGCTGTTGGCGAGCACCATACGCGCCAGAGCCCGAGTATCCGCCATCAGATCGTCCTTGTCTGAAAGCCGCACGACCAGGCCGATGGCCTGCGCCTCCTGTGCTTCCACGGCGCGCCCGGTGATCAGGATTTCGAACGCGCGGGCAGCGCCGATCAGCCGCGGCAGCATGTAGCTCATGCCCGTCTCGCCTGCCGTCAGCCCGAGGCGCACCGCCGCGTTGAGGAAGCGCGCCGAATGCGACGCCGTTCGCATGTCCGCTGCCAGCGCAAGGGCCATGCCGGCCCCGGCGCACGGACCGTTCACCGCGGCGATCACCACTTGCGGCATCGCCCGGATATTCTCGACCATCGCCGAGAATTTCTCCTGCCAATCCATTCGTTCGGCCAGTCCGCTCGGCGCGGTCCGGTTGCGGGCATCGGCGGCTGCCACATCCTGGCCAGAGCAGAATCCTCGCCCGGTGCCGGTCAGGATGACCGCCCGCACATCGACACGCCTGGCGATGGTCGTCAGCGTCTCGTTCAACTCGGCGACCATCTCGCGGGTCAGGGCATTGAGTCGTTCGGGCCGGTTGAGGCGCATCACGACGATGTCCGGAGCGATCTGGTCGACGACAATTGCCGGGTCGGGGCGATCCGCCCCGTCTTGCGCCGCGCCTGGCTGGCCTTCGCTCACAGCCGCGCGGTCTGAGCGCGCTGGCACACGTCGCCGACGATCCGGTCGCGCAGGTCGTCGGGAGAGCCGCCGATAATCTGATTGACCAGTGCCCGCTTGAGGAACAGATGCGCGTCATATTCCCAGGTGAAGCCGACGCCGCCGAACAGCTGCACGCAGTCCTCGGCCATGGCGGCATAGGCCTCGCAGGCCAGGATTCGCGCCTGTGCGGAGAGCACCGCCCAGCCGTCGCCGCGCACTGCGAACTGGCGGCTGGCGTGCGACACCAGCGACCGTGCGAGTTCGATCGCAACCTTGTGGTCCGCCGCGCGGTGCTTGAGCGCCTGGAAGGACGCGATGGGACGCCCGAACTGCTGGCGACCGAGCATATAGTCCACGGTCTCGGACAGGCATTGCGACGCCCCGCCAATGCTGTCGCAGGCCAGCGCCAACTCGCTATGGGCACGGACGACCGGAAGCACGTCGTCCCCTTCGAGCCGAAACAGCACGTTACGGACATCTGAAAATTCGACTGCACCATAGGATCGACCGAGATCCCATGAAGTAACCTCGGTGACCGAAACGCCGGGCGCATCGGCTGCGACGAGCAGGGGAGGAGCCTCACCGTCGCCGATGACCAGAAAATGGGTCGCATCGGGTGCGCCCCCCACCATGGGCGCGCTTGCTGCGGCGAGCGACTGACCGGGCGCCAGCGTGACCACGGCCATGCGCCAGCCGTTCTCCAGAACCGCAGCGACGAGTTGCTCGGCCGCTGCGCTTACTGTCGCATAGAGCGCATCGATCGTCGCCATCGTCCCCGACAGCCAGACCGGCGCGAGGCTTCGGCCCAGCTCTTCGTAGATCGGAGCGAGCACGTCGAACCGCTGGCCCAGGCCCCCCTCGGCTTCGGCGGCGATCAGCTGGTACCAGCCCAGTTCGCGCATCGCCTGATCAAGAGCTGCGGCGCCATCCGGCCTGGCTTCCCAGCCGGCGCGACGGTCCACCATGTCCGCCAACAGGCGCTGGGCGGAATCGCGGATCTCTTCCGGATCGATGCGTGCGTCTTCGATCGTTGCAGTCATCCCAGCTTCTCCCGCGGCATCTGGAGCACTCGTTCGGAGACGATGTTGCGTTGGATCTCGTTGCTGCCCCCGGCGATGTTGTATTGATAGCTGTTGAGGAAATCGAACATCCAGTTGCCGGTCTCGTAGCCTGCGCCCAGGACATAGCGGGTGTCGCGCATCGCCGCGAAACTTTGCAGGCGAAGGCCCAAAGCCGTAAAGTCCCGCGACAGGCGCGAATAGGCCAGTTTGAGGATCGAGGCATCGCCGACCGCTTCGCGTCCGGCCATCCGGTTGGCCATCAGCGTCGCCAGCATAGCCCGCATCGCCTCGATCCGGGCCGAGATATCGACCAGCGATCGCGCGACGCTGCGGTCCAGCATGCCGGTGTCGCCGGTGCCCTGCGTGGCGGCGTCGACCAGCCGCCACAACGACAGCGCCATCCGCTCGGTCAGTTCGACCAGCGTCAGCCCGCGTTCGGAAGACAGGGTCACCTGCGCTACCTTCCAGCCCTCGTTCTCCTGACCGACAAGGTTCTCGACCGGGATTTCCACCTCGTCGAGAAAGATCTCGGCAAACTCCTCGTCGCCGGTGATCTGGCGGATGGGACGGACATCGATGCCCTTGGACTTCATGTCCATCAGCAGAAAGGTGATCCCGGCCTGCTTGGCCCCCGAACTGTCGGTGCGGACCAGCAGCAGACACTGGTCGGCAAAATGCCCGAGCGTCGACCATATCTTCTGGCCTGACACGATATAGCGATCGCCCCTGCGTTCGGCGCGCGTGCGCAAGGCGGCGAGGTCCGATCCTGCGCCGGGTTCGGAAAAGCCCTGGCACCAGACCTCGCCCTTGAGAATGGCGGGAAGATGGCGCGCGCGCTGGGCATCGGTGCCGCATTCGATCAAGGTCATCGCCGCATGATAGAGCGAGACGAAGAATAGGCTCATGCGCGGTGCGCCGCCCCGGGCAAGCTCTTCGAACATCACGATCTGTTCGGCCAGCGAGCGACCGCCGCCGGGCCATTCCTTGGGCCAGTGCGGCGTGGCGTAGCCGCCTTCGACGAGCTTGGTGAACCACTCGCGCTGCATGGCGAGAAAGCCCGCCGTGTTGTCGCCGCCTTGCCGATCGCGCCAATCGGCGGGCAGATTGTGCGCCAGCCAATCGCGAATTTCGGTCCGCAAACCGGAAAGCTGATCGTTATCAGTCATGGTTCTGCTCTTTTCCCGCCTAGTGCCCGGTGAAAACCGGCGTGCGCTTCTCAAGAAATGCCTCGACGGCCTCGGCATGGTCGCTGGTGGTATGGCAAAGCGCCTGGGCTGCTGCCGAGGCTTCCAGGATCGTCGAGAGCTGCGCCAGCCGGCTTTCGCGGATGAGCCGCTTGGTCATGCGCACGGCATGCGGCGGATTGGCGGCGATCTGTGCCGCCAGCGCCCGCGCTTCGTCGATCAGCGCTTCGGCGGGCACCACACGCGAAACCAGCCCGCAGGCCAGTGCCTGCTGTGCGTCGAGCATCTCCCCGGTGAATGCCATTTCGCTGGCCTTGGACCAGCCGACGACGCGCGGCAACAGCCAGGCGCCGCCATCGCCGGGGACGAGGCCCAACTTGACGAAGCTCTCGGCGAATCTGGCCTTTTCAGATGCGATGCGGATGTCGCACATGCAGGCAAGATCGCACCCCGCTCCGATCGCCGGGCCATTGACCGCGGCGATCACAGGCACCTCGATGCTCTCGAACAGGGCAGGCAGCCGCTGGATGCCGTTGCGATAGTTCTCCCGCGTCAGGGTGGGCGAGGGGTCGTTGAGACCGCCTCCCAGCCGCATGCTGGCGATGTCGCCTCCGGTCGAGAAGGCCGAGCCTGCGCCGGTGATGATCACCACCCGGCACGCGATATCCTGGTCCGCCGCCGAAATGGCGGCGCACAGCGCCTCGATGACTGCGGAATTGGAAACAGGGTTGCGCGCCTCGGGCAGATTCAACGTCAGCGTGAGGATGCCGTCAGCCTGGTGGGAGAGGACGGCGTCGCTCATCGGGGGGGCATACGGATGGCACCATCGATCCGGATGGTTTCGCCGTTGATCATCGGGTTTGCGATGATCTGCTGGGCCAGCATGGCGAATTCGTTGGGACGGCCCAGACGGCGCGGGTGCGGAACGGCGGCGGCCAGCGTTTCGCGGACTTCGGGTTTGACCCGCTGCAGGATCGGGGTGTCGAAGGTCCCCGGTGCGATGGTGCACACGCGGACCTGATGGCTTGCAAGGTCGCGCGCCGCGACAATCGTCATGCCTACAATGCCAGCCTTGGCCGAGGCATAGGGGATCTGGCCGATCTGGCCCTCGAAGGCGGCGACCGAGGCGGTGAGGATGCAGACGCCGCGCTCGCCATCGATCGGTTCGTTCCTGGCCATCCGGGCCGCGCCCAGACGTAGCACGTTGAAGCTCCCGACCAGGTTCAGCCGGACCACCGATTCATAGATTTCGAGCGAACCCGGATTGCCTTCGCGATCGACGATGCGGATGGGACCGCCGCGTCCGGCGCAGTGCACCACGGCACGCAGCTCGCCCATCGCCTGCGCCACATCGAACGCCGCGTTCATCTGGTCGGTATCGGTGACATCGGCCTGGACGAATTGCGTGCCACCGCCGATTTCGGCTGCGACTTCATCGCCATTGGGCGCGAGGTCGGCGATGACGACCTTGGCACCGCCCGCGACGAGGATTTCAGCGGTCGCCCGGCCAAGTCCCGACGCGCCGCCGGTTACGACGGCTACAATTCCATTGATGTCCATGTGTTAGTCCTTGCTCAAAGTCGTTCGATGATCGTCGCATTGGCGAGACCGCCGGCTTCGCACATTGTTTGCAGCCCGTAGCGGCCGCCCGTCTCGTGCAGCCCATGGATCAGCGAACCCATCAGTCGCGTGCCGGAGGCGCCCAGCGGATGGCCGAGAGCGATCGCGCCGCCGCGCGGATTGAGCCGGGCAGGGTCGCTCTTCATTTCGCGATGCCAGGCCAGCGGAACCGGCGCGAACGCCTCGTTGACCTCGACATGGTCCATCTGGTCGATGGTCAGCCCCGCTTTTGCCAGCACGCGCCGGGTTGCCGGGATCGGCGCGGTCAGCATCAGCAGCGGATCGTCACCGACCACGTCGAATGCGACAAAGCGCGCCAGCGGCGTCAGTCCCAGGCGGTTGGCAGTGGCTTCGGACATGACCAACGCGGCAGACGCGCCGTCGGTGATCTGCGAACTGTTGCCTGCGGTGATCGACCAGTTGATTTCGGGAAAGCGCTCGGCGAGCGCGTCGTTGTTGAACGAGGTCTTGAGCTGCGCCAGGCCCTCTGCCGTGGTGCCGGCGCGAATGGTCTGGTCTTCGATCACCAGACCTTCGGGGGTCTCGATCGGAATGATCTCGCGAGCAAGCTTGCCAGCGACACGCGCGGCCTCGGCGCGCTGGTGCGAGCCGGCCGAATATTCGTCCATCTCTTCGCGCGAGATGCCCCAGCGGGCCGCAATCAGCTCGGCCGAAATGCCCTGGCCGACCTGGCCCGGAAACCGCTTTTCAAAGGCGACGCCGTGCGGATCGGCTCCCATCCGGGCCACGCCCATGGGAACCCGGCTCATCGATTCGATGCCCCCGGCGATGACGATGTCATAGGCTCCGGCGGCGATGCCCTGCGCCGCGAAATGCACCGCTTGCTGGCTGGACCCGCAGCGCCGCTCGACCATGGTGCAGGGCACATGGACCGGATAGCCGGCCCCCAGCCATGCCGTCCGGCCGACGGGCACGGCCTGTTCGGAGGCCTGGCTGACGCAGCCGATGATCAGGTCATCGACCGTGCCGGGATCAAGCTTGTTGCGCTCGACCAAACCGACCAGCACCTGCATCAGCAGGTCCGCGGGATGGACCGAGGACAAGGCGCCGCCCATCTTGCCGCGCCCCATCGGTGAGCGGGCAATATCGACAATCACGGGCACATTCTGCATCGAATTCAACCTTGAACGTTGGAGAGGACATCGCGGTAGCGTCTTGGATGGGGTTATTGCCGCGATCCGGTGGCGGCACCATAGTTGCGCCGATCCGGAAAATGGCGATTGCAACTCAGGACAAGATGCCGTCGTTCTCGATGCGATAGGGCTCGATTACTTCGCCCGCCCGGAACTTGTGCGCCCATTGCGGATCGCCGATCATCGCCCTTCCCACCGCGACCAGATCAAATTCTCCGGCGGCAAAGCGATCGATGAGGGGCGTGAAATCGGACACGACGGCTGCGGCCTTGTCGCGGTCGTACATGCCCTGGTTGATGCCGACACCGCCGACCGCCATCGAGAGCTTGCCGGTGACGCGTCTGGCCACGCCCGCCAGGCACGCGGGATCCCCTTCAAAACCGGCACGGTTGTAATAGCGGACGCTGGCATCGAACACGTCCACGCCGGCCTGTGCCAGCGGTCGCAGCACCTCGCCGAGTTCTTCGGGCGTGTCGGCCAGTGTCGCGCGGAAGTCCTGCTGCTTCCATTGCGAGAAGCGGAAGAAGATCGGGAAATCCTCGCCGATTGCGGCGCGGATGCGGCGGACGATTTCTGCGGGAAATTCGGATCGCTTGGCGCGGCTTCCCCCCCAGCGGTCGTCGCGCAGGTTGGTGCCTTCCCACAGGAAATTGTCGATCAGATAGCCATGGCCGCCGTGCAGCGCGATACCGTCAAAGCCTGCCTCCACGGCGTTGATGGCGCTGCGGACAAAGGCCGCAATCGCGTCCTCGATATCGGACTCGCTCATCGGCGCACCGATCTCAGGGTCGGCAGGAATGCTTCCCGGTGCGATCGACGTCATCCGCCCGAGCGGTCCCCAGATGCCCGACGGGCTGACGCTGGGCACATCCGGGTTGGGGCCGGTGCCGGGCTTGCGCATGACACCCTGGTGCCAGAGTTGCGGGACGATCTTGCCGCCGTGCGCATGGACGGCCTCGACGACCTTGCGCCAGCCCTCGATCGCCGCCGGGTCATTCAGCGTGGGGATATTGTTCTCGCCCAGTCCCGCATCGCCCAGGGCGGCGGGATGATCGACCGCGACGCCTTCGGTGACGATCAGACCGGCACCGCCTTCGGCGCGCCGCCGGTAATAGGTCGCCACGGCGTCGGTTGGCACGCCGCCAGGGCAGAAGCCGCGTGTCATGGGAGACATGACGATGCGGTTGCGCAGGTGCATCGCGCGGATCTGAAGCGGCTGGAAGAGAACCTCACGGTCCGCAGATTGTTCGTTGCTCATTCTAGCCTTCCTTCGTCTTCGTTCCATGTTGTGTTCAGGCGTGCCGGTAAGCGCTTGCCGTGTCCCGACACGGCTGGCGCGAGGGCGGGCAGCGCCTGCATTGAATGGCCTGCAGCGTCAGTTCACCCGCCGGTCCACCCCCTGCCAGAAGGGTTCGCGCAACACGCGGCGGAGCAGCTTGTTGCCCGCGTTGCGGGGCAGATGCTCGACCAGGAAGAGCTGCTTGGGCTGCTTGAATCGCGCCAGCTTGCCGTCGAGCCAGGCGAGGAGCGATGCGAGGTCGGGGGTGGTGCCGGGTCGCGGCACGACCAGCGCCACCACCTCTTCGCCCCAACGCTGCGATGGCGCGCTGACAACGGCGACATCGGCAATGTCGGGATGGCCGAAAATGGCGTTCTCGACTTCCGCCGGATAGACATTCTCACCGCCGCTGATGATCATGTCCTTGGCGCGGTCGAGAACGTAAAGATACCCCTCGGCATCGATCCGCCCGATATCACCGGTGCGCATCCAGCCGTCGGGACCGAATATCTCGGCATTGGCATCGGGGCGCTTCCAATAGCCTGGCATCACCGAGCCCGAGCGCACCACGATTTCTCCTGTCGAATCGGGCGGCAGCACGGTCCAGCCTTGGTCGACAACGGCGATATCGACGCCCGGCATGGCGGTGCCCGCCGAGCGCAGGCGGCCCGGGATGCCGGACACGTGGTCGGCAGGTTGCAGCGCTACGACCCCGCCCGCCGCTTCGGTCATGCCATACATCTGCACGAAACCGCAGCCGATCCGCGCCAGCGCCCGGCGGAGCAGCGCTTCGGGAATCGGTGCCGCGCCATAGGTGATGTACTGCAGCGACGAAAAGTCGGCGTCGGCCGCGGCGGGGTGCTCGAGCATCAGTTGCATCGCGGCGGGGGCCAGCAGAAGGTGGCTGATGCGCTCGCGTGCGATCAGCTCGGGCAAGGTGCCCGCATCGAATTCGCGTGCGATGACGATGCGCGCGCCGGCGTAGAAGCCGAACAGCGCATAGGCGGTTCCCGCGATATGCGCGACCGGAAGCACCTGCCCCAAGGTGCAGCCGAGCGCCGGAAACCACGCCAGCCCGGCGCGATAGCCGGGCGCGCGCAGCGCCAGCAGGTTGCGATGGCTGAGCATCGCACCCTTTGGGTGCCCCGTCGTGCCCGAAGTATAGACCTGGAACACGATCGCTTCCGGATCGGGCCGATAGTCGGGCAGCGGGTCCGCATCGGGCGAAAAGCTCAGCTGCGCCTCGCCCAGCACCGCATGGCCAATATTGCGCGTACCTGCCAGCTCGGCCGCGGTACCGGCGAATTCCGCATCGCTGAACAGGCACAGCATCTCGCTGTCGGCGACGATGAAGGCGAGTTCTTCTGCTGCCAGCCGCCAGTTGAGCGGCACCAGCACCGCACCGATGCGCGCGACCGCGAACAGCAGCGCAAAATACTGGTCGCTGTTCTTGCCGATATACCCGATCCGGTCCCCGCGGCCATGACCCCGCGCAGTCAACCAAGCTGCGCAACTGGTGGCCTGCCGGTACAGTGCGCGGTAGGTGGTGGCCCTGCCTTCGAACAAGGTGGCCTCACGATCGGGCGCGTCCTCGGCATAATGGCTGAGCACCGACCATAAGGTGGTCAACCGCGCGTGCGCGATCTGTCCGGCCCGGGTCACGCGCTCATTGTCCCGTCCAGACCGGGGCGCGCTTCTCGGCAAAAGCAGCCGCGCCCTCGCGGGCATCGTGCGAGGTGAAGACGGGTGCGGTGATGGCAAACTGCCGTTCGAACAGCTCGCTCGCCGGCCATTCCAGACTTTCGTTCAGCACCTTGCGGCTGATCGCGACCGCCATCGGACCGTTGCCGGCGATGACTCTGGCCAAGGCGATCGCCTCTGCCAGCGCATCGCCCTCGGCCACGATGCGGTTGACCAGTCCGGCGCTGGCCAGCCGCTCCACCGGGAAGATCTCGCCGGTCAGCACGAATTCGGAGGCCAGCTTGATCGGCATCTGGCGCGGCAGGCGCACCAGCCCGCCCGCATTGGCGACGAGCCCGCGCTTGACCTCGGTCAGCCCGAACTTCGCGGAGCCGGACGCGACGACCATGTCGCACGCCAGCATGATCTCGAAGCCGCCAGCCAGTGCATAGCCTTCGACCGCCGCGATGAACGGCTTTTGCAGTTCGGCCTGGGTGACGCCCGCAAAGCCGGTCTCGGGAAGGCGCACGACCTCGCCGCGGAGAAACGCCTTCAAATCCATGCCGGCGCAGAAATTGCCACCCGCGCCAGTGATCACCGCACAGCGAATGGCCGGGTCGGTATTGACCTGCTTGACCGCAGCCTCCACCGCAAGCGCGGTCTCGCGATCGACCGCATTGCGCGCTTCGGGTCGGTTGATGGTGATGACGGCAACGCCGTTTTCGATAGAGAATTCAACGGGCATTCAGGCCTCCGTGCAAGCAGGACTTTCGGGGTTCAGATGGATCGGGCGATGAGCAGCTTCATCACTTCGCTGGCGCCGCCATAGATGCGGAACGCGCGCGCATCCTTGTACATCTCCGCGATGGGATATTCGGTCATATAGCCGTAGCCCCCGAACAGCTGCAGGCACTCGTCGACCACAAAGGCCTGCGCCTCGGTCACGAACAGCTTGGCCATTGAGGCGGTGGATGCATCGAGCTTTCCGGCCAGCAACGCCTCGGTGCAGTGATAGAGAAATGTCTTGGCCACCGTTGCCCGCGTCTTGCACTCGGCCAGCTTGAACTTGGTATTCTGCTGATCGAACAAGGTGCCGCCGAACATCTTGCGCGTCTTGCAATGTTCGACCGTCGCCTCGAGAGCCGATTCGATCATGCCCATCGCCTGCCAGGCGATCACCAGCCGCTCTTTGGGAAGTTGCTCCATCAGCATGCGGAAACCCTGGCCTTCGACCCCGCCGAGCAGGTTGGCCGCAGGCACCCGCATGTCGTTGAAGAACAATTCGGCAGTGTCGCGGCCTTCCTGGCCAAGCTTGTCGAGCAAGCGTCCGCGTTCGAAGCCCTGCACCTTGTCGGTCTCGACCACGAACAGCGAGATGCCCTTGGCTCCGGCGTTGACGTCGGTCTTGGCGGCGACGACGATCAGCGAGCAGCCATGGCCATTGGAGATGAAGGTCTTCTGGCCGTTGATGACGTATTCGTCGCCGTTGCGCACGGCGGTCGTGCGCATGCCCTGCAGATCGGACCCTGCACCCGGCTCGGTCATCGCCACGGCGAGCAGCGTGTCGCCCGCTATGGCGGAGGGCAGCCAGGCACGGCATTGTTCCGGCGTGGCGTAGTGATAGAGATAGGGCGCCACAACGGTGGTGTGGAGCGAATAGGCGAAGTTGAGCGCGTTCTTGCGTCCCTGCCGCTCCATGACGATGGCGTCGTAGCGAAAGTCGAGCCCCGACCCGCCATAGCTTTCCGGGATCGTCGCACCGAGAATGCCGGCTTCGCCCGCCTTGCGCCATGTTTCCTGTTCGACATATCCCTGGTTGCGCCACCGGCGTTGCGCCGCGGCATCGGCGTTCTCGTCGAGAAACCGGTCCACCATGTCCTCGAACATGCGAATATCTTCGCTGTACATGAATTGCGGACGCGGGAGATCAAACGCTGCCAATTGTCCTGCCCCTATATCAAGATTGCCTGTCGAATGACGCCAAGGATGCGCCCCAAGCCCCGGCTATAGCAGATCGCCCACAGCGCATTTGCCCCCAGATGCATTCAGACATGGCGGAACTGGCAAAGTCGCCTGCTGTGGGTCGTGGGCTGAGCCACGACCCGCTAAGCGAAGCACTGCCATTGTGGAGTTGATGATGAGCCAAACATACGATGTGATCATTGCCGGGTCTGGCTCTGCTGGCATGACCGCCGCCGTCCGCGCGGCGGCCAAGGGACTGAAGGTCCTGGTCGTGGAAAAGGCGCACAAGATCGGCGGGACATCGGCGACATCGGGCGGCGTGACCTGGATCCCCAACCATGGCCTGGGCACCGATGATTCGCGCGACCAGGCGATCGCCTATATCAATGCCGTAGCCAATGGCCCGGTACGCCCCGATCGCATCGACGCCTTCCTTGAAACCGGCCCGCAGATGATCGCCTTTCTCAAGGAGATCGGGATGGAGCCGATGGCGATGCCCTGGCCGGACTATTTTCCCGAAGCGCCGGGAGCGCGCGCCGACCGCTCGGTGGTCTTCCCCAAATATGATGGCCGCCGTCTTGGCGCCCTGTTCCCGCTGGTGCGCGAGCAGTTCACACGCTTCAAGCTGATGAACCGCTATACGCTCGATTTCCTCGAGGCGAACACCATCTCGACGCGCAGCGGGGGATGGATGCGCGAGGTCGCCAAGGTCATGTCGCGCTATTGGCTCGATCTGGGAACGCGGCGCATCGGGCGGCGCGACCGGCTATTCAGCCTCGGCGCGGCGCTGATCGGCCCTCTGGTCGAACGCTATGCCGCACTGGGCGGAGAGATCATGATCGGCTGGGGCGTCAAGGAGCTCGTCGTCAAGGACGGCCGCGTGGTCGGCGTGGAGGTCGAGCGATACGGCAACCGCCGCCGCCTGACCGCGCGCCATGGGGTCATCGTGTGCGCGGGCGGGTTCGAATGGAACCAGGAACTGCGCAACCGCTTCTTCACGATCCCCGGTGATACGCGTTTCAGCAGTACCCCCGAGGAGGGCAATCGCGGCGAGGTGCTGGAGGCAGGCATGGCGATCGGTGCCGCCACCGAATTCACCGAGACCGGCTGGTGGGTGCCGACCATGTCGCTGCCCTTGACCCAGGCCTCGAACTTCGAGGAGATTCACCAGGCGGTGTTCGATGTCGGCAGACCGCACAGCGTCTGCGTCAACCGCAACACCGACCGCTTCGTCAACGAGGCCTGCGGCTATGACCGCTTCGGCAATGCGATGATGGAGGACCAGCTCAAGACCGGGGCGAATACGCCGTGCTGGCTGATCTTCGATGCCACCTTCCGCTACAAGTTCACCGCCGGCGGCATCATGCCGACCGCGATCATGCCCGATAGCAAGATACCGATCGACTGGTGGGACCAGTATATCTTCAGGGCGTCGAGCCTGCGCGAACTGGCGGCAAAGATCGAACTCGACCCGGACAAGCTGGAAACCGTCGTGGCGCGGATGAACGATTGTGCGCGGACCGGCGAAGACCCCGAATTCGGCCGCGGCGGCAACAGCTATGACCGCAATTTCGGCGATCCCAAGCTGACGCCGAACCCTTGTCTCGGGCCGATCGGCAAGGCACCGTTCTACGCGATGCCGGTCAATCTGGGCGATCTTGGCACCAAGGGCGGCCTCAAATGCGATGCCCAGGCGCGTGTGCTCGATGGGCACGACAGGCCGATCCCCGGGCTTTACGCCGCCGGCAATGCATCGGGCTCGCCCTTCGGCAATGCCTATCCCGGCGCCGGCGGCACGATCGGCCCGGCGATGGTCTTCGGCTTCATCGCTGCCGACATGGTCGCAGCCGAGGCGGGGTCAGGGCTCGGCCGGTTCACCCACAATTCCGGATAACGGCCGGTCTCGCTTTCAACCCATATAGCCAAGCTTCGGCAGGAAGAGGATATTCATGAACCGTCTGGCAGGAAAAGTCGCGATCATCACAGGCGCTGCACGCGGCCAGGGCGAGGCCACCGCGCGCCTGTTTGCCGCCGAGGGCTGTTCGGTCATCATGACCGACATCCTTGTGGAAGAGGGGGAGAAGGTCGCAGCCGACATCGGCGGTGACGTCCGGTTCCTCCGGCACGACATCTCGAGCGAAAGCGATTGGGCCATGGTGGTCGAGGAGGCCGTGGCGCTCTATGGCGGGGTCGATATCCTGATCAACAATGCGGCGATCTCGCTGTTCAAGTCGATCGAGGACACCGGTGCAGATGAGGTCCGGCGGCTGCTGGCCGTCAATGCCGTCGGCCCGTTTATCGGGATCAAGGCGGTGCTGCCGCTAATGAAGGCAGCGCGCAAGGGCTCGATCGTCAACATATCGTCGGTCAATGGGCTGCGCGGGACCTCGGGCATGGGCGCTTATGACATGTGCAAATGGGCTGTGCGCGGCCTGACGAAGACCGCCGCGCTGGAGGCCGCCGCCTACAACATCCGTGTCAACTCGGTGCACCCCGGTGCCATCGACACGCCGATGCTCAATCCGACCGACGAACCTGCAACCGAGGCGCTCGCGCTCGACCTGGGCATCCCGTTCCGCCGCGTAGGCCAGCCTTCGGAGGTCGCTTCGGCCAGTCTGTTCTTTGCAAGCGACGATTCCTCTTATGTCAGCGGTGCCGAACTCGCCGTGGACGGGGCCTGGATGGCCGGTCTCAACACCAATATTCAGAAGCTGGACTATATTCCCTGATGCAGCATGTTCCGGCCTGAATGCGGTATCCCACGCCGCATCCAGGCCGCATGGCTAGAGCGTGTATCCGCCATCGACGATCAGCGTCTGGCCGGTGAGATAGCTGGCGCGATCGGAGGCAAAGAAGGCCGCCGCCTCGCCGATGTCCTCGGCCAGCCCGAAGCGCCGCAGCGGTATCGACTTGCGGAAGCTCTCCCAGAACTCGGGGGTCATGCGTTCGGCAATATAGTGTTCGCCAAGCCCGGCGTTCATGGCACCGGGGGCAACGCTGTTGGCGCGGATGCCGAAGCGCCCTTCCTCCTTGGCGATGCCGCGGCACAGGGCCTCGATTGCCGCTTTGGGTGCGGCAGAAATGGTGTCGCCCACGATCGCGCGCGTATTGGCCATCGATGTGACCGCAACGAAATTTCCGCCACCCTGTGCGCGGAACAGTGGAACGAGCGCGGCGGTGACACGGATAAAACCCATCGTCTCGGTCTCGAAAACCTCGCGCCAGGTCGCCTCGTCGATCTGGTTGATATAGGGCTGGTCGATCGCACAGCCGGCGGAAAATACCGCGCAGCCGATCGGTCCTAGCACTTGGCTGGTCTCCTCGACCGCTGCGCGCACCGACGCAGCATCGCCGACATCGCATTGGACCGGATAGCCCCGGCATGTTTCGGGCAGGCTTGCCGCCAGTGCCTCGGCTCGTTCGCGCCCGGCGCGGTAGGTGATGGCAACCGCGGGCCAGTCGCGTGCCAGCGCTCGCACGCAGCCCGCGCCCAGCCCGCCCGATCCACCAAAGACAATTGCAGATCTCCGCATCGGGTTTGTCCTCAAGCTCGGATGGTGCTGCCGCCGTCGACGGCGAGCTCGATCCCGGTGGTGAAGGACGACTCGTCCGATGCGAGCCATAGCGCGGCGTCGGCCACCTCCTCGGGCTTGCCGATGCGCCCCATCGGATGGATGCGCGAAAACAGCGCATAGGCCTTTTCCCGCTCCATGCCGGTTCGCCGCAGTTCTTCCTCGAACATCTCGGTTTCGATGCCGCCGGGGATCACCGCATTGACGCGAATGGGCAGCTCTTGCGCCGCGCATTCCAGCGCAAACACGCGGGTCAGCGCATTCAGCCCCGCCTTGCTGACGCTATAGGCGGCAAAGCCCGGTGTGACCCGGATGCCGAAGGCGGACGAGATGTTGATAATGCTGCCGGGCTGGCCATCGCGTGCCATCAGCCCGATCGCCGCACGGCAGCCCATGAAGGGGCCGCGCAGGTTGACGTCCATATGCTGGTTCCAGTTGGCGTCGTCGGTATCGGCCAGATTGGCGCCGATGGTGACCCCGGCGCAATTGACCAGCACGTTGAGACCACCGTGATGCTGATCGATCCTGGCGACGACATCGCGCCATTGGGCATCGCTGGTGGTGTCGAGTGCGACCCCCATCGAATCGCTGCCGATCTTCGCTGCGGCGGCGTCGGCCTGGTCGATGGTGCGCGCTGCCAGCACGACCGATGCGCCTTCTTCTGCAAAGCGCCGGGCGATGGCGAATCCGATGCCCTTGGCCGCACCGGTGACGAGCGCAATCTTTCTTGCCAGCCTGTTCATAGCAAAACCCTCTCCTCGTTAGGCGACGAAAACATCATGTCAGGGGGTGGCTGTCGCGGGGTAGTTTGGCCGGCAACAGTCCCGCGCATGGATCAATGCAGCGTGAGACAAGCCTGCTCCTGTCTTCGTCCGGAGGTCGCAGCTATCATGCAGACCAACAGCAATTGGAAAACCAGAAATGTCCTATCAAACCCTGGCGCTGACCTTCACCGATGGCATCGCTGAGATCCGCTTTTCCCGCCCGGATCTGCTCAACCGTTTCGACATGCCCGCGCATGTCGAGTTTGCTGCCGCACTGGAAGAGGTCGCAAACCGCGTCCCCGAAGCGCGCGTGCTGGTGTTCTCGGCGGAGGGGCGCGCGTTTTCGGCCGGCGGCGATTTCGACGAGATGCTCGAAGCGCATGCCAGCCGCACCGTTCGCGCCGACATGGTCAAATATGCCAAGGCCGTTTTCAATGGTGTGGTCGATCTTCACATCCCGGTCGTATCGGCGATCCAGGGGGCGGCCATCGGACTGGGGGCAACGATTGCCACGCTGTCGGACATTGTGGTCGCTGCCCGCGATGCCAAGATCGCCGACACGCATGTCAATGTCGGGCTGGTCGCCGGCGATGGGGGGATCATCAGCTGGTCGCAGTCGATTGGCGTGAACCGGGCGAAGCGGTACCTGCTGACCGGCGACATCATCACCGGCGAGCAGGCATATCAATGGGGCCTGGTGACCGAGCTGGTCGATACGCCCGAAGAGGCCGCGCCGCGCGCGCGCGAGCTGGCGGCGCAGATCGCCGCGATGCCTTCCGCCGGCATCAACGGGACCAAGCGGGCGTTCGCCCGCATCACCAGCCTGCTTGCAAGCCAGGTGCTGGCCGTGGGGCTGGAATATGAGATGGAGGCGATGACGTCGCCCGATCTGCTGCAGACGATCGAGAAACTGCGCGCAAGATGAGTGGACACCGACCCTGCCGTCTTCGGGCGGACGGGCGGATGTGAAACCAGCTACCGGAGAGGCAAAATCATGCATTACACCCATGTCCACACGCCGCTGAAGATCGGCCGGACCACGATCAAGAACCGCATCTTCCGCCCGGCCCACGCCACGATCCTGGGCAAGGGCGCAATGAGCGATGCGCTGATTGCCTATCACGAAGCGCGCGCGAAGGGCGGGGCAGGGCTGTCGATTGTCGAGGTGGGATCGGTGCATCCGACCAGCCCGCTGGCGATCGACCTGTGGAAGGCCGAGCTGGAGCCCGGATATCGCAAGCTGGGCGACATGGGCCGCAAGTACGATATGAAGATTTTCCAGCAGCTCTGGCATGCCGGGCACCACGGCATGCCCAGGGACGGCAGTCCGCCCTGGGGCGTCAGCGCGACACCCAGCGTCGAGGTCGGGATCGTGCCGATCGAGATGACCAAGTCGATGATCGCGGAGATCATCGAGGCCTATGCCACCGCCGCGCGGCGGATGGAGGCCTGGGGCATCGATGGAGTCGATGTGCATTGTGCGCATGGCTATCTGCCGGGGCAGTTCCTGTCCGCGAACACCAATTTGCGCACCGACGAATATGGCGGCGATACCATCCTCGAACGCGCGCGCTTCGTCATCGAGCTGATGGAAGCGGTGCGCAGCGCGGTGTCGCGCGATTTCGTCGTCGGCGTCCGGCTGGCACCCGATCTGACGGTCGGCGGCGTCGACGAGGAACAGAATCTGGCCATCGCCCGGATGCTCGAGGAGCGCGGCCTGACCGACTACATCAACGTCTCGGTTGGCAACTATAACAGTTACACCAAGATGGTCGGTGGCATGCACGAGCCGGTCGGTTATGAAATGCCGACCAGCGTTCCCATCACGCGCAACGTCAAGCTGCCGACGATGGTGGTCGGGCGATTCCGGACGCTCGAGGAATGCGATCAGGTCATCCGCGCGGGCGACGGCGATATGGTCGGCCTGGTCCGCGCGATGATCGCCGATCCCGATCTGGTCACCAAGAGCCTGGCCGGCAAGGTCGAGCAGGTTCGTCCGTGCATCGGCTGCAACCAGGCCTGTGTCGCGCAGGTCTCGACCGAGCATGGCCATCTCGAATGCGTGGTCAACCCGGGCAATGGGCACGAACTGTATCGGGGCGATGCGTTGCTGGCGCCGGCGGCGGAGCCGAAGCAGGTGCTGGTTGTCGGCGGCGGCCCCGCCGGGCTCGAAGCCGCACGCGTTGCCGCGCTGCGCGGTCACAAGGTCACCCTGGCCGAGGCGAGCCCGTATCTCGGCGGCGCATTGCGCGCCGCGGCCAAGGCGCCGACCCGCCACGGCATGATCGACATTGCAACCTGGCTCGAATCCGAGGTCTTCCGGTTGAATGTCGATGTGCAGCTGTCGACCTATATGGACGAAGACGATGTCACCGCCAGCGGCGCCGAAGCGGTGATCGTTGCAACTGGTTCGCTGCCGCGGATGGATGGCATCCAGCACTCGCACCCGGGACAGCCGATCCGCAATTTCGACCGGCGCAACGTGATTTCGGCGTTCGACCTCTTCATGCAGCCGCCCGCCGATCTTGGGAAAACCGCGGTCGTGATCGATGATGTGGGGCATTATGAAGGACTGGCCGCTGCCGAACATCTGATCGAGGCTGGTCTTTCGGTCACCTATGTCACCCGGCTGCGCATGTTTGCCCAGCTTGCCCAGGCGCCGTTGATGGTCGAACCGTTTCTCACCCGCATGCGCGGCAAGCCGTTCGACTATCTGATCCGCCATCGCGCCATCGAGTTCACCGACAGCGAAGTGCTGGTCAGCCCGACGCATTTCACCGACGATGCCGATGTGAAGCGCATCGCCGCCGACACGGTGGTGTTCGTCTCTGCCAACCACCCCAACCGTGATCTCTTCGCCGCGCTCACTGACCGGAACACCGACGTCCGCGTCGTTGGCGATGCCAATTCGCCGCGTTTCCTCCAGGCGGCCATTCGCGAAGGCCATCTGGCCGGCGCGTCGATCTGATCGGACGAACCGGGATGGGTGTTCTGGATGGAAAGGTCGCGATTGTCCTGGGCGCTTCTGCACCCGGGGGCAGCGGTTGGGCTATCGCGAGGCGCTTTGCCGATGAAGGTGCCAGTTTGGTGGTCGGAGCGCGCAGCGAGGGACCCTTGCAGGAGCTGGCACGGCTGACCGGAGGGATCGCGATGCGGTGCGACGCTGCGGTCGAGGCCGATGTCGCTGCCTTGGCGGCGGCAGCGATCGAGACCTATGGCAGGCTGGATATCGCAGTGAATGCGGCGGGGCGGCCGCTCGGCGGCACCATCGCGAAATGCCCGATCGAAGACGCGCGCGTGGCGATGGACGTGAACTATTTCGGTAGTGTGCACTTCATCCGCCATTGTGCCGAAGCGATGACCGAAGGGGGATCGATCATCCTGTTCTCGTCGATGGCGGCGGCGCAACCGATGGAATTCGTCTATGCCTATGGCTGCGCCAAGGCCGCGACCGACTGCCTGGTGCGCTATGCCGCGATCGAATACGGGCCGCGCGGCATCAAGGTCAATTCGATCCAGCCCGGCCCGATCCGCAGCGACATGGCATCGGGTCTTTGGGCGGTGCCAGGAATGGAAGACGTCTATGCGCGCGAGGTTCCGCTTCGCCGCATCGGCGAGACGGGCGACTTTGCCGATGCGGCACTCTGGCTGGCCGGACCTTCCTTTGTCAGCGGCCTCAATCTGCCGGTGAGCGGGGGCAACCAGCTGACGCGCATGCCGACGCTGGCCGAACGTCCCGACATGACCGGTCCGGATCCGACGAACGCGGACTGACCCCAAGAAAGCGAGTGCGGCATGAATATCGACAAGACGACCCTGGGCCTGCAGGGCAGGCATGTGCTGGTGGTGGGCGGATCGAGCGGGATCGGCAACGGCATAGCGCAGCTGTTCCGCGATCAGGGGGCTGAGGTGCGGGTATGGGGCACGCGCTCTGCAGCTGCCGACTATGCCGATGAGAAGGGGTCCGACCTGACCGGACTCGCTTACGAGCAGGTCGACGTCTCCGATCCTGCATCGATCGATGCGGCCGCCGGGTTTCCCGACGGCCTCGACATTCTCGTTCTAGCGCAGGGGGCGGTGGTCTATCGGCGCAAGGAATTCGAGATGGAGACCTTTCGCCGGGTCATCGATATCAACCTGGTCAGCGTGATGCACTGCTGCACGCGGTTCTACCCCGCGCTGCGCGAGCGGCAGGGCACGATCATCGTGATCAGCTCGATCGGTGCCTATAAGTCTGTGATCGGCAATCCCGCTTATGCCGCATCCAAGGCCGGTGTGGTCGGCCTGACGCGCACGCTGGGTGACGCCTGGGGCCGCGAGGGCGTGCGCGTCAACGGAATTGCGCCCGGCATGATTGCGACCAAGATGACGGCGGTGACCACGGAAAATCCGGAGCGCCTGCAGGCCGCGCTCAGCACGATCTCGCTTGGGCGTCTCGGGCTGCCGGCCGATGTCGCCCATGCGGCCCTGTTTCTGGCTTCGCCGCTGGCCAGCTATATCACGGGGCAGACGATCATTGTCGATGGCGGCCGAAGCCTGTAAAATTGAATCCTGCCGATTATCGATGCACATTCGGTAATGCGCGAAAAACCGGGAAAGTACCGCTCTTCAAAAGGCAAGCATTGCGATGAGAATGCGGTGCCAATACGTGTGTTTTCCGGAGGTTGTTTGAACTGCTAGCGGGAGGGCGCTCGCTGGCGCAAGAATGGAAGCCGGTCGCTCCCGTGGTGAAACTGTCGCGGAGATGATGCGCTTACCAGCGAGCGCGCGGCTATTGGATGCCGGAATGTCGGTCGCGCTCGCACACGCCTATTCCGCCAGATCGCACAGCTTCAGGCCCATCACGCCGTCGCTGGCGCCGTTGCCGCCCTGGCCCGGATTGGCCCCCGGCTGCCTGGCGGCGCCACCGGTATAGCGCGAGGAGGGCACGAGGCAATCGGCCCGCGGATCGTAGCGCGCCCGGCTGGGCAGCGGCTCGACCGGACCCGACGGCAGCATCGCCCGCAGCAGATCGACGACCGCGGCATAGCGGGCGTCGTCGGCCAGATTGACCTGCTCGCGCGGATCGCTGGCATGATCGTACAGTTCGCGCCCGCTCCTGCCGCCTTCCCATTCGGTATAGCGATAGCGCTCGGTGCGGACGGAGCGCCCGCCATTGACCTGGCTCAGCGCGGGCTTGGCCCAACTGGCGTCATCGGGCTGGGCGAGCAGCCGCGCGAGGCTGGTGCCCTCGTTGCGCCGATAGCGCGGCAGGCCCGCCAGCTCGGTCAGCGTCGGATAGAGATCGAGCATCTCGACCGTGCGCGGCGAATGCTGGCCCGCATGGCGGGTGCCGGGCACGCGAATGATCAGCGGGACGCGCGCCGATTCCTCGAACAGCAGCTGCTTCTGCCACTGGCCATGCTCGCCCAGCAGATAGCCGTGATCGCTGGTGAAGACGATGATCGTGTCGTCCGCTAGGCCGAGCTCTTCGACCGCCTGCAATAAGCGGCCGACCTGCGCGTCCATGAAGCTGGTGGCGGCATAATAAGCGCGAGTGAAGGTGCGCTGCTCCTCGGCGGACATGCCGTAATTGTCGGGTGCCACGACCTTGGCGGCGGGGAACACCTTGCCCAGCTGCTCCGGCGAATTGTCCGCAATTCCGACGCGGTCGGACGGGTAGAGGTCGAAATAGGCCTTGGGGACGATCTCGGGCACATGCGGCCTGTAAAATCCTGCCGCGAGGAAGAAGGGCTTGCCGCCTTTCGCCGCATCGCGGAGGAGCGCAATCGCCTTGTCCGCGACCATGCCATCAGTCTGCTGCGCGTCGGCGCAATCGTCGATCCGATAGGACAGCGCCCCACCGAGTGGAATGCCCGGCGTCAGGCTGGTGACCTTGTCGAGGCTTGCGACATCGCATCCGGCCGGATTGTATCGCTCGTCCCAGGCTTGCGGGTCGTCCAGGCCGTCGCGCCCGACGCCGCCCGGCACGCCCTGGTGAAAGATCTTGCCGACGCGCGCGGTATGATAGCCGTTCTGGCGGAAATATTGCGGCAACGTGACGATATCGGGCAGGTTGGCGCGCACCGGGGTGGTGATGTCCATGATGCCATTGGTGTCGGGGCGGGTGCCGGTCAGGAACGAGGCACGGCTGGGGCCGCACCAGGGAAACTGGCTATAGGCCCGGTCGAACGTGACGCCTTGGGCGGCGAGGCGGCTGAGATGCGGCGTCTGCGCGGGGCCGCCATAGGGCGCGATCCGGGTGTTGAGGTCATCGGCGATGATGAACAGCACGTTCGGGCGGCGGCTTTCGGGGGCAGGCCTGGCCTGGGCAGCGGATGGCGGCGCGGAGCCGGTCTGCGCCGATCCCGATGCGGGGATGGTCAGCGCCGCGCAGGCCATGATGGCAGCCGCCGACGCGACAGCGCGCAGAAAACGTGCTTTCATTCTAGACTCCTTGCTCTCGGGCATGCCCGGATGGCTGTCAGCGTCCTGCCCGCAGTCTCGAATTTGATCTTACCAATTGCCGGTTACCGATCAAGGCGGTTTCTCGCAGCGCATGGCCCGATCGACCGGAGCGATGGCGGCCGACACCGGGGCGAACAGCAATGCGCGGGCAAAACTGCGATCATGGAAACAGAAGGTTGATGCTCTTCCCACCGGGCCGCTGCGCGGCGCGCACTGCACCGTCGTTGCGGTGGATGCAGGGTGCAGTCGCTTTTGAGATTGACACCCCAGCGGCAATTGTATTTGGTATAACCAATATTTTGGGAGTGGTGGTATGGGTGAGGAAGGCCGCGCGAAACTTCGCGTGATGCACGTAGCGGCAGGCGCTGCGTTGGGATTCGCGGCGATCGCCATGTCCGGCCCCTGCCTGGCGCAAGCCGCTCCGGCGAACGCAGCGGCATCGGCGCGCACCCTGCCAGCAGCCAGTCCCGCCCGGTCGGTCACCTCGCTCAGCGATGGCTGGCGGTTCCAGTTCGGCGATGCGGCCGACAGCGTGACCGGTGCGGAATTCGATGACAGCCAGTGGCAGCAGGTCAGCCTGCCGCACAGCTGGAACCGCATGGGCAATTACGCGCCTCAGCGTGCCCCGGAAACGGACGTGCGGCAGGGCAAGGGCTGGTATCGGCTGCGGCTCGACAAGCCTGCGCTGCCCAAAGGCAAGCGGGCAGTGCTGCAATTCGATGGCGTCGGCGCGATTGCCGATCTCTGGGTCAACGGCCAGCATGTCGGCCAGCACAAGGGCGCGTTCTCGCGCTTCCGGTTCGATATCACCGATCATCTGAAGCCCGGCGAGGCGAACATCATCGTCGTGCGCGCGGACAACAGCAAGCCCGAGCCGGGCAGCAGCACCGAGCATGTCATCCCGCTGGGGGGCGACTTCTTCGTTCATGGCGGACTGTACCGCGGCGTCTCGCTGATCGAGGTTGATGCGGCATCGATCGACCTGATGGATCATGGCGGCCCCGGCATCTACGTGTCGACGCCCAGCGTGACGCCCGAAAAGGCCGAGGTTGCGGTGCTGACCCGGCTGCGCAATTCAGGGAACAAGCCGCGCAAGCTCGCGGTGGTCGCGCGCATCGGCGATGCCGATGGCCGCACCGTGGCAAGTGCCACAGCGCCCGTGCGCCTCGCCGCTGGCCAGGCGAGCGAGCTGACCACGCCGCTCGCGCTGACCAATCCCCGGCTCTGGCAGGGCCGCGCCGACCCCTATCTCTATTCGGTCACGGTCGAGCTTCGCGAAGGGAGCCGCGTGATCGACAGCGTGACCGAGCCGCTCGGCGTGCGCAGCTTTGCCTGGGACGCGGACAAGGGCTTCATCCTCAACGGCAAGCCGATGCGGCTGCACGGAGCCTCGCGCCATCAGGACTGGCAGGACAAGGGCTGGGCGCTCAGCGCCGAGGATCACGCCACCGACATGGCGATCATGGCCGAAATGGGGGTCAGCACCGTCCGCCACGCGCATTACCAGCACGCGCAGGAATGGAGCGATCTGGCCGATCGCAACGGCATGGTGGTGAAGGCCGAATTGCCCTTCGTCCACCAGTCCGCCTTCGACGAATCGCTGCCCGCGCCCGAACTTGTCGCCAATGCACGCGCGCAGCTGCTCGAACTGATCCGGCAGAACACCAACCACCCCTCGATCATGCTGTGGTCGGTGGGCAACGAGATCGATATCGGCGCGGCGATCATGGCGTTGATGAAGGGCGGCAAGGGCGCGCCCGCCAAGTCGCGCGACATGCTGGTCGAACTGAATGCGCTGGCGAAGCAGGAAGACCCCAGTCGCCCGACGCTCTATGCCGATTGCTGCGAAGGCACGCCTTCGCCGCTCGCCCGGCCCGGCGCGCAGGTGCTCAACGATGTCACCGACGTGGTCGGGCTCAACCGCTATTTCGGCTGGTATTACGGCCAGCCCCAGGACCTGACCCGCGCGCTGACCGGCTTGCACGCGCGCTATCCAGGCCGGGCGATCACGGTGACCGAATATGGCGCGGGCGGGGCGTTCACCCAGCATACCGACAATCCGCTCGGCGGTCCGGTCAACGCCAATGGCCGCCCGCATCCCGAGGAGTTCCAGGCCTGGGTGCAAGAGGAGAACTGGAAGGCTTTGCAAAAGGCCCCGTTCCTTTCGGCAAGCTGGATCTGGAACATGTTCGACTTCGCTTCGACCTCGCGCGAGGAGGGCGAAGCCTATGACCTCAACGACAAGGGGCTGGTCAGCTATGACCGCAAGACCCGCAAGGACGCGTTCTATTTCTACAAGGCGCAATGGTCCGAGGAGCCGGTGCTGTATCTGACCGGCCGGCGTTATGTCGACCGCGCCTATCCGGTGGTCGATGTGCGCGCCTATAGCAATGCGCCGCGCGCGAGCCTCACGGTGAACGGCCAGGCGGTCGGAACGGTAGATTGCCCCGATCGCATCTGCGTCTGGCCCGGCGTGCGGTTGCGCGCCGGCGACAATCGGGTCGCCGCCTCGGCCGAGCGCGACGGCAAGGCGCTGACCGACAGCGTCAACTGGACCGCGCCCGATGCCGCCAAGGGCCTGCATGTCCGCGCCGGGCATCTCACCGGCCTGACGACGTCAGCCGGGCTGCGCTTCGGTTCGGACAATTTCTTCACCGGCGGCAAGGCATCCGAGTTGCGCATGGGGGGGCGGACGAAGGTCGCGCCGAGCAACGTCACCGGCACCAGCGATCCGGAGCTCTACGCCTCCTATCGCCAGGGAGCTTTCACCTACGATCTGCCGCTGCCCGATGGTCGCTGGACGGTAACGCTGCACATGTTCGAGCCCGAAACCGATGCGGCCAGGGCCGCCGCGCGCAGCATCACCGTCCTTGCCAATGGCAAGCCGGTGTTGAGCGACTTCAACCCGGCCAGCGCAGCAGGCGGGTCGCTCAAGGCGGTAACCCGCAGCTTCGCTGTAACGACCCGCGACGGGCTGAAGCTCGATTTCAGCGGGGGCGGAGGCGGGGCGATCGTCTCCGCCATGAGCGTCGTGCCGGCCGGATGAGCGACCATTTCTTACTCCCCTTGGCCGGGCCACGCGCCCGGCCCTTTTTATTCATCGAAGGCACGACGCTATGAGCGGCAAAGGGGCAGGGCGCTTGCGCTGGTGGATCATCGGCCTGGTGACTCTGGGCACGATCCTCAATTATCTCGCCCGTTCGACGCTTTCGGTCGCGGCGCCCACATTGAAGACCGAATTTGCCATGACGACCGAGCAGTACAGCTGGGTCGTGCTGGCGTTTCAGGCGAGCTACACAGTGATGCAGACGGTCGCCGGCACCGTGCTCGATGCGCTGGGCACGCGGCTGGGCTTCTTCCTGTTCGCGATCGGCTGGGCGCTATCGAACATGGCGCACGCCTTTGCCACCGGCTGGCAGAGCCTCGCGTTTTTCCGCACGCTGCTCGGCGCGACCGAGGCGGCCGCGATTCCCGCCGGGGCCAAGACGGTCGCGACCTGGTTCCCGCCGCGCGAACGCTCGCTCGCCACCAGCCTGTTCCAGATGGGCACCAGCGTCGGCAACATGATCGCGCCGCCTCTGGTCGCCTTCTGCATTCTCGCCTGGAACTGGGAAGCGGCGTTCATCGTCACCGGCTTGCTCAGCCTGGTTTGGGCAGGGCTCTGGTGGTTCGGCTATCGCGATCCGGCCGAGCATCCCCGACTATCGCAAGGCGAGCGCGAGCTGATCGAGGCGGGGCGTGCGGAGGATGTCGCGGCCAAGCCCGCGACCAAGCGCGACGTGCTGCGCAGCCGTTCGTTCTGGGCAATCGCGACGCCGCGCTTCCTTTCGGAACCGGCGTGGCAGACATTCAACTTCTTCATCCCGCTCTATCTGGTCTCGGCCTGGAATCTCGACCTCAAGGCGATCGCGCTCTGGGCCTGGCTGCCCTTTCTCGCGGCGGATTTCGGCAGTCTTGCCGCAGGCTTGCTCCCCGGCTGGCTGATGAAGCGCGGCGCAAGCCTGCTCGCCAGCCGCAAGATCACGATGACGATCGGGGCGCTGTGCATGGTGGGGCCGGCGTGCATCGGCCTGGCAACCTCGCCTGGCATGGCGATCGCGCTGTTCTGCATCGGCGGCTTTGCGCATCAGATGCTCAACGGCGCGCTGATCACCTTGTGCGCCGACGTGTTCGACAAGAAGACGGTGGGCACGGCGAGCGGCATGGCGGGCACGTCGGCCTGGATCGGCGGGATGCTGTTCACGCTGCTGATCGGGCAGAGCGCCGACAGCTTCGGCTATGATCCGCTGTTCGTCGCGCTGGCCGGGCTCGATCTGCTCGCCGCCATAGTGCTGTGGGCGCTGCTCACGGATCCCGGTCGGGGATCGCACCGGGCCGCATGACGGTCCAGCCGGCGAGGAGGTGCCCCGCCAGGGCCGCCTCGACCGCTGTCGCACCGCGCATGCGGGCACCCAGATAGCCAGCGTTGAAGGCGTCGCCCGCGCCGCTGGTATCCACCGGTTGCAACACCTGCGGCGGCGCGACGAGGCTGCCATCGGCCAGGCGGCAGCCTCGCTCGCCAAGCTTGACCACGGTCTCGGAGCAGCCAAGGCCCTGCCAGTGCGCGGCGACAGCATCGGCGTCGTTCTCGCCCGATAGCTGGGCTTCGTCGTCGAGCGTCGGCAGGCCGATGGTTGCCAGTGCAATGGCCCGCTCGCGCTCACGGCATGCTGCATGGGGATCGGGCCAGAGGCGCGGCCGGTAATTGCCATCGAACGCCACCTGTCCGCCGCGCTGACGCACCGAACGGGCCACCGCCAACAGCGCCTCGCGCCCCTCGGGCGGCAGGATGGCCAGGGTGATCAGCGAAAAGGCGATCAAGTCGGCTTGCGCGGCCTGTTCCAGAGCCCGCGCCGAATCGGGCAGCGCAAACATCGCGCGTGCGGCGCTCTGATCGCGCCAATAGGCAAAGCTGCGCTCGCCGCGTTCATCGGTGCTGATGGCGTAAAGCCCGGTCGCGCGGTCGGGGTGGTGGAGCACCAGTGCGGTGTCCAATCCCTCGGCGCGCCAGCGTTCGCGCAGCCCCATGCCGAGCGGATCGCTTCCCAGCGCGGTCAGATAGGCGACATCATGGCCCATCCGCGCCAGATGCAGCGCCGTGTTCAGCGTGTCGCCGCCATGGCCCAGATGCCAGGCTGGGCCACGCTGGCTCAGTTCCAGCATGGCCTCGCCGATCAGGACGATGCGCATGGCCTCACCAGTTCCACATCGTCCCGTCCTCGAGCCGCGCGACGGGCAGATAGGCGGGCTTGTACGGATATTTCGCGGCCAGCGCCTCGTCGATATCGACGCCATGGCCGGGCGTTTCGCCGCAATACATCAAGCCCGCGTCGAAATGATAATCGTGCGGGAAGACCGCGTCGGTCTCTTCCGTGTGGCGCATGTATTCCTGGATGCCGAAATTGGGCACCCAGCTGTCGAAATGCAGCGCGCAGCCCATGGTGACCGGCGACAGGTCGGTCGCGCCGTGGCAGCCGGTGCGCACCTGGTAGAGGCTGGCGAGATCGGCAATGCGGCGCAGATGCGTGAGACCGCCCGCGCCGACCACGGTGGTGCGGATATAGTCGATCAGCTGGTTCTGGATCAGATCCTTGCAGTCCCAGATGGTGTTGAAGATCTCGCCCACCGCGAGCGGGGTGACGGTGTGCTGGCGCACCAGCTTGAACGCCTCCTGGTTCTCCGCGGGAGTGCAATCCTCGAGCCAGAACAGCTGATAGGGTTCGAGCATCTTGCCGAGGTTCGCTGCCTCCTGCGGGGTGTAGCGGTGATGGCCATCGTGCAGCAGATGATGGTCGAAGCCATAGGTCTTGCGCAGCTCCTCGAACAGCTTGGGCACATAGTTCAGCGCCTTGCGCGTGTCCCAGCCGGTGACCGAGGGCAGGGCCGCATCGGCCGGCTCGTAATAGAGCTTGCCGCGGCCGACCCCATAGGCGTCCTTGATGCCGGGCACACCGGTCTGCGCGCGGATCGCCTTGTAGCCCATGTCGATATAATGCCCGACCGCTTCCACGGTCTCCGCGATGTCGCTGCCATTGGCATGACCATAGACCATCACGCCGTCGCGGCTGCGCCCGCCGAGCAGCTGGTACAGCGGCATGCCCGCCATCTTGGCCTTGATATCCCACAACGCCATGTCGACCGCCGCGATCGCGCGCATCGTCACCGGTCCGCGCCGCCAATAGGCACCGCGATAGAGATACTGCCAGATATCCTCGATCCGCTGCGGGTCCATGCCGATCAGACAGGGGATGACATGATCTTCGAGATAGGAGACGACCGAAAGCTCGCGCCCGTTGAGCGTCGCATCGCCGATGCCGTACACGCCCTGATCGGTCTCGATCTTGAGCGTGACGAAATTGCGCCCGGGACACGTCACGATCACCTTGGCCGATTTTATCTTCATGAGATACGCCTCTCCCCTGCTGGTATCATCTGGCACACATTGGTAACGTGCCCAGCTTGAATTGCAAGAAAATTGGTAATACCTCTTCGCCGTGCCTCCCGTCAGAACCGTCCGATTATCTTTAACTCCAATTTAGCGCGCAGCCAAATGTCAGGCGGCTGGTTGGCAGGTTTACGGCGCATTAGGCCTTGTCGAAAGCACCGTGGCTATGGCATGTCATTCAATCAGCAGATCGTCCGCAATTGGTCAGGCCTTTGTCCGGGAGTAGCAGCGCATGGCGCAACCGAAGAAAAACCTGAACTCTCAGGAGGCGGGAGTGCAGCCTGAGCGCCTTTATCAGAAGCTCGCGCGCGACCTGTTCTCGGATCTGGTGGCGGGCCGCTACGCCGTGGGCGATCGCCTGCCCGCCGAGCGCGAACTTTCGGTCCAGTACAATGTCTCGCGTCCTGCCGTTCGCGAGGCGATGATCGCGCTCGAAGTCCAGGGATTGATCGAGGTCCGCATCGGCTCGGGCGCCTATGTCCGCAAGCTGCCCGGCGAAGCCGACGCGCCGGGTTTCACCGTGACCGCGTTCGAGCTGATGGAGGCGCGGCTGCTGATCGAGGGCGAGGCGGCTGCGCTTGCCGCGGTGCATATCCGCGACGACGAGCTGGTCGAGCTCGAGCGGCTGGTGGTCGAGATCGAGCGCGAGAACCGTCTGCCCGGCGGCAGCACCGATGCCGACCACGCCTTTCACATGCTGATCGCCACCGCGACGCGCAATGCCGTGATCCGCAATCAGGTCGAGGAGATGTGGCGCCTGCGCTCGACCTCGCCCAATTGCGCGCTGCTGCTGGAAAAGGCGCGCACCGCCAATGTCCAGCCGGTGGTCGAGGAGCACAAGGCGGTGCTCGATGCGCTCAAGGCACGCGACCCGGCCGCCGCGCGCGCGGCGATGCGCGGCCATATGTCCGCCGTGATCAATCACCTGCTGTTCGCAACCGAGGAAGAGGCTATCGAGGCCGCGCGACGCAATGTCGCCACCACCCGCGAACGCTATGCAAGGGCAGCGCAACTCTGACATGACCACAAGACCGTTACAGCTTCACCCCGACCGGCTCTTTCCGGTCGATCCCGAGGTTCGCAGCATCACGCGGCGGCTCTATGACACTGTCCGCGATCTGCCAATCATCAGCCCGCACGGCCATACCGATCCGGCATGGTTCGCCAGCGATGCGCCGTTCGAGAACGCGACCGCGCTGCTGCTGCAGCCCGACCATTATGTCTTCCGCATGCTCTACAGCCAGGGGATTGCTTTGGAGTCGCTGGGCTTGACACCGGTGTCTGGGGCAGGTGCGCCGGCGGTCGATCCGCGCGAGGCGTGGCGCATCTTGGCGCGCCACTATCACCTGTTCCGCGGCACGCCCTCGCGCATGTGGCTGGACTGGGTGTTTGCCGAGGCCTTCGGGCTGAAGGTCCAGCTCGATGCGGGAACGGCGGACCATTATTACGACCACATCACAGAGCAGCTCGCGACACCCGCGTTCCGCCCGCGGGCGCTGTTCGAGCGCTTCCGGATCGAGGTGATCACCACGACCGAATCTCCGCTCGACACGCTCGAACATCATCGCATGATCGCGGAATCGGGATGGCAGGGCAGGGTGCTCACGGCCTATCGCCCCGACCCGGTGGTCGATCCCGAATTCGAGGGTTTCCGCGACAATCTGAGCCAGCTCGGCGAGTTGACCGGCGAGGACGTGTTCAGCTGGTCGGGCTATCTCGCCGCGCACCGCAAGCGCCGCGCGTTCTTCGCGCAGCATGGCGCGACCTCGACCGACCACGGCCACCCGACCGCGCAGACCGCGGACCTGGCGCGCGACGAGGCGGAAGCGCTCTTCGCCCGCGTGATCCGCGCCGATGTCACCCCCGGCGAAGCCGAGCTGTTCCGCGCGCAGATGCTCACCGAAATGGCGACGATGAGCGTCGAGGACGGGCTGGTGATGCAGATCCACCCCGGCGCCTTCCGCAACCACAATCCGGCGGTGTTCGAGCGCTTCGGGCGCGACAAGGGCGCGGACATGCCCAGCCGCACCGATTATGTGAACGCGCTGCGCCCGCTGCTGGCGCGGCACGGCAACAATCCGGACCTCACGATCATCCTCTTCACCCTAGACGAGTCGGTCTATGCGCGCGAGCTGGCGCCGCTGGCGGGCCATTATCCCGCACTGAAGCTCGGCCCGGCCTGGTGGTTCCACGACAGCCCCGAAGGCATGCGCCGCTTCCGGCATGCGATGACCGAGACCGCTGGCTTCTACAACACCGTCGGCTTCAACGACGATACGCGCGCGTTTCTGTCGATCCCGGCGCGGCACGATGTCGCGCGGCGGATCGATTGCGGCTTCCTGGCGCAACTGGTCGCCGAACACCGGATCGAGGAATGGGAGGCGGCCGAACTCGCGCACGAGCTCAGCTATAGCCTCGCCAAAAAGGCCTACAAGCTGTGAGGCTGAACCGCGAGACGGCGGCGCAGCTCCCCACACATGTCCAGCGTCCCGGCTATGATCCGGCGGCGCAGGACTGCGGCATCGTCCATTTCGGCATCGGCGCGTTTCACCGCGCGCATCAGGCTGCCTATACCGATGCGGCGATGCGGCTGGGCGATCGCGACTGGCGCATCACCGGCGTGTCGCTCCGCTCGGCCGATGTCGCGCAGCAGCTGAACCCGCAGGACGGCCTTTATACACTGGTCGAGCGATCGTCCGATGCCGTGGCGATGCGGCTGATGGGCTCGGTCGCCGGGGTCATCGTCGCGCCGGAGGCGCCGGACGATGTCATCTCCGCGATTGCCCGTCCGCAAACGCATATCGTCAGCTTCACCGTCACCGAGAAAGGCTATATCCGCCGCGCCGACGGGACGCTCGATACCGAGCATCCCGCCGTGGCTGCGGACATGAAAGGCGAGGGCGCGCCACGGACGATCTACGGCTTTGTCGCTGCGGGCCTCGCGCGGCGCGAGGCGGCGGGGTTGCCGGGGCTGACGCTGCTCAGCTGCGACAATCTGGCCGACAATGGCCGCCAGCTCGCTATGCTGATGCGCGGCTATCTGCAGGCGGCCGATCCCGCGCTGGCCGACTGGTTCGACGCGCAGTGCCGCTGCCCCGGGACGATGATCGACCGGATCGTGCCCGCGATGACGGCCGAAGACCGCGCCTGGGTCGCCGGGCAGATCGGCCTGACGGACGAAGGCGCGATCATCACCGAGCGCTTCACCCAATGGGTGATCGAGGATGATTTTGCCGGTCCGCGACCGCGCTGGGAGGCGGTCGGCGCGCAGCTGGTTGCGGACGTGCAGCCTTATGAGGCGGCGAAGCTGCGCATGCTCAACGGCGCGCACTCGGCGCTGGCCTATCTCGGGCTCGATGCGGGGCACGAATTCGTCCACCAGGCCGTTGCCGATCCGGCGATCCGCCCGGTGATCGAGGCGATCATGCGCGACGAGGCCGCCGCGACGCTCGATCCCGCCGGCGGCATCGATACGGCCGCCTATGCCGACGAACTGCTCGAGCGATTTGCCAATAGCGCCTTGCAGCATCGATTGATGCAGATCGCGATGGACGGATCGCAGAAGATCCCGCAGCGCTGGCTCGAGCCGCTGGCGATCAGCCAGGCCGCGGGGCGATCGAGCCCGGCCACGCTGCAGGCGCTCGCCGCCTGGGTGCGCCATGTGCGCGGCGATGTGCGCGCCGTGGATGATCCGCAGGCCGAGCGGCTGGCCGCCTTGTGGCGCTCGGCGGGCCAGGACGGCATCGTCGATGCGCTCTTCGGGGCGCAGGGCGTGTTCGCGGCCACCTGGATTGCTGCTGCTGCGGACAAGGCGCAGCTTCAGGCGGCGCTGGCCCGCTGATGCAAAAATCCCGGACCGGCGCCTTCCCCTCGGCGCCGATCCGGGACCAGGCCCCCCGGCCTTTCGTTCATCGTTACGGCGTGCGCGATCCGGGCAGCAGGTCGCCGTATTTCTTCTCGAGCTCGCGGGTGAATTCGTCGCGCTTGCGCAATGCATCCAGCATGCCCTGCGCATCGAACGAAGCGACCTGCGCCTCGATCCTCGCTGCGCCTTCCTTGCCCCAGGCGGCGCGCTGTTCCTCGGTGATCGGTTCGACAAAGCCGCCATGCTCGGCAGGGTCGGCGTAGAAGCTGCCTGCGGGCGTGCCATTGTACGGCGGCACGAAGCGCGAGAGGTTGCTGGGGTCGCGAACGATCTCGTGCTTGGGCTGGCTGAGCCCGACCGGAATGTCGTTCAGCCGCCCGACCAGCTGATAGGCCCCGAAAATGGTGAGGTTGCGGCCATTGGGCGGGCCGCCGCCAAAGCCGGGGCGCGCCTCGCCCGGCTCGACCTTGCGCACCATGCCCGTGTCCATCCACAGCACCGGCACGTGCAGTTCGTCGAACGTCTCGCGCACCAGCGGCAGCATCGTGTTCGGCGAAGGGCCGTGCGAGGTCAGGAAGACGATGCGGCGAAAGCCCTGGCGGATCAGCGAACGCGTGAGCGCCTTGAGATAGGGCAGGCTGTCCGAGGTCGAGACATGCACCGTGGCGGGGCTGGTGGTGGTGCCACCGGGATAGAAATAGGCAAGATAGGGCATCACCAGCCCGTCCGACTTTTCGGCGAGCTTGATCGCATAGGCGAGCGGGATGACATATTCGACATCGGTGGGCGCGCCGCCGTTCACCTCGGTCGGTCCGACGGGCACGTAGAGCACGTCGTTGCGCTTGAGATATTCCGCCACCTCATAGCCGGTGAGCGAGGTCATCAGCCGCGTGCGCATCTGCGGGACGGCACGCGTGTCGGAACTGCCCGCGGCGGGGGCGTCGGCCGCAAGGGCAACAGGCGAAAACGAGGCGATGGCCAGACCGATCGCAGCCATGGCTGCCGCCAGCGGAACTTTGAAATGGGGCATGAAAAGACTCGTCAAAAAAAATGGGGCGGAGGTTGGTGCCTCCGCCCTCGAGAGGGGATATCAGAACTCGAAACGAACGCCGACGCGGTAGGACAGGCCGAGCAGGTCGTACCACGCGTTGTTGTTGATCGCGGGTAGCGGGGGTGCCTTGTTGAACAGGTTGTTGACGACGAAATAGAGCTGCTGCTTCGTGCCTTCCTGCCCGAAATTGTAGCTCGCGCCGATGTTCACATAGCCGACCGCCGGAATGATGTTGTTGCTGATGCTGTTGACCAGCGCCGGGCTGTAGGCCGGATCGTCCGGACCCACCTGGGCGTTGTTCTGGCGGCTGCGGCTGATCCAGCGATACTGGACGTTCGCCTCGAACCGGCTGTCGCGATAGCCCAGATTGGCGTTGACCGCCCAGTCGGGAAGACCCGGGCTGCCGCCGAACAGCGCCCCGGTCTGGCCCGCACGGTTGACGCCATTGGGGAACAGCGGCGAGATGTCGAAGCTCGAGCGATACTCGATGACATGCGTCGCCTGGGCCGAGAAGACCAGGCGCCCGGGCAGGCTAGCCGAGAAATCGCTGAGCGGCTGGGTATAGGACAGGGCGAAATCGAGCCCCTTCGTGCGGAACTGCGCGAAATTAGCATTCTGCGCGACGACCGACTGGACCGCCCCGGTGGTGATGTTGTTGTTGGCGAAGGTGATCAACTGGCAGAACGGATTGTTCGGATCCCCCACGCCCGTGCCGAGGCAGTTGGTCAGGATAGTCGCGGCCGCGTTCGAGCCGATCGCCTCGCGGATCTTGATC
Organism: Blastomonas sp. CACIA14H2; assembly: GCA_000503195.1. Classification (GTDB taxonomy): domain Bacteria; phylum Pseudomonadota; class Alphaproteobacteria; order Sphingomonadales; family Sphingomonadaceae; genus Blastomonas. The sequence goes on from AYSC01000002.1 coordinate 75,627, forward strand.
TGATAGTAATCGACGGAGAATTGCAGGCGGTTGAGGAAGCGCGGGTTGAACACCCCGCCCAGCGTCGTCGTCCGCGCGATTTCCGGCTTCAGATTGACGTTGCCGCCGGTCACCACGTCATACTGATATTGCGGCTGGCCGGCAAAGGCGGGGCGAAGGTCGGCGTAGAGCGGACGCGGCACGGTGGCCACCGCTGGTGTGAACAATTCGGGCAGGCTGGGCGCCCGAATGTCGCGCGACAATGTTCCGCGCAGCATGATGTCGGGGATCGGCTTCCACGTCAGGCCGCCCTTCCAGGTGGTGACCGAACCCGAGGTGCTGTAATCGGTCAGGCGGATCGCGCCGTTGAGGTCGAGTGCGCCGGTGAACCAGTCCTCGCTGAGCAGCGGCACGATCGCTTCCAGATAGGCTTCCTTGACCGACTGATCGGCCTTGGGGAAGTTGCGCGGCGCGCGCGCCATGAACCCGCCGGCCTGGCTGATCGGATCGGCATTGGTGAGGAAGCTTTCCTCGCGATATTCGACGCCCGCGCCCAGCGAGACCGGCCCGGCCCAGATCGAGAAGGCCTCGCCGTTGATATTCGCGGCGGCCTCGAACAATGTGGTGATCGCCGTGGCATCCGAGGTGCCGAACGCATAGGCATAGGCCTCGGGCGAGAAGCTTGCCTTGCCCAAGACGTTGATCGGCTGGCACCCTGCGGCGCGCGCGGCGGCATTGGCGCAGACGATCTGGCCATTGAGCGAGATCGCGTTGACCGCGTTGAGGAAATTGGCGGTGATCGCGGTGTTCGCCTGAGTCTGCCGGCTGCGGTTGCGGCCATAAGCCACGGTCGCATCCCAGCGCCAGTTCGATCCGATCGTGCCCTTCAGGCCGCCGGCAAGGCTGTACAGGCTGCTCTCGTTCTTGATCCGCGGCGGACCGAAATCATTGCCGAGATAACCGATGGTCAGCGATCCATTGGCCGGGATCAGCGCAAGCTGCGCCGGGGTGAGTGCGGCCTGCAGATAGGGGTTGTTGCGGCTGAGCGAGAGGAAACCGGTGGTGCCGCCGGTCGCCGCGCGGATCTGCGCGCTGATATTCTCCGCTTCGGACACCGCATAGATGCCGCGCGCCCAGGCGGTGACATTGTCGCTGAAGTCGAATTCGAGATTTCCGGCAAGATTGTACCGCGTGGTTTCGGCACGCAGCACCTGATAGGGCAGCACGTTGCTGCCGCCGACCATGTTGGTGCCGATCTGACCCTGATAGAGCCCGGCATTGAAAGGGGCGGTGGTCGGCTGGCCATTGGCACCGATGACGAACTGCAGGTTGCGCAGGCCCGCGGGATTGCTCGCCGCGGTCGGCGTGATCAGGCCGCCGGGGGTGAGCGTGCCGAACAGCACGTTCTCGGCGACCAGATTGGCCGGAAGGCCCGCCGGACGGCCCGCACCGAACGAAACGGTGCTGACGTTGCGCAGACCCCAGGGACGCCGGTCGTTGAACAGCGCGGTGCCCTCGTTCATGCTGACCTCGCCGCCCATGATGAAGCGGCCGCGGCCATCGGCGAACTGGGTGCCAAAGGCGGCCGAGGCGAAATAGTCCTCGGCATCGCTGTACTTGGTCTGACCGCCCTGGACGTTGAACTTGAAGCCCTGCAGCCGCGTGTTGAGCTGGAGGTTGACCACCCCGGCGATCGCGTCCGAGCCATAGGCCGCCGATGCGCCGCCGCTGACCACGTCGACGCTGCCGATCAGCGCGGACGGGATGACGTTGAGATCGGTCGCGCCCGCAATGACGGCGCCCGGCAGGTTCACGGCGGGCAGCCGCATGCGATCGAGCAGCACCAGTGTCCGGACCGGTGTCAGGCCGCGCAGGTCGATATTGTTGGTGCCAGGGTTGCCGATACCGCCGCTTTCGGGCGACTGGGTGCGGCGGAAGCTCGGAATTTCGTTGATCACGTCGGCGACATTGACCGCCGCGCGGTTTTCCAAATTGGCGGCGGTGACGACCACCGTGGGGGTGGGCGCGGTGAACCCGGCGCGGTCGATGCGCGAGCCGGTCACCACGATCGCCTCGACCTCGCTGGCCTCGCCATCGTCCGCCGTCTGGGCCTCGTCGGCCGGTTCGGTTGTCGTCTGGGCCACAGCCGGTATGGCCAATCCTTGCGCGGCAACGCCTGCCAGCAGCCACAAAGCCTTGCGCATCATTCTCTCCCCGAAGTGCTTATTGGTCATGCCACTTTACACATCCCGAAGGGCTGTGCAAATCTATATGATCGATCAGAAACCATCAATGTCGTCTATTGGCTGAGCGATAGCCGCGTTTTAGCGTGTCTTGGCTCGGATCGTCATGGCCCATTTAACACCGGATTGGCCCGGCCAGGTCATGCCAGTCTGCCTATCGGTCTCCCTGTAGTAGGGCGAGCGAGTTTCTCTCCAATTCTCACCGATCCGATCTTATTGGCCTCGCCGCCCTGTGCAATTCCTCGACATATCCCTTCAGTTTTCGCTGCGGCAGCGCGGACGTCGAGCAGGTTCAATATCTTAGGTGGACAACCGGTAATACCAATTGTAAAAAGACGGTAAAGGCCGTCGTGGTTCGTTTGCAGCGCCCGCCCATCTGCTGTTTTCCGTTGGTACCCGCGAGGCAGCTGGGCCAAGGCAAGATCAGGTAGCCGGTTGGGCACACTGGGGAGAGCGAGAATGATTTCACGTCGTGAGGCACTGGCCGCCATGGCCGCAGCTCTGGGCGATTACAGCACGGCCCGAGCCGCCGATGGCAGTCGGCCGAATATCCTGTGTCTCGTCAGCGAGGACAACAACCCCTTCCTGGGATGCTATGGCGACACGGTGGTGCGCACCCCGAATATCGATGCGCTTGCCGCAAAGGGAGTGCTGTTCCGCCACGCCTATGCCAGCGCGCCCGTGTGCGCCCCTTCACGCTTTGGCCTTCTGACGGGCGTTCACGCGGAGAGCTGTTCGCCGGCTCAGCACATGCGCGCCACTGCGAAACTTCCGCCGGAGATTAGGACCTATCCGGAATTGATGCGTAGTGCGGGCTATTACTGCACCAACAATGCGAAGACCGACTATAACTGCGATGTCGATCCTGCGCGGCTGTGGGACGAGACAAGCCCGGCGGCGCATTGGAGGAAGCGGACGGGAGGCAAGCCATTTCTTGCGGTATTCAACTACATGGTCACGCATGAATCGCAGCTGTTTCGGCAAGTGCCGGGCCGTGTCAAACCCTCCGATGTCAGAGTGCCAGGCTTTCTTCCGGACACCGCAGAAATTCGAGAGGATTATGCCGGCTATTACAATCTGATGGAGCGGATGGATACGCAGATCGGCGAACGGCTGGCTGAATTGAAAGCCGATGGTCTGGCCGATGACACGATCGTCTTCTATTATTCCGATAATGGTGGCGTATTGCCGCGCAGCAAACGCTTCTGCTACGATGAAGGGCTGCGCTGCGCTCTCATCGTTCATGTGCCGGAAAAATGGCGTCATCTCGCGCCAGCAGGCCCGGGCACGGTGATCAATTCACCCGTGAGCCTGATCGACCTGCCTGCCACGCTGCTCTCGATTGCCGGCGTGCGAAAGCCGCCCTTGATGCAGAGCAACGCTTTTCTGGGTCGGGATGCCACCGGGCCGCGTCAATATGCTTTTGCGATGCGGAACCGCATGGATGAATGCATCGATTTTTGCCGCACGGTCACCGATGGCCGCTATCGCTACATCCGCAACTATATGCCGCACCGCCCCTGGGGGCAGCACCTTGGCTTTGCGTGGACGCTCAAAAGCTACCAGTCATGGGAAACCGAATATCGCGCAGGCCGGACCACGCCCGAACAGTCGCGGTTCTTCGAGACCAAGCCGTATGAAGAGCTTTACGATCTGCAGTCCGATCCGGATCAGTTGAACAACCTGATCGGTGACAGCGGTCAGCGGGCGAATGCGCGCCGTCTCCGCGCCGCGCTCAACCGCCACATGCTGGCGATCCACGACAATGGCTTCATTCCTGAAGGCGCCGACGCAGAAGGCTTTTTCGCCAGCAGGAATCCCGCGCTCTACCCGCTCAAGCGCGTGATGATGATTGCCGATATTGCGGCCCGGCGCGATGTCCGCAAGATTGCGGTCCTGAACAGGTCGCTTGACGATGCAAACTCCGTCATTCGGTTCTGGGCTGCAAATGGCCTGGTGATGCTTGGCCGGCAGGCCGCACCGGCGCTGGCAAAGCTGCAACACTTGGTCCGCACCGATCCGTCCGATCATGTCCGCGTGGCGGCTGCGGAGGCGCTGGCGTTGCTGGACGATCCGCAGGGTGTCGCCACGCTGGGCGCCATGATTGTCAGCAAGTCTCCTGTAGCGGTTCGGCTGCTGGCCTTGAACGCGCTGATCGCGCTGGGCGAGCGCGCCCGGCCTGCCCTTGCCGAAATTGCCGAGGCATCATCCGATAAGGAAGAGTATATTTTCCGGTCTGCCAGCTATGTGAAGGCGCTGCTCGATGGCAGCTACCGGCCCGACATGTCGACGATGCGCGGCACGACGGCCGGCTGAAACGCACGGCCCGTTTTGCGATGTAGGCGCAGCGCTTCGGGATCAGCGCCATGACGCTGGACGGGAAGGCCGGGATGATGCGGATCGCGACAACAATCCGCGATGCGGTGGCGGATTGTCCGAACGCGGTCGTGGACTGATCGACCGGCAGTTGATGACCCGTTTCATCGTGCGCGCGAAGGTCAGCAGCACTCCGCCAGACGCCCGTAGCCCTGGTGGGTCCCTGCGCTCAGACTGGAAACCGGACTTCCAACGCGGACCCGGTTGGTTCATGAACCTCCTTTCCGTTCAAAGGAGCCTGCATGCAATTTGACGAGGTCATTCTGGGTCGCCGAAGCATCCGTGGATACAAGCCCGATCCGGTGCCGCGCGCCCTGATCGAGGAAATCTTGCAGATCGCCATGCGCGCCCCGTCTTCGATGAATACCCAGCCGTGGAATTTCTACGTCATCACCGGTGAGCCCCTCGATCGGATCCGGCAGGGCAATACCGAGCGGATGATCGCGGGCGTGCCGCAGTCGCGCGAATTTCGCACCGGCAGGCCGTTTGCGGGGCCGCATCGCGACCGGCAGATCGGGGTCGCCAAGCAGCTGTTTTCCGCGATGGGCATAGCACGCGACGACGCAGATGCTCGCCAGGACTGGGTTCTGCGCGGCTTCCGTCAGTTCGACGCCCCGGTATGCATCATCATCACCTATGACCGGGACCTGGACGGCAGCGACGATACACCGTTCGATTGCGGCGCTGTAGCCACCGCCCTGGTCAACGCGGCATGGTCGCGCGGGCTGGGCACGGTCATCAACAGCCAGGGCATCATGCAGTCGCCTGTCGTGCGGGAACATGCGGGCATCGCGGACGATCAGGTGATCATGAAGAGCATCGCTTTGGGGTGGCCGGACGAGAGCTTCCCGGCCAACGCCGTGGTCTCCACGCGGAAATCGGTCGATGAGGCGGCCGTGTTTGTCGGCTTTGAGGAACCGGCGCAATAGCTTTGCCGCGGGTTGCGCCCCGGACATCAGCCCTGATGGGCGAGCAAGGCCACTGCCGCAAATCTGGATGGCCGCGTCGCGATCGGTTCACGATGGCCGGATTTGGCAAGCATGACACGATCAGTCTTCGCTCGCAACCTGGGATCAGCCGTGTCGGCAGGCGACCCGATTATCGCGGGTCGATGCGGTTGCGAGAAAAAGATGGAGCTGCCGCCGGTCTTCCGCAGCGACATGAACGTCAAATATGGCGGCCTAAGGTCAGCCGACCGGCCCTGGCGCTGTTCGACCGTCGCGCGGGCAGGAAGCTTTGCTGCCGGGAGGGGCCTATGTGCCGAGTTCGACCCTGACCTGTTTCAACCGAAAGCAGCTGGATATTGGCTGATGCCGTCTCACCGTGCCTCGTCTGCATGGCCCGCCCCAGCTCGCGCCGGCGCATGGTGCATGTGGCCGAAACTCCTGCCTCAAAGATCGGGGTCTTGGTTGGAAGGGGTGGCTGGGGTGGCAGGATTCGAACCTGCGAATGCCGGTACCAAAAACCGGTGCCTTACCACTTGGCGACACCCCAATGCCGAGCAGGCCAATGCCGTGCTGCTCGCGGCTGCCGGGCGAGAGGCCGGGGCAGCGCGGGAGCGGCCTATATACGGAAATGCCGCGCCGCGCCAAGCGCCTTTTTGGGGCGCTGGGCGGCGCGCTGAGACTCAGCCGATGCGGTGGACCCAGCCGTGCGGATCGGCCGCATCGCCGCGCTGGATCGATACCAGGGCCGAGCGCAGGCTGGCGGTCACCGGGCCCGATTGGTTGCCGCCGATGGTGAAGCTGCCGTCAGGCCATTTGACCGTGCCGACCGGGGTCACCACCGCGGCGGTGCCGCAGGCGAAGGTTTCGCGCAGCTTGCCGCTTTCCGCATCGGCCTGCCACTGGTCGATCGAATAGGGCTCTTCGCGCACCGTCAGGCCCTGCGCACGCGCGAGGTCGATGATCGAGCTGCGCGTGATGCCGGCCAGAATCGTGCCGGTGAGCGGCGGGGTGACGATGCTGCCATCGTCGAACACGAAGAACAGGTTCATGCCGCCCAGTTCCTCGACCCATTTGTGCTCGGCCGCATCGAGGAACACCACCTGGTCGCAGCCCTGCGCGGTCGCTTCGGCCTGCGCCACGAGGCTCGCGGCATAATTGCCGCCGCACTTGGCCGCTCCGGTGCCGCCGGGCGCTGCGCGCGTATAATGCTGCGACACCCAGATCGTCACCGGGGCGATGCCGCCCTTGAAATAGGCGCCCACCGGCGAAGCGATGGTGATGAACAGATATTGCCTGGCCGGGCGCACGCCGAGGAACACCTCGCTCGCGAACATGAACGGGCGCAGGTACAGCGCGCCGCCTTCGACCTTGGGGAACCAGTCCGAATCGATCCGCACCAGCTGCTCGACCGCTTCGATGAACAGATCCTCGGGCACATGCGGCATCGCCATGCGCGTGGCGGATTCGTTGAAGCGGCGCGCGTTCGCATCGGGGCGGAACAGCGCGGTGCTGCCGTCGGACAGCTTATAGGCCTTCATCCCCTCGAAGATTTCCTGCGCGTAATGCAGCACCGACGAGGCCGGATCCATCGGGATCGGCGCGCGCGCGGTCACCCTGGCATCATACCAGCCGCCATGCGCCTCGTCATAGCGCACCACCACCATGTGATCGGTGAACAGCTTGCCGAAGCCGGGGTCGACCAGAGCCGCATCGCGCGCGTCGGCGGGGGTCGGGTTGGTCGTGGGCTCGATCGCGAAAGGCAGCATGTCATCCCCTCAAAGGCGCAAGGATTGGAACTGGTGGTCTCGGTCCCGACGGCTGGCCTTGCTGCAACGCGGGCTTGCCAAGACCTAATCGTGCTGGCAATCAAGGTCAACATGCCTGTCCCATCTTCCCCTTCCGCGTCCGCGCTTTTCCTGCGCGAGGATGAAATCCGCCATGGCGTGGAGCTGCTGTTCTTCGGTTACACGCGGCTGACCAAGTCGATCGACGATCATCTCGCCAAGCAGGGGCTGGGCCGCGCACACCACCGCGCGCTCTATTTCATTGCGCGCAATCCCGATCTGACGGTGAGCCAGCTGCTGCGCGCGCTCGCGATCACCAAGCAGTCGCTGGGCCGGGTGCTGACCGAGCTGCAACGCCGCGACCTGATCGAGACGCGCAGCGGCGAGACCGACCGGCGGCAGAAGCTGCTGCGGCTCACCCCGGCGGGCGCGGCGCTCGAGGCCGAGCTGTTCGATGCGCTGCGCAGCCGCCTCAGCCAGGCATACCGGCGCGCGGGGCAGGAATCGGTCACCGGCTTCTGGCGCGTGCTCGAAGGGCTGGTGCCCGATGCCGATCGCGCGCTGCTGGCAGAACTGGGGAATGATCGCCGCCCCGGCTGACATCAGTGTCAGCATTTGCGCTTTGCTATTGGTATCGGTTATGCAATCAAGTGCACAACGATAACAGGGCAGGAGCGGGAAGAGGTCATGGCGACGATGCGCAGCGTGGTGCTCAAGGCACCGATCGACGGCCTGCCGCAGCCCCGTGACTTCGCCATTGTCGAACGCGAGATCCCTGCGCTCGAAGACCAGCAATTCCTGATCGAGCACCACATTGCCTCGGTCGATCCCGGCGTGCGCTCGCGGCTGCACGCCACCGGGGCGAGCTATGCCCCGCCGATCCCGCCGGGCGGCACGATGGACGGGTTCATGGTCGGTGTGGTGGCCGAAAGCCGCAACGCGCGTTTCCCGGTCGGCACCTGGGTAACCGGAAGCGGGGGCTGGACGACGCATTCGATTTCCAACGGGCGCGGCTATGTGATGCCCATCGTAGAAAACGGCCTGCCGCGCAGCCTGTGGCTCGGCGTGCTCGGTATTCCCGGCATGACCAGCTGGTTCGGAATGAAGCGCGTCGGCGAGTTTCGCGAGGGCGCGCATGTGCTGATCAGTTCGGCCGCAGGCGTGGTCGGCGCGACCGCGGGCCAGCTCGCGCGCGCCTGGGGCGCGGCGAGCGTCACGGGGATCGCGGGCGGCAAGGCAAAATGCGACTGGCTGGTCGAGGGCTGCGGCTTCGATGCGGCGGTCGACTACAAGGCGACAAGCGATCTCGGCGCGGCGATCGCGGCGGCCTGTCCCAAGGGAGTCGACATCTTCTTCGACAATGTCGGCAATGCTATGATCGACACGGTGCTGCCGCTGATGCGGCTGCACGGCCGGATCGTGATGTCGGGCCAGGTCGCCGATTACAACGTTCCGCAGGGCCAGCGCGCCGGGATCACCAACACCGGCGAGATGATCGCCAAGCGGCTGACGATGCGCGGTATCCTGGTCTTCGATGACATTCCGCAATTTGCCGAAGCGCAGGCCGCCATGGGGCAGATGATCCGCGATGGGCAACTCATCTATCGCGAAGAGCTATATGACGGGCTCGAGGCCATGCCCGAGGCGTTTTGCGGACTGTTCACCGGCGCGAGCTTCGGGCGGCGGCTTGTGCGCTTGGGAGATATCGGATGAGCCACGAATTCCGCATCGAGGACCAGAGCTACACGCGCTTCACCTTCGAACGCGACGGCAGGGTGCTGACCGCGTTCATCACCTCGGATCACCCGGTCAACGGCGTCGACGGCCCGATGCACGACGAACTGGCGCGAGTGTTCACCGATCTGCAGCGGGACAGCGAGAGCGACATCATCGTGCTGGCCGCGAAGGGCAGGGCGTTCTGCGCGGGCGGCGATTTCCAGTGGTTCCAGCAGCAGATCGACGATCCGGCGAGCTTCCGCGCCATCGCCTGGGATGCCAAGCGCATCGTGTCCAGCCTGCTCGAGATGGAAAAGCCGCTATTGTGCCGCCTGAACGGCGCGGCAGCGGGACTGGGCGCAACGATCGCGCTGCTCTGCGACATCATCGTTGCGGACGAACGGGCGGTGATCGGCGATCCGCATGTCAAGGTCGGGCTGGTCGCGGGCGATGGCGGCGCGCTGATCTGGCCGCAGCTGATCGGCTATGCCAGGGCCAAGGAACTGCTGATGACCGGCGACATGCTGAGCGCCGCCGAAGCCAAGGCGCTTGGGCTGATCAACCATGCGGTGCCGGGCGATCAGCTTGATGCCAAGCTCGGCGAGATCATCGCCAAGCTGCAGGGCAACCCCAAATGGGCGGTGCGCTGGACCAAGAGCGTGACCAACATCCCGCTGCGCGCGCTCGCCGCGCAGATGATGGATGCGGCGATCGGCTGGGAGAGCGTGAGCAACTATCTGGGCGACCGGCGCGAGGCGGTGGCGGCGATGGCCGAAAAGCGCAGCCCCAAGCTGACGGGGGAGTGAGGATGTTTTCCTTCTCCCTGCGAAGGATCGGGCAGGCTTGCCCTGGATGCAATCCAGGGCTTAGCCGAACCAGGATGAGGGCGATGGAGGCAAAAACGGAGGGGCAATCCCCTCACCCAGCTTCGACTAGGCACTGCTGCGCAGCACCAAGTCTGCGCAACCCTCTCCCGATGGGAGAGGGAAGGAAAGCGGCCCCATGACCCTCCAGACCTTCACCGACGAGCCCGAACACGTCTCCGCGCTGCGCGCCACGATCCAGCGGTTCATCGCCGACCACGCCCCGCGCGAGGCGCGCCAGGCCTGGGACAGGGCGGCCGAGTGGCCGCGCGATGTCTACAGCAAACTCAACGACCTGGGGCTGACTGCTCTCACCGTGCCCGAGGAGTTCGGCGGGGCCGGGCAGGATCTCGTCGCGGCCATCGCGGTGATCGAGGAACTGGCGACCGCAGGCCCGTGCCTTGCCGGTCCCTTCATCCATACCAGCTTCTACGGCGGCATGAACCTCAGCGAGAACGGCTCGCCGGAGCAGAAGGCCGAATTCCTGCCGCGCCTCGCCAGGGGCGAGCTGTTCTTCGCCTATGGCCTGTCCGAACCCAATGTCGGTGGCGACCTGGCCAGCGTCGAGACGCGCGCGGTGCGCGAGGGCGACGAAATCGTGATCAACGGTGCCAAGCGCTGGTGCACCGGCGCCGACTGGGCCGATTACATCTACTGCCTCGTCCGTTCTGGCCCGGCGGAGGAACGCTATCGCAACCTTTCGTTCGTGCTGGTGCCGACGAAAGCGCCGGGCGTGACGATGCAGGACATAGAGCATGTCAACCTGCGCTATACGCACAGCCAGGACGTGTATTTCGACAATGTGCGGCTGCCGGTGAGCGCGATCGTCGGCGGCGAAGCAATGTGGAACCAGGGCTGGAAGCTGCTCGCGGGCCGCGCGCTCGATGTCGAGAAGCTGGAGATTTCCGCGGTCGCGCTCGGCATTGCGCGCGCGGCGATCGACGAAGCCTGGGCCTATGCGCAGGAGCGGGTGCAGTTCGGCAAGCCGATCAGCCAGCATCAGGCGATCCGCACCAAGCTGGTCACCGCGCGTACCAAATGGCAGGCGGCGCGGCACCTGCTCTATCATGCCGCCTGGCTCGCCAACGAGGGGCGGCCATGCTCTGTCGAGACCAGCATGGCCAAGCTGTTCGTCGCCGATACCGGTGTGGAGATCGCGCTGACCTGCCAGCAGGTGATGGGCTCCTATGCGCTCAGCGACGCCTACGAGATGGAACGCCATGTCCGCGATCTGCTGGGCATGCCGATCGTCGGCGGGTCGAGCGACATGCAGCGCAACAATCTGGCAAGCCTGATGCGGTTGTAGGGTACGCCGAGGGGCAGTTTTTCGTCACCCTGAACTCGTTTCAGGGTCCATGGTGCCTCCAGGCAAGAATGGAGAGGCATCGAGAAATGGGGCCTGAAACACATTCAGGATGACAGTTGGGGAAGGGGCGAAGGAACGTGATGCAACAGCTTGAAAGCATTGAGCCGCTGGGCCATGCTATCGCCATGCTGCTGCCCGGCATCGCCGCGCGCGCGGACGAGATCGAGCAGACGCGGCATCTACCCGCCGATATCGCGCAGTCGATGGCGAAGGCCGGCGCGTTCAACATCCTGCGCCCCAAGAGCCTGCAGGGGCTGGAACTGACGCCGATGGACATGATGGCCGTGCTGCACGCGATCGCGCGCGCCGAGGCGAGCGCGGGTTGGTGCGCGATGATCGGGTCGACCACGGCGCTTAATGCCGCCTATCTCGCGCATGACGTGGCGAAGGAGATCTACGCCGACCCGCATTCGATCACCGGCGGCGTGTTCGCGCCAATGGGGCGGGCGGACGACAAGGGCGACCATTATGTCGTCACGGGCCGCTGGCAATGGGGATCGGGCAGCGCCAATTGCGACTGGCTGTCGGGCGGCGCGATGATCTTCAAGGATGGGGAACTGCAGCGCTTCGACAATGGCGCGCCCTATCACCGGATGATGATTTTCCCGGCAGATCAAGCTGAACTGCTCGATACCTGGCATGTCATGGGAATGAAGGGCACCGGCTCGGGCGACTTTACGGTCAAGGAAATCATCGTCCCCAAGGAGCGCAGCGTCTCGCTGATCGCCGACAAGCCGGTGGAGCCGGGTCCGCTCTACCAGTTCCCGGTCTTCGGCCTGCTGGCATTGGGCGTCGCCTCGGTGGCGCTGGGCAATGCGGCGGGCGCGCTCGACGAGATCGAGGCGCTCGCGAAGGCGAAAAAGCCGCAGGGCGGTCAGCGCAGCCTTGCCGAACGCGGCGTGGTGCAGACCGAGCTGATGCGCGCGCAGGCCAAGCTCGGCGGGGCCGAGGCCTATTTACGAGAATGCGTCGAAGCGTGCTGGCACGGTGCGACGAGCCGGGGCGAGCTATCGCCCGAGGAGCGCGCGCTGCTGCGCCTCGCCGCGACCTACGCCACCGAGACCTCGGCCGAGGTCGCCAAGACCGCGTTTACCATCGGCGGCGGCAGCGCGGTCTACATGACCAGCAACCTGCAACGCCGCTTCCGCGACGCGCATGTCGCGACCCAGCATATCGCCACCGCGAGCAGCGTCTACGAACTGGTCGGCCGGGTGGCGCTGGGCCTGCCGACCGACATGGCGATGCTTTAGAGCCCTTTCCGACCAATCTGGATCACCGGGACGGAGCCGATTTTGGCCGAGTGCAAGGATCGAGGAGGGAGCCATGCTGACGCATGGTGACCGACGAGAGACGCAGCAATCGGCCAAAATGGGCCCGCCCCTTCGGGGTTGCCGCAGGAGGCCTCTCGGACGGCGTCGCCTTGCTTGGACGGGCCACCAGCCCGCTCCGCGCAATGCTCCTTGCCGAGACGCCTCCTGCGGCAATCACGGTGACCCAGATTGGTCGGAAAGGGCTCTAGCCGCGCGCGCGTTCAGGCCAGCAGCGAGACATTGCCTCCGGCAGCGGTCGTGTCGATGCAGACATGCCGTTCGTGCACGCAGCGCGCAGCGAAGCTCGCCTCGGTGAGCAGCGGCAGCAAGGCCCCGTCGCGCGCGGCCAAAGCCTTGCGGATCGCGCGCTGGTCGTCGCTCTGGCTCCAGGCGGCCACGGCATCGAAGCCCTGGATCCGCTGCAGATCGGCGCGCTCGACAAAGCCGTCGATCGCATGCGGCCCCTTGGCGCCCGGCACCACGATCAGCGCGGCACAGCCTTCGCCGCGCGCGATCTCTGCCTGCTGCGTCGCCGCTTCGACCGTCGGCCCCAGACACAGCACGCGCCCGCGCGCGAAGGTCGAGAGTATGTTCGATTCGCCCGTCGGCCCCGGCATGGTCTGCGTGTCGAGCGGCAATTCGGTGACGCGGGGCAGCGCGGCGAGTGCGGCCTCAACCTCGGCCTGACCCGCGATCCGGGTCAGCGGCGGCAGGTCGAGCTGCGGTCCCTCGGCAGCGGCAAAGCGCGGCAGATAGCGCGGTCCGCCCGCCTTGGGGCCGGTCCCCGAGAGCCCCTCGCCGCCAAAGGGCTGCGCGCCGACCACTGCGCCGATCTGGTTGCGGTTGACGTACAGGTTGCCCGCATGGATACGTGCGGTGATCGTGTCGGCACGGGCATCGATGCGCGTCTGCAGGCCGAAGGTCAGGCCATAGCCGCGCGCGTTGATGCGCGTGACCAGATCGTCGATCTCGCCCGCCTCGAAGGTCGCGATGTGCAGCACCGGGCCGAAGATTTCCTCGGCCAGGTCCTCGATACCATTCACCGCGATCGCGGCGGGGCCGACGAACCATCCGGCTTCGGGCGCATCAAGCTGCTTGAGCAATCGCCCGTCGCGACGCGCCGCCTCGATATGCGCGGCGATCTTCTCGCGCGCCGACTGGTCGATCACCGGGCCGACATCATTGGCCAGCCACCAGGGATCGCCCAGAGTGAGCGCATCCATCGCGCCGAACAGCATCTCCTTGAGCGAATCGGCGATATCGCGCTGGACGTAGAGCATCCGCAGCGCCGAGCAGCGCTGGCCCGCCGACTGGAAGGCCGAGGCGACGATATCGCGCACCGCCTGTTCGGGCAGCGCGGTCGAATCGACGATCATCGCGTTGAGCCCGCCGGTTTCGGCGATCAGCATCGCATCGGGCGCGCAGCCTTCGGCCATCGCGCGGTTGATCGCCTGAGCGGTGGCGGTCGATCCGGTGAAGCAGGTGCCCGCGATTGCCGGATCGCTGGTCAGCACCGCGCCGATCACCCGGCCCGGGCCCGGCAGCAACTGCAGCGCGGTGACGGGGACGCCCGCCTCGTGCAGCAGCCGCGTGCCGAGATGCGCGATCAGCGGCGATTGCTCGGCCGGCTTGGCGAGCACCGCATTGCCCATGGCGAGCGCGGCGGCAATCTGCCCGGTGAAGATCGCCAGCGGGAAATTCCACGGCGAGATGCAGGTGATGATCCCGCGTGGGCTCGACGCGGGTGCGGCGAGCGCCTCGGCGGCATAATAGCGCAGGAAATCGACCGCCTCGCGCAGTTCGGCGATGGCATCGGGCGCGGACTTGCCCGCCTCGCGCGCGAGCAGCGCGAAAATCTCGCCATGACGCGCCTCGAACAGATCGGCGGCGCGGGTGAGCGTGGCGGCGCGCTCGGCCACCGGCGCGTCCCAGATGCGCGCGGCGGCGATGGCAGCCCTGGCCTCGGCCTCGCCCGCATCGGTGACGGTGCCCACTTGCCGGTCGGTCTGCGCGGGGCTGAACACCTCGCGCGGCGTTGCGTCCGATCCGACCTCGACTGCGAGGATCGGCGCGGCCTGCCACTGATACTCGGCAAAAGCGCCGCGCGATTCGAGGAATTCGTTGAGATCGGCGCGGTTGGCGAGGTCCCAGCCGCGAGAGTTGACGCGCGAGGGGGCATAGATCGCCGCGGGGCGGATGATCCTGGCTTCGGCTTCGGCGCGCGCGGCCTCGAGTTGCTCGAACGGGTCGGCGGCAATCGCCTCGGCGGGCACGGCATGGTTGGCGAGTTGATTGACGAACGACGAGTTCGCGCCGTTCTCGAGCAGGCGGCGCACCAGATAGGCGAGCAGTTCGCGGTGACGCCCGACCGGCGCGTAGATGCGCGAGCGAACCTTTTCGTTGCGCAGCAAGGCGTTGTGCAGCGGTTCTCCCATGCCGTGGAGGCGCTGGAACTCGAAATCGTCGCGGTTGCCCGCCATCTCCAGGATCGCCGCGACGCTGTGCGCATTGTGCGTGGCGAATTGCGGATAGATGCGGTCGGTGAGCCTGAGCAGCTGCGCGGCGCAGCAGATATAGGAGATGTCGGTCGCGGCCTTGCTGGTGAACACCGGGAAATCGGGCACGCCATCGACCTGCGCGCGCTTGATCTCGCTGTCCCAATAGGCGCCCTTGACCAGCCGGACCATGATCTTGCGGTCAAGCGATTGCGCGAGGCCATAGAGCCAGTCGATGACGAAACTGGCGCGGCGACCGAAAGCCTGGACGACGACGCCCAGGCCATCCCAGCCGGCGAGCGTGGGATCGTTCATCACCAGCTTGATGATGTCGAGCGACATGCCGAGCCGATAGGCTTCCTCGGCATCGATATTGAGCCCGATCTTCGCGTCGCGCGCGGCGCGGGCGAGTTCTAGCACCCGGTCGGCGAGCGCGGGGACGCATTCGTCCGCCTTGCTCATCTCGTAGCGCGGGTAGAGCGCCGAGAGCTTGATCGACAGGCCCGGATTGGTGCGCATGTCGTCGGTCTTGGCGGCCTCGGCGATCGCGCGGATCGCGTTCATGTACGATGCGAAATAGCGGTCGGCATCGGGGAAGGTCAGCGCCGCTTCGCCGAGCATGTCATAGCTGAAGGTCGCGCCTTCCGCCGCCCATTTGCGCGAGCGCTTGAGCGCCTCGTCCATGTCCTCGCCGAGCACGAACTGGTTGCCCAACTCCTTCATCGCGCGGCGCACGGCGGCGCGGATCACGGGCTCGCCCAGCCGCTTGATCGCGCCGCGCAGCGCATCGAGCGGACCCTTGCTTGTCGACCCTTCGAGCACCGACTGGGTCATGGACAGCGCAAAGGTGCTCGCATTGACCAGCGTGTTTTCCGACTTGCCGAAATGCTCGCGCCAGTTGGCAGGGCTGATCTTGTCCTCGATCAGCTCGTCGATCGTCTCGGCATCGGGCACGCGCAGCAGCGCCTCGGCCAAGGTCATCAGCGCCAGACCCTCGTCGCTCGACAGGCCGTAGGTGCCGAGGAAGCTCTCCATCAGCGTCGGGCCGGAGGCGGCGCGGACATCCTCGACGACGCGCACCGCGCGCGCACGGATGCGCGCACGCAATTCGGGAGAGGGGGCATAATTCGCGATCAGATAATCGAGCACCGCGCCTTCATCGGCACGGTGATGGGCGCGCACGGACTCGCGCAGCGCAAGCAGTTCGGTCATGGGTTGCGGCCTTTTCGGGGGAGGACCATGGCGGTGCCCATACAGATATTTGCAGGCAATTGAAGCCTTGCAAGGCGTCATGCGTCACAAAGCGGTGGGTAGCCGCACCGGATGCCCTCGAAATGGGCAGAAATCGCTTTGCACCGGCAATTGTTACAGATATGCGGCGGTTTTGTGACAGGGGACAAGCCATTCGCCAGATAGCTGCACTGCCGTATCGCAATGCGCGCGACGATGTGAACGCACCGGTGACGATCCTTCTCGTCACCTCGCGCGAGACGCGGCGCTGGGTGCTGCCCAAGGGCAACATGATCGAGGGTTTGCAGCCGCATGCTGCCGCCGCGCACGAGGCGGAGGAAGAGGCAGGCGTGCGCGGTGCGGCGTGCCCGACGCCGCTCGGCAGCTATCGTTACCGCAAGAAGCGCAAGAACGGCGCGATGCTCAACGTGACGGTCGAGGTGTTCCCCTTCTCGGTCACCGACGTGATGGACGAATGGGAAGAGCAGGACCAGCGCGACCGGCAGTGGTTCTCGCTGGAAGAAGCCGCGCAGATGGTCGACGAGCCCGAGCTCGCCGAACTGATCCGCCGCTTCCGCGCCAGCGATGCCGATCGTCGCATCGCCAAGGGCGGTTTTCTTCCCGATACGCAAAAGGCATCACCCAAAATGGCCGTTTTCTCGTGGGTTCAGGCGCTTCTGCCCAAGCAGGGCAATTTCTTCGAGCTGTTCGAGGCGCATGCGCTGACGCTGCTGTCGGGCTCGAACGCGCTGGCGCGGCTGCTGAACGGCGGGCCGGGCATGGCCGATCATGTCCAGGAACTGGTCGAGCGCGAGCATGAGGCCGACCAGATCACCCGCGAGGTGCTGCAGACCGTGCGACGGACCTTCCTCACCCCGTTCGACCGCAGCGCGATCACGAGCCTGATCGGCGCGATGGACGATGCCATCGACGAGATGCAGAAGACCGCAGGGGCGATCGACCTCTACGAGGTGACCGAGTTCAAGCAGGAGATGAAGGATATCGCGGCGATCATCGTCGATTGCGCGCGGATCACGGTCGAGGCGCTGCCGCTGCTGCGCAGCGTCAACAAGAATGCCCATCGCCTGCACGAGCTGACCGAACGGCTGGTGATCATGGAAGGCCATGCCGACGAGATTCACGCGCGTGGGCTGAAGGCGCTGTTCAAGGAGCATGGGACGGTCAGCCCCATCCAGTTCACCGTCGGGCGCGAGCTGTTCATGCATCTCGAGCGCGTGGTCGACCGGTTCGAGGATGTCGCCAACGAGATCGACGGTCTCGTCATCGACCACGCCTGACGCGCGGCGCTTCCCCCCATGGAAACCACCATCATCGCCATGCCGCTGCTGATCGCGCTGATCGCGCTCGCACTGGCCTTCGACTTTCTCAATGGCCTGCACGATGCCGCCAATTCGATCGCGACCGTGGTCTCGACCCGGCTGCTCAAGCCCGTGCACGCGGTGCTGTTCGCAGCGTTCTTCAACTTCGCGGCCTATTGGATCTTCGGGCTGAAGGTCGCCGAGACGATCGGCAAGGGCATTATCGATGCCGACATCGTCAATCCGCAGGTGATCTTCGGCGCGCTGATCGGCGCGATGTTCTGGAACGTGGTCACCTGGTGGAAGGGCATTCCGTCCTCGTCGAGCCACGCGCTGGTCGGCGGATTGATCGGGGCAGGGGTGATGCGCGCCGGGCTCGATGGGATCGTCTGGTCGGGCGTCCTCAAGACCGCCTCGGCGATCGTGCTGTCGCCGACCATCGGCATGATCCTGTCGATCCTGCTGGTGGTGCTGACCTCGTGGCTGTTCCTGCGCGCCACTGCCAAGCGGGCGGAAGGCGTGTTCAAGAAGCTGCACCTGGTCTCGTCCGCGGCCTATTCGCTCGGCCATGGCGCCAACGATGCACAGAAGACGATGGGGATCATCACCGTGCTGCTCTATTCTCAGGGCATGCTCGAAGGCGAGTTCGCGGTGCCCGAATGGGTGGTGCTGAGCTGCTATATAGCGATTGCGCTCGGCACATTGTCGGGCGGGTGGAAGATCATCGAAACCATGGGCACGCGCATCACCAAGCTGTCGCACCAGCAGGGCTTCTGCGCCTCTTCGGGCGGATCGGTGATGCTGTTTGCCGCGACCGCCTTCGGCATTCCGGTCTCGACCACGCACACGATCACCGGCTGCGTCGTCGGCGTGGGCGCGGCGCGGCGCGCGTCGGCCGTGCGCTGGGGCGTCGCCGGGCGCGTCGTCATCGCCTGGCTGATCACCATCCCCGCCTCGGCCGCAGTCGGCGCGCTGTTCTACTGGCTGACGACGATCTGGGGCTGACCGGCGGGGCCGGGATCAGAGGATCCCGACGTCCTTGCCTGCCGCCTCGAAAATCCCGAGGATCTGCGTGACCTGTTCGCTCGAATGCTCGGCGCAGAGCGAGCAGCGCAGCAGGGTCATGCCGGCGGGCGTCGCGGGCGGGCGGGCGAGGTTGACGTAGAGGCCGCGTTCGAGCAGCGCCTGCCACATCTGCGCGCCCTTCAGCATGTCGGGCATGATGACCGCGATGATGCCGCTCTGCGCCTCGGGGGTGCCGAGCGAGAAGCCGAGATCGCGCAGCCCCTGGTGCAGGCGCTTGGAATTCTCCCACAGATGCGCGCGCTTGTTGCCCGCGTGCATCAGCTTGCGGATGCTGGTCGCGGCGGTGGCGACGACCGACGGCGGCAGGCTGGCGGTGAACACATAGGGGCGGCAGACCAGGCGCAGCACCTCGAACTTCGGGTGGTTCGACACGCAGAAACCGCCGACGGTGCCGACCGACTTGCTGAACGTGCCGATGATGAAATCGACATCGTCGATCACGCCCGCCGCTTCGGCAACGCCGCGGCCATGCTCGCCGATAAAGCCCATCGAATGCGCCTCGTCGACCAGCACCATCGCGCCGGCGGCCTTGGACACCGCGACCATTTCCTTGAGCGGCGCGATGTCGCCGAGCATCGAATAGACGCCTTCGAGCACCACCAGCTTGCCCGCTTCGGCGGGCAGGCGCTTGAGCCGCTTTTCCAGCGCCTCGACATCATTGTGGCGGAAGGCGACGATCTGCGCATTGCCCAGCGCACAGCCGTCATAGATCGAGGCATGGCTGTCGATATCGAGGATGATGTAATCGTCCTTGCCCGCCATGGTCGAGATGATGCCCAGGTTCGCCTGGTATCCGGTGGAAAAGACCATCGCATGGTCCATTCCATAGAATTCCTTCAGCGCTTCCTCGCATTCGCGATGACCGGCATAGGTGCCGTTGAGCACGCGGCTGCCCGTGGTGCCCGATCCGAAATTGTCGAGCGCCTGCTTGCCCGCCTCGAGCACGTCATCGTCGAAGGTCATGCCCATGTAATTGTAGGTGCCCAGCAGGATCGTCTCCTTGCCGTTGCACATCGCCACGGTGGGCGATTTGACCGATTCCATCACCAGCGAGAAGGGATCGCGCACGCCGGTGGAAAGCAGCGCCTCGCGCTCGCCGATCAGGGCGTCGAACTTGGAAAACAGGTCGGTCATTCGGGTGTCTCTACAGGATGGGGGAAGATGCGCACGATAGCGCGGGTCAGGCGGTGAGCTTCTCGACCGCGGCGACCAGCTGGCCGACGGTCTCGATCTCGGCCTGCATGTTCATGGTGATGATTATGTCGAATTCGTCCTCGATCGCGGCGACGAAATCCATGACGGTCAGGCTGTCCCATTCCAGATCGGAGGCGAAGGTGGTGCTTTCGGTCAGCGCGACGCCCTTCTTGTTGAAGGGTTCGATCTGCGCGGCGATCCGGTCATATATGGCGGTGTCGGTCATGTCGTGCTTTCATCCGTAACGGTTGGCTCTGCCCATGCCGCGCGAATGCGGCACAATCGCGGCAGCTTGTTGCAGCCAGAAGGGCAGTGCGGTGCCGCTTGTCAAGCGCGGTGCGGGTGTGTCATCAATCTGTAATGGAAGAGGGTGTCACGAAAATGCGAGTCGATGCGAGCCGTCCGGCGATTCAAAGCCCCTGGCCGCAGACGCCGCACACCTTCTCCCCGCACGCCATTCACCTGATCCGCACCTCGGTGCAGACCAACCTGTCCTTGAGCCAGATGGCCGATCAGAAGGCGAGCATCCTGATGGGCGCGACCTTCGTGGTGTTCACCATCGCGGTCGGACAGGCGCGCGGCGGCAATGTCAGCCTGCCGCTGATGGTGCTCGCGCTGTTCGCGTTTCTCTCCGCGATGTGCGCGGTGTTCGCTATCCTGCCCTCGGTGCGCGGCACGCCCAGGCCGAAGAACGACGTGCCGCCGGGGGCGACGAATTTCATGTTCTTCGGCAATTTCTCGCACATGGCCGAGGATGATTTTGCCGATCTGGTGATCGATCAGCTGCACATGGACGAGACGATCTTCCGCACCATGCTGCGCGACGTGCACCAGAACGGCATGGTGCTGCAGCACAAGAAATACCGCTATCTGGGCCTTGCCTATCGGCTGTTCCTGATCGGGCTTACCGTTACCTTCGCGCTGTTTCTGATCGAAATGGCGCTCGGTCATCCGATCATCACGGTTTGAGCCAGCCCTCGGCGCGGTACCAGCGCGCGGTTTCGGCCAGCCCCTTCGGCGTGGGAATTTCCGCCTGCCAAAGGTCGCGCGGCGGACGGCGCAGCGGATCCGACGTCCAGTCGCTGTGCGCGATATAGCGCGCGCGGTCGGGCGTCAGCTTGGCTTTGGGGCCGCGCAGCAACCGGTCGGCGCGCGCGGCCATGAACAGGCCAAGCTTCGGCGCGCGCGCGGTGCGCACCTTGCGCCCGACCGCGCGGCCCAGTGCATCGGCAAAGCCCTCATGGCCCCAGCCCTGCGGCGTTCCGTCATCGACCTCGTAGATCGCGTGCACGTCGCCCGCGCCTGCGGCGAGCCGCACCAGCAAAGCCGCCAGATCGGCGACATGGATCACCGACATGCGCCCGCCCGGCGGCAGCATGACCAGGCCTTTCGCTGCCATGCGGAACAGGTCGAGCATCTCGGTATCGCCCGGGCCATAGACGGCCGGCGGGCGGACCATGATCCAGTCGCGATCCGAAGCGGCGACCCGGTCCTCCGCCTCGGCCTTCGACCAGCAATAGTTGGACAGGTTCCGCTCGCGCGCCGCCAAGGACGAGACATGGATGAAGCGCGCAATGCCCGCCGCCTCTGCCGCCGCCAGCATGTTCTCGGTGCCGGTGATATTGCCCGCGACAAAGCCCGCGCGGTCGGGCGCGTTGACCACGCCAGCAATGTGCAGGACGACATCGGCGCCCTGGCAAAGCTCGGCAAGGCTGGCCGGATCGTCAAGCGCGCCCTGGACCCAAGTGATGCCCTCACGCGCGCGCTGCGGCTTGCGGGCGAGCGCGCGGACGCTGTGGCCCGCCGCCAGCGCCTGGCCGATCGCAGCTCCCCCGACAAAGCCGGTGCCGCCGGTCATCGCGATCACGCTCATAGCAGCACCAACTGGTCGCGATGGACCAGCGCGCTGCGCGGCGCATAGCCCAGGACGTCGCCAATCGCATCGCTGCGCAGCCCGACGATCCGCGCGGCATCGGCAGCGTCATATTCGCTGAGGCCGCGCGCGATGATCTCGCCCCCGGGGCCTACAATCTCGATCACGTCGCCGCGCGCGAACTTGCCCTCGACCGACGTGGCACCGGCGGGGAGCAGGCTCGATCCCCTGGCGAGCGCCGAAACCGCGCCCGCATCGACGGCGATCCGCCCGCGCGCGGTCATGCGCCCGGCGAGCCAAAGCTTGCGCCCCTTGCCCAGCTTGCCCGCGGTGAACACGGTACAGCGCCCGGTTTCGTCGAGCCGCTGCAAGGGGTGTTCGTGCGTGCCGTTGGCGATGGCGAGATGCGCGCCCGCGCTGGTCGCGATCCGCGCCGCCTCTAGCTTGGACAGCATGCCGCCCGATCCCATGCCCGAGGCAGAGCCGCCATCGGCCATCGCGCGAATCCGCGCATCGATCCGCGCGACGCTCTCGACGAGCCGGGCATCGGGATCGTTCTTCGGATTGGCGGTAAAGAGCCCGTCGATATCCGAGAGCAGCACCACGCCGCCCGCGCCCGCTGCCTGCGCGATGCGTGCGGCGAGCCGGTCGTTGTCGCCGAAGCGGATCTCCTCAGTCGCGACCGAATCATTCTCGTTGATCACCGGCACGACATCGAGCGCGATCAGGCGGCGCAGCGTCGCCGAAGCGTTGAGGAAGCGGCGGCGATCCTCCAGATCATCGAGCGTCACCAGCATCTGCGCAGCGGTGATGCCGTGTTCGCCGAGCAGTTCGGCCCAGCACTGGCTCAGCGCGATCTGGCCGGTGGCGGCCGCCGCCTGTGCATCCTCGAGGCTCGCGCGCCCGCCCTTGGGCAGGCCGAGCCGCCGCGCGCCGAGCGCGATCGCGCCCGAGGAGACGATGACGATCCGCTGGCCCGCCCGAATGCGCCCGGCAATGTCGGCGACCAGCGAGGCGAGCCAATCGCGCCGCACCTTGCCCTCGGGCGCGACCAGCAGCGCCGAGCCGATTTTCACGACCAGCACGGGGCAGTGCGCGGGGGAGAGGGGGGAGGGGGTCATTGTCTCAACGTTCGCTGCATCTCGATTGCCCAGCTCGGCAACAACTTTGATTTTCGTCATTCCCGCGAAGGCGGGAATCCCGCTTCACCTTCATGGGTTGCAAAACAAGCGGGACCCCCGCCTTCGCGGGGGTGACGATCAGATGTGCGCGACCCGAATTCTGCAAGCAGAGGCTCCCGCTCAAACCGGCGACCATGTGCCCGGCTCGTCGTCGCGGTCGGGATCGACCCCCTCGGGCTGTTCGGTCGCGGTCACGTGCGGCAGATATTCGAGCAGCGCGTCGAACAGCTTGTCGATGCCCTTGCCGGTCGCGCCCGAGATCGGGAACACACGGTCCGCGCCCGCCGCGACCAGCTCGCTCGCGAAATGCTGCATCAGCTCGTCGTCAAGCAGGTCGCCCTTGTTTAGCGCGACCAGCCGGGGCTTCTCGTCCAGCCCCGCGCCGTAATTTTCCAGCTCGCCATCGACGATGTGCATGGCTTCCACCGGATCGTCGCCATGCGCGTCGATCAGATGGATCAGCACCTGGCAGCGCTCGATATGGCCAAGGAAGCGGTCGCCGATACCCGCGCCTTCCGCCGCGCCCTCAATCAGCCCGGGAATATCGGCGAGCACGAACTCGCGGTTGCGGTGCCGCACCACGCCCAGCTGCGGGCGCAGCGTCGTGAACGGATAGTCGCCCACCTTGGCATGCGCGTTGGTCACCTGGTTGATGAAGGTGGACTTGCCCGCATTGGGCAGGCCGACCAGCCCCGCATCGGCCATCAGCTTCAGCCGCAGCCATACCCACATTTCCTCGCCCGGCCAGCCCGGCCCGTGCTGACGCGGGGCGCGGTTGGTGCTGGTGGCATAGCTCAGGTTCCCGCGCCCGCCATCGCCGCCGCGCAGCAGCGTGATACGCTGGCCCGCATGGGTGAAATCGGCGAGCACGTCCTCCTTGTCCTCGGACAGGATCTGCGTGCCCACGGGCACCTTGATGACCAGATCGTCGCCCCCCGCGCCGGTACGGTTGCGGCCCATGCCGCCGGTGCCGCGCTTCGCCTTGAAATGCTGGGTATAGCGAAAGTCGATCAGCGTGTTGAGACCGCTGACCGCTTCGAAGATGATGTCGCCGCCCTTGCCGCCATTGCCGCCATCGGGGCCGCCATATTCGACATATTTTTCGCGGCGAAAGGACACCGCGCCCTGTCCGCCAGCACCCGAGCGAATGAAAATCTTGGCTTGATCGAGAAAATGCATGGCCGCGCCCCTAACGGAAAGCGCCGCGAAACGCCAGAGTAACCGAATCGGGGCTAGACGGGCGCGTCAGGATGACCGGGCAGCGCGTCGCATTTTACGCGCAGCCCCTTGCCTGACGGCTGAGAAATACGATATTCGAGACGACCTATGCACAGCACGACATTCCGTTCAGCGTCTCTCCGACGCCTCGCTGCCATCGTGGCAGGCGATGCAGGCCTGGTCGTGCGCGCCGGGCCCGATCGCGAGGACGATGACGGTCCGCCGGATATCGGCATCGCGGTCAAGACCCGCGCCAAGTCGAAAAAGCCCAGCCAGTACAAGGTGCTGATGCTCAACGACGATTACACCCCGATGGAATTCGTGGTGCTCGTGCTCAAGCGCTTCTTCAGCATGAACATGGACGAGGCGACCCGCGTGATGCTCCACGTCCATCAGAAGGGCGTCGGGGTGTGCGGCATCTTCACCTACGAGGTCGCCGAGACCAAGGTGAATCAGGTGATGGATTTCGCCCGGCAGAACCAGCACCCGCTGCAATGCACGCTCGAGAAGGTTTGACCTTCCGGGCCTTGCCCCCCTCTTGCACCAGCCCGCGCAGCCGCTAAACAGCGGCGATGGACAAGATCATCATTCGCGGCGGCAAGCCGCTTTCGGGCCGTATTCCCATTTCCGGAGCCAAGAACAGCGCGCTGACGCTGCTGCCCTGCGCGCTGCTGACCGACGAGCCGTTGACGCTGCGCAACCTGCCGCGGCTCGCCGATGTCGACAGCTTCGGCCATCTGCTCAATCAGCTCGGCGTCTCGACGATGATCGAGGGCGCGCGGCCCGAGGATTTCGGCCGGGTGATGACGCTGCGCGCGGGCCGGGTAACCTCGACCGTCGCCCCCTATGACATCGTGCGCAAGATGCGCGCGTCGATCCTGGTGCTGGGCCCGCTGCTCGCGCGCGCGGGCGAGGCGACCGT
The DNA here is from genome assembly GCA_000503195.1 of Blastomonas sp. CACIA14H2. Lineage (GTDB taxonomy): Bacteria > Pseudomonadota > Alphaproteobacteria > Sphingomonadales > Sphingomonadaceae > Blastomonas. The sequence continues at coordinate 100,729 of AYSC01000002.1, forward strand.
CTCGCTGCCCGGCGGCTGCGCGATCGGCAACCGCCCGATCGACCTGCACCTGAAGGCGCTCGAGGCGCTGGGCGCGGAGATCGAGATCACCGCGGGCTATGTCACCGCGCGCGCGCCCAAGGGCGGGCTGCCCGGCGGCGATTTCGGCTTCCCCGTGGTCTCGGTCGGTGCGACGGAGAACGCGCTAATGACCGCGGTGCTGTGCAAGGGCACATCGACGCTGCGCAACGCTGCGCGTGAGCCCGAGATCGTCGACCTGTGCAACCTGCTCGTCGCGATGGGCGCGAAGATCGAGGGGATCGGCGGGTCGACGCTGGTCATCCATGGCAAGGAGCGGCTGCACGGTGCGACCTATCGCGTGATGGCCGACCGGATCGAGGCGGGCAGCTATGCCTGCGCCGCCGCGATCACCGGCAGCGCGCTCGACCTGATCGGCGCGAAGCTCGACGAGATGGAGGCGACCGTCGCGGCGCTGCGCCAGGCGGGCGTGCATGTCGAGGAAATCGCCGATGGCATCGCGGTGCGCCCCAATGGCAAGCTGCAGGCGCTCACGCTTTCGACCGCGCCGTTCCCCGGCTTTGCCACCGACATGCAGGCGCAGTTCATGGCGATGCTGTGTCTCGCCGAGGGCGCGAGCGTGCTGACCGAGACGATCTTCGAGAACCGCTACATGCACGTGCCCGAATTGAACCGCATGGGCGCGCATATCGAGGTCAAGGGCCGCACCGCGGTGGTGCACGGCGTCGAGCGGATGGTCGGCGCGCCCGTCATGGCGACCGACCTGCGCGCCTCGATGAGCCTGATCATCGCCGGGCTCGCCGCCGAGGGCGAGACCGAGGTCAACCGGGTGTACCATCTCGACCGAGGCTATGAGCGGCTGGAAGAGAAGCTCCAGGCGGTCGGCGCCGATATCGAGCGCGTCGGCGGGGATTGATCGAGGCGCCTCTCCCCTCCGCAAGTGGGAGGGGCAGGCCCGGCTTGTCCGAGCCGGGGTGGGGCAGGTGCACAACCGGTGGACAGGCCCACCCCGGCTTCGGCTACGCCTCAGCCACCCCTCCCGCAGGCGGGAGGGGAGAGGCGGGATCAATACCCAAAGATCTCGGCGACGCGGCCTGCGTGGAAGTTCGCATCGCCCATGAACTCGTTGAGCGCCCGATCGCGCTTCATGTAGAAGCCGATATCGTACTCGTCGGTCATGCCGATGCCGCCATGCATCTGCACGCCTTCGCGCACCGCCAGATTGGCGCTGCGCCCGGCCTTGGCCTTGGCAACCGAAACGAAGATGTCGGCGCTGTCCTGGCCCTCGTCGAGCAGCTGCTGCGCCTTGAGCACGGCGGCGCGCGCGATTTCCATCTCGCTGTACAGATGCGCTGCGCGATGCTGGAGCGCCTGGAATTCGCCGATCAGACGGCCGAACTGCTTGCGCTGCTTGAGATAATCGACGGTCATGTCCATCGCGCCCGAGCCGACGCCCACCAGCTCGGCGGCAGAGCCCGCACGGCCCGCCTTGAGCAGCGCCGAGAGCACCTGCCAGCCATTGTCGACATCGCCGATCACCGCATCGCCATCGACCTCGACACCGTCGAGCGTGACATGCGCGGCCATCGAGCTGTCGACCAGCCGGGTGTTGTCGATCGAGAGGTTGGCAGCGTCCTTGTCGACCACGAACAGCGTGATCCCGTCGGTCTCGCCTGGCGCGCCAGCAGTGCGCGCGGCGACGATCAGCGCATCGGCGCTCGCGCCCTGCACGACGAACTGCTTCTTGCCGCTGAGCCTGAAGCCGTTGCCCGATTTTTCCGCCTTGGTCGCGATCTGCGCCGGACGATGCTTGGCATGCTCGTCGATCGCCAGCGCCAGCACGGTTTCGCCCGCGAGGATGCCGGGGAAGAACTTGTCCTTGAGATGCTGGCCGCCATGGTTGAGCGCCGACACGCCGGCGACCGCCGTGGTCAGGAAAGGCGAAGGCGAAAGATTGCGGCCGATCTCTTCCAGCACAACGCCCGCCTCGACATGGCCGAGGCCGAGCCCACCATCATCTTCGCCGATCAGGATGCCGGTAAAGCCCATCTCGCCGAACTGCTTCCACAGCGCGTGGCGGAAACCGTCCTTGCAGCCCTCGTCGCGCAGCTTGCGCATATGGCTGACCGGGGCTTCGGTCTTGAGAAATTCGCGCGCGCTGTCGCGCAGCATGGCTTGGTCTTCGTTGAGGAACATGGGCATGGGATTGTCTCGCAATGTTTGAGATGTCCGGTTCCCCGCGAAAGCGGGGATCCATCTCCTGCCGGTGCACCAAAACGTCACGCTCCGGAGATGGACCCCTGCCTGCGCAGGGGACCGATCAAAAAGGGCTATCGGCGGCTCAAGCGCCGGGCAGGTCGAGGATGCGCTTGGAGATGACGTTGAGCATCACCTCGCTGGTGCCGCCCTCGATGCTGTTCGCCTTTGTGCGCAGCCAGTTGCGCGCCTTGGCACCGCCCTTCGAGGCTTCGCTTTCCCATTCGAGCGCGTCCGAGCCATTGCCCGCCATCACCAACTCGTGGCGCCGCTTGTTGAGCTCGGTCCCGGCATATTTCATCATGTTGGGCTGGGCAGGATGGCCCTTGCCCGCCTTCATCTCGTCGCCGAAACGCTCGGCCATCGCCTTGAACGCGAGCGCATCGACATCGAACTGCGCGAGTTCGGCGCGCAGAATGCCGTCGTCGAGCTGCCCGAGGCCATTGGTACCGATCGAGTTCTTGAGCTGCGCGCCGAGCGAGGGCGCGCCATCGCCCAGGCCGCCGCCCGAGATCATCTCGCGCTCATGGCCGAGCAGATACTTGGCGACGTCCCAGCCGCGGTTGAGTTCGCCGACGATCTGATGCTTGGGCACCACGACATTGTCGAAGAACGTCTCGCAGAAAGGCGAATTGCCGCTGATCAGCTTGATCGGCTTGGTGGTGACGCCGGGGGTCTCCATGTCGAACAGCAGGAACGAGATGCCCTGATACTTGTTCGTCTTGTCGGTGCGGACCAGGCAGAAGATCCAGTCGCACTTGTCGGCATAGCTGGTCCAGATCTTCTGGCCGTTGACCACCCAGTGGTCGCCCTTGTCCTCGCCATAGGTCTGCAGGGACACTAGGTCCGATCCCGAACCCGGCTCCGAATAGCCCTGGCACCAGCGGATTTCGCCGCGCGCGATCTGGTTCAGATAATGCACCTTCTGCTCTTCCGTGCCGAAGTGCAGCAAAGCGGGGCCAAGCATCCAGATGCCGAAGCTCGACAGCGGCGGACGGGCGCCGATCCGGGCCATCTCCTGGCGCAGGATCTTGGTTTCGGCCGCGGACAGGCCGGCACCGCCATACGGCTTGGGCCAGTCGGGCACGGTATAGCCCTTCGCGACGCAGCGTTCGAGCCACAGCTTCTGCGCCTCGTTCTTGAACTGCCAGTTGCGTCCACCCCAGCACACGTCGTCGTCGCCGCGCACCGGCTCGCGCATCTCGGCGGGGCAATTTTCCTCCAGCCATGCGCGCACTTCTGTCCTGAACTGATCGAGATCGCTCATCGTCATCCTCTCTGCGCCTGAATTCGTTTCGGGTCCCAACGGGCTCTGGCCGGGAAGCTTTTCCTGCGGCCAAAACCGTCCGTCGCGGGCCAGTCTATGGTGGACGCAAGGCGGCTGCAAGCCTGTTGAATCCTAGGCCGGATGCCGTAACGTCACCCTCACGGCAGTTGACGTTTACGGTAGCTGCCATATGGTATCGGCCCAAGGGACACGGACAGGAGAGAATCAATGCAGCGGGCCCTGCAGGCCATCGCATCGCGGGTGCATCGGCGCCGTGCGACCGGGCTGCACCCTGGGACGTGCGCGCGCGCCGCATGACCGCCCCAGCCGCCCCTCCCCTGCCCGTAACGGCGCAGAAGGTGTCGATGGGCACCAAGCTCGCCTTCGGATTCGGTTCGGTCGCTTATGGCATCAAGGACAACGGCTTTGCCGTCTTCCTGCTGATCTATTTCAACCAGGTCATCGGCATGCCGGCAGAGCAGGTCGGGCTCGCCGTCGCGCTGGCGCTGGTCGCTGATGCATTCTTCGATCCGTTTGTCGGCCACCGCTCGGATGCCACGCGCAGCCGCTGGGGTCGCCGCCACCCCTGGCTCTACGGCGCGGCGCTGCCGATCGCATTGTCGTGGCTGCTGCTGTGGAACCCGCCCGAATGGAGCAACGGCGCGCTGTTCTTCTACCTCATCGCCGTGGCGATGGCGGTGCGCTTTTCCTTCTCGGCCTATGAGGTCCCTGCACTCGCCATGCTGCCCGAGATGACGCGCGACTATCACGAACGCACCGAGGTGCTGCGCTACCGCTTCCTGTTCGGCTGGCTCGGCGGGCTGGTCATGCTCTATGCCGCCTATGCGCTGCTGCTCGTGCCCGAGCCCGGCTATGACAATGGCGTGCTCAACCCCAATGGCTATCATCGCTATGCGCTGGTCGGCTCGGTGGTGATGATCGTGTCAGTCGTGGTCTCGGCGCTGGGCACGCACCGTCTGCTCGCGCACCCCAATACCGATGCGCCCGCTTTCCCTTCGCACGGCCTCAGGGACTTTATCGCCGCGTTGCGCTTCAAGCCGTTCCAGCTGCTGCTCGCCGCCGGGGTTTGCGCCTTTGCCAATCAGGGGCTGTTCTTCGCGCTGACCAACTATCTGATGCTGTATGTCTGGGAGTTCGAACAGAGCGTCTTCAACATCTACCCGTTCGTGCTGTTCCTGGGGGTCGCGCTCGCGTTCTTCATCGTGGGGCCCGCCTCGCGCCGCCTCGAAAAGCCGCGCACCGCGGCCATCGCGTCGCTGCTGTCGCTGATGTTCGCGACCGCGCCCTATTGGCTGCGGCTGGCAGGGTTGTTCCCCGCGACGGGCAGCGGCACGACGACCCTGGTCATCCTGTCGCTGATCGCGCTGTCGGTCACCTTCGGCATCTGCTCGATGATGATGATCAGCTCGATGATCGCTGATGTCACCGACGCCAGCGAGGCCGAGACCGGCAAGCGCACCGAGGGCATCTTCTTCGCCGGATTCTTCTTCATGCAGAAATGCATCGGCGGGCTTGGCATCCTCGCCTCCGCGCTGATCCTCGCCATCGCGGGATTCCCCGACAATGCCGAACCGGGCAAGGTCGCGCCGGACGTGATCGACCGCCTCGCCCTCACCTTTGCCATCGCCACTACGGTGATCGGCCTGGCCTGTGCCTGGCTGTTCAGCCGCTTTCCCCTTGGCCGTGCCGATCATGAGGCGCGTCTGGCCCAGATCGCCCAACCCTGATGAGTTTCACGAAAGGAAGATGAGCCATGGATTTTGACCTTACCGAGCGCCAGGCCTATTGGCGCGACCGCGTCCGCAGCCATATCGAGGCGCACGTTCGCCCCCGCGTGAAAGACTATTACGCGCAACAGGCCGAGGGTGGCCGCTGGAAGGTGCTGCAGGTCATCGAGGATGAGAAGGCCAAGGCCAAGGCCGCAGGCATCTGGAACCTGTTCATGCCACCGTCGAACCCCAATCTGCCGCATGTTGATGACAGCTTCGAATTCGACGGACCCGGTCTCACCAATCTCGAATATGCGCTGTGCGCCGAGGAAATGGGCCGCGTCGAGATGGCGAGCGAAATCTTCAACTGCTCCGCGCCCGATACCGGCAACATGGAGGTGCTGCACCGCTATGGCACCGCCGCGCACAAGGAGCAGTGGCTGAAACCGCTGATGAACGGCGAGATCCGTTCGGCCTTCCTGATGACCGAGCCGCAGGTCGCCTCGTCGGATGCGACCAATATCGAGACCTCGATCCGCCGCGAGGGCGACGAATATGTCATCAACGGCCGCAAATGGTGGTCGTCCGGAGCCGGCGATCCGCGCTGCAAGATCGCGATCGTCATGGGGAAGACCGATTTCGAGGCCAAGCGCCACGCGCAGCAGTCGATGGTGCTGATGCCGCTCGACGCGCCGGGCGTGAACATCCTGCGCCACCTGCCGGTGTTCGGCTATGACGATGCGCCGCACGGCCATATGGAAATCGAACTGAAGGACGTGCGCATCCCGGCAAGCAACATGCTGCTCGGCGAGGGCCGCGGCTTCGAGATCGCGCAGGGCCGCCTCGGCCCGGGCCGCATCCATCACTGCATGCGCACCATCGGCGTGGCGGAAGAGGCGCTGGCCAAGATGGTCCGCCGCCTCCAGTCGCGCGTCGCTTTCGGCAAGCGGATTTCGGAGCATTCGATCTGGGAACAGCGCATCGCCGAAGCCCGCATCGATATCGAGATGACGCGTCTGCTCTGCCTCAAGGCCGCGGACATGATGGACAAGGTCGGCAACAAATACGCCAAGGCCGAAATCGCGATGATCAAGGTCGCAGCCCCCCGGATCGCGCTCAAGGTGATCGACGATGCGATCCAGGCGCATGGCGGCGCCGGCGTCAGCGAGGATTTCGGTCTCGCCAAGGCCTATGCGCACATGCGCACGCTGCGCCTCGCCGACGGTCCGGACGAGGTGCACAACCGCACCATCGCCCGGCTCGAAATGGGCAAGCACGGCGCGAACGATACCGAGGGCGGCTTCAGCTCGGGCGATCTCGGCGTCGCGCGGTGACGGAAATGTCCTCTCCCCCATGGGGGAGAGGAAACGGAGCCTTGCGGGCTGGCCTGCCAGGCGCAGTTGGAGAGGGGTTGCAACGCCGGTGCTATCCCGCTGCCCCTCTCCAAGTCCGGCTACGGCCCGGCTGTACCGGACCAAGCCTTTCTGTCCTCTCCCCTGAAGGGGCGAGGAGTAGTGGAGAGACCCATGAAAGCTGCCATCTGTTTCGAACCGGGCAAGCCGCTCGAGATCCGCGACGTCACGATCGACAAGCCCGGCCCGCGCGAGGTGCTGATCCGCACCGCCGCCACCGGCGTGTGCCGATCGGACCTGCATTTCGTCGATGGCAGCTATCCCGCCCCCCTGCCCTTTATCCCCGGCCATGAGGCGGCGGGCGTCGTCGAGGCGGTGGGCGATGGCGTGACGACCGTGAAACCGGGCGATGCGGTGGTCACGTGCCTCAGCGCCTATTGCGGCCATTGCGAATTCTGCGTGACCGGGCGCATGGCACTGTGCACCGGGCAGGACACCAAGCGCGGGCCGCACCAGCCCCCGCGGCTCAGCATGGACGGTGCGCCGGTCAACCAGCTGCTCAACCTCTCGGCCTATGCCGAACAGATGCTGGTGCACGAACATGCCTGTGTCGCGATCAACCCCGACATGCCGCTCGACCGGGCCTGTGTGATCGGCTGCGCGGTGACCACGGGCGCGGGCGCGGTGTTCAACGCGGCGGACGTGACCCCAGGCGAGACGGTCGCGATCGTCGGCTGCGGCGGTGTGGGTCTGGCGGCGGTCAACGCGGCGAAGATCGCGGGCGCGGGCCGCATCATCGCAATCGACCCGGTGGCCGACAAGCGCGCGCTCGCCGAAAAGCTTGGCGCGACCGACTGTATCGATGCCAGCGCCGACGGCGCGGCCGAGCAGGTAATCGAGCTGACCAAGGGCGGCGTGCACCATGCGATCGAGGCGGTGGGGCGTCCGGCTTCCGCCAATATGGCGGTGAAAGTGCTGCGGCGGGGCGGAACCGCGACGATCCTGGGGATGATGCCGCTGGCCGAGAAGGTCGGCCTTAGCGCGATGGAGCTGCTGCAGGGCAAGAAACTGCAGGGCTCGCTGATGGGCAACAACCGTTTTCCGGTTGAAATTCCACGTCTTGTCGAGTTCTACATGCGCGGAATGCTTGACCTCGACACGATCATTGCCGAACGATTGCCGCTGGGACGCATCAACGAGGCATTCGACGCGCTCAGAGTCGGTGATTCTGCGCGATCGGTGATCGTCTATAATTGAACCGGGTGGGGATTTTCTGGAATGGAACAGATCGACGCACAGGCGACGATGACCGGCACGATGGACGTGCCCGAGCAGGACAGGCTGGACGAGGCGAGCCTGACCCGCTGGTTCGAGGCGAATGTCGAGGGCTTCGAAGGCCCGCTCACCCTCTCCAAGTTCAAGGGCGGCCAGTCGAACCCGACCTACAAGGTGACCACGCCGAAAGCGGCCTATGTGCTGCGGCGCAAGCCCTTCGGCCCGCTGCTGCCCTCGGCGCATGCGGTGGACCGCGAGTATCGCGTCCAGGCTGCGCTCTACGATCAGGGCTTCCCCGTCTCGCGCCAGTTCGGCCTGTGCGAGGATGACTCGGTCATCGGATCGATGTTCTACGTCATGGCGTTCACCGATGGCGCGAGCTATTGGGACGGCACGCTGCCGGGCAAGACCCCCGAACAGCGCACCGCGATCTACAATGCGATGATCGACACGCTGGCGCATCTGCACAGCTTCGATCCCGCCGCGATCGGGCTGGAGGACTACGGCAAGCCCGGCAATTACTGCGCGCGCCAGATCTCGCGCTGGACCAAGCAGTACCGGTTGTCCGAGACCGAGACCATCCCGGAGATGGATAAGCTCATCGAGTGGCTGGAAAAGACCGTGCCCGAACAGCGCGGCTTCGGCATCGCGCATGGCGATTTCCGCATCGACAACATGATCTTCGCGCACGACGAGCCGCGCGTCATCGCGCTGCTCGACTGGGAGCTTTCGACCCTGGGCGATCCGATCGCGGACCTGAGCTATTTCCTGATGAGCTGGGTCCAGCCCGCCGAGGGCCGCAATGGCCTGCTCGGCGTTGACGTCAAGGCGCTGGGCATCCCGACGCTCGAGGAGGCGCTCGCGCGCTATGTCGAAAAGGCCGGCTTGGACGAGGTGCCCGACATGGACTGGTATCTCGCCTATAACCAGTTCCGCATCGCCGCGATCCTGCAGGGGATCAAGAAGCGCGTGATCGACGGCACCGCCTCGAGCGCGCAGGCCGCGCAGATGGCGCAGCGCGTGATCCCGCTTGCCCAGGCAGCGTGGGAATATGCCAAGAAGGCCGGCGCGCAATGAGCAACGGCAGCTTCGACCTGACAGGCCGCGTGGCGATCGTCACCGGTTCGTCGCGCGGAATCGGCGCGGCGATCGCGCGCAAACTGGCCGCGCATGGCGCCAAGGTGGCGATCTCGAGCCGCAATCAGGACGCCTGCGATACCGTCGCCGCCGAGCTCAACGCGCAATATGGCGCAGGCACCGCAATCGCGGTCGCGGCGAGCATCTCGCGCAAGGACGACCTGCAGAACCTGGTCGACCGCACCCGCGCGGAACTGGGGCCGATCGACGTCCTGGTCTGCAATGCCGCCAGCAACCCCTATTACGGTCCGATGGCGGGCATCAGCGACGACCAGTTCCGCAAGATCATGGACAACAACATCCTGTCCAACCACTGGCTGATCCAGATGGCGCTGCCCGACATGCGCGCCGTCGGCAAGGGATCGGTGATCATCGTCTCGTCGATCGGTGGGATGCAGGGATCGGGCAGCATCGGCGTCTACAATATCAGCAAGGCGGCGGACTTCCAGCTGGCGCGCAACCTGGCCTATGAGCTGGGACCTGAAGCGATCCGCGTGAATTGCATCGCGCCGGGGCTGATCCAGACCGACATGGCGCGCGCGCTGTGGGAGGACGAGAAGGTCATGGGCTATGTCCGCCGGATCACCCCGCTGCGCCGCATCGGCCAGCCCGACGAGATTGCAGGCGCAGCGGTGTTTCTGGCATCGGATGCATCGACCTATATCACCGGCCAGTCGATCGTGATCGATGGCGGCACAACCATAGCAGCGGCGCTCTAGGCCCCGCGCACGAGGAGAGGACATTCCATGGATCTGCAAGGCAAGGTTGCAATCGTTACCGGCGCGGGCAGCGGCATAGGCCGTGCAAGTGCGCTGCTGTTCGCCAAGCACGGCGCAAAGGTCATCGCCACCGACATTACCGGCAAGCAGGACGACACAGCCGCGCAGAACCCCGATGCCATCACCGCCGTCCAGGCCGATGCCAGCAGTGAGGCCGATGTCCAGATGCTCGTCGCCAAGGCGATCGAGCTGCACGGGCGGCTCGACGTGTTCTTTGCCAATGCGGGCGTTTCGGGCGGGTTCGAGGGGATTTTCGACCAGACCGTCGAGGAATGGGAGCGCATCCTGAAGATCAACCTGATCGGCCCGTTCCTCGCGATCAAGCATGCGGGCAAGGTGATGGCCGATAGCGGAAACGGCGGGTCGATCATCTGCACCGCGTCGGTCGCGGGGCTTCGCTCGGGTGCGGGAGGGCCTGCCTATACCGCGAGCAAGGCGGGCGTGATCAATCTGGTGCGCATCGGCGCGCAGCAGCTCACCGGCAGCAACGTGCGCTGCAACGCCATCTGCCCCGGGCTGATCGAGACCGGCATGACCGAGATCATCTATACCAAGGCGCGCGAAAAGGGTTTCGAGGACAAGATCGGCCAGCTCAATCCGATGCAGCGCGGCGGCGTGCCGAACGAGATTGCCGAGGCGGCCTTGTTCCTGGCGTCGGATCGTTCGAGCTATGTCAACGGCCACGCGCTCGTCGTCGATGGCGGGCTCACCAGTTCGCACCCCTATGCGCGGCAGCGCTTCGGCCAGACGGCCACCTGATCCTCGTCCTCCCTGGAGAAATGAAAGTTACCTGATGACTCTCTCTGTGTCCGATCCGGCCGACCTTGGCTTCAACCAGACGCTGCTCGAGCGCATTCCTGCCCATATCCAGTCGAAATATCTCGAACCCGGTCGCCTCCCCCATGCCGCCCTGCTGATCGGACGCGGGCACGAGCTGGCGCACCTCTCGCTGCAGGGCAATGCCCGCGAAGGACAACCGCTCCGGGAGGATGCGATCTTCCGCATCGCCAGCATGACCAAGCCGATCACCTCGGTCGCGTTCATGCAGCTGGTCGAGGAAGGCCGCATCGCCTTGTCCGATCCGGTGCACCGCATCATCCCCGAATGGAAGGACCTCGGCGTGTTCGTCTCGGGCGGCGGCGCACAGCCCTTCGTCACGCGGCCGACCGCGCAGCCGATGCGGATGATCGACCTGCTCCGGCACACCTCGGGCCTGACCTATGGCTTCCAGGAGCGCACGCCGATCGACGCCGCCTATCGCGCGCGCAAGCTCGAGGCCTTTGCCGGGCCCGATCTCGAGGAGTTCATCAAGATCCTCGCACAGATACCGCTGCAGTTCGACCCCGGTACCGCGTGGAACTATTCGATCTCGACCGACATCCTCGGCGCGATCCTGCAGCGGATGGACGACAAGCCGCTCGACGAGGTGATCGCCGACCGCATCACGAAGCCGCTCGGCATGGTCGACACGCATTTCCAGATCCCGGAAGACAAGCTCGACCGCGTGCCCGATTGCTATGTCTTCCACCCGACCGAGAAGATGAAGCTCTACGATCCAGGCGCGACCACCGCCTGGGGTCGCAAGCCCAGCCAGCTTTCGGGCGGCGGCGGCATGGCCTCGACCCTGTCGGACTATCACCGGTTCTGCCGCATGCTTCTCAACGGTGGCAGGCTCGATGGCGCGCGCATCCTCGGCCGCAAGACGCTCGACCTGATGGTCGCGAACCACCTGCCCGGCGGCGGCGACCTCACCCAGCATAGCAAGGCGCTGTTCAGCGAGGCAGAAAATGCCGGCGCGGGCTTCGGCCTCGGCTTTGCCACCACCATCGACAATGCCGCGACCGGCGTCGCGGGATCGAATGGCGATTTCTACTGGGGCGGCATGTTCTCGACCGCCTTTTTCGTCGACCCGGCAGAGGATGTGATCATGATCTTCATGACGCAGCTGATGCCGTCCAGCACCTACCCGATCCGGCGCGAGATCAAGACAATGCTCTACGCCGCGGTCGAATAGACACAAGGAACCCGATCCATGACCGATTCGCCGATTTCCACCGCCAAACATGGCGACATTCTCGTCGTTACCTCGGACAGCCCGCCGGTCAATGCGCTGGGCGCGGCCGTGCGCATCGGCCTCGACAAGGCGTTCGATGAAGCCGTCAGCGACGACAGCATCAAGGCCGTGGTGCTGATCTGCGCCGGGCAGACCTTCTTTGCCGGGGCCGACATTACCGAATTCGGCAAGCCCCCGGTCGAACCGATGCTGCCTGCGGTCATCGCCAAGATGGAAGCGCTCGACAAGCCGGTGGTGGCCGCGATCCACGGCACCGCGCTTGGTGGCGGACTGGAAACCGCCCTGTGCGCGCATTATCGCGTCGCCGTTCCCTCGGCCAAGCTGGGCGTTCCCGAAGTGAAGCTCGGCCTGCTGCCCGGCGCGGGCGGCACGCAGCGCCTGCCGCGCGTCGTCGGCGTCGGGGCCGCGCTGGAAATGACTGCCAAGGGCGATCCCATCCCCGCCAAGCTCGCTAACCAATGGGGCCTGGTCGATGAGGTCGTCGAGGAAGGCAAGCTGCTCGAAGGCGCGCTGGCCTTTGCCGAGAAGGTCAAGGGCGTGCGCCCCGTCCCGCGGATCAGCGAGCGCGAGGTCAAGGCCGATCCCGAGGCGATCGAGGCGTTCAAGAAGGAGAACGCGCGCAAGTTCCGCGGCTTCGATGCACCGGCTGCGAACATCGCCTGTGTCGAGGCGGCGACCCGCCTGCCCTTTGCCGAGGGTCTGGAGTTCGAACGTGGCGAGTTCATGAAGCTGATGTTTGGATCGCAATCGGCAGCGCAGCGCCACATCTTCTTCGCCGAGCGCAAGGCGAGCAAGATCGACGGTATCGCGAACGACATCGCGCTGCGCCCGATCACCAAGGTCGGGGTGATCGGCGCGGGCACGATGGGCGGCGGCATCACCATGAACTTCCTGTCGGCCGGCATTCCGGTGACGATCGTCGAACAGGCCGAAGAGGCGCTCAATCGCGGCGTCGGCGTGGTGCGCAAGAATTACGAGGCGAGCGCGTCGAAGGGCCGCCTCACCACCGAGCAGGTGGAAAAGGCGATGGGGCTGCTCACGCCTTCGCTCTCTCTCGATGACCTCGCCGATTGCGACCTGATCATCGAGGCGATCTTCGAGAACATGGACGTCAAGAAGGAGGTGTTCGGCAAGCTAGACAAGATTGCCAAGCCCGGCGCGATCCTGGCGAGCAACACCAGCTATCTCAATGTCGACGAGATCGCCGCCTCGACCAGCCGTCCGCAGGACGTGCTCGGCATGCACTTCTTCTCGCCCGCCAATGTCATGAAGCTGCTCGAGGTCGTGCGCGGTGCGAAGACCGCCGATGACGTGCTGGCGACGGTGATGGCGCTATCGAAGAAGATCAAGAAGGTCGCGGTGGTCGCAGGCGTCTGCCACGGCTTTATCGGCAATCGCATGCTGATGCCGCGTCAGGTCGAAGCCAACAAGCTGCTGATGGAAGGCGCGACGCCCGAACAGATCGACCGCGTCCATGTCGAGTTCGGCATGCCGATGGGGCCGTTCCAGATGAGCGACCTCGCGGGTGTCGATATCGGCTGGCACCGCGATCCGAGCCGGATCGAGAGCATCCGCGATGCGCTGTGCGCCGAGGATCGCTGGGGCCAGAAAAAGGGTGCGGGCTTCTATGACTATGACGAGAAGCGCAACCCCACGCCCAGCGCGCGCGTCGCCGAGATCATCGAGGATTTCCGCTCGCGCTCGAACATGCCCAAGCGCGAGATCAGCGACCAGGAGATCATCGAGCGCACGCTCTACACCATGGTCAACGAGGGCGCGATGATCCTCGAAGAAGGCATGGCGCAGCGCGCATCGGACATCGATGTGGTGTGGATCTACGGCTATGGCTGGCCGGTCTATCGCGGCGGCCCGATGTTCTGGGCAGGGCTCGAAGGCACACCCAAGATCGTCGAGGGGCTGAAGAAGCACGGCTTCACCGTGTCGCCGCTGCTCGCGGAAAAGGCAGAGAAAAACGAAGGGTTCTGAGCCCGCAGTTTAGCCCTGATACAAGAAAGCCCGCCGGATCGCTCCGGCGGGCCTTTCTGTGATTGGGCTACAAAAGCAGCTTATGCCGCCCCGAGAATGGCATCCACGGCGGGCTTGTTCGCCGCGCTGACGATGCCCTTTTCGCGAAGCTCGGTGCCGACCGGCTTGGCGGCCTCGAGATAGCTCGCCTCACCCGTGGCCTGATTGAGGCCGATCAGGCTCGAAAATTCGGCATTGGCGAGGTCCGCATTGGCCGGGTCAGTCGCACGGCCTTCCTTGGCGATGGCCAGCGCCTGTTCGAAATGCGGCTTGGCGGCCGTCTTGTCCTGCTGCGTCAGGCTGAAATTGCCCAGGTTGACCAGAATAGCGACCAGCGTGTTGCGTACGCCCGCATTGGCCTTGTCGGCCTGATAGACCTTGGTCCATTGCGGCGCGGCTTCCGAATAGAGCGGCGGAATCGCGTCGATCTTGCCCAGTGCGCCCTGCGAATTGGCGGTGATGGTCAGCGCGCTCGCCAGAAAGCCAGCATTCTGGATATTGGCCGGGTCGCGCGAAGCGATCTCGCGAATGGTCGGCAGGGCGGGTTCGAGCTTGGCGATCACTTCGGCATGGTTGCCAGCGGCCTGCGCCTGCTGCGCCGCAGTGAAATCGGCGATCGCCTTGTTCTGCGCCTCGACCTGTTCGGGCGTCAGCGCCGGTGCGGCAGCCTGCCCTGGGGCGGCCTGTCCTGCGGGTGCTGCGGGCTGGCCAGCCGACGCGGCTGCATCCTGCGCCATGGCAGGCGCGGCGAGCATGGCGGTGGAGAGAAACAGGGCGGTAACGGCGGACTTGATCATCGAATGATATCTCCTGATTGGGACTGTGCAGCGATAACCCCGGCGACCTGTCGGCCTGCTGAAGCGGGTCTGCTGCACCATCGAAAAAACGACAGCAACGTTTCAAAAACGCAGGTACAACGCCATCGTTCCGGCCTTAGCCTTTGATAGTACAGCAAAACCGCCACGCAGCGTCAAATGCGCCCCGTCGATGCTCGCGCGCGGCGACAGCCTCCGCATCTGCGCCCCAGAGCTCCTCCTGCCACAGCTCCTCGAGACAGATTGCGCGCCAGATTGTCCCGGAATCAAAGGCTTGCTCCCAAAGTGCGAGCGCACCGATCAGCGACCCGCCTATCGCCGCAAGGGTCGAAAACCCGGCCAGCACGAACGGATCCATCGCCGCCACCACCGATCGCAATCGGGACAGGCTGTGCGACGATTGCGGCTGATGGATGATCCCGGCGACGTGGATCATCCTGATATCGTAGCGATTTTCCGCCCATTGCAGGATCGGCTCCCAGTCCCGGTCCTGCCGCTCGGCCAACGGATCGCCCGGGTCGGCGCGATAACACAGGGTGTCGGTCTCGCCATAAGCGACAATGTCGTCGATGAAGCGCTGCCGGTTTGGAACGACCTGGTCGATCGCGGCATTGGCAAAGCCGGTAAGCGGCATCGACGCGATGACGATCTCCTCACCCTGAGCATGCCATTCGGCCGCGACAGCTTCAGCGAGCGCAGCCGTCGGCAATATCAGCGGAGCGCGCAACGGTGTCTTGACGCTGCGGCCGTCGAGCAGCAGCGCGTGGCCTGCCTCGACAGGCTCGGTGGTGACGGTCTTGTAGAAACGTTTCATGGAGTCTGGATCATTCGGAGGGCGGGGATTTCCAGCGCTTGACCAGCAGTTGAGGGATGACCAGGAATTCGACCACCCCCAGTGCCAGCAACGCATAGCCAAGCTCGCCGGGAACCCCGCCGATCCTGCCGTAGCTGATCGCGATCGCCAGCGCGATGGTCACTGTGCCGGCCAGCCGCGCTGCGCCAATGATGAAAAAACGCGACCTGGCGCGCTGGTCTTCGGGGCTCACGTTCGGCTACCCGTGATCTGGTCGAAGAGCTGGTCCATGTCGAACGCGATCGAGGCAGCGCCCGCCGATTCCAGTTCGTGCGCATCATGATAGCCCCAGTCGACACCGATCGGGCGAACGTTCGCCGCCACGCCCATCGCCATGTCATAACTGGTATCGCCGATCATCACGGCATGAACCGGCTCGGCCCCGGCATCGGCGAGCGCCTGAAAGATCATCGACGGATGCGGCTTGGACGGATGGCGATCGGCGGTCTGCAGCGAAACGAAGCGCTGCCTGATGCCATGATGCGTCAGGCACAGGTCGAGCCCGCGATCGGACTTGCCGGTGGCGACCGCGAGCAGCCAACCCGCCGCATCGAGCCGGTCGAGCAGTTCGGGCAGGCCATCATAGAGCGGTTCGTGCTGCAGCGTGCCGTTGCCGCGGAGCTCGTGAAACGCGTTCTTGTAATGATCGGCCAGGACGACGTGAAAGCCCGGGTCCGCTTCCGGCAGCATCACCCGCATCGCTTCCACCAGCGACAGACCGACGATCCGCCGCACCAGATGGTGGTCGGGATGGCCCAGCCCTTCGGCGGCATAGGCCATTTCCATGGCCTTGCAGATATTGGCCTGGCTGTCGACCAGCGTCCCGTCGCAGTCGAAGATCGCCAGCTGCACGCTCATGCAAGCCCCCCGACCATCAGATCGGCAAGCGCGGGATTACCCTGCTCGCGGACCCCGGCGGCCGCTCTGATCCGCACGTCAGGCGACTTGTTCTGGCCCAGCTTAGCCGTGCCGCGCCATTCGCCGATGATCATCGCATAGGCGGCAATGCCCTTGAGCATCCGTGTGAACAGCGCCTGGTCCATCTTGCGATGGTGCCATTCGGGCTTGGGGTGAAGCCGCTGTTCCTGCGCCGAACTCAGCCGCTCCACGATCCCCGGCAGCGCGGCATCGGGCAAGCGGTGGATCGTCCCTGCAAGCTCGATCGAAACATAGTTCCAGGTCGGCACCTGGTCGGGGAGCCCGTACCAGTCGGGACTGATATAGCCATCCGGTCCGTTGCACAGGAACAGGACCTCGCTGCCGTCGGCCAGCTGTCCCACAGGGTTGTTGCGCGCGAGGTGAAAGTGCAGCTTGTCCTCGCCATCGAGCAGCACCGGCACCTGCGCGACGCGAAGGCCCTCGCCCGTCGATGCCACCATCATCCCGAACATGCGCTCGTTCACCACCGAGCGCATGGTGGCAGTGTCGCGAATGTCAAAGGCCCGGTTGGGGTGCATTGGCCGTCATCCCTTGTCGCGGGGCGTCGGACGTGATGGACCGGGACGGGCGCGGCCCGGCGCTTTCGGCGCCGCGGCTGGCTTCGCGGCCTTTTTGGGCCGTGCCGGCGCGCTGCCCTTGGCCTTGGGGGCTGCGGTCGACCGGCTGCGCCGTTCGCCGCGCCGTTCCTTGCGCAGCGTCTTGGCATGCGCCTTGGCCTGCTGCTTCTTGACCTCGCGCGTCGCGGGCGGCGGGCCGTCATCGGCAAAGGCAGCATCGCCCAGTGACAGATCGAAGCCCAGTTGCTCCATCGAATCGGCGAAATGCTCGGGAAGGTCGGCGATCACGTCGATGGCGGGGCCATCGGGATGCGCGATCTTCAGCCGGCGCGCGTGAAGATGCATCTTGCGGCTGATCGTGCCGGTCAGGAAGGCATCGGGCCCGCCATATTTGCCGTCGCCGACAATCGGATGGCCGATCGCGGCGAGATGGACGCGCAGCTGGTGCGTGCGCCCCGTGAACGGCTGCAGCGCGACCCAGGCCGCGCGCGATCCGGCCCGTTCTATCACCTGATAGGCGGTGCGCGACGGCTGACCATTTTCGGTATCGACATGCATCTTCTCGCCGCCGGTCCCCGGCTGCTTGGCGATAGGCAGCTCGATCAGCCCCGAATAGATATCGGGCACGCCGACGACCAGCGCCCAGTAGATCTTCTTCGCGCTGCGCCCGGCAAAGCGCTTGGAGAAATAGGCGGCACTGCCCGGCGTGCGCGCGAGCAGCAAGGCGCCCGAGGTGTCCTTGTCGAGCCGGTGGACCAGCTTGGGCCGCACCGGGCTTTCGTACATCAGCGCCTCGGTCAGGCCATCGACATGCGCATGCGTGCGTGTGCCACCCTGGGTGGCGAGGCCCGGCGGTTTGTTGATGACCAGTGCCGCGCGATCCTTGTGGATGACGAGCGATTGCGCGAACGCGACCTGATCCTCGCTGAGCGTGCGCGGCGGAGGCTTGGCGGCGGGGCGATCGGTATCGCCATCGGCGGGCGGAATGCGGATCGTCTGGCCGGCGGCGATGCGGTCCCCGGGGCCAACGCGCTTGCCGTCGAGCCGGACCTGGCCGGTGCGTGCCCAGCGCGAGACGAGATTGAAATTCACATCGGGCAGGTGTCGGTGGAACCAGCGATCGAGCCGGATGCCGTCATCGTCCGCGTCGACGGTGAACTGCCGCGCTTCGGCCGATTCCTTCGAGATCGAAGCGCCCACGCCTGCGGTGCGCGCGCGGCCCGGCGATGGACGGCGCGGGCCGCTCGGCTTTCGATCGGCAGGCTTGCGTGCGGGTGTCCTGATCGGCGGCTTCATGCGAACGACCTCGTGACAACGAAACCGGCGGCAACCGCAGCGAGCGACAGCAGCACCGATGCCAGCCCATAGCCCAGCGCGGTCAAAGCCGCACCGCGCTCGAGCATCTGGAAGAGTTCGAGCGAAAAGGCCGAAAAGGTCGTGAACCCGCCAAGCACGCCGACACCGAGAAACAGCCGCATCGGCTCGGCGATCTGGCCCTTGAACACCAGCGCGGCGAGCACACCCATTGCAAGGCCGCCGAGCACATTGACCGAAAGCGTCGCGAGGGGATAGCCGGTCTGACCGAGGCGGATGGCAAGCTGCGTCGCCTGAAATCGCAGCGCCGCGCCGATTGCGCCGCCCGCCATCACCAGACCGGTGGCCTTGAAAGTCAAATGCGCGTCCATGCCACCGCCTTAGCGGGATTGGACGCGCATTGTGAAGAATTATTCGTTGTACTGCCGAACGTCAGGCGGCGTGGCCATCGCGCGCGGCGGCTTCGGCCTGTTCGAGGTCGGCAGCTTCGGGGCCATCGAGCGCGTCGGCGGCTTCGCGCGCCTTTACCTCGACCTGCTGCTTGTCGGCGGCAAAGTCTTCCTGGGCTTCGCGATAATTCTGCGCGGCCTTGTAATTGCCTTCGCCAAATTCCTTGCCTGCGTTGGGGTTCTCGGCCTGTTCGGTCATTTGCTTGCTCCTGATCGAGTGGGTTCTCGTGTCGATACGCGAACCGCCCAGACCGGTTCCCTCAGCCTTTGAACAGCGCCCTCAGCCAGCTTGCATCGGCCCTCGCGACATGGCGCGGCGGCAGCGCGCCCGAGCATTCGAGACACCAGGCCTGGACGCCCTCTGCCCCGCCCAGCACGTTGAGATCGCCGAGCACCTGCCCCAGCGCCGCGCGCTGCTGCCAGGCAAGCCGGGCGACCAGGCCGCTCGCCTGCTTCTCCTCTTCGGCGGGCGCGAACATGCCTGAGACGAACTGCTCGAACGGATCGGGCTCGGTCTCGAGATATTTCACGCTATAGCTGTCCTTGCCCAGCTTGGCGCGCTTGGCCGCCTCGGCAATCGCATCGTCAATCGATCCGAACCGGTCGACCAGCTTGATCTGGCGCGCGGTGCCGCCATCCCAGACGCGGCCCTGCGCGATGTTGTTGACCTGATCGACGCTCATCCCGCGCGCCTTGCCGACCAGCGCCAGGAATCGGCGATAGTCATGCTCGATCGTGCCCTGGATGAAGGTATCGACGGTGCTGTTGAATCCGCCCAGCAGGTCGGGCTGGCCCGATAGCGGCGTGGTCGCGACGCCATCGGCCCTGACGCCATATTCGGCGAGCGCGCGCTCGAAGCTGGGCAGTACCGCGAAGATGCCGATCGATCCGGTGATCGTCGAAGGCTCGGCGAAGATCGCATCGCCTGCGGTTGCAACCCAATAGCCGCCGCTGGCAGCGACATTGCCCATCGAGATGATGACCGGGATCTTGCGCGCGCGATATTCCTCGATCGCGCGGCGGATCTGTTCGGACGCGAACGCCGACCCGCCGGGCGAATCGACGCGCACCACCAGCGCCTTGACATTGTCGCGCTCGAGCCCGTCGTGGAGCAGCTTCTCGATGCGATCGCCGCCTGCGGTTCCAGGGCCGGCCTCGCCATCGACGATGGTGCCCGCGATGGTCACGACCTGTACCTCGTCGCCGCCGGTGTTGGCGGGATTGGCCGCAACCCAGTCCTTCAGATTGGTGTGCTTGAACGCGCCGGGGCCTTCGTCCTCGTCGGCGCCCGCGAGCTTGGCGACGCGCTTGCCGAAGGCCGTGCGGTCGCCGACCTTGTCGACGATCTTGCGATCGGTGGCGATCTTGACCAGGTCGCCATTCGCCGCGGTCACCGCGCCTGCGGGGTCGGCGATCAGTCCGGCAATGTCGGCCTGCGGCCGCGCCTTCCTGACGGTTGCCTGCCAGTTGTCCCAGATCGGGCGATAGACTGCGAGCAGTGCCTGCTCGGCCTCAGGCGACTGGTCGGAACGCAGATAGGGTTCAACCGCGCTCTTGAACGTGCCGACGCGATAGACATGCGCGGTCACCTTGAAGCGATCGAGCGCGTCCTTGTAATAGAGGCGCGAGCCGCCGGGGCCGGTGAACGCCGCGCCACCCATCGGGTCGACCCAGATCTCGCTGCCGTGCGCGGCCAGCATATAGGCTGCATCGCTGTAGAAGGTGGCAAAGCTCAGCACCGGCTTGCCCTTGGCCTTGGCGCGGCCGATCGCCTCGCCTACCTGTTCGAGCGAGACCTGGCCGCCGCCCATGAAGCTGGCGAGATCGAGCACGATGACCTTGATCCGGTCGTCGGTCGCCGCGGTGTCGATCGCGCGGATCAGGTCGCGTTCGCGATACTGTTTGAGCGGCGCCCGGCCGCCGAGGACCGTGGCAAAGGGATCGATGTTCTCGGGCTCCTCGACGATCACGCCGTCCAGCTTGACGAGCAGAGCGCCGTCGGTCACCGCCGCCGGATTGGGCCGCCACGACAAGGCCGCCAGGATCAGACCGAAGAACATCAGCATCGCGAGCAGGACCAGACCGTCCTTGATCGCCACCAGCACCTTCCAGGCGCCTTTCACAAAACCCATTATCTGCTCCGCATCGGGCGGACATGCCCCAGGCACCCTATCTAGGCGAGCCCGGGATCATTTGCCACTGCCTCGCGCGACAGACGGGTGATGCGGTTCGACCGCCGACTTGGGGTCAGTGCGCGAAGCCCGATGTGCGCGGCGGCATGGCGGGCGCGAGGCGGCGATCGAATAGCCGGTCGAGCGCGAACAGCCCGCCGCCACGCGCGATGAGGATGATCGCGAGGCCGAACCACATCACATGCGGGTTCCAGAAGGCTTCGGGATAGACGAACAGCTGGATCACCGCAGTCATGACGAACAGCCCCGCTGCGCCAAAACGCGTCGCCAGGCCCAGCATCACCAGGATTGGCAGCGCGTGTTCGGCATAGGTCGCGATCGTGCCGGTAATCTCGGGCGCGGGCATATGATATTCGTCGCGGAACAGGTCATAGGTGATCGGGTTGATGGTGAGGAAGCTCCCCTCTTCCACCTTGGTGCGCGCCGAGCGCCAGAATTGCGCCGCGAGTGCGAGCCGCACGACCAGCAGCGCAAGGCCGTTGAACACAGGGCTGTCGAGCAGCGCAAGGCCGCGTTGGATCAGGATTTTCATCGTCAGCTATCCGGCAAGTTTGGACTGGAGCGAGATCGAGACGCCCCCGGAGGTGCCTGGCACCCTGCCCGACTACCCCTGGGATCGCACCAGCGCGCCTGCGCTGATGAGCGCGAAGATCGCCGGCAGCGCCTCTGCCTCTCCTGCGCGTTCGATCGCCTGGGCGAGAAGGTTACGCATCGGGGCCGGAAAATGCGTCTGCCTCAGCAGATCGGCGGAGATTGCGTCCAACGGGTGCAGCAGCACCTCGTATGCCGGGCGAGTGATCAGCAGAAAGCGCATGTGGGGCGCGGCGCATTCGGCAAGCTCGGGCATTAGTGGTCCCAATGGCGTCTGCGTCCTGATCAGCCGTGCCGCCGGGTGCAGCGCGAGGCCGAGATCAAGCAGGCCGTCTTCGTCGAGCGCGGCGAGATCCGCCAGCTGCAGCGGCTCGGCCTCGGCGGCGTGATAGCTTTGCAGCCAGGCCCATTCGACCCGCGCGAGATCGACCGCAGCCACATCATGGACCCGGTCGGCGAGAAAGTCCGCAAGCCCCTCGCCCAGCTGCATCAGCTTGCGCGGGCGGACCTCTGCTCGTTCGATGAAATCGCGCGACAGGGCGTTGAACGCGGCTTCGCCCAGATGTTCCCGGGTGCGCGGATAGGTTTCCTCGAGCGCGACCAGCCGGGCATGGCTGATCGTGTTGGCATGCGCTTTGAGGCCGAGGAGGGCTCGTTCCGGCGCATCGGCGAACAGGCCTTCGGGAAAGACCGACGGCCCCTTTTGCAGAACCGCGATGAAGCGCGCCTGGTCATCCAGCAGATCGCCCATCGCATCAGGCCGCGACGGCAGCGGTGGCGCGGGCCATGATCGATCCCGCGCGCTCGGCCTCGGCGATCAGCACCGCGTAATCGGGGAGGTTGGTATCCCATTCGATCAGAACCGGCCTTGCGCCCGCGCGGCGGACGAAGCGATCGAACAGCGCCCAAGTGCGATCGGTGACGTGGCTGCCATGATCGTCGATCAGCAACGGCCGGTTGTCATGCCATTCGGTCGCGTGCCCTGCGAGATGGATTTCGCCGACCAGCGCGGCATCGATGGCATCGATATAGGCCTCGGGGTCGAGCTGCAAATTGGTGCAGCTGACCTCGACATTGTTGATGTCGAACAGCAGGCCGCATCCCGTGCGGCGGCACAGGGCATCGAGGAAATCCACCTCGTCCATCTCGTCCTGCGCGAAGGCGAGATAGCGCGAGGGATTTTCGATCAGGATGGTGCGGCCCAGCCGGTCCTGCACCCGCGCGACCTGCTCGACGACATGCTCCAGGGTAGCACGGGTATAGGCGATCGGCAGCAGGTCGGGATAACGATCATCGGCATTGCCCGACCAGCTCAGGTGATCGGACACGCTGGCAGGCTCGTAGCGCGCACACAGCTGTGCGAGCTGCTCCAGTTCGTCCTCGTCCAGGCCTTGCGCCGTGCCGATCGACAGGCCGACGCTGTGAAAGCTCAGCGGATAACGCTCCGCCACCGCGGAAAGCCAGCGATGCGGCGGGCCCCCATCGACGAAATAGTTCTGCGGATGCACCTCGAGCCAGCCGGGCAACCGGGCATCGGGTCCGGTTTCGAGAACGTCGCGATAATGGGCGGGTTTCAGCCCTATGCCAACAAGCGGGGGAAGCATCGGCCTGACAACTACCTCAGCAAGCCCGTCGGCGCTGGCAAACCGGAAGGCACCAGCGCCGGACAGGCCATGGCATCAGCCGCGCGGGGTCGGCTTCTTGGCACCCTTGAGCGCGGTGAGCGAACCGCCCAGCTTGGCGCATTCGCCCTTGGCGACGTACTTCCAGGCGTTGCCCTGATAGTCGACGGTCGAGGTGCCGGCGCACGAGGTGCCGGGGCCGGCGGCGCAGTCGTTCTTGCCTTTGAGCGAGACGCCGTAGCACTTTTCCTTTTCGCCGGCGGCGGCGGCGGGGGTTGCGGCGACGGTCGCGGCCGCGAGGACGGCTGCGGCCGCAGCGCCGAGGGTGATGATCGAATTGGACATGGGACGTTCCTTCACGAGAATGACGGGTTGGCAAGTTGGACAGCGCGGCTTTCCAGCCTGCCTGTCAGAGCGCTCTTTCGTGCGAGCCTGGCCCGAGGTTACCGCGATTTGCGTCCGCCTGCAAAAAATTCCTGCGTGAATCGCTTGACCCCGCGTGCTCCAGCGCTATCTAGCGGCTCGTTAGCACTCACCCCAATCGAGTGCTAATCGCGAGAGCGGGCGCAACATCCTGTGCCGGCCGCGAAGGGGGTTCACTCATTCAGTGACGCAAGGAAAGGCTTAACGCATGACATTTCGTCCGTTGCACGACCGGGTTTTGGTGCGCCGCATCGAAGCCGAGGAAAAGACCGCTGGCGGGATCATCATCCCCGACGCAGCGAAGGAAAAGCCGTCGGAAGGCGAAGTGATCGCCGTCGGCGAAGGCACCCGTGACGAAGCCGGCAACCGCATCGCGCTCGACGTCAAGGTCGGCGACAAGATCCTGTTCGGCAAGTGGTCGGGCACCGAAGTGAAGATCAACGGCGAAGATCGGATCATCATGAAGGAAAGCGACATTCTGGGCATTCTCGGCTGATCCAGACCGTCTGACCCACCGACCTCATTCGACAAGAAGGAACATTTCTCATGGCAGCTAAAGACGTAAAGTTTGGCCGCGACGCACGCGAACGCATCCTGCGCGGCGTGGATATCCTGGCCGATGCCGTCAAGGTGACCCTGGGCCCCAAGGGCCGCAACGTCGTCATCGACAAGAGCTTCGGCGCCCCCCGCATCACCAAGGACGGCGTCAGCGTGGCCAAGGAAATCGAACTGAAGGACAAGTTCGAGAACATGGGCGCGCAGATGGTCAAGGAAGTCGCTTCCAAGACCAACGACATTGCCGGTGACGGCACCACCACCGCCACCGTTCTGGCGCAGGCGATCGTGCGCGAAGGCATGAAGTCGGTGGCCGCGGGCATGAACCCGATGGACCTGAAGCGCGGCATCGACCTCGCCGTCACCAAGGTCGTCGAGAATCTGAAGAGCCGCTCGAAGGACGTGGCCGGTTCGAACGAGATCGCCCAGGTCGGCATCATCTCGGCCAATGGCGACCGTGAAGTCGGCGAGAAGATCGCCGAGGCCATGGAGCGCGTCGGCAAGGAAGGCGTGATCACCGTCGAGGAAGCCAAGGGTCTCGAGTTCGAGCTCGATGTCGTCGAAGGCATGCAGTTCGACCGCGGCTATCTGTCGCCCTATTTCATCACCAACCCCGACAAGATGACCGTGGAACTGGATAACCCCTATATCCTGATCCACGAGAAGAAGCTGTCGAACCTGCAGGCGATGCTCCCGATCCTCGAAGCCGTCGTCCAGACCGGTCGTCCGCTGCTGATCATCGCCGAGGACATCGAAGGCGAAGCGCTGGCCACCCTGGTGGTCAACAAGCTGCGCGGTGGCCTCAAGGTCGCGGCCGTCAAGGCTCCGGGCTTCGGTGACCGTCGCAAGGCGATGCTCGAAGACATCGCGATCCTGTCGAAGGGCGAGATGATCAGCGAAGACCTCGGCATCAAGCTCGAGAACGTCACGCTCGGCATGCTCGGCCAGGCCAAGCGCGTCTCGATCGACAAGGACAACACCACGATCGTCGATGGCGCCGGTGAAGCCGATGCCATCAAGGCTCGCGTCGAAGCGATCCGCACCCAGATCGACAACACCACCAGCGATTACGACCGCGAGAAACTCCAGGAGCGTCTGGCCAAGCTCGCTGGCGGCGTTGCCGTGATCAAGGTCGGCGGTGCTTCGGAAGTCGAAGTGAAGGAAAAGAAGGACCGCGTCGACGATGCGCTGCACGCCACCCGTGCGGCTGTCGAAGAAGGCATCGTCCCCGGCGGTGGTACGGCGCTGCTGTACGCCACCTCGGCGCTCGAAGGCCTGACCGGCGAGAACGACGACCAGACCCGCGGTATCGACATCATCCGCAAGGCGCTGTTCGCCCCCGTCCGTCAGATCGCGCAGAATGCCGGTCACGACGGTGCGGTGGTCTCGGGCAAGCTGCTCGACGGCAACGATCCGACGCTGGGCTTCAACGCCGCGACCGACACCTATGAAAACCTCGTCGCCGCCGGCGTCATCGACCCGACCAAGGTCGTGCGCGCTGCGCTGCAGGATGCTGCCTCGGTCGCTGGTCTGCTGATCACCACCGAAGCCGCGATCTGCGACGCTCCGGAAGACAAGGCGGCTGCTGGCGGCATGGGCGGAATGCCCGGCGGCATGGGCGGCATGGGCGGCATGGATTTCTGATCCACACCGTCTGGCCACACGCCAAACACGAAACGGGGCCGGAGGGGAAACCTTCCGGCCCTTTTTCTTGGGCTCAGGCGGTGGCGAGGAGCGCTGCCTCCATCTCGGCCGCGCGCGCGTCGTAGAAGCGCTCGCGCATCATCGCGACGATCGGCTCCGGGCTGGTCGCGGGCGTGCCCCCGGCAAAGGGCGGTGCGGGATCATATTCGAGGCTGAGCTGGAGCGAGCGCGCGACATCCTCGCCGTGCAGATGCGCGATCACGGTCAGAGCGAAATCGATGCCCGAGGTCACCCCGCCTGCGGTGATGACACGGCCATCGATCACCGTGCGCGCGGGCTCGTATACCGCCCCCACCAGCGGTAACTGCCCGGTATAGGCCCAGTGCGTCGTCGCGCGCTTGCCCTGCAGCAATCCCGCGCGCCCCAGGATGAACGCGCCGGTACACACGCTGGTCACCCATTGCGCAGATGCCCCCTGGCGGCGGACGAAATCGATCAGCGGCGTGGCAGCAAGGGCCGCGGGCACCCCGAGTCCGCCCGGCACGCACAACAGGTCCGCCTGCGGGCAATCGTCAAAGCTGATGGTCGGCACGATCGCAAACCCGGCATCGGTCATCACCGGATCGAGTGTCGCGGCTGCGACATGCACCTTCGCCACCGGCATTCGGCACAGGAACTGCGCAGGCCCGGTAAAATCGAGCTGGGTGATCCGGTCGAAGATCGCGAAAACCACATGAAATTGAGGCGCATCGGTCATGGGGCGTTCCTTTCGTACGAGGAGGATTGCCCAGGCGCGCGACAGTGACAAGCGCCCGCTCCCCGATGGTGATCCATCCAATGCGCCAGTTGCGGGCGGGCCGACCATAAGGTGCAAGCGGACTTTCGCCAAGTCTGATACAAAATGCTGGCAGATACCCGAATATAATGGCACAATAAGTGACATAATATTCGGGAGGGGTTCATGCGCCGCGTCGTCCTCGGGCTGATCGTCATCATCGCGATTATCGCGAGCCTAGCCTGGTTTTCGCGCGATCGGTTCGGCGAGATCGTGTTCAACCGCGCGGTCGAAGCGAATTACGGCAAGGATGCAACCGCCGGTCTGCCCGACGGGCTGCACGTCATCCTGTGCGGCACCGGCTCTCCCCTGCCCGACCCCGATCGTTCCGGCCCTTGCACATTGGTGCTGGCGGGCAAGCAGCTGTTCTTGGTCGATGCGGGCTCCGGCGCGGGGCGGCGGATCGGCGAGATCGGGGTGCCGCTGGGCAGGATCGATGCGACGCTGCTCACCCATTTCCATTCGGACCATATCGACGGACTGGGCGAGGTGCTGATGCTGCGCTGGGCGGCGAGCGGCCGCAAGCAGCCGATGCCGGTCTACGGTCCGCAAGGAGTCGAGCGGGTCGTGAGCGGATTCGACACCGCCTATACCGCCGATTACGGCTATCGCATCGCGCATCACGGTGCGGACATCATGCCACGCAGCGGCGCAGGCGCGCGGGCGCTGACCATAAACTCGGTCGCTGATCCATTACCGGTCTACAATCGCGGCGGCGTGAAGATCAGCGCGTTCAGCGTGAAGCACGATCCGGTGGAACCCGCGCTCGGCTATCGCTTCGTGTACAAGGGCCGATCGGTCGTCATCAGCGGCGACACCGCGCCGACCTCAACGGTGGCACGGGCGTGCAATGGTTGCGATGTGCTGGTGCATGAGGTGCTCAACCCCGCGATGGTCGGCAGGATTTCGGAGTCCGCTGCGGCGCGTGGCGACCGGCGCATCGCGAAGATCATGTCCGACATTCCGGACTATCACAGTTCGCCGGTGGCGGTGGCCGGGATTGCGCGCAAGGCCAAGGCGAGGATGCTGGTCTTCACCCATATCGTCCCGCGCATGCCTTCAAGGCTGCTGCACCCCTATTTCCTGCGTGGCGTGGCGAAGGCCTATCCGGGCAAGGTCGTCATGGGCGAGGACGGAATGCAGATCAGCCTGCCCGCCGGCAGCGACCGGATCGAACAGGCTGATCTGCTGTAACGTGTACGGGACAGGATTACTGCGCTTCTTCCTCGGCTTCGGCCTTGGCGTCGTCCCATTCCTTCTCGATCTTGTCGCCCGCCTTGTCGGCCTCGGCGTCGAGATCCTTTGCGGCTTCGTCGACGCTCGCCTCGACGTCATCGGCGGCATTCTCGATGACTTCGCCAGCAGCGTTCACGTTCGATTCGATATCTTCACCGGCGGCATCGGCTGCGGCTTCGGTCTTGTTCTCGGTCTCGGCCGAACAGGCAGTGAGGCCCAGAGCGAGGGCAGCGACGCTGGCAATGGCAAGATTTCGCATGGGATAGCTCCTTCATAAGGGTGCCCGGTTCGGCACCTTCCCCGCTCCGCTTACGCGCCATGGCATGGGCGGTTCCAAAATTGCATGACCCTGCCCGATGGCGCTGCTATCGCTGCCGGCATGGCACAGCAGAACCATCTCTACCTCGTCGACGGCTCCTCATACATCTTCCGCGCCTATCACCGGCTTCCGCCGCTGACCAACCCGGAAGGCACCCCGGTCGGCGCGGTCTATGGCTATACGACGATGCTCTGGAAGCTGGCCGACGACCTGCATAAGGCCGATGGCCCGACCCATATGGCGGTGATTCTCGACAAGAGCTCGCAGAGCTTCCGCAACGAACTCTACGACCAGTACAAGGCCCACCGCCCCGAGCCGCCCGAGGATCTGGTCCCGCAATTTCCGCTCATCCGCGATGCGACGCGCGCCTTTTCGATGCCCTGCATCGAGGAGGACAATGTCGAGGCGGACGACATCATCGCGAGCTATGCCAAGGATGCGCTCGCCAAGGGCTGGAAGGTCACCATTGTCAGCTCCGACAAGGATCTGATGCAGCTGATCCAGCCCGGGCTCGACATGCTCGACACGATGAAGAACGCTAGGCTTGGCCCCGAGGCGGTGATGGAGAAGTTCGGGGTCACTCCCGAACAACTCGGCGATGTGCTCGCGCTGATGGGCGATGCGGTCGACAATGTGCCCGGCATCCGCGGCATCGGCCCCAAGACGGCGTCCAAGCTGATCGTCGAGCATGGTGATCTGGAGAGCGTGCTGGCGGCAGCGCCCTCGATGAAGCCGTCCAAGATGCGCGACAGCCTGATCGAGCAGGCCGATATGGCGCGGCTGAGCAAGATCCTCGTCACGCTCAAGGACGATTGCCCGCTGCCCAACGAGCTCGACGATTTCCTGCTCAAGGACATACCGCCCGAGCCGCTCGCCGCATTCCTCGGCAAGCACGGCTTTACCAGCCTGCTCCGCAAGCTGGGGGCGAGCGGCCCGGCGGATGTGGCCCCTGCCCCATCGGGAGCGACGGCCGACGCCCCGCGCAGCGACAATGCGATTGCGCCGCAGCCGCTCGCCATGTCCGCGATCGATCTCGACGACTATGTCTGCGTGCAGGATATCGACACGCTCCATTCCTGGATCGCCAGGGCGCGCGCCGTGGGAATGGTCGCGGTCGATACCGAGACGGATTCGCTCGATTCGATGCAGGCGGCCCTGGTCGGGGTCAGTCTGGCGATCGCCCCGGGCGAGGCCTGCTATATCCCGCTCGGCCATGGCAGCAACGACATGTTCGCCGAGAAGCCGCAGCAGATCGCGCTGGGCGAAGCCATCGCCCGGCTCAAGCCGCTGCTCGAGGACGATGCCGTTCTGAAGATCGGCCAGAACCTCAAATACGATCTTAACGTGCTCGCGCGCCACGGCGTGCACGTCTCGCCGATCGACGACACGATGGTGATGAGCTTCAACCTCGACGCGGGGCAGGAATTCGGCACCGGCGGGCACGGCATGGATGCGCTCGCCGACCGGCATCTGGGGCACCAGTGCATCAGCTTCAAGTCGCTGACCGGCACCGGGAAGAAGCAGATCGGCTTCAACGAGGTGCCGCTCGCCGATGCGACGCGCTATGCCGCCGAGGACGCCGATGTCACGCTGCGCCTATGGCACGTGCTGCGCCCGCGCCTGCCGGTCGAAGGCGCCACGCGAATCTACCAGAATGTCGATCGCCCGCTCATCCCCGTCGTCGCCGGGATGGAGCGCCACGGCATCAAGGTCGATCGCGAGCAGCTCGCGGCGCTGAGCCAGGATTTCGCCACTCGCATGGCCGCGCTCGAGGGCGAGATCCACGAGCTCGCGGGCCAGAGCTTCGCCATCGGCAGCCCCAAGCAGCTGGGCGAGATCCTGTTCGACAAGCTCGGCCTCAAGGGCGGCAAGAAGGGCAAGACCGGCGCCTATTCGACCGATGTCACCGTGCTCGAAAAGCTCGCCGCCGAAGGATCGGAAATCTCGCGCAAGGTGCTCGACTGGCGCCAGCTGTCGAAGCTCAAGTCGACCTATACCGACGCGCTGCAGGAGCAGATCAACCCGAAGACGGGCCGCGTGCACACCAGCTACAGCCTGGTCGGCGCGCAGACCGGTCGGCTGTCCTCGACCGAGCCGAACCTTCAGAACATACCGATCCGCACCGAGATCGGCCGCCAGATCCGCCATGCCTTTGTCGCCGAGCCCGGCAATGTCATCCTGGCGGCGGACTATAGCCAGATCGAGCTTCGCCTCGCGGCGCACATGGCCGATGTCGAGACGCTGCGCGATGCCTTTGCCAAGGGCGAGGACATTCACAACAGAACCGCGCAGGAGCTGTTCGGCGAGGTCAATCGCGATACGCGCGGGCGCGCCAAGACGATCAACTTCGCGATCCTCTACGGCATCTCGCGCTGGGG
Source organism: Blastomonas sp. CACIA14H2 (assembly GCA_000503195.1). Lineage (GTDB taxonomy): Bacteria > Pseudomonadota > Alphaproteobacteria > Sphingomonadales > Sphingomonadaceae > Blastomonas. The sequence continues at coordinate 131,364 of AYSC01000002.1, forward strand.
ACTGGCGGGGCGGCTCGAGGTGAGCGCCGAAGAAGCGCAGGCGATGATCGATACCTATTTCCAGCGTTTTCCGGGGATCAACCGCTATATCGCCGAGACGCTGGAAAGCGCGCGCGAATGCGGCTTCACCGAGACCCTGTTCGGGCGCAAGACGCATTTCCCGCGCATCACCTCCAAGAACCAGGCCGAACGCCAGGGCAGCGAGCGTGCGGCGATCAACGCGCCGATCCAGGGCACCAGCGCCGACATCATCAAGCGCGCAATGGTGCGCATGGGCCCCGCGCTCGACGCAGCAGGGCTCGGCCATGTCCGCATGCTGTTGCAGGTGCATGACGAACTGGTGTTCGAGCTGCCCGAGGCCGATGTTGAGGCGGCCTCCGCCGTGATCCGTTCGGTCATGGAAAATGCGGCGGAACCGGCGGTAATGCTCAGCGTACCCTTGGGCGTGGAGATCGGCACCGGGCCGAGTTGGGGGGCGGCACACTGATGATATCCTGGGTTCGGCAGTCGATCATTCCCCAGACCCCGGACTTGGACAGCACCGCCTTTTCCGATCCGCTCTTCCTGTCCACGATCGGGCAGTTTCTGGTCGAGCACTACAAGCTCTGGCTGCTCAGCATCGGGCTGGTCGTGCTGCTCGTCGCCTGGCTGCCTCTGCTGCTCAAGAAGCTGCCGCTGTCATTGCCGATCATCTTTGTCGGCATGGGCATGGCGATCTTCGCCTGGACGCCGCTGGCGCAGTTCTCGCCGCATCCGGTCGAATCGCCGGTGCTGATCGAAAAGGCGAGCGAGTTCATCGTCATCGTCTCGCTGATGGGCGCGGGCCTCAAGATTGGCAGGCCGCTGAGCTGGGCGGGCTGGTCGATCACCGTGCGGCTGCTGGCGATCGTGATGCCGCTGACCATCGCGTTCATCGCGCTTTCGGGCCTTTCCATCCTTGGCCTCCCGCTCGCCTCGGCGCTGCTGCTCGGGGCCTGTCTCGCGCCGACCGACCCGGTCCTCGCGGCCGATGTCCAGATCGAGAAGCCCGATAGCGAGGATAGCGACGAGGCCCGCTTTGCCCTGACATCCGAAGCTGGGCTCAACGATGCCCTCGCCTTCCCGTTCGTCCATCTCGCCATCGCCGCCAGCGCCGCATCGCTGACCGGCGGGGTGCTGGCCGAATGGCTGTGGCATGACGTCGTCTGGCGGCTGACGGTCGGAGCGCTGGTCGGCGGCGCGGGCGGATGGCTGCTTGGCCAGATCATCTATCGCCTGCCGCAGGATACGCGGCTATCGCGCACCGGCGACGGCTTCATCGCGCTCGGCGCCACCCTCGCCATCTATGCGATGGCCGAGTTCGCGCATGGCTATGGGTTTCTGGCGGTGTTCATCGCCGGGCTCATCCTGCGCCGCTCGGCCGAGGGAGACGATTTCAACACCGAGATGCACGCCTTTGCCGACGAGACGGAACGCCTGGTGATGATGGTGCTGCTCGTCCTGTTCGGCGGCATGCTCACCGGCGGCGAGTTGCTCGCCGATATCGGGTGGAGCAACATCATCGTGGCCGCCCTGGTGCTGCTCGTGATCCGACCGGTGATCGGCTATCTCGGGCTGGTCGGGGTCGACCGGCCTCCGCTGGAAAAGTTCGTGATCGCCTTTTTCGGCATCCGCGGGCTGGGCTCGGTCTATTATCTCGCTTTCGGCCTGAACCATGGCGATTTTGCCGAGCAGCACAGTCTTTGGGAAACCCTGGGCCTGATCGTGCTCGGATCGATCCTGCTGCACGGGCTGACCGTCACGCCGCTCATGCGGCATCTGTCGCGGCGCATTTACAACAAGGACGAATGAACCGACCTATTCGCGCGACATCGCCTGCGGATAGCTGCCCAGGATGCGCACCCATTTGCTGTGATAGCCCAGCACCTCGAGCGCGCGGTCGACCGCGGGCTGGCCGGGCATGCCCTCGATATCCGCATAGAACTCGGCGGCAGCGAAGCTGCCGTCGCGGATATAGCTTTCCAGCTTGGTCATGTTGATGCCGTTGGTGGCAAAGCCCGACAATGCCATGAACAAGGCTGCGGGGATGTTCTTTACCTCGAAGATGAAGGTGGTCATCACCTTGGAAACGTCCGGCATCGGATCGTCGCGATGGGCCGCCAGCACGACGAAGCGCGTCATGTTGTGTGCGGCGTCCTCGATGCCCTGTTCCACCACCTTGAGGCCGAACACCTCGCCCGCCAGCTGCGAAGCGACCGCGCAGAGACCGGGCTCGCTTGATTCGGCCACGAACGCCGCCGCGCCTGCGGTATCGGGATAATTGATGGGCTCGAGCCCGTGCGCACGCAGATAATGCCGCGTCTGGCCGAGCGCCTGCGGATGGCTTACCGCCGCGGTGTAGGGCCCTTCACCCTTCGCGAGCAGGCAGTGGCGCACCGGCAGGAAATATTCGGCCACGATCGTCAGGCCGCTTTCGGGCAGCAGGAAATGGATGTCCGCGACGCGCCCGTGCTGCGAATTCTCGATCGGGATGATCGCGCGCGCTGCACGGCCGTCCTTTACCGCATCCATCGCATCCTGGAACGAGAAGCACGGCAGCGGATGGCAGTCCGGCGCAAAGGCGCGGGCCGCGATATGCGAATAGGCTCCCGGCGCGCCCTGATAGGCGATCGCCCGCTCCGGTTCGGCGGAGGCGATTCGGGCCATGTCCTCGACCATCTGGCGGGCGATCTCAGGATAGCTTTGCATGGGCATGCCGCATAGGCAGGCCCAGCCGTAACGACAAGGCGAAATCGCGCATCTCTGGGCTTGCAGAGCGAACGGACGATGATTAGAGGGGGCGGCTGACCGGCCCTGTTGCGACGCGGCAACGGGGCCTTTCAACAGGGCGAAAGGACGGGCGCACACAGCCGGTCTGATCCGATGACGACCGTTCAGGGCGCCGTGCCGACATGGCGTCCCTACCAAAGATGAGGCAACAGGGCATGCAGGACAGCAAAAACACGATTGCAGGTTGGGTTCTTGCGGGGGGCATCTGCGCCCTTGGCCTCTCGATCGTCAGCGGCAAGGTATTCCATGCCGACAAGCCCGAGCGCCCCGAAAAGCTCGGCTATGTGATCGAAGGCGTCGTCTCGTCCGAAGGCGAGGGCGGCGCTGCCGAGGTTCCGATCGCGACCCTGCTTGCGAGCGCCGATCCGGCCAAGGGCGAGAAGGTCTTCGCCAAGTGCTCGTCGTGCCACTCGATCAACAGCGGCGGGGCCAATGGCATCGGCCCCAATCTTTATGGCGTTCTCGGCAAGCCGCATGCTTCGGTGGCCGGCTTTGCCTATTCGGACGCGCTGAAGAGCAAGTCGGGTCCGTGGACCTTCGAGGAAATGAACAAGTGGCTCACCTCGCCCAAGGCCTATGCCGATGGCACCAAGATGAGCTTCGCGGGTCTGGGCAAGGCGGAAGACCGCGCCAACCTGATGGCGTGGATGAACACGCAGTCGGGCAGCCCGCTGCCGCTGCCCGCCGCGCCGGCGGCAGATGCCGCCCCTGCTGCTGACGGTGCCGCAGCCCCGGCAGAAGGCGAAGCTGCCCCGGCAGCCGAAGGCGCCGCCGCTGCCCCGGCCCCTGCCGGCGGCTGATCGCTGCAGCCAGCGTTACGGAATCGAAGGCTCCGCCAGCGATGGCGGGGCCTTTTTCATTCCTCGTCGAGCCTGAGCAGCCGTTCCTCGATACGGATCGTGTGCATCGCCATGCGGATTTCGAGCACGAACAGCACGAGCCCCGAGATCAGGAACACCATCGCCAGGATGAAGCCGCCCGCGACGATCTGGCCGAAGCGATAGCCGGTGAGCGACAGCACGAAAATCGAGGCGATGACCACGCCAACCGTGATCGCGCTCAATGTGCCCATCAGGATCGCCTTGTTGACGATATCGGCGCGGCGGTCGAGCATGCGCAGCTCGTTGACGACGCGGACATGCGCGTCGCCCTGCGTGCGATGGAATTCGGCCATCTGCACGCGCTCGCGATCGACCACCCGCGCCAATCGATTGGCGAACATCTGCAGGATATTGCCCGTTGCGAGCAGCAGGAAGGCCGGGGCCATGGCGATCTGGATCAGCTTGCCGATCTGCCCGATATCGAAATCTGCCATGAACATGCCGGCCTCGCCCTCCCGTCGCGAGGGGCGACTATAGCCGGGCTGCGCAACCCATCAATCGCTTATCGCCGCGGCGCAACGCCTCGCCAGCCATGCATTGCCGTCGATCTTGTGGCGATGAAAGACGGAGGGGCCCTGCGCGCGTGCCCGCGCCTGGATCGCCGACCATCGCAGCCGGGGTTGCCGATGCTGATCAGCGATGGCCGCGATGTCGTTCCGGGACCCTTCGGGGTCGAGCGCCAGCGCCAGCATCGCGACGCTGTCGGCGGTACAGGCGGTCAGCACCCGCGAGATCGTCTGGTCGGCAAGATCGTACTGGAACTGGTCGGTCCAGCGCTGGGCTGCGGCGCTGTGCATCAGGTTGATCGACACCGACAGGCTCGATGGAGCGAACTGGCAGTGCACGTCACGGCGCGCGCGATAGTGCATCACCTGACCCTGCTTCAGCACCGCGCGCCCCTTGAACCGCAGCGCAACCTTTTCCCCGACCAGCCCGATCATGGTGTCGGGCTCCACCTCGTAATGGTCGCTCGCATAGCCTGGCCCATGATAGCCGACGGTCAGAAAGTCGAAATTATGGTCGTGCGCCAGACCATAGACGAACGCCGCCTCGCCACTGGTACGCAGCACCGCCTCTTGTGCCGAAGGCCAGATATTGGCGCGCATGAACCAGCCCGGGCGAGGCTCGCCGAGCATCATGACCTGCGGGGAGTAGCCCTGCCCGCCGCGGCGTGTGCAATCGCGCCCGAGTTCGCCGATGGCAAGATCGCCGAGAAAGTGCCGATTGGCAGCGAGCCTTGCCAGCCATTGGGCGGCATGGCGGACCGATCCGGGGCTGTCGGGATCAAAGCCCTGGCGGTCGAGCGCGGCCTGGCATTCGTCGAGCGAACAGGGCTCCGCAGCTTCGGTTTCGATGACGATTGCCATTCTCAGGCGATCTCCCCGAGTTGCGGATACGCCTGCAGCAGCCTGTCGCGCGTTTCCCGTGCCAGTGCCCGCAGCATCGGGTCCGGGTCTTCGCGGCTCATCGCTTCGAGAAGGGCAAAGCCCCGGCGCGAGTCCAGCGCAAGCGCCTCGCGCACGCCATGCCAGCGCAGGTCCGGGGGCCAGCTTTGCGGCTTGTCGGCTATCGTGTCGATCGCATCCGCCCGCCCCAGCGAACGCAGCAGCGAGAGCGTCATCTGCAGCCTTCCCTCGTGCGCCTGGGCTTGCCGTATGCGCACGATGGCCCCCGAGGCGGCATCGTGCTCGACGGCATGGCGTTGCATCGGATTGCGGACGAGAAGCCGCAGGAAGATGCATGCGCCGCCAATCGCGGTGAAGCGCAATATCTCGCTGGCATTGTCGAGCAGGAACTCCTGACCAGGCCTTACCTGCCGGGGCGGATCCCGGCGGACCCCCGCCTGCGGCGTGTCGGTCCGGCAGATCCGCTGCGCTTCGACCCGGTCTGCACGGACGAACCATAGCCGCGTCCACCCGTCGGCAAATTCGAGCGTGTCCTGGCCGGATCGGTCCGCGCACGAAGCCTGCGCATCGAACATCGCGAGCGAGAGGTGGACGTCCCCGTCATCGAACAGAACCAGCGAACGCACCGTCGGATCGCTATAGCCCGGCGGTAGGGGGACGGTCTCCTGCGCCATATCGATAACGCAGGCGTGCAGCCAGTCGCGCACGAATTCCTCCCGGCGGACCTGCGGCCAGAGCGCATCGGCTCGGTCGTGCGGAGACATGCCGTTGCTGTCCTCCCGAAAACGCGCCAGCCATGTCTGCGGGGTCATGGCAGCGCTGGCCCCGTTCGCTCATCCACCGGTTTCGTAAACGAGGATCACCGCGATGATCCACAGGTCATCGTTGGCGCCGAGCGCTGCGCCCGAGCCGAGCCTGGCCCCATGCAGGGCAACCGGTTCGGGATAGTCGGGCAAGTCGGTGATGTGGATGACCGGATCGGTTTCGTGCGGTGCCATGCCGGGCCTTTCTTCGTGGCGGGTTGACCTGTGCGCAGCAGCGTGCACAGTCCGCCGGCCATGATCCAGTTATCGTCCGTTAATCCCGCCGCATCGCGAATCGAGCCGCGCGCATGACCGATTCCGCCAAGTCTGCAGCAGGGTTCGATCCCAGCGCCTTCGAGGGCATATTGGGCAAGCTCGGCCATGGCGGGCATCTCGGCATGCGCTATCGCGCGCATGGGACGGGCTGGGTGGAAATGGAGCTGCCCTATTCCGAGCGGTTGGTCGGCGATGCCGAAAGCGGCATCATCGCCTCGGGTCCGATCATCAGCCTGATGGACAATGCCACCAGCCTTTCGGTCTGGACCGCGATCGGCGAATTCCGCCCCCAGGTGACGCTCGACCTTCGCGTCGATTACATGCGTCCGGCCACGCCCGCAAAGGCCGTGATCGGGCGCGGCGAGTGCTACAAGGTTACCCGGTCGATGGCGTTCGTGCGCGGCATCGCGCATGATGGCGATCCCGATGATCCGGTGGCGCATGTCGCGGGCACCTTCATCCGCGTCGACAATTTCCTGGGCTGAACGATGAGCGCCGATCCCGACATGAATGCTATCCTCGGCTTCATGCCGCCCTTTGCCGAGACGATGGGGATCACCGTCGATCACCTCCGCAATGGCCTGCCGGTGATGGCGTTCGATTACGGACCGCATGTCATGGGGCGGCCCGGCTTTCTGCACGGCGGCGCGATGAGCGGGCTGATGGAGATCGCCGCGATCGCCGCGCTGCGCGTCACCGTGGCGGCCGAAGAACCGGCGGTGCGGATCAAGCCGGTCAACATCACCATCAGTTTCATGCGCGGAGGGCGCGAGGCGCGGACCTATGCGCTGGGCGAGGTCACCCGGATCGGGCGACGCGTCGCCAATGTCGAGGCCAAGGCGTGGCAGGACGATCCCGCCAAGCCGATCGCCACGATCTTCATGAACTTCCTTTTGTCCTCGCCCAAGCAAGCCTGACGACCACGCCAGGCTCGTCAGCCTGGCCATCATCGAGGCGCATCGCCGCATCGGCGCGGGCGCGCGCCAGGATGGCCGGCGGCATGTCGGCAGGATGCAGCACCAGATCCGCGCTCCCCAGCAACCGCACCTGGCGCAGCGTCAGATCGTCGGGATCGGGCGAGGCAATCGTCAGCGTGTAGAAGCCGGAGGAGACACCCTGGCCGCCCTGCTCCAGCCATTGCGCGACCGTCTGCGCGTCCTGTTCGGCCAGCGGATCGAGCGCGCCGCCCGGCGCGAGCGCCGCATCGATCGCGCGCCGTCGCTCCGGCCCGCCGGGCCAACGCGCACGGATGGCATCGCGCGCTTTATCGAGCGCCCTGGCAAGTCCACCAAGCCCTGCGGGGAGCATAGCCTCGAACCGCTGACGCAGCGCCTTGGCGAGCCCCGCCGACGCGCCGCCGGTGCCGATGGCGATCAGCACCGGATCGCGCTCGATGATCGCGGGCGTGGTAAAATCGCACAGTGCGGGCCGATCGACGGCATTGACCAGCAACCCTCGTGCTTTCAGCCGAGCGACGGCGTCAGCCGCTTCGGCCTCGTCCTCCAGTGCAACGATGGCGATGCGCGCGGTGCGATTGTCCTCGCCGACACAATGCCCCCCTGCACGCTCAATCAGCCGCCGCTTCGCATCCGCCATCTCGCCCGTGCCGAGCAGGATGACCGGCATCCCGCGCAGGTTCACGAAGACGGGAAGCTGGTTCACAGCCAGTCGGGCACGGTTTCCGCCGCCATGATCTCGGCCGGGCTGATGCGGTTGGCGACCACGGCATAGCGGTCGTCATCGACCAGCACCTCGGCGACGATGCCGCGGCTGTTATAGCTGCTCGCCATGGTCGCGCCATAGGCCCCGGCGGTGCGGAAGATCGCGAGATCGCCGGCGACCACCGTGTCGATGTCGCGGCCCATGGCGAAGGTGTCGCCACTCTCGCAGACCGGCCCCACGATATTCGCCGTCATGCGCGTGCCATCGGGGCGCACCGCCTCGAAATCGTGCCAGGCATCGTAGAGTGCGGGGCGGGCAAGATCGTTCATCGCCGCATCGACGACCACGAACGGATCGCGGATGCCCGGCTTGATCCGGATCACGCGGGTGAGCAGCACGCCGGCATTGCCCGCGATCACGCGGCCCGGCTCGAACTGGATCACCGCGTCCCAGTCGCGCGTCACCCGGGCAACCAGCGCGCCATAGTCGGCGGGCGATGGCGGCTCGGTCGCCGCCTGATAGGGCACGCCCAGGCCGCCGCCCAGATCGACATGAGTAATCGTATGTCCCTGCTCACGCAGATGCGCGACCAGCTCGCCGATCTTGCCGAACGCGGCTTCGAGCGGATCGAGGCTGAGCAGCTGGCTGCCGATATGAACCGCCACGCCGCGCAGCGCGATGCCGGGGAGCTGCGACAGTCGCTGATAGATGCCGGGGCCGACGTGCAGCCCGACGCCAAACTTGTTGTCGGCCTTGCCGGTCGAGATCTTGGCATGCGTGCCCGCATCGACATCGGGGTTGATGCGCAGCGTCGCGTTCGCGGTCAGGCCCATCGCGGCGGCGACCGCAGCGAGCATCCGGCCTTCCTCTTCGGACTCGATATTGAACTGGCCGATGCCCTTGGCCAGCGCATGGCGCATCTCGTCCTCGGTCTTGCCGACGCCCGAGAACACGATGTCCTGCGCGGCGATGCCGGCGGCCAGCGCGCGGTCGAGCTCGCCTGCGGAGACGACATCGGCGCCATAGCCGCGCCCCGCGAGCACCTTGAGCACCGCGAGGTTGGGATTGGATTTTACCGCAAATGCCAGATGCTTGCGTTCCACACCTGCCAGGCCTTCGCGGAACACGTCGGCATGGCGCTCGAGCGTCGCGCGCGAATAGACATAGACCGGGGTGCCGACCTCCTCGGCAATGCGCGAAAGCGGAACGCGTTCGGCGAACAGCTCGCCGTCGACCAGTGCGAAATGATCCATGAAGAAGGACAGTCCTGCTTATTCGGGAGGAAGATCGAACGGATCGTCGACCCGCGCTTCGGACTTGCGGCGCAGCTCGACATTGCGTTCGGGCCGCGACTGGGTGCTGGGTTCGAGCAGCTCGTTGGGTCCGGCGGCACCGACCGCGCCATAGGCGGGCGGAACGGGTTTCATGCCCTCGACCGCGGTGAGCTTCTGCCGGCTGCCGCAACCGGGCAGCACGACCAGCGCGGTGAGCGCAGCAGCAGCGATCAGGGGGGCGGTACGCGGCATCGTCATTCTCCCGCCAGCGCGGCACGGGCGCGGGCCACCTGATGCCTTACCCGATCGGGCGCGGTGCCGCCATAGCTGTTGCGGCTGGCAACCGAGGCATCGACCGACAGCGCGGGATAGACCGCCTCGGTGATGCGCGGGTCGATCGCCTGCAATTCGTCCAGCGCCAGCGCGTCGAGCGCCACGCCCCTGCCCTCGGCCAGCTTGACCACGGCGCCGGTGATATGGTGCGCCTCGCGGAACGGTATGCCCGCCTGGCGTACCAGCCAGTCGGCCAGATCGGTCGCGGTGGCGAAGCCGCGCTCGGTCGCCTTGCGCATCGCGCCGGTATCGAACCCGGTTTCGGCGACCATGCCGGTCATCGCGGCGAGGCTCAGCATCAGCAGGCCCTCGCATTCGAACACCGGCGGCTTGTCGTCCTGCATGTCCTTGGAATAGGCGAGCGGCAGACCCTTCATCGTGATCATCAATGCGGTCTGGCAGCCGATGATCCGCCCGGCATGGCCGCGCACCAGCTCGGCCGCATCAGGATTGCGCTTCTGCGGCATGATCGACGATCCGGTCGAGAAACTGTCGGGCAGCTTGACGAAGCCGTAAGGCTGGCTCGCCCAGATGATGAACTCCTCGGCCAACCGCGAAAGGTGCAGCGCGCATTGCGCGGCGGCATTGAGGTAATCGAGCGCGAAATCGCGGTCCGACACCGCATCGAGCGAATTGGCGGTGGGCCGGTCGAAGCCGAGCGCGCTCGCCGTAGCATCGCGGTCAATCGGAAAGCCCGTTCCGGCGAGCGCCGCCGATCCCAGCGGACACTGGTTCATCCGCGCCCGCGCGCTGGCAAAGCGGTCGCGATCGCGCGCGAACATCTCGTAATAGGCGAGCAGATGGTGGCCCAGGGTCACCGGCTGCGCGATCTGCAGATGCGTGAAGCCGGGCATGATCGCGTCGACATGCTGTTCAGCACGATCAACCAGTGCGGTTTGCAGTGCCTTGAGCGCGGCATCGGCCGCATCGCAGGCATCGCGCACCCAGAGCCGGAAATCGGTCGCGACCTGATCGTTGCGCGAGCGCGCGGTGTGCAGCCGCCCTGCAGCAGGACCGATCAGCTCGGCGAGGCGCGCCTCGACATGCATGTGAATGTCCTCGAGCGCCCAATCCTCGGCGACGCCGTTCGCGGCATATTCCTCGGCAATCTGCTTGAGGCCGTTCGCGATGGCCTCGGCATCGGCGGCAGGGATGATTCCCTGCGCACCCAGCATCGCGACATGCGCGAGCGAGCCGTCAATATCCTGCCGCCACAGCGCCTTGTCGAACGGGATCGAAGCATTTATGGCCCGCATCACGTCGGATGGCCCGGCGGCGAAGCGTCCGCCCCACATGCTGTTGGAGTTGTTTCCCATGCCTATCGTCCATCTTTCGCGCCGCAGCCTCTGGCCGGTGGTGGCCCTGGCCGCTCTGGCAACTGGCGCGTGCGATAGGCAATCGCCCGCCGGGGAGCAACCCGCAGGCGCGGAAAAAACCGCAGAGAAGTCAGGCCCGAATGTGCCGCTATCGGGCACGCTCGACATCTCGCAGCGGGGCAAGGCCGCGCCCGATGTCAGCTTCAAGGATCCTGCCGGCAAGACGGTCACCCTCGCCGCGTTCAAGGGCAAGCCTGTGCTGGTCAATCTCTGGGCGACCTGGTGCGGTCCGTGTGTGGTCGAGATGCCGACGCTGGATGCCCTCGCCGCGCGCGAAAAGGACCGGCTCGTGGTATTGACCGTGTCGCAGGACATGCAGAATCTCGACAAGATCGCCCCGTTCTTCGCCGAAAAGGGCTTCAAGAACCTGCAGCCCTATACCGATCAGGAGAATAATCTGGGCTTCAGCTATCAGACCGGCGTGATGCCGACGACGGTGCTCTACGATGCCGAAGGCAAGGAAGTGTGGCGGATGATCGGCGGGATGGACTGGAACGGCACCCGCGCATCGGCGCTGATGGAAGAGACGCTCGCTGCGAAGGGCTGAGCGCGGCTCGTTACATCAGGATCGGCGCGATCACGCGGCAGCGCTTGCGCGCCACGTCCTTCTTCGCGCGCGCAGGCACGGTCGCCACCCGCTTCTTGGCCGCGCATTCTTCCTGCGCCGGGACGGTGCGATCCAGATTGACGAACGTCACCGGCAGCAGCGGCAGGGTGCTGGCCAGAATGACGGAGAGGACAAGGTGGCTCGGCATGCGCGTGTGATGTCGCGCACAGCCTGACCAGTAGCTGAACGAAACCTGGTTCGATGCGCTTTTGGTGAGCTGCGTTGTAATCGTGCAACGCCTTTGCCGACCATGGTGGGCGATGACAGGCTCGAACTGCCGACCCTCTCGGTGTAAACGAGATGCTCTACCAACTGAGCTAATCGCCCATGGTCGCTGGCAAGGCGCGTCCCCTGCCATTTTTGCATTCGGCTGGCAAGAGGCTTGGCGCTTTCCAATCGGCCAGTCGGCCGCTATCGGCGCGGAACGGACAGCGGGTCCGACCTATTGGAGAATCACCTATGCGCCCTTCCGGCCGCGCCCCCGACGAAATGCGTGCCATCAGCATCGAGACTGGCTTCACCAAGCATGCCGAGGGCAGCTGCCTCATCAGTTTCGGCGATACCCGCGTGCTGGTGACCGCGAGCATCGAGGAGCGCCTGCCCCCCTGGCTCAAGGGCAAGGGCGAAGGCTGGGTCACGGCGGAATATTCGATGCTGCCGCGCGCGACGCACACGCGCGGCCAGCGCGAAGCGGCCAAGGGCAAGCAATCGGGCCGCACGCAGGAAATCCAGCGGCTGATCGGTCGTTCCTTGCGCGCCGTCGTCGACCTCAAGAAGCTCGGCGAGCGTCAGATCACGGTCGATTGCGATGTCATCCAGGCGGATGGCGGCACGCGCACCGCGTCGATCTCGGGTGCCTGGGTGGCGCTGCGCCTCGCGGTGAATGGGCTGATGGCACAGGGGCTGGTCAAGGAAGATCCGATCACCGCCAAGGTCGCGGCGATCAGCTGCGGCATCCATCAGGGCACGCCGGTGCTCGACCTCGATTATATCGAGGACTCGAACGCCGATGCCGATGCCAATTTCGTGCTGATCGAGGGCGGCAACATCGCCGAAGCGCAGGCCACCGCCGAGGGCGCGCCCTATGACGAGGAAGCGCTGTTGCGGCTGCTGCGGCTCGCGCGCATGGGATGCGCGCAGATTTTCGAGGCGCAGGGCAAGGCGGTCGGTTGACGTCATGACCGCGCGCAGGCTCGAACCCGGCAGGCTGGTCATCGCCAGCCACAACCAGGGCAAGGTGCGCGAGATTCGCGCGCTGCTCGAACCGTTCGGCATCGAGCCGGTCTCGGCGGGCAATCTAGGCCTGCCCGAGCCCGAAGAGACCGGTACCAGCTTTGCCGAAAACGCGCTGCTCAAGGCGCATGCGTCGGCCAAGGGGGCCAATTGCGTCGCGCTCGCCGATGACAGCGGTCTGTGCGTCGCGGCTCTGGGCGGCGCGCCGGGCGTCTACACCGCCGATTGGGCCGAGCGGCAATGGTTCGAGGGCGCGCCGGGCCGCGACTGGTACATGGCGATGGGCAAGGTCGAGGGCCGATTGTGCGAACTCGGCCCCGATGTCGATCGCAGCGCATATTTCACCTGCACGCTGGCGCTCGCCTGGCCCGATGGGCATTCGGAAGTGTTCGAGGGGCAGGTCCACGGATCGCTGACCTGGCCACCTCGCGGCACTATGGGTTTCGGTTACGATCCGGTCTTCGTCGCCCAGGGCTTCGACCAGACCTTCGCCGAACTTGATCCGGAGCACAAACACGCCATCAGCCATCGCGCCGATGCCTTTGCCAAGCTGGTCAAGGCCTGTCTTGACCGCTGACCGTCCCCTCTTCCCTCCCGCTGGCGGGCGCGGAGAGCCGCTAGCGCTCTATATCCATTGGCCGTTCTGCGTCTCCAAATGCCCCTATTGCGATTTCAACAGCCATGTCCGCGACAGCGTCGACATCGCTGAATGGCAGGCGGCGTTGCGCGCCGATCTCGCGCATGAAGCGGCGCTGCTGCCGGGGCGCTCGCTGGGCTCGATCTTCTTCGGCGGCGGCACGCCGTCGTTGATGCCGCCCACCTTGGTCGAGGCGCTGATCGATGCGGCCACCGCCTATTGGCCTGCGAGCCAGGACATCGAGATCACGCTCGAGGCTAACCCCTCCTCGGTGGAAGCCGCGCGCTTCGCCGATCTCGCGCGCGCGGGCGTCAACCGCGTGTCACTCGGCCTGCAGGCGCTCGACGATGCGACGCTCGGCTTTCTCGGGCGCGCGCACGGCGTCGACGAGGGGCTTCGCGCGCTGACGACTGCGCAGCAGCATTTCGGCCGCGTATCGTTCGACCTCATCTATGCCCGGCCCGGCCAGACGCTCGGCCAATGGGAGGCGGAGCTGACCCGCGCGCTGAGTTTCGGCACCGGCCACCTCTCGCTCTACCAGCTGACGATCGAGCCCGGCACGCGCTTCGAGACGCTGGTGCGGCGCGGCGAGCTGATGCCCGCCGACGATGACCATTGCGCCGACCTGTTCGATCTGACCCGCAGCCTTACCGCGTCGGCAGGCCTTCCCGCCTATGAGATCAGCAACCATGCCCGGCCCGGCGAGCAGAGCCGCCACAATCTCGCCTATTGGCGCTATGGCGACTATGCCGGGATCGGTCCCGGCGCGCATGGGCGGCGTGGGAGCCTGGCGACCGAGCGGCACCGCAAGCCCGAGAACTATCTCGGCGCGATCGCGCGCAACGGCCACGGCCTCTCGGTCGAACGCCCTCTGGACGGGGAAACCCGCGCGATGGAGGCGCTGCTGATGGGACTGCGCCTGGCCGAGGGCGTCGATCTGGGGCGGATCGCCGCGCTATCGGGCGTGGAAGAGGCGGCGCTGATCGATCGAGGGGCTGCGGAGAAGCTGGAGGCATTGGAGCTTGTGCACATGGCGGGCGCGCATCTGACCGTGACCGAACAAGGCATGCCGCTGCTCGATGCCCTGCTGGCCGAACTGGTCGCGATTGAGCCGCCGCAAGCGCTCTGATAGCCTGACGGCATGACCGCGCACCCGATCCCGCATCTGCTCGAACGCTGGCGGTCGCACCTTGCCGACAATCGCCGCCGCTCGCTGCATACCGTGCGCGCCTATGTCGCCACGGCCGAGCGGCTGGTCGACTTTCTGGGCGATCATTGGGGTGAGGCGGCCACCGAGCAGCGCCTGACGCGGGCGACGCCGGCGGACTTGCGTGCCTTTCTGGCGTCAAGGCGCGGTGATGGCCTGACCAACCGCAGCACCGCACGCGAACTGTCGGCGATCCGGGCCTTCCTGGCCTTCGCGGCGTCCGAAGCGGGCAGCGAGGTTGCACCTCCGCGCCTCAAGGGGCCGAGGCTCAAACGCTCGCTCCCCCGGCCGATCGCGCCCGACGACATCATGGCGCTGGGCGACAGCATGGCGGCGCGCGATGCCCCCGCCTGGGTGCAGGCGCGCGACTGGGCGGTGCTGCTGCTGCTTTATGGCGCGGGCTTGCGCATCAGCGAGGCGACGGGGCTGAAGGCAGAGGTGCTGCCCGTCGGCGAGACGCTGCGCATCATCGGCAAGGGCAACAAGCCGCGCGTCGTACCGGTGCTGCCGCAGCTCCGCGAGGCGATGGCGCATTATGCCGCGCTCGCCCCCTTCGCGCTCGAACGCGATCAGCCGCTGTTCCGGGGCACGCGGGGCGGCCCGCTCTCGCCGGCGTTGGTCCGCCGGGCGATGATGAACGCGCGTCGCCTGCTCGGCCTGCCCGAGGATGCAACGCCGCACGCGCTGCGCCACAGCTTCGCGACGCATCTGCTGGCGGGCGGCGCCGACCTGCGCTCGCTGCAGGAACTGCTCGGCCATGCGAGCCTGTCATCGACCCAGATCTACACCCAAGTCGATGCCGCGCATCTGCTCGACGTGTACGAGAACGCGCATCCGCGCGCGTGATCGCGTTCAGTCGTGCTGCACCGGATCGGCATGCGGCCGCCAGAAGATCACGCGGACGATATAGACCAGCACGATGATGCCGATCACCGCGGTCGAGGCGGGACCGGTATATTTGTCGATCTCCTCGAACCGCGCGCCCAGCTGATAGCCGATGCTCGCGAACACGACGTTCCACACGCCCGCACCCGCGAAGGTCCAGACGAGGAACTTGGTCCGGCTCATCTCGAAGATGCCCGCGGGCAGCGAGATCAGCGTGCGTACGGTGGGAACCATGCGCGCGAAGAACATGGTCGCGCCGCCATAGCGGTGAAACAGCATGGTGAAGCGGTCGATCTCGTACCGATCAAGCGTGAACCAGCGGCCCCAGCGCGCGACGAAATGGTCGAGCCGCTTGAGCCCGAAGGCACGGCCGATGGCGTACCAGAAATAATTGCCCGCGACCGACCCGATGGTTCCCGCGACAATGACGAGCCACAGGTTCATGTTGCCCTTGCCCGCCTCGATCCCGGCAAGGCCCATGATCACCTCGGACGGGATCGGCGGAAACACGTTTTCCAGCGCCATCAGGAACGCGACGCCCCAATATCCGCCGCGCGCAACCAGATCGATGACGAAATCGCTCATGCCTTGTTCTCCAGGCGCGCCTCGATCGCGTCCCAGATCATGCCCGCAACATCGCTGTTATTGAACGCGCTGATCGCGACGATGCCGGTCGGCGAGGTGACGTTGATCTCGGTCAGCCAGTGACCGCCGATCACATCGATACCCACGAACAGCAGCCCGCGTTCCTTGAGCTCGGGCCCCATGGCGTCGCAGATTTCCTGCTCGCGCTCGGTCAGCTGCGCCGCCTCGGCATAGCCGCCGACGGCGAGGTTGGAGCGGAATTCGCCCTCGCCCGGCTTGCGGTTGATCGCGCCCGCGACCTTGCCATCGACCAGCACGATACGCTTGTCGCCTTGGGCCACTTCGGGGAGGAAGGGCTGGACCATGAAGGGTTCGCGCCAGATCTGACCGAACAGCTCGACCAGCGCCGAGAGGTTCGCGCCATCCTCGCCGATCAGGAACACCGCCTTGCCGCCATTGCCGTGCAGCGGCTTCACCACGATCGCACCATGCTTCGCCTGGAAGCGCTTCACCTCGTCGAGCGAGCGGGTGATCAGCGTGGGCGGCATGAAGCGTTCGAAATCGAGCACATAGACCTTTTCGGGCGCGTTGCGCACCGATGCGGGGTCGTTGACCACGAGCGTGCGGCCCTTGAGCCGCTCGAGAATGTGTGTCGCAGTGATATAGCCGACATCGAAGGGCGGATCCTGCCGCATCAGCACAACATCGACATCCTCGCCCAGGTCGAGCCGCACCGGATCGCCGAAGCTGTAATGGTCGCCCGGCACGTTGCGCACCGTCACCGGATGGGCGTGGCACGTGACCTGCCCGGCCTCGTAGCTCAGCGTCGCGACGTCGTAATGATAGAGCGTGTAGCCGCGCGCCTGCGCCGCCAGCATCAGCGCGAAGCTGCTGTCGCCCTTGATGTTGATGCCCGGCATCGGGTCCATCTGCACCGCGATTTTCATGGGGGAAAAGCCTTTGTTCGAACCAGAATGAGGGGCAGTGGCGGTCAGTCGCCCTGCCAGACGTGCGTCAGATGGCGCGGCAGGCGCCTCGGCGCAAGCAGGATCACGTCGATGCGTGCATCCTGGCCGTCGCGCACGAAGCGCGGCATCAGCGCCTCGGCGGCGGCAGCGACGCGGCGCAGGCGGTGATGATCAATCGCCTCGTCAAGCTCGCGCAGGCTCTGGCGGTGCTTGACCTCGACAAAGGCGACGATGCGCCCGCGCCTCGCCACCAGATCGACCTCGCCCAACGGGGTGCGCACGCGATGGGCGAGGATGCGCCAGCCCTTGAGCCGCAGCCACCAGGCGGCGAGCGTCTCGGCACGCCGTCCCGCCGCTTCGGCCTCGCGGCGCCGCGCCTCAGCCATCGCGCTCCGCCATGATCCGCGCATAGAGCGCCTTGCGATCGAGCCCGAAGCGCCTGGCGACCTCGCCCGCGGCCTTGCCGGGCGGCATGGCGGCGAGCGCCTCGGCCAGCGCGGCCTCGACCGCATCCGCGTCCGCCTCGCCCTCGTCCTCGATCGGCGGGCCGACGACGATCACGATCTCGCCCTTGGGCGCCGCCTCGGCATAGCTCTCGGCCAGCTCGGCCAGCGTACCGGTGCGCGTTTCCTCGAATTTCTTGCTGATCTCGCGCACCACGGCCGCCTCGCGGTTGCCGAGGCCGGCGTGGAGCGCCGCCAGGCACGCCGCGAGCCGCTTGGCGCTTTCGTAGAAGACCAGGGTCGCCGGGATTGCCGCCAGCGCCGCAATCTCCCGCTCGCGCGCGCCCGCCTTGTTGGGCAGAAAGCCGTGAAAGTAAAATCTGTCGGTGGGCAGTCCCGCGAGGGTCAAGGCGACGATCACGGCGGACGGCCCGGGCACCGAATGGATCGCCACCCCCGCCGCGCGCGCCTCGCGCACCAGCTTGTAGCCGGGATCGGAGATCAGCGGGGTGCCCGCATCGCTGACGAGCGCGACAGGCCCTTGTAATGCTGCAGAAATCAGCCGCTCGCGATCAGACGCGCGGGCATGATCGTCATAACGTATGAGAGCGCGCTTGAAGCCGAGATGATGAAGCAGACCGCCCGTGACCCGGCTGTCCTCGCAGGCGATCAGATCGGCCTGTTCCAGCACCCTCCGGGCGCGTTCCGAAAGATCACCAAGGTTGCCGATTGGTGTCGCAACGATATACAGGCCGGGTTCGGGATCATGAATCACGCGGATGTTCATGGACCGGCAGGGCGGGAGCGACAAGCAGTGAAACAGTTTTATCGCAAATGGCAGGCTATCCTCATGCTGGTGCTGGGCAGCCTGGCGCTGGCGGCGTGCCAGACCATGGTGCCCAAGACCGCTCCGCCGCCGACGCCCAGCCAGCAGCCCGACAAGCCGGTGACCAAGCCCGATGACGGTACGATCACCGGCGTGCTGCCCACCGACGAGACACGCCACCGCATCGCGCTGCTGCTGCCGCTTTCCGGCAAGGACGCGCCGGTGGGCCAGTCGATCGCCAACGCCACCACGCTGGCGCTGATGGACACCAGGGCGAGCAACCTTCGCATCACCAGCTACGATACCGCCCAGGGTGCGCAGGCCGCCGCGCAGCGCGCGATTGCCGATGGCAACCGCCTGATCCTCGGCCCGCTGTTCGGCGACGACGTCGTTGCCATCGCCGCGGCCGCCAATTCCGCGCGCGTACCGATCATCAGCTATTCGAACGATGTCGGCATCGCGGGCAACAACGTGTTCGTGATGGGCTATGTGCCGGCGCAGTCGATCGATCGCGTCGTGCGCCATGCGCGCGCGCAGGGCATTACGCGCTTTGCCGCGCTCGTCCCAGCAGGCACCTATGGCCAGCGCGCGTCCTCGGCAATGCTCGCTTCGGTCAAGGCTGCTGGCGGCACGGTCGTGTCGATGCAGAGCTATGGCGCGGGCAATGCCGCGATCACCGCCGCGCTCAAGAAGATGCAGGGCGACAGCGCCTATGAGGCGATCCTGATTGCCGATAGCGGCGCGGCCGCGATCCGCATCGTACCGCTCGTCCGCGCCAATGGCGGCACCGATGCGCGAATCCTGGGCACCGAATTGTGGAACACCGAGCGCACGCTCGCCGCCTCGCCCGCGATGCGCGGCGCGTGGTTCGCCAGCGTCTCGGACGGTCTGTACCGGCAGTATGCCGCGAAATACCGCGCGCAGTTCGGCACCGACCCCTTTCGCCTCTCGACGCTCGGCTATGACAGCGTGCTGCTCACCACCCGCATCGCGCGCGACTGGAAGCCCGGCACCCCCTTCCCGATGGACCGCCTGCGCGATGCCGGCGGCTTTATCGGCCTCGACGGCGCCTTCCGCTTCGGCCGCAATGGCGTGGCGGAACGCCTGCTCGAAGTGCAGCAGGTCGGCGCTGGCACGCTGACGGTGGCCTCACCGGCTCCGAAGAGCTTTGCTGATTGAGGGGTTTTGCTCCGTTGCGTCCAACGAGGCTAGCTCTATGGCAGCATAGGCGAGCGAGTTTTGGTTAGGTTAGGCCTTCCGCACTCCATTTGTAGAAGATGACAAATAGGCTTCAATCTTCGGAACCCAAGCTGCGTAAGCGGCAGACCTTTGGCTCCATTCCTCTATGAAGACACCAGGAAGCTCACCGTTGTAGTACGCATACAAGTCCTCAACGGTGCGAATGGCGCCAAACAGTTCCATCCCTTGGGCGAGCAAATTTTCTTGCAGGATTATCAGGCCCTTGGCGTCATCTCTGTGAATGCGAAAATCTGGCGGCGTAGGCATTCCGCAAATGGGGTTTGTTGAATATAGTCGACGATCAAGGATCGGGTGATTGCTTGAATTCGACTCACCGAAGGCAGAAACGCCCGAATGGTGGATTTTGAACTCCACGAAGAAATAGTCAGAAAAACGACTTCGATATAATTGCACACCGAACTGAAATTCCCCAACCGCTTTTTTGAAACATTTCGCTGCAAGGGGAATTGCAAGCTTTGCAGCGGTCTTGTGTAACCACGGCTCAATCAAATTTGCAGTTTCCATAGCTGCTACCTCTCACGGTTGAACAACTACGTCCTTCACGAAGGACACCACGTCCAGTTATAGCTCGGCGAGTGGGGCGGTCTGATCTCAGAAGCAGCTTTGGGCACTCACCCGATCGACTGACCCGTCTTCGCCCAGTCAGCCATGAAGCCTTCGATGCCCTTGTCGGTCAGCACGTGCTTGAACAGGCCGCGGATCACGCTCGGCGGCATGGTGGCGACGTCCGCGCCGATGCGCGCGGATTCGAGGACGTGGATCGGGTGGCGGATCGAGGCGACCAGGATTTCGGTGTCGAAGGCGTAGTTGTCGTAGATCAGGCGGATGTCCTCGATCAGCGCCATGCCGTCAAAGCCGTTATCGTCGTGACGGCCGACGAACGGCGAGATGAAGGTCGCGCCCGCCTTGGCCGCGAGCAGCGCCTGGTTGGCGGAGAAGCACAGGGTCACGTTGACCATCGTGCCGTCGTCGGTCAGCTTCTTGCAGGTCTTGAGGCCATCGAGCGTCAGCGGCACCTTGATCGCGACATTGTCGGCGATCTTGCGCAGGATCTCGGCCTCCTTCATCATCGTCTCATGGTCGAGCGCGACGACCTCGGCCGAGACCGGGCCTTCGACCAGCGCGCAGATTTCCTTCGTCACCTCCAGAAAGTCGCGGCCCGACTTGGCGATCAGCGACGGGTTGGTGGTGACGCCATCGAGCAGGCCGGTCGCGGCGAGATCGGCGATTTCGGCGGTGTCTGCGGTGTCGACGAAGAATTTCATGGGCTGGCTCCTCAGCGCGGGGGGCGATTCTCGGAGCCGCCTATAGCGCGCCGGGCCGGGTGCGTTAATGGAAATCGGCCAGAAGCGGACCGACCGCACAGCAAAAGGCCCGCTCCGCATGGTGCGGAGCGGGCCCTTGCTCTGTCCTCGTTCCGGCAGAACCGGAACGCACGCGATCAGTAGCGATATTCGTCCTTCTTGAACGGACCGGTCAGCGGCACGTCGATATAGGCGGCCTGTTCCTTGGTCAGTTCGGTCAGCTTCACGCCGAGCTTGGCGAGGTGCAGACGGGCGACCTTCTCGTCGAGATGCTTGGGGAGCACGTACACGTCGTTCTGGTACTTGTTCGCACCGCTGAACAGTTCGATCTGCGCCAGCACCTGGTTGGTGAAGCTGGCCGACATCACGAAGCTGGGGTGGCCGGTGGCGTTGCCGAGGTTCAGCAGGCGGCCCTTGGACAGCATGATGATGCGCTTGCCATCGGGGAACTCGACCATGTCGACCTGCGGCTTGATCTCGGTCCACTTCATGTTCTCGAGCGCACCGACCTGGATCTCGTTGTCAAAGTGACCGATATTGCCGACGATCGCCATGTCCTTCATCGCGCGCATGTGATCGAGCGTGATGACGTCCTTGTTGCCGGTGGTGGTGACGAAGATGTCGGCGGTCGACACGACGTCTTCCAGCGTCTGCACGGCGAAGCCGTCCATCGCCGCCTGGAGCGCGCAGATCGGGTCGATTTCGGTGACGATCACGCGGGCGCCGGCGCCCTGCAGCGAAGCGGCCGAGCCCTTGCCCACGTCGCCATAGCCGCACACGACGGCGACCTTGCCGGCCATCATCACGTCGGTGCCGCGACGGATGCCGTCGACCAGCGATTCCTTGCAGCCGTACTTGTTGTCGAACTTCGACTTGGTGACGCTGTCGTTGACGTTGATCGCGGGGAACGGCAGCTTGCCCTTCTTGGCGAGGTCATACAGGCGGTGCACGCCAGTGGTGGTCTCTTCCGACACGCCCTTGATGTTCTGGACGGTCTTGGTGAGATAGCCGGGAGTCTGGGCCAGGCGGCGCTTCAGCACCTTGACGAAGCACTCTTCTTCCTCGTTGGTCGGGGTGAACAGCTCTTCACCCGCTTCGACGCGCGCGCCCCACAGCGCGTACATCGTGGCGTCGCCGCCATCGTCGAGGATCATGTTGCAGGTGGTGCCTTCTTCGGCGCCCCAGTCGAAGATGCGGTCGACATATTCCCAATATTCTTCCAGCGTCTCGCCCTTGATGGCGAACACGGGGATGCCCTGCGCCGCGATGGCGGCAGCGGCGTGATCCTGGGTCGAATAGATGTTGCAGGTGGCCCAGCGCACTTCGGCACCCAGCGCAACCAGCGTCTCGATGAGCACGGCGGTCTGGATGGTCATGTGCAGCGAGCCGGTGATCTTGGCACCCTTGAGCGGCTGAGCGGCGCGATATTCTTCGCGGATCGCCATCAGGCCGGGCATTTCAGTCTCGGCAATGGCGATTTCCTTGCGGCCGAAATCGGCAAGCGCAATGTCTGCAACAACGTAATCGTTGCGGTCGAGGGTCGGGGCACTGGCCACGCAATATCTCCTGAATGTCTGTCCTACTGGCCAACAGGGCGCTCGGAAACTCTGGCCCCCATAGCCAGACTCGGCCTGACAGGCAAATATAAAGATTCCTTTATATGTCCTGGGTGAGAGCGCCGAGTGGCATTTCCTGCAGTCTGATCGCCCCGCTTCCCGATGCCCCCTTGCATTGCGACCGGGACGGGACAACATGCAGCCCGGTTTCAACCGCCCAGCAGGAGACGAATGCCATGATCAAAGTCGGCGACACCATCCCCAACACCAAATTCGTGCGCGCGACCGCCGAAGGTCCGCAGCAGGTCGAGGCCAAGGACTTTTTCGCAGGCAAGACGGTCGCGCTCTTCTCGGTGCCCGGTGCCTTTACGCCCACCTGCTCGGCCAAGCACCTGCCCGGCTTTGTCGAAAAGGCCGACGCGATCAAGGCCAAGGGCGTCGACGAGATCGCTTGCACTGCCGTCAACGATGCGTTCGTGATGGGCGCCTGGGGCAAGTCGGCCAATGCCGATTCGATCGCAATGCTCGCCGACGGCAACGGTGATTTCGTCGAGGCGCTGGGTCTGACGATGGACGGCACCGGCTTCGGCATGGGCAAGCGCGGCCAGCGCTTCGCCATGGTCGTCAAGGACGGCGTGGTCGACAAGCTGTTCGTCGAAGAGCCGGGCGACTTCAAGGTGAGCAGCGCGGATTACATGCTCGAGCAGCTCTGACCGCAGAACTGCGCTCTCCCACTTGGCGGAGAGCTACCCAGGCTGGCGAGCTTGCTCGCCAGCCGAGGTTAAAAGGGAGTGCCGGGTAGCGCAGCCCCCCTCCCGACCTTCTCTCCCCACGGGAAGAGGGCCGATCCGTGATCAATAGCCCATCAGGCCCATGACTTCCTTGCGCGAGCGATGGTCGTCGAGGAAGCAACCGAGCAGGCGGCTGGTGATCATCCCCACGCCAGGCGTGCGGACGCCCCGCGCGGTCATGCAGCTATGGCTCGCCTCGATGACGACGGCCACGCCATGCGGCTGCAGATGTTCCCAGATGCACGCGGCAACTTCCGCCGTCAGGCGCTCCTGAACCTGCAGACGCCGCGCATAGCCGTGCAGCACGCGCGCCAGCTTGGAAATGCCGACCACGCGATCCTTCGGCATATAGGCGATCGACGCCTTGCCGATGATCGGCGCCATGTGATGTTCGCAATGCGACTGGAACGGAATGTCCTTGAGCAGCACGAGCTCGTCATAGCCGCCGACTTCCTCGAACGTGCGGCTGAGGTGCACGCTGGGATCGTCGCCATAGCCCGAACAATATTCCTTCCACGCGCGCGCCACGCGCAGCGGCGTATCGCGCAGGCCCTCGCGCTCGGGATCGTCGCCGGTCCAGCGCAGCAGCGTCACGATCGCCTGCTGCACGTCCTGGGGGACGGGGATCTTGCCCTTCTCCGACATTTCGCCGTCATCATCGGCATCATGGTACAGCATCTGGCATTCCCCCTTTATCACAAACTGCCGCGTCAGATAGGGAGCGGCGCTCGGCACTACAACCTCAGGACCTTGATCGCGGCCGCAAGGCGACCACATCGGCGGGGAACAATTGCTGTATTTGCGAGTTGCGCCAGAGCAGTTGCAGAAAACAAACATATATTAGTTGTCAATTGCAACTTTTTCCTCTGGACCTTCCCCTACGTTTCCGCCACGATGTTGCGGTGCAATATCAAAATCCGGAGTAACCGATGCGCGTCCCCCCCAGATGCGCGCTCTTCGCGGCAGCCTTGGCGCTGCTCGTCAGCGCTTGTTCGTCCGAGCCGCCCCCGCCGCCGCCGCCGCCCGCAGCCACCGTTGCGGTGCCGTTGCAGCGCGAGGTGGTCGACTGGGACGAATATATCGGCCGATTCACCGCAGACGAGGACGTCCAGCTGGTGGCGCGGGTGTCCGGCCCGATCTCGCGAGTCGCCTTCCGCGATGGCGGCGATGTCGGCAAGGGGCAGCTGCTGTTCGTCATCGACCAGCGTCCCTTCCGCGCCGCACTGGCCGAAGCCGAAGCCAGCGTGGCCAGCGCGCGCGCCGCGCTGACCAATGCTCAGGCCCAGGCAACGCGTGGCCGCGAGCTGGTCAGCTTCGATGCCATCAGCAAGGAAGAAGCCGACACGCTGGCTGCCAATCTGCGGACCGCGCGCGCCTCGCTGGCGGCGGCGCAGGCGCGGCGTCAGGCAGCGCAGCTCGACCTTTCCTTTACCGAAATCCGTGCGCCGATCGCGGGTCGTGCGTCGAACCGGATGGTCGATGTCGGCGATTACGTCACCGCCGGCCAGACCGAGCTGACGCGCATCGTCCGCATGAATCCCATCCGCTTCAGCTTCGATGGCGCTGAATCCTTCTATCTCAAATATATCCGCCAGGATGCCGGCGGCGAGCGGCGCAGTTCGCGCTATGCCCCCAATCCGGTCGAGATCCAGCTGGCCGACGAACCCACCTTCCGCTGGCGCGGCCGCATGGCGTTTCTCAACAACGGCATCAGTCCCGATACCGGCACGATCACCGCCTATGCGATGGTCGACAATCCCGAGGGCTTCCTGGTCCCCGGCATGTTCGGGCGCGCGCGGCTGCTGGGATCGGGCACCTACAAGGCGTTGCTGGTGCCCGACGAGGCGATCATCACCGATCAGACGCGCAAGCTCGTCTTCGTGCTGGGCAAGGGCAACAAGGTGGCACCGCGCCCGGTCCAGACCGGTCCGATGGTGGAAGGGCTGCGCGTGATCCGCGAGGGGCTCGCGCCGACCGAGCGGATCGTGATCGACGGGCTCACGCGGATGCAGCCCGGCATGGTGGTGACCCCGCGCAAGGGCCAGATCAAGGCCCGCGCCAAGGACGATGCGCCGATCGCGCGGCCGATCTCTGCCCCGGCCCCCGCCCAGGCGACGGCGAGCTAAGCCGATGCGCATTGCCCATTTCTGCATCGACCGCCCGATCTTCGCGGCGGTGCTGTCGATCCTGATCGTCATCTTCGGCGTGGTCGCCTATCCCACGCTGCCGGTATCGCAATATCCGGAGATCGCACCGCCGACCGTTGTGGTCAGCGCGAGCTTCCCGGGCGCGAGCGCCGAGACGATCTCCGATGTGGTCGCGGCGCCGCTCGAGGAATCGATCAACGGCGTCGAGGACATGCTGTACATGTCGTCGTCCTCGACCGGCGACGGCAATCTCGCGATCACCGTCACCTTCGCCCAGGGCACGAATGTCGATCAGGCGCAGGTGCTGGTGCAGAACCGGGTGAGCAGCGCCGAACCGCGCCTGCCGCAGGAGGTGCGCCAGATCGGCGTGACGGTGCGCAAGAACTCGCCCGACCTGCTGATGGTGGCCAATTTCTACTCGCCCGATGGCTCGCTGACCCAGCCGTATATCAGCAACTATGCGACGTTGCAGATCATCGACCGGATTTCGCGCATCGAGGGGGTCGGCTCGGCAAGGCTGTTCGGCGGACGCGATTACAACATGCGCGTCTGGATCGACCCCGAGCTGGCGGCGAGCCGCAACCTTACCGTCGACGAGATCGTCGGCAAGATTCGCGCGCAGAACGCGCAGGTTTCGGCAGGCTCGATCGGCCAGCCACCGTTCAACAGCGGCGGCACGGCGTTCCAGCTGGGCGTGCAGACCCAGGGACGCCTGAGCACGCCCGAGGAGTTCGGCCAGATCGTGATCAAGCGCGACGGCCTGGCGCTGACCCGGCTTGCGGACGTCGCGCGGATCGAGCTGGGCGCGCAGGATTACAGCGTCAACGCCTTTGCCAGCGGCAAGCCCACGGTCGCGCTGGCGATTTCGCAGCTGCCCGGATCGAACGCGCTCACCGTCGCCAAGGCGGTCGAGGACGAGCTTGCCCGGGCTGAAGGCAATTTCCCGCCGGGGATGGCGTACAGCATCCCCTATAACCCGACCAGCTATGTCGAGGCGTCGATCGCGGCGGTGCAGGACACGCTGGTCGAGGCGATCATCCTCGTCGCGATCGTCGTGCTACTGTTCCTGCAGAGCTGGCGCGCGGCGGTGATCCCCATCGTTGCCATCCCGATTGCGCTCGCGGGTGCGATCGCGGTGCTCGCCGCGCTCGGCTTCTCGCTGAACAGCCTGTCGCTGTTCGGCATGGTGCTGGCCATCGGCATCGTGGTCGACGACGCGATCGTGGTGGTCGAGAATGTCGAGCGCCTGATGGAGGAAGAGGGGCTGAGCCCGCTCGCCGCCGCGCACAAGACGATGGACGAGGTGTCGGGTGCGCTGATCGCGATCGCGCTGGTGCTGTGCGGCGTGTTCATCCCCACCGCCTTCATCCCCGGCATTTCGGGCGCCTTCTACCAGCAGTTCGCGGTGACGATCGCGGGCGCGACCGCCTTTTCCGCCTTCGTGTCGCTGACGCTGTCGCCCGCGCTCGCCGCGTTGTTGCTGCGTCCGCGCAGCCATGAGGACAAGGACATCGCGCCCGGCTGGCGCGGATGGGGCGTGCGCTTCGCGCGAGGCTTCAACCGGGGATTCGCGAGCCTGTCCGAACGCTATGGCCGCCTCACCGCGCGCACGATCCGCAGCCTGATGTTCATGGGGATTGCCTATCTTGCGCTGATCGCGGTGGCCGGGTGGCGCTTTGCCGCCACGCCTGCGGGCTTCATCCCAGCGCAGGACCAGGGCTATCTGATCGGCGTGGTCCAGATGCCGCCGGGTGCCTCGCTCCAGCGCACCACCGCCACGCTCGAGGAAGCGCAGGCGATCGCGCTGAAGAATCCCAATGTCATCAGCACCATCGCCTTTGCCGGTTTCGACGGCGCGACCTTCACCAATGCTCCCAATGCCGGCGCGATCTTCATCACGCTCAAGCCCGCCGGCACGCGCATCGGCGCGACCGAGCTGGCGGGCGAGCTGTTCGGCGCCATGGCGCAGATCACGGCGGGCAATATCCTCGTCATCGCCCCGCCCCCGGTCTCGGGCCTGGGCACAGGTGGCGGTTTCAAGATGATCATCGAGGATCGCGGCAATGCCGGGCTCCAGGCGCTCGAAGGCGCGGCCTTCGCGATGATGGGCGCAGCGGGTCAGGCCGAAGGGATTGCAGGCGCCTTCACCACGTTCAACACCCGCACGCCGCGCCTGTTCGCCGATATCGACCGCGCGCGCGCCGAGCAGCTGGGCGTGCCGGTGGAGAATATCTTCGCGACGCTCGGCACCTATCTGGGCTCCAGCTATATCAACGACTTCAACTTCCTTGGCCGAACCTTCCGCGTGACCGCGCAGGCCGACGCGCCGTATCGCGACGACATCTCCGATATTGGACGGCTGCGCACCCGCTCGTCGACCGGACAGATGGTTCCGCTCGACGCGGTGATGAGCCTGCGCAACGATTCGGGGGCCTATCGCGTGGTGCGCTACAATCTCTATCGCGCGGCCGAACTCCAGGGCGACACGCTGCCCGGCTATTCTAGCGGCCAGTCGCTCGACACGATGGAGCAGCTGGCGCGCAAGGTCCTGCCACAGGGCTTCGATTTTGAATGGACCGAGATCGCCTATCAGCAGAAGGCCGCGGGCAATACCGGCATTCTGGTGTTCGCGCTCGGCGTGATCTTCGTCTTCCTGCTGCTCGCCGCGCAATATGAAAGCCTGGTGCTGCCGCTGGCGGTGATCCTGATCGTGCCGATGTGCCTGCTCGCCGCAATCCTAGGGGTCAACCTGATGGGGCGCGACAACAATATCCTGACACAGATCGGCCTGGTCGTGCTGATCGGTCTCGCGGCGAAGAACGCGATCCTGATCGTCGAATTCGCCAAGCATAACGAGGATCATGGCCAGTCGGTGCTCGAAGCGGCACGCCATGCGGCAGCGCAGCGCCTGCGCCCGATCCTGATGACCTCGCTCGCGTTCATCCTGGGCGTGCTGCCGCTGGTCATCTCGACCGGCCCGGGTGCCGAGATGCGCCAGGCGCTCGGCATCGCGGTGTTCTTCGGGATGATCGGCGTGACGATTTTCGGCCTGCTGTTCACCCCCGCCTTCTACGTGATGGTGCGTTCGCTCGAAGAGCGGATCAAGGCCTGGTCGCGTCGGCGCCGCAAGGACGATCCGCCGCCGGCTGCCCCCGCCCAGCCCGTCCTGGAGGGCAACCAGCCATGATCCTGAAATTCCGTCTTCTCGGCGCCGCAGCGCTCAGCGCGACGCTGGCGGCCTGCACCGTCGGCCCCGATTTCGAGCGCCCCGCCACGCCGGCAAGCGCCGCACAGGGCTTTGCCGAAGGCGCCGATTCGCGATTCGCCACCGCTCCCCTGCCCGAAGGCTGGTGGCGGTTGTTCGAGGACCCGGCGCTTGATGCCCTCGTCACCAAGGCTTTGCAGCGCAACACCTCGGTGCGCGAGGCGAGCGCGAACCTGCGCCGCGCTCGCGCGCTCATCCGCGAGGCGCGAGCACGGCAACTGCCGAGCATCAGCGCGCAAGGATCGGCGAACACCAACCAGGTCGGCACCGGCGCCAATGCCGGGGTCGGCTTTGCCCCGCCCGATCCGCTGACCTTCGATTTCTATCAGCTCGCCACCGACGCTTCGTATGAAATCGATCTGTTCGGTGGCATCCGTCGCTCGGTCGAGGCGACGCGCGGCGATGCGCTGGCGGCTGCGGCCGATCTCGATGCCGCGCGGGTCAGCGTCGCGGCCGAGGTCGCGCGCACCTATGCGCTTGCCTGCTCCAGCCGTTTGCAGGCCGATATCGCACGCGAATCGCTGGCGACACAGCAGCGGACGCTCGACCTGACCCAGCGGCTGTTCGCCGCCGGGCGCGGGCAGCGGCGCGATGTCGCCAATGCCGAGCTGCTGGTGGCGCAGGCGCAGGCCCAGGTGCCGCAATTCGAGGCCGAGCAGCGCGCCGCGCTCTATGCGCTGGCGACGCTCACCGGCGACACGCCTGCCGCTATCGACACTGCCGCGGCAGCCTGCACCACGCCGCCGAGAGTCCGCACCGCGATCCCGGTGGGCGACGGCGCGGCCTTGCTCGCGCGTCGCCCCGATGTGCGCGCAGCCGAAGCCCGGCTGGCGGCCGATACGGCGCGCGTCGGCGTGGCGACCGCGGCGCTCTACCCCTCGATCCGGCTGGCAGGTTCACTGTCGATCGGCGGAACGAGCCCCGATGCGCTGACGCGATCGAACAATATCGGTTTCTCGATCGGTCCGCTGATCTCCTGGTCGCTGCCGATCGATGGCGCGGTGCGGGCGCGGATCAATGCGGCCTCGGCGCAGGCCGATGCTCGTCTTGCGGCGTTCGACGGCGCGGTGCTGACGGCGCTGCAGGAAACCGAACAGGCGCTGGCACGGCTCAAGGCGGCGATCGAGCAGGAAGCCGCGCTTCAGACGGCCGCCAAGGCCGCCGAAGAAGTGGCGCGGATCACGCGCATCCGCTTTCGCGCGGGCCGCGACAACGCGCTGCAGCTGCTCGAGGTCGAACGCAACCTGTTCGCCGCGCGCGCCGCGAGCGGATCTGCCATGGCGGCGCGGGCCGAGGCCGAGGTGTCGCTGTTCCGCGCGCTGGGCGGTGGCTGGGAAAACGCTCCGCCGGTGCAGGAGGTCAGCGCGACCAAGCGCGACTGATCGGCGCAACCGGCGCGGTCAGTTGCGCAGCCGCTCGATCGCCTGGGCCAGCGCAACGTAGAGCTTGCCGGTCTCGGACGAGAGCAGCGTCACCCCCATCACCCCGCCGTCGCGGGTCGACAGCACCGTGCGCAGCATGCTCTCGAAATCGTGGATATAGCGGTTCACCAGCTCGAAGAATTCGGGATCGTTCTCGTATGCCGAGGCGATGTCCCTGGCTTCGCCATTGTCGATCAGCCGCACCGCGCGCCGCGTGAACACGCCGCGATCGCCGCGCAGATAGGCCGACCAGGCGGTGTCGCTGACCTCGGCGGAGAGGATCTTGTCGACATCGATCGCGGTCGAATGCAGCGATTCGGTCAGCAGCGCCAGCCGGCGCGCGAAGTCGTTGTCGGTGCGCTCCTCGGCCTGCTCGCGCGCATCGGCGACGCGGCGCTCGAGATGCGTGGCGAGGTCGTCGACGCGGGCAAGCTGGTCCTTGAGGTGCAGGCTCGCCTCGCTGGTCGCGCCGACCGCGCGGTTGATCGCGCTCTCCAGCTTGCCCACCAGCTCTTCCGCCTTGCCGCGAAGCACCTTTTCGAGCGCCGCGGCGCTGTCCTGGCCCAGCTTGTCGGTCGCGCCCGCGATCGCGCGGTCCATCGCGCGGCGTGCTTCCTCGGCGGCAGCCTGCGCCTCGCGGTGCACGTCGCGCATCGTCTCGACCAGCTTGATCGCCGATGTCTGGTTGATCTGGTCGATATCGTCGCGCGCCGAGCGCATCGCCGCGATCAGCGCGCCGATATCCTCCGCCCGCTCGCGCCATCCGGCCTCGCTGCTGCCCGCAAGCCGTTCGACCTCGGATGCCTGTTCGGCGATGCGCTGCTCGAAATTGCCGAGGATCGAGCCCAGCCGGATCATCTCGTCATCGACCTGCGAGACATGCGCGCGCAGGCTGGCCACGCCCTGCTCGCTCGCCCCGGTCTTGCGGTCGAGCGCGTCGAGCGCCTCGGGGATCGCCTGCCCCGCCTGGCTTTCGATCGCCTCGAGCAGCGTGCGGACGCGCTGCGACTTGGCGTCGAAAATCTCGGCATGGCCGCTGCCCGCCGCCAGTTTTTCCGAAAGGCTGGCCACATTGGAATCGAGCGCGGAAAGGGCGAAGGCGAGCCGCGCCAGCGCTTCGCTGCTGTGCGTGTCCATCGCCTGAAGCCGGCGCTCGGCATCGCCGATCTGCGCATCGGCAGCGGCAATGATCTGGCGGATCGTGGCTTCGCTCTCGCCCGCCGAGGTCGCAAGCGTGGCCAGCGTGAGGCCGAGATCGTCGGCGGCCGCGCGCATGTCCTGGCGGCTGCGCGCGGCGCGCTCGGCCATGGACTCGGCCAGCGTGGCGAGCGATCGCTCGAGTTCCGCGACATGCGCGTGCAGCTGTTCGGTCTGGGTTTCTGCGGTCCGATCGAGATTGCTGCGCGTGTTGGCCAGGCGGCTGGCAACGGTTTCGATCGCGCGATCCATCTGTTCGCTCGCCTCGGCGACATGGCCGGTGAGCGCGGCACCGCTGGTCTCGACCGACTGGGCCAGACGGAGGACGGCCGCATCCGAGTCCTGCACCAGGGTGCCGATCTGCGCGCTCGCGGCCTGGCCGAACTCGTTGAGCTTCTGGAACGCGCCGATCATGCTTTCGACCTGGCCCTGCGCCGTCCGCCCGGCATTGCCGATCTGGTTGGTGACGTCCTTGGCCGAGTTGGCAATCACCGGCAGGTGGTTGCGCAGCTTTTCCATATTGCCGTGCGCCGCCGCGCTGACCTCGCCGATCGCGCGCATGCCGGTATCGCTCGCCTCGATCGTCGTGCGCAGTTCCTCGGCAAAGCTGCGCAGGCGATCGCTCGACACGCGGCCCAGCGATTCGAGCTCGAGGCTCTGATTGGCCAGGAACTCGCGCGCCAGCGACAGTTCGGCATTCACATGCGCGAGCCGGGTCTCGAGCAGGCTGCTCTCCGCCCGCAGCAATCCCGCCAGCTGCGCGAAGCGCCGCGCCTCGCTGCTGCTGTTGCGCTGCATCACCAGATAGAGTGCGGCGATCATCGCGATCGGCATCGCCCATTGCGCGATCGCCTGCATCGCCAGCACCGGTGTCATCATCGCCAGCCACATCGGCAGCGAGGCCCAGATGAACGCCGCAGTCCAGGCGAGGCCCAGCGCGATCGCGACCCAGCCCCAGCGGCCGATCACCGGCACGCTCTCCGGCAGCTCATCGTCGCTCGCCCAGGGCACATGCGAATCGCTCGGCTCCTCAGCAGCGGCGCGCGGAGGCATGGCCGGTGCCGCCATGTCCGGAACCGGCTCCTGCGCCGCAGGATTCTCGTCGCTGCGGCCATGCCGCAGATCTATGATCTTCTTCCCCTCGCCCATGCCCCTATGCTTAACAGATTTTGCCCGGCCAGAAACCGAAAGTTAAGGCGAGCGCGCTATAGCTGCGCGCCATGGCTTATGAATCCGGAGCATTGAACGCGGCGCTGGCCGCCGCCGTCGGCAGCGATCCCGATCTCGTCGCGGAGCTTCGCGGAGCCTTTATCGAGAGCGCCGCGCGCCAGATCGACCTGCTGGGTCGCGCGCGCTGCGATGCGAACTGGCATTTTGCCGCGCTGCGGCTCAAGAGCCTGGCTGCCAGCTTCAGCGTGCAGGGCATTGTCGATCTCGCCGACCAAGCGCTCGAAGGTGCGCCGGGCGATCCGGTCGTCCTGCGCGATCTGGCGAGCGCGATGCGCGACTTCAGCGAAACGCCCTCCGCCGACCTGTAAACTTGGCGCGTCGCCCGGCGGTCCCGACCGCAGCCGGTTGGCATCCCCGCCGCCAGCCGATAAGAGAGCGGCTCCCGATGGACTGGAGCCGCATGGCGTGCGTACCGCACTGATATCGCTGATCGAAACCGTTCCGGGCAGCACCGCGTTGCGCGGGGCGCTGCCGCTCGCGCACGGTCGGCTGGCGATGCTGCAGATCGATCTGGCGGTTCAGGCAGGCGCGGGCGAGATCCTGTGCCTGGTGAGCACGGTCGACGAACGCACGCGCGAGATCGAGGCCTATGCCGCGCAGCGCAGCCTTGCCTTCCACCTGGTGCGGTCGGTCGCGGATATCAGTGTGCGCCTTGCCAGCGAGGACGAGCTGCTGGTCATCGCCGATAGCCTGTATGTTGCGCCGTCCGACATGGACCGGCTGGCGCGCGAAACCGGAACGTTCGTCGCCAGTTTCGCTCCCGGCGATGGCGCGCGCGTGCTCGTCGAGCGGTTCGAGCGGATCGATATCAATCATGTCTGGGCGGGGCTCGCCTGTGTCCGCGCGCGCGATCTGGTCGAGGCGCGCGATCTGCCCGAGGACTGGAGCATCCAGTCCGCGCTGCTGCGTCTCGCCGTCCAGCGCGGCTACCGGCGCGAGGTCCTGCCCTTTTCGCTTGCCGAGGCGGGCCGCATCGCGATCGTGCGCGAGCCGGGCGAGGTCGAGATCCTGGCGCTGCAGGAACTTGCGGGGTCATCGGGGGCGCTCGGCGGAAGGATCGTCCAGACCGGCGCCATGGCCTCGCTCGCCCGGCGTATCTGGGCCACCGGCTGGAGCCGCCCTGCGTTGCGCCTTGCCGCGATCGGCCTGCCAGTGCTCGGCATCGGCACGGCGGCGGCGGGATGGGGCATCGCGGCACTCGGCATGCTGGTGGCGGGGCGCGCGGCGGGCCATGCGGCCAACCGGCTGTTCGGGCGCTTTGTCGGTCGCCTGACCAGGCCGTCCGAGCAGATCGCGCGCGACCTCGCCTTCGCCATCGCCTTCGTCGTCGTGACGGTGCTGAGCGTCGCCGCATCGGACCGGCTGTCGGGCCTTTTCGCCGCGCTGCTGCTGCCCGGGCTGGCAACGGTGCTGGGGCGCGTGACCGGCCCCCTTTCCCGGCTGTGGCGAAGGCTTGCCGGATCGCCCAGCCTGGTCGCGGTCGCCGCCCTGGTCGCGCTGCCGCTGGGGCTGCTGATGCCGATGCTGATGCTCTGGAATCTCGCGCTGACGGGGCTATTGTTGTGGCAGACGCATCGCGCGCCGCTTGCGGCGGGCCAGCGCTGAGCCCATATTCGCGGGAGGGCGCTGGTCCTTTCAACTAACAGCATTTTAACCAGCCATTGGTAGGGCAAGGCGATGAGTACCGACACGGCCCCTGCACGCCCGGCCTTACGGGACGTTGGCGCGCTGCTGCGCCAGGCCGACGCTCAGGCTCGGCAGGCCATGGCGGTACCGGCGCTGGTGCGCCAGCATCTGCTGCCCGATCAGGCCCAGCGCCTGCGCGAGGACGACATCAGCCTGACGGGCGGTTTTGTCGAATCGCTGGCGGCACGCCTGGCCGAGGCGCTCACCGGATCGGCAGAGCGGGGTGCGGACCTGGCGCGCCATGCGGTTATTGCGCATGCACCCACCACTCGCCTGCTGTTCGCGCGCGCGACCGAGGCGCGGTTGTGCCGCAACACGCCGCTGGTCGGGCTTGCGACCGCGGAACTGCCGGCGCGCGTGGAAGCGCGAGTCGGCGATGCGCAGGACGAATTGGCCGAGACCGCGATGGCGCTGATCATAGCGCAGAGCCGGTTTCTCAGCCGCGCGCAGGGTTTCGCGATCGATCCCGACGAACTGCCGCCCGAGACGCTGCATGGCCTCGTGCGCGCGTGCCTAGCCTTTCTTCAGGAGCGGGCCGCTGGCGACCCGCTGCAACTGAACCGGGCTGGCGAGGCCTTTCTGCAGGGCTTTGACGAGCGCCGGGGACGCCCGCACCGGCTCATGCGGTTCTGCCATCTATTCGAACTGCCCCGCAGCGGCGATGCCTGGTCGCTCGCCGACAATGGCCCGAGCCTGATCTTCGCCATGCTCGAGCGGGCGAGCGGGCTTTCGGCCGAACTGCTGTTCGACATGCTGCGCGATCCCGATCTGGCGCGACTATCGGTGGTGCTGCGCGCATCCGGGCTGGAGGGTGATATCGCTGCACCGCTGCTTCAGGGACTGGCTGCGCTGGCATCGTTGCCCCCCGACACGCTGCCGCCGGCGGCGGATCTGCGCGCGCTGGCCCAAGAAGATGCTGCGCGGCTGGTCGCCGGATGGCGCAACCTCGATCCGCTGGCACATTCGGGAGCCGTGTGGTGAACGCCGAGGCGAATTCCGCAGTGCCTGCGTCGGCCCGCCCGATCGCCGATCCGGGAAGTGCCGTCCGGCTCGACCGCGATGGGCGTTTGCTGCACGCCGATGCGCGGATCAGCGAATTACACCACGCCCTCGGCGGCGAGGATGGCGGGGTGCTGGCCCTTCCCAGGCTGCTCGACCTTGCCCGGCATGCGCTGCGCCTCGGCATGCGGCTGTCGCGCCCGGTAACCGTGTTCGGCCCCGACGTGGCGATCGACCTCTGGTGCGATTGCACGCCCGACGCGAAAGGTGTCGATCTGTTGCTCAGCCAGTGGCGCGAACAGCCGCTGCCCGAAGCCGCGGGCGCTGCACCCCTGCCCGCCTCCGCCCCTGCCGCTGAGAATTATGTCCATCTTCGCGTCGATCCGCTCGGCCGCATCCTGCATGTTCGCAGCCCGCTTGCGCTGCCCGCCGACTGGCAGGCCGAGCGCGTGACGCTGAAGCCTGTCGGCGCGCTGATCGCGACCGAGGATGGCGCACCGCTCGTGCTGGCGGATTGTCATAACGGCGTGCGCGTGAGACTGGTCGGCGACGGCCGCTGCTGGACGCTGCACAGATCGCGCGACGATGCCGGCGCCGGGTGGAGCCTGCAATTGGCCGAAGCGCCCGAACCGCCGCAGCCCGAAGCGGTCGCCGCCCCGCCGCCGCTGTTCGACGGCGAGCGGCTGGCACATATGTTCGGCAGCCAGATCGGCCCGGCGCTCCGCCAGCCAATCGGGCGGATCATCGCCAATGCCGAGACGATCGGTGGGCGGCTCGAAGGTCCGCTGCGCGCCGACTATGCCAGCTATGCCGGCGATATCGCGTCCGCCGGACGGCATCTGCTCGCGCTGATCGACGATCTCGCCGATCTCGAGGCGATCGAGGCGAGCGGCTTCAGCGCCGCGCGCGAACCGGTCGATCTGGCCGATCTCGGCCGCCGCGCTGCGGGCCTGCTCGCGCTCAAGGCCGCCGACCGCTCGATCCGCATCGACCGGCCCGCGGAAGACGACAGCCTGCCGGCGATCGGCGAATTCCGCCGCGTGCTGCAGGTGCTGCTCAACCTGCTCGGCAATGCGATCAACTATGCGCCCGATGGTTCGATGATCTGGCTCAGGCTCGACGACGGCCCTGATTGGGCGAGCGTCACCGTCGCCGATCAGGGGCCCGGTCTGTCCGACGAGGAGCAGCAGCGGCTGTTCAACAAATGGGAGCGCCTGGGCCGCAGCGGCGATGGCGGCAGCGGTCTCGGCCTGTATATTTCGCGGCGGCTCGCCCTGGCGATGCAAGGCGACCTGACAGTGGAAAGCGCGCCCGGCCAGGGGGCGCGCTTCACTCTGGTGCTGCCGAAACTCTAGCCGGATACCCGAACGCCGGGCGCGGCGCAGGGCATAGTTATTTCGGCATGACGGGTGCCTGGGCGCAGCGCTTGCGATCGCCAGCGTTGCAAGCCGCGACATCGGCTTCCCATTGCGTATAGATGGCGTCGTAAAGCTTCTTCACTTCGGCATATTCGGATTCGGCGCGAGCCCGCGAATCCACCGTATTTTCATACAGTTTCATCTGGTTCTCGTAGCTGCTGCGCCGCGCTTCGTAATTGGCGAGGTTGGCGGCATTCTGCGCGAGCTGCGCACTCGATGCCTGAACTTGCGCGGTGTTCGCCGCTTCGCGCTCCGCCTGCTCCTCGGGCGTGCTGGGGTTGCGGGTCACAGGCGACGGTTCCATCGATCCGGTATCGGGCTCGGTGGTCGCCGGCGCGCTGGCCTGCTGCGCGATAGCGGGAATGGCAAGCACCGAGGCGGTCAGGGCGATGGCCAGCGAAGCGCGGCCGAACGGGCGAAATTTCATGATCGTGTTCCCTCAAGTCAAAGTTGATCTCGATTAACACGGCTACGATCATCGCTCAAAGCGGTTCCATTCATCGCATGCGCAGCCCTTGCAGCGCGAGGGACGCGGCCCCATGTTCCCCCCGCGACTCCGCTATCGCGCCGCAGCGTGATTTCTCCCGCTTGCCAGCGGAACATCAATAGAACATAAGGCCGTTCATGCTCACTCACATCTCTGTGCGCGGCGCGCGCGAACACAATCTCAAGGGCGTGGACATCGATCTGCCGCGCGACCAGCTGATCGTCATCACCGGGCTTTCGGGCAGCGGCAAATCGTCGCTGGCCTTCGACACCATCTATGCCGAGGGCCAGCGGCGCTATGTCGAGTCGCTCTCGGCCTATGCGCGCCAGTTCCTCGAGATGATGCAGAAGCCCGATGTCGAGCATATCGACGGCCTCAGCCCCGCGATCAGCATCGAGCAGAAGACCACCAGCCGCAACCCGCGATCGACGGTCGCGACCGTCACCGAGATCTACGATTACATGCGCCTGCTCTGGGCGCGCGTCGGGGTACCCTATTCGCCGGCGACCGGGCTGCCGATCACCGCTCAGACGGTCAGCATGATGGTCGATCGTGTCATGGCGCTACCCGAGGGCACGCGCTTCTATCTGCTCGCGCCCGTGGTGCGCGGCCGCAAGGGTGAGTATCGCAAGGAACTGGCCGAATGGCAGAAGGCGGGCTTCACCCGCGTGCGCATCGATGGCGAGATGTACGAGATCGATGCCGCGCCTTCGCTCGACAAGAAGTACAAGCATGACATCGAGGTGGTCGTCGACCGCATGGCGGTGCGCGAAGGCATCGAGACACGTCTTGCCGACAGTTTCGAGACCGCGCTCAAGCTCGCCGATGGCCTGGCCTATGTCGATCTCGCGGATGGCACGGTGGCAGCGCTGGGCGAGCCGGCGCCGCCGGCCGTCGCAGATGGCCCCGCCAGCACGGACGACAAGCCCAAGAAGGGCATGAAGAACGCCGGCATCCCCGATAACCGCATCATCTTTTCCGAACGCTTCGCCTGCCCCGTATCGGGCTTCACGATCGAGGCGATCGAGCCACGGCTGTTCTCGTTCAACGCGCCGCAGGGCGCCTGCCCCGCATGCGATGGCCTGGGCGAGAAAATGTATTTCGATCCGCAACTGGTCGTGCCCAACGAGGAACTGAGCCTCAAGAAGGGCGCGATCGTGCCCTGGGCCAAGTCGAACCCGCCCTCGCCCTATTACATGCAGGTGCTCGCCAGCCTGGCGCGCGAATTCGGTTTCTCGCTCGACACGCCCTGGCAGGACCTGCCCGGCGAGGCGCGGTTGGTCATCCTGCATGGCACCGCAGGTAAGCCGGTGACGCTGCGCTTCCAGGACGGGCGCAAGAGCTACGAGGTCAAGAAGCCGTTCGAGGGCGTGATCGGCAATCTCAACCGTCGCATGCTCCAGACCGACAGCGCCTGGATGCGCGAGGAATTGAGCAAGTACCAGACCGCGCAGCCCTGCGAAGTCTGCGACGGTGCGCGCCTCAAGCCCGAGGCGCTCTCGGTCAAGGTGGCGGGCGAGGACATCTCGATCTCCACCCGGCGCTCGGTTGCCGATGCGCTGCAGTTCTTCGAGACGCTCAACGACAGGCTGGGGCCGCAGCAGCAGCAGATCGCCAAGGCGATCCTGAAAGAGATCATCGAACGGCTGGGCTTTCTCAACAATGTCGGGCTCGATTACCTGAACCTCGATCGCACCTCGGGCACGCTGTCCGGCGGCGAATCACAGCGCATCCGGCTCGCCAGCCAGATCGGCAGCGGGCTTTCGGGCGTGCTTTATGTATTGGACGAACCGAGCATCGGGCTACATCAGAAGGACAATGACCGGTTGCTGGTGACGCTCAAGCGCCTGCGTGATCTGGGCAATACCGTGATCGTCGTCGAGCATGACGAGGACGCGATCCGCACCGCCGATTATATCGTCGATCTGGGTCCCGGCGCTGGCGTGCATGGCGGCGAGGTCGTCGCCAAGGGAACGCTGCCCGAACTGCTGAAGGCGAAGGATTCGCTCACCGCGCAATATCTGACCGGCGAGCGCAAGATCGAGGTTCCGAAGAAGCGTCGCAAGGGCAATGGCAAGAAGCTGACCGTGCACAATGCGCGTGCCAACAATCTGACCGGGGTGACCGCATCGATCCCGCTCGGCACCTTCACCTGCATTACCGGGGTGTCGGGCTCGGGCAAGTCGAGCTTCACCATCGACACGCTGTATGCGGGCGCGGCGCGCGCGCTCAACGGCGCGCGGATCATCGCCGGATCGCATGACAGGATTACCGGGCTCGAACATTGCGACAAGGTGATCGATATCGACCAGTCGCCGATCGGGCGCACCCCGCGATCGAACCCGGCGACCTATACCGGCGCGTTCACCAATATCCGCGACTGGTTTGCCGGACTGCCCGAGGCGCTGGCGCGCGGCTACAAGCCGGGCCGGTTCAGCTTCAACGTCAAGGGCGGGCGCTGCGAGAAGTGCCAGGGCGATGGCGTGATCAAGATCGAGATGCACTTCCTGCCCGATGTGTATGTCACCTGCGAGGAGTGCGGCGGCAAGCGCTATAATCGCGAAACGCTCGAGGTGAAGTTCAAGGGCCACAGCATCGCCGATGTGCTCGACATGACGGTGGAGGACGCAGTCGAGTTCTTCAAGGCGGTGCCGCCGATCCGCGACAAGATGGCGATGCTCTGGGAAGTGGGCCTGGGCTATGTCAAGGTCGGCCAGCAGGCGACCACCCTGTCCGGCGGCGAGGCGCAGCGCGTCAAACTCGCCAAGGAATTGTCACGCCGCTCGACCGGGCAGACGCTGTACATCCTCGACGAGCCCACCACTGGTCTGCATTTCGAGGATGTACGCAAGCTGCTCGAGGTGCTGCACCGGCTGGTCGATCAGGGCAACAGCGTGGTGGTGATCGAGCACAATCTGGACGTCATCAAGACGGCCGACTGGATCATCGACATGGGCCCCGAGGGCGGCGTCAAGGGTGGCCAGGTCGTTGCCGAGGGCACCCCCGAACAGGTCGCGAAGATCGCGGGCAGCTATACTGGCCAGTATCTGGCGCCGCTGCTCAAGCGGTAATTCGCTATAGCGCCGCCACCGGCGCGGCAGCAGTCCGACGCTTCCGCTGGATCCGGCGGTATCAGGCGCAATGCGTCCTCACCCGACTCGGACCATGCTCGTTCAGCGCGAGCTTTGGGTATCGACGCCTTGCGCGAGGATGCCATCGCGCCATAACATGGATCAATCGCGCCAGATAACCGTTCGACCTGCGGCAGGTTAACCTATATCATGGAAAACTGCGTTCGGGGGCGAGCTTCCCGATAGAAAAAACCAATCGCTCCGATGAGCCGCTTTCGAATGGGTTTATCGGCGGGGTCGCCTATTTCGTGCGCTGGCGACCTTGGACTAACGGGCAGGCAAAAATGGCATCATCTTCCGAACACCATATCATGGGCGCACGCGAGGCTATCCGCTGGATGTTCGGCCTCTTGAAGGGCGAACGCAGTTTCCTGGCGCTGGCCCTGATCTATGGCGTGGCGATCTCTGTATTGTCGCTGGCGACGCCGATTTCGGTGCAGATGCTGATCAATTCGGTGGCCAACACTGCCCTGGTCACGCCGCTGGTGACATTGGCGGGCACGCTGCTGGGCCTGCTGCTGATTGCCGTCATGCTGTCCGCACTGCGCATCTACACGATGGAACTGTTCGCGCGGCGCTTCTATTCCCGCCAGGTCGCCGAAATCACCATCCGCTCGATCCATGCGCGCAATCCGTTTTTCGAGGACAGCAAGCGCCAGGACCTGTTCAACCGCTATTTCGACGTCAACACGGTACAGAAGGCGGTGCCGAGCCTGCTGATCGGCGGGTTCACGATCATCCTGCAATCGGTGGTCGGCTTTGCCGTCACCGCCTTCTATCACCCATTCTTCCTGGCCTTCAACCTGATCGTCATCGGTCTGGCCGTGCTGATCCTGCTCGTCTGGACCCGCGGCGCGATCCGATCGGGCATTGCGCTCAGCCATGCGAAATATGACGCGGCGCGCTGGCTGGAGAATGTCGGCGCATCGAACGGCTTCTACAAATCGGGCCGTCATGTCGATTATGCGCTCGATGGATCGGAGGCGGTTACCGCGACCTATGTCGCGGCCAAGGCCAAGCATTTCCGCTACACCATGTCGCAGACCGTCGCCTTCCTGCTGCTCTATGCCCTGGCCAGTTCGGGTCTGCTCGCGCTGGGCGGCTGGCTAGTGATCCAGGGCGAACTCTCGATCGGCCAGCTTGTCGCGGCAGAACTCATCCTCTCGGCCGCGTTTTTCGGGCTGGGCCAGATAGGCGCGTATCTCGACACGACCTACGACCTGATCGCCGCGGCCGAGGAGATCGGCCTGATCTATCAAATCGAGCAGGAGGAAGAGATCCGCGAGGGCCAGGATGCGATCAACGGCAGCGATCTGGTGCTCCGCCGGGTGACGCACAGCGCCACCGCCCCGGGAATCACGCTCGACATCTCGATCCCTGCCGGCACCCAGCTGATTGCCCAGGCCCAGAATCACGGCATCCAGCGGCTGTTCACCCATGCGATGAAGCGCTATCTGACGCCCGAGACCGGCGTGGTCACCCTCGGCGGACAGGATATTGCGATGGTCGACATGTTCCGTCTGCGCAGTGAGATCATCGTGCTCGACCGTCCGACGATCGTCCAGGCGAGCATCCGCGATTATCTGCGCCTCGCCGGTCCGGAAACGACCTCGGGCGATGT
This sequence comes from Blastomonas sp. CACIA14H2, assembly GCA_000503195.1. Classification (GTDB taxonomy): domain Bacteria; phylum Pseudomonadota; class Alphaproteobacteria; order Sphingomonadales; family Sphingomonadaceae; genus Blastomonas. The sequence continues at coordinate 173,087 of AYSC01000002.1, forward strand.
TCTCAAGGCGCTGGCGCTGGTACGGCTGGAGGATCGGGTGATGCGGTTGCCCGATGGGCTGGACACCCAACTCTCGACCAGCGGATGGCCGCTATCCTATGCCGAGGCGCTTCGGCTCAAGCTCGCCGGCGCGATGCTCAAATGCCCGCGTCTTCTGATCCTCACCGGCCTTTTCGACGTGATCGATCCCGCGATTCTCGCCGATGTCCGCAAGGTCATGCGCGCCGAAGGTTCGACCGTGATCCAGTTCAGCTATCGCCCCTCCGGCGCCGAGGATTGCCGCTATCTGTGGCTTGGCGATGATGGGCAAAGGATCATAGACGATCCTGCGGAATTCCTGGCGATCGTCGACAGCAAGGCAGAGGAGGCAGCCCATGGCAACGCGTGATCGCGCCCTGGTCCGCTTCCGCACGCTGGCGGCCCAGCGCACCCCTCGCCCGCTCCGCGCGATGGCGCTGATGGTGGTGCTGGCTCTCGCGGCGGCGATCCTGTTCATGATCTACGTGCCGTGGATCCAGACCGCCTATGGGGCGGGACAGGTCATCGCGCTCAATCCCCAGGACCGGGTGCAGAACGTAACCGCGCTCGTCTCTGGCCGGATCGAGCGCTGGTATGTCGAGGACGGCGCGATCGTCAAGGAAGGCGATCCGATCGTCCAGATTTCCGATAACGATCCGATGCTGCTCGAACGCCTGCGCGTCGAGCGCAGCCTCGCCGAAGCCAAGGCCGCAGCGGCGGCCAGCGCGCTCAGCACGGCCCGGAACGATGTCGGCCGAACCGGCACATTGTTCGCCGAGGGCCTCGCCTCGCGGCGCGAGAACGAACTCGCACGCATCAAGGTCGCCGAGATGGAGGCCAAGGTCGCCGAAGCGCGCGCCGCGATCACGCAGATCGACATCAACCTCGCCCGGCAGTCGCTCCAGCTCGTCCGCGCCCCGCGCGACGGCGTCATCCAGCGGATCAGCGGTGGCGACCGCGCCACCATGGTCTCGCAGGGCGAGGTGCTTGCGACCTTCGCCCCGACCAAGGCCAAGCGCGTGGTCGAAATCTATGTCGATGGCCGCGATGCGCCGCTGATCCGCAAGGGCCAGCAGGTGCGGCTCGAGTTCGAAGGCTGGCCCGCAATCCAATTTTCGGGCTGGCCCTCGGTCGCGCGCGGCCTGTTCGATGGCGAAGTGCAGCAGGTGGACCTGGCCGCGTCGCAAAATGGTCTGTTCCGCGTGCTCGTGCGCGAAGCCCCGGGCAAGGCCCGCTGGCCCGGAGAGCCCTATGTGCGCCTGGGCGCGAATGTGCGCGGCTGGGTAGCGATGGAGCAGGTCTCGGTCGGCTTCGAACTGTGGCGCCAGCTCAACGACTTCCCGCTGCAGAATCCGGCGCTCACCGAACAGGGCAGCAGCGGCATGACCCAGACCGGGGGCAAGGCTTCGCCGTCATCCTCTTCCTCGTCATCGAGCAGCTCGTCGGGGAAGAAGTGATGCGCAAGGCCTTGATGTACGCCGGGCTGGCAGCGGCCGCTTTGCTCGCGGTTCCGGTCGGAGCGCAGCCGCTTCCTGCCCCGATCAGCGCGCCCGATCAGGTGCCGTCCTCCCAAGGGCTGCAGCTGTCCGAGGTGCTGGCTTCGTCGCGACGCTTTGCCCCAGCCATTCTCGAGGCGCTGGCCAATACCCGCGCCGCCGACGGCCGGGTCCTGGCCAGCGAGGGCGCGTTCGACCTGCTGTTCAGCGGCGAAGGCTTTTCGCGGATCGCAGGTTTTTACGATGGCACCTATGTCCAGGGCAAGGCGATCCAGCCGCTCACCAACAATGGCGGCCAGCTCGAAGCCAGCTATCGCGTCTCGCGCGGCGACTTTCCGGTCTATGAGGATTACAGCTTCACCGACCGGCTGGGCGAGCTCAAGGTGCGCGGCGTGTTCGCGCTACTGCGCGACCGCTATATCGACGACCGCCGCTTCGGCCAGCGCAACGCGCTGATCGAGCGCGACATTGCCGGACTCGACGCGCTGCTCATCGCGATCGGCGTGCAACAGCGCGCGATCCAGGCCTATGGCCAGTGGGTAGCGGCGGGCCAGCAGGTGCGCGTCTATCGCGCGCTGGTCGGCCTGGCCCAGGACCGGCAGGAGGGCATCCGCCGCCAGGTGCAACTGGGCGCGCGCGCGGCGATCCTGCTGACCGAAAACGAACAGAATCTGCTGCGGCGTCAGTCGCTTCTCGTCGCGGCCGAGCGCGATCTCGCCAATGCCGCGCAGCGGCTCTCGCTGTTCTGGCGCGACGACGACGGTCGCCCGCGCGTCGCCACGCCCGCCGATCTGCCGACCTCGCTGCCGATGGTCCGCCAGTTGCGCGATACCGATCCCGCAGCGGTGCTGGCGCGGCGGCCCGATATCCAGCTGATCGAGCAGCGGCTCGCGCAGGGCGAAGCGAAGCTCGAACTCGAGCAGAACAAGCTGCTGCCCTCGCTGCGTCTGTTTGCAGAGGCGGGCAAGGATTTCGGCGAGCAGGGACTGGGAGGGCGCTCGCGCGATCCGTTCGAGGCGGTGGTTGGCTTCACTTTCTCGATGCCGCTGCAGAACCGTGCCGCCAAGGGCAATGTCGCGGCGGCCGAGGCCTATATCAACGCGCTCGAATGGAAGCGGCGGCAGAGCGAGGAACAGATTCTGGCCGAGATCGCGCAGCTTTCGACCAATCTGACCGCTGCCGAGCGACTCGCCGTGCTGGCGCGCGACGAGGAGGTGCAGGCGGAGAAGCTCGCCGCCGGCGAGCGCCGCCTGTTCCAGGCGGGGGCGAGCGACTTCTTCCTGGTCAACCTGCGCGAGGATGCCGCGGCCAACGCGGCGATCCGCAGGCTCGATGCGGAGTTCCGCCTCGCCCAGGCACGCGCCGATCTGGTTGCCGTGGCAGCCGATCTCGACGCGCTGCAACTGGGCGAAGAGCTCACCGGCGCGCTGCAGCCCTGACCTAAAGCAGGGCCGCCGTCGGAAGCGTCATCAGCGCCCCGTCCATTTGCCGGGGCGCTTCTCGACGAACGCCGCCATGCCTTCCTTCTGGTCCTCGCTGCCGAACAGGCCGTGGAACAGGCGGCGTTCGAACACCACGCCTTGCTGCAGCGTCGTTTCGAACGCGGCGTTGACCATTTCCTTGACGGCCAGCGTCGCGAGCGGCGCCATGCCGGCGATCGTTTCTGCCGCCTTGACCGCTTCGTCCACCAGATCGGCGAGCGGCACGACACGCGCAACCAGCCCCGATTGCTCGGCCTCGGTCGCGTCCATCATCCGCCCGGTCAGGCACATGTCCATCGTCTTGGCCTTGCCGATGGCGCGCGCCATGCGCTGCGATCCGCCCATGCCGGGGGTGACCGCGAGCTTGATCTCGGGCTGGCCGAACTTGGCATTGTCCGCCGCGATGATGAAATCGCACATCATCGCGAGCTCGCAGCCGCCGCCGAGCGCATAGCCCGCCACCGCCGCGATCACCGGCTTGCGGGTTGCGGTCACGCGGTCATAGCCGGCGAAGAAATTGCTGCCGTACATGTCGGCAAAGCTCTGCGTCGCCATTTCCTTGATGTCCGCGCCTGCCGCGAACGCCTTTTCGCTGCCGGTCAGCACCGCGCAGCCTTGCGACGGGTCGGCATCGAACGCGCCCAGCGCCGCGATCAGGTCGGCGAGCACCTGGCTGTTGAGCGCGTTGAGCGCCTGCGGGCGATTCAGGGTGATCAGCGTGACGGCGCCGCGCTGTTCGACGAGAAGCGTTTCATAGGTCATCGGGCAATCTCCAGGGGGGTCCAGGCCTGATCCTCAGGCAGCGGCGCAAAGATGGTGTCGAGCAGCGCGTCGGTGACACCTTCGGCGGTGTCGGGATTCCAACGCGGCGCATTGTCCTTTTCGATGATCAGCGCGCGCACGCCCTCGATAAAGTCGTGCATCTGCACCACGCGTGCGCCGATGGCATATTCCTGGCGCATTTCTGCAGCGAAATCAGGCATCTGCGCGCCTTCCTTGAGCTGGCGCAGCGCCACCTTGCAGGTTTGCGGCGACTTGGTCGAGAGCGTCTTCAGCTCCTTTGCGCTCCAGTCCGAGCCTTCGGTTTCGAGCGCGGCGAGGATATCCTCGTAGCGATCCGCGGCGAACAGCCGGTCGATCTGCTCGCGGTTGCCCAGGATGCGCGCCTCGGGCGCTTCAACCGACAGTTCGGCGAGGATGGCGTCGACATCGTTAGGTGCGGCGGCGATGCGCTGCTTCGCCTCGGCGAGCTTTTCGGCAGGCAGATAATGCGTCGCCAGGCCCAGCGCATGGCATTCCGCGCCATCGAGCCGCGCGCCGGTGAGCGCGAGGAACTGCCCCACCCGGCCCGGCAGGCGCGAGAGGAACCAGCCGCCGCCGACATCGGGAAACAGGCCGATCCCGGTTTCGGGCATGGCAAAGCGCGTGTTCTCGGTCGCGATGCGATAGCGCGAGGGCAGGGAAAGCCCGACGCCGCCCCCCATGGTGATGCCGTCCATGAAGGCGATCACCCGCTTGGGATAGACGAACAGCAGGTGGTTGAGGCGATATTCGACGAAGAAGAATTCGCGCGCCTCCGCGCCATCGGCCGCGCCGCTGGTGGCGAGCATGCGGATGTCGCCGCCCGCGCAGAAGCCGCGCCCTTCGGCATGGTCGATCATCACCGCGTCGATCGCCGGATCGTCGACCCAGCGGGTCAGTGCCTCGGTCATTGCCTGGCACATCGGCGTGGTCAGCGCGTGAATCGCCGCGGGCCGATTGAGGCTGATGACGCCGGTGCGCCCCTCGACGCGGGTCAGGATATCGCTGGTCATGATGTTTTCCTTACTGGCGCAGCATTTCGCGCGCGACAATCATCCGCATCACCTGGTTGGTGCCCTCGAGGATCGAATGCACGCGCAGGTCGCGCCAGAAACGCTCGATCGGATAATCCTGCAAATAGCCATATCCGCCAAAGAGTTGCAGCGCATCGTTGACGATCTTCGAACCGCTGTCGGTGCTCAGGCGCTTGGCCATCGCGGCGAACTTGGTCTTGTCGGGCGCATTGGCGGTGACCTTCGCGGCGGCGAGATAGAGCAGCGCACGCGCCGCCTCCAGATCGGTCGCCATGTCGGCGAGCATGAACTGGGTGTTCTGGAAATCGCTGATCCGCTTGCCGAACTGTTTGCGGTCGTTGGTATAGGCGATCGCCTCGTCGAGGCAGCGCTGCGCTCCGCCGAGCGAGCACGCGCCGATGTTGAGGCGGCCGCCGTCGAGACCCATCATCGCGAACCGGAAACCGTCGCCTTCGGCCCCGACGCGGTTGGCGACGGGAATGCGCGCGTCCTCGAAGATCACCTGCGCGGTCGGCTGACTGTGCCATCCCAGCTTCTTTTCGTTCGCGCCGAAGCTGACGCCGGGCGTGTCCTTGTCGATCACCAGGCAGCTGATGCCCTTGGGGCCATCCTCGCCCGTGCGGACCATGGTGACATAGACGTCGTTCGCGCCCGCACCGCTGATGAACTGCTTCGAGCCGTTGAGCACATAATGATCGCCATCGCGCACCGCCTTGGTCTTGAGCGCGGCGGCGTCCGATCCCGAACCCGGCTCGGTCAGGCAGTAGCTGGCGATCTTGTCCATGGTGACAAGGTCGGGCAGGTAGCGGGCCTTGAGCTCGTCCGAACCGAAACAATCGATCATCCATGACGCCATGTTGTGGATCGAGATGAATGCGCTGGTCGACGGGCAGCCATAGGCCATTGCCTCCATGATCAGCGCGGCTTCGAGCCGTCCCAGGCCGATGCCGCCGCTCTCCTCGCTGACATAGATCGCCGCAAAGCCGAGATCGGCGGCTTCCTTGATCGTATCGCGCGGGAAGATGTGCTTCTCGTCCCATTCGGCGGCAAAGGGCGTGATCCGGTCGGCGGTGAACTTGCGCGCCGCTTCCTGGATGGCAAGCTGGTCTTCGGTGAGCTCGAACTGGTCGGTCATGGTCATCCTGTGGCCTGTTGCGGGGAATGCCGCTTTTGAACCGGCGATTAATCCAACCGGGCGGCTTTGGCCAGAGCGCAGGCCCCTGTCCTTTTGGGCCAAGGGGATGCGAAAATGCAGGAAACCTTGCGGATTGCCGCGAGAATGCGGCGAAACTGCGCATTGCCGGGATGACGCGCGCGGTTGCTGCTGTTAGCAGGGCTGCGATGGACGTGCCCGAACCTACCCCTGCCCCTGGTGCGCACCGGAATCAGGCGCTTTCCGCCATCGTCATCCGGTTGTTCGCCGCCATTTCGATCACCGCGATGTTCGCCTGTGTCAAGCTCGCCTCCGATCGCGGCGTGCATGTGCTGGAAAGCGTGTTCTACCGCCAGCTGGCGGGGATCATCGTGCTGATCCCGATCGCGCTGGCGGGGCCCGGGCTCGCCGCGCTGCGGACCGAGCGACCCTGGACGCATATCAGCCGCATGGTCATCGGCATGGTCGCCATGTCGCTCAATTTCCTGTCCTTCGCGCTCCTCCCGATTGCCGAGGCGACCGCGATCGGCTTCATGGTGCCGATCGTCGCCACCTTGCTGTCGATCGTGCTGCTGAAGGAATCGGTCGGGGTCCACCGCTGGAGTGCGATTGCCGCTGGGCTTGCCGGCGTGCTGATCGTGGTGCAGCCTGGCGATGGGCACATCCCGATGCTCGGCGCTATCGTGTCGCTGACCGGCGTCGCGGTGACGGCCTTTGTCAGCATCATCATCCGCAAGCTCGGACAAACCGAGAACCCGATCACGACGATGTTCTGGTTCTCGCTGAGCTCGATGGCGCCGCTGGGCATTGCCATGCTGTTCGTCGGCCAGATGCACGATGCGCACACCTGGGGCATCATTGCGCTGATGGGGCTGTTCGGGGCCTTTGCTCAGCTCGGCATCACCTGGTCGCTGCGCCTGGCCCCGGTCTCGGTGGTGCTGCCGATGGACTATTCGAGCCTTATCTGGGCGGCGCTGTTCGGCTATCTGATCTGGGACAAATGGCCGGTGCCCGCCACCTGGATCGGGGCACCGCTCATCATCGGATCGGGCCTGTATATCGCGCTCCGCGAAAACCGGCTGGCGAAGCTGCGCGATCAGGCGACCGCGCGGTCGCGCCCCTCCCAATAAGGCGCGCGCAACTCGCGCCGCAGGATCTTGCCGGTGGCATTGCGCGGCATTTCCGCGATCACGTCGACGCTCTTGGGCGCCTTGAACGGCGCGATCCGCTCGCGCGCCCAGGCGATCACCGAGGCAGGATCGACCTCGTGCCCCGGCTTGGGCACGACAACCGCCTTGACCGCCTCCCCCCATTTGTCGTCGGGAATGCCGATCACGGCCACTTCGAGCACATCGGGATGGCCGAAGATCGCGTTCTCGACCTCGGCGGGATAGACGTTCTCGCCGCCGGAGATGATCATGTCCTTCACCCGGTCCTGGATATAGACATAGCCGTCATCGTCCATATAGGCGGCATCGCCCGTACGTAGCCAGCCATCGCCATCGACCGTTTCGCGCGTCTTGGCTTCATTGCGCCAGTAACCGGTCATGTTGAGCGGCGAGCGCGTGGCGATTTCGCCGATCGTGCCGTTGGGCACGGGGTTGCCGGCAGCGTCGATGATGCGGATCTCGACCCCGGGAAGCGCCTTGCCGGCGGAACGCATGCGCTGGTTGCCATTGGGGTCATGGTCTTCGGGCGGCAGCGCGCAGAAGGTGCCGGTGGTTTCGGTCATGCCGTACTGCTGGCAGAATTCCGCGCCCATCACGTGCATGCACTGGCGCAGCAGCTCGAGCGGGATCGGAGCCGCCCCGTACATGACCAACTTGAGCCGCGACCAGTCGGTGGTGGCCGCGCGGGGGTGATTGACTACCATCTGCAACGCCGTCGGCACCAGGAACATGTGCGTGACGCCATCCGCGACGCAATCGAGCACCGCATCGGGCGAGAATTCGGCGCGGATGACCGCGCGGCAGCCATTGTAGAAGGCGATCGTGCCGACACCCGATCCGGCAATGTGCGCGACGGGCATGATGACCAGCATCGAATCCTCGGCACTCACCTTGTACCAGTCGACATCCGAAGCCTCGATGATCGGTCGGAGGCCAAACATGTTGCGATTGCACAGCACCGCGCCCTTGGGGTGACCGGTGGTGCCCGAGGTGTAAAGCTGCAGCACGCCGCGCTCGGGATCGACCTGGGGTAGCGCGGCATCGCCCTGCGCTGCCGTCCAGGCATCGAGCGACGGCAGGCCCGAGGGGTCTCCCTCGGCGTCAACCAGTAGCGTCTTGAGGCTGTTGAGCCCCTCGGCCGCGGCCTTGGCGGTTTCGGCGGAGAAAGGCTGGCAGACCAGCAGCGCCGCCTCGGTATCGGAGAGGATATAGCGCACCTCGGGCACCGCGAGCCGCCAGCCCACCGGCACCATCGCGAGGCCGGCGCGGCTCGCAGCGATCAGCAGTGTGAAATAGAGGCTCGCGTTCTTGCCCAGCCAGGCGATGCGGTTGCCAGGCGTCAGGCCCGAAGCGACAAAGGCGCGGGCATAGCGATCGGCCATCTGGTCGAGTTCGCGATAGCTGATGCGGGTGATACCGTCGTCCATGGCGATGGCGTCCGGGCGTTCCTCGGCCCAGTAGCGGATGGTGGAACCCAGATCGGTACGCGCATTGGTGGTCGTGGCCAGCATCTCTCTCTCCCACTTGTTCGGCAAAGGAGCGGACCTTTGCGGCCCTGCCCTCGCCCGCGCAGGCTAGGCAGAAAGGCCGCAGCTTGACAATAGATTTGCGTCAGGCGCGCCGATAGACGAGCGACAGGTTGTTCGCGGGCATCTCGATCAGGTCGGTGCGGGCGAAGCCCTGGTCGGCAGCGACGGCGTCGACATCAGCGACATCGCGCAGGCCCCAGGCCGGATTGCGCGCCTTGAGCGAGGCGTCGAAGGCGAGGTTGCTTTCCGCCGTCATGACGTCATGACGCACGAACGGTCCGTAAAGATAGAGCGGCGCGCCCGATGGCAGCAGTGCGGCGGCGTGGCGGAACAGCGCCAGCGTCGCGCTCCACGGGCTGATATGCACCATGTTGATGCACAGGATGGCATCGGCGTGCCGAACCGGCCAATCATCCTGCTCGACATCGATCGGCACCGGAGGAAGGATATTGGTCCCCCCGCTTTCGGCCGTCCAGGCGGCGATCGAGCGCAAAGCGGCGCCTTCGCAATCGCTCGGCTGCCATTGCAGGTGCGGAAAGGCCTTTGCGAAATGAACCACATGCTCGCCGCTGCCGCTGGCGATCTCGAGCACTGTTCCGCTCGCGGGCAGCACCGATAGCAGCACCTGTGCGATCGCATCGCGGTTGCGCAGCGTTGCAGGGGCATGGCGGCGGGCTTCGCTGCCCGCCTCGTCGATCAGCCAGGGCCTGGGTTCGCTCATGACAGCATCATGGCCGCAACCGCGCGTCGCCGCAATCACCCGGCTTGCGCCAAGGTCCGCAAAGCGCCAGTTTGACCGTCATGGATGACGAACCTCCCCAATTGCCGCGCATCGACCCCAGCATCGCGCCCGCGGTCGGATTTCCGCCGCCTCTGGTGTTCCTGGGGTTTCTGCTGCTCGGCCTGTTGCTCGATGACGTCATGCACCTGCCGCCAATCCCCATGGGCCGCGCGCTCGAATGGCCGGGCTTCGGCCTGATGATGGCGGGGATCGGGCTGATCATCGTCTCGCTCGGCATGTTCAGTGCCTATGGCGAGGATCCGCAGCCCTGGACGCCGAGCCAGGCCATCATCGCGCGCGGGCCCTATCGGCACAGCCGCAACCCGATGTATCTGGGCATGCTGATGATCCAGCTGGGCTACGCGCTGTGGGATGCGAGCATGGGCGTGCTGGCCTTCGTGCCATTCGCGTTCATCGCCATCGACCGGGCCGTCATCGCCAGGGAAGAGAGTTACTTGCGCCGTAAATTTGGCAAGGCGTTCGAGGATTATTGCGCGCGCGTACGCCGCTGGATCTGACGAAAAGCCCGCCCGGTACAGAACCGGGCGGGCCGTCCGAAGGGATTACTCTGCCGCTTCGGCCTGTTCGGCCACCGGCTCGGTCCAGACCAGCACCGGCTTGCGCGCAGCAAGCGTCTCGTCGAGGCGACGACGTGGCGCGAAATGCGGCGCGCTGTGCAGCGACGGATCGCCCTGCTTGGCGCGCAGCGCCACCGAGCGCATCGCACCGATGAACTGGTTGAGTGCTGCCTTGCTCTCGGTCTCTGTCGGTTCGACCAGCATCGCGCCGTGCACCACCAGCGGGAAATAGACCGTCATCGGGTGGAAGCCCTCGTCGATCAGCCCCTTGGCAATGTCGAGTGTCGAGAAGCCGTCGGCCAGGCCGTTGTCCGAGAACAGCGCCTCGTGCATGCACGGGCCCGCCGCACCGAACGGCGCGTCGAGCACGTCCTCGAGCGAGCGCAGAACATAGTTGGCGTTGAGCACGGCGTCCTCGGCGACCTGGAGCAGGCCGTCGGCGCCATGGCTGAGGATATAGGTCAGCGCGCGGGTGAACATGCCCATCTGGCCATGGAAGGCGACCATGCGACCGAAGCTGGACGCATGGTGGTCTTCCATGCTCTCTTCCTCGATGAGCGCCAGCTTGCCGTCCTCGCTGCGTTCGACAAAGGGCAGCGGCGCGAACGGGGCGAGCGCATCGGAGAACACCACCGGGCCCGAGCCGGGACCGCCGCCGCCATGCGGAGTGGAGAAGGTCTTGTGCAGGTTGATGTGCATCGCATCGACGCCCAAATCGCCCGGACGCACCTTGCCGACCACCGCGTTGAAGTTCGCGCCATCGCAATAGACGAAGCCGCCCGCCTCATGCACCGCGTCCGAGATGATCTTGAGATCGCGCTCGAACAGGCCGCAGGTATTGGGATTGGTGATCATCACGCCGGCGACATCGGGTCCGAGCCGGGCCTTCAGCGCATCCACATCGACGCGGCCATCGGGCTTGGCGGGAATGTCCTCGACCTGATAGCCGACGAACGCCGCGGTTGCCGGGTTGGTACCGTGCGCGCTTTCGGGCACGAGGATGACCGAGCGCTTGTCGCCGCGCGCCTCGAGCGCCGAGCGGATCGCGAGGATACCGCACAGCTCGCCATGCGCACCCGCCTTGGGCGACATCGCGACGCCCGCCATGCCGGTCAGCTTGATCAGCCAGTCGCCCAGCTCGTCGATGACCGCCAGCGCGCCCTGAACCGTGTGGATCGGCTGCAGCGGGTGGATGTCTGCAAAGCCCGGAAGCCGCGCCATCTTCTCGTTGAGGCGCGGATTGTGCTTCATCGTGCACGATCCGAGCGGGAACAGGCCGAGGTCGATGGCATAGTTCTGGCGGCTGAGCCGCGTATAGTGGCGCACCGTTTCCTGCTCGGACAGGCCGGGCAGGCCGATGGCCGACTTGCGCTCCAGCCCGCCGAGCCGCGAGGCGGCCTTGGGGGCTTCGGGCAGATCGACGCCGGTGCGGTTCGCATCGCCGATCTCGAAGATCAGCGCCTCTTCGAGCATCAGCGCGCGATTGCCGGTGCTGGTCGCAAAAGCCGGCGATGCAGCGCTGTCCTCGGCAGGACGGGTGGGGCGTCCCTGGTTGTTCATGCTCATGCCAGCAGCTCCTCAAGGTTCGTGGCAAAGGCTTCGATATCATCAAGCGTCGCGGTCTCGGTGACGGCGACGACCAGTCCGTTGGCCAGGTCTGCCTCCTCCGGATACAGACGGCCCAGCGAGACGCCGCCAAGGATCTTGCGATCCGCCAGCGCGCGCACGATCGAGCGAGCATCCTTGGGAAGAACCAGTGTGAACTCGTTGAAAAAGCTCGAGTTGAGCAGCTTGACGCCCGCAATCTTCTCGAGCCTTTCGGCCGCCGTCACAGCCATCGCATGATTGACCTCCGCTAGGCCCCGCAGGCCCTTTTCGCCGAGCAGCGTCATGTGGATGCTGAACGCCAGCGCACACAGCCCGCTATTGGTGCAGATGTTGCTGGTCGCCTTTTCGCGGCGGATATGCTGTTCGCGGGTCGAAAGCGTCAGCACGAAGCCGCGCTTGCCCTCGGCATCGACGGTTTCGCCGCACAGGCGGCCCGGCATCTGGCGGACATATTTCTGCTTGCAGCCGAACAGGCCGACATAGGGGCCGCCGAACTGCAGACCGACGCCGAGCGACTGGCCTTCGCCGACAACGATATCCGCGCCCATCTCGCCGGGGCTGCGCAGCGCACCCAGCGCGACCGGCTCGGTCACGACGGCGATCAGCAGCGCGCCGGCGGCCTGCGCGGCCTGGGCGAGCGCGGACAGATCGTCCACGCGGCCAAGAATGTCGGGATATTGCACCACCACGCAGCTGGTATTCTTGTCGATCTGCCCGATCAGGCCGGCGATATCAGTCTCTGGCGTGAGGCTGGGCGCCTGATGCACCAGCGCATCGCCGGTGAAGCGCGCCATGGTCTTGGCGACGCCGACATAATGTGGGTGCAGGCCAGAGGACAGCAGCGCGGTAGCCCGCTTGGTGATCCGCCGCGCCATGCCGATCGCTTCCCAGCACGCGGTCGAGCCATCGTACATCGATGCGTTCGCGACATCGCAGCCGAGCAGGCGCGCGACCTGGGTCTGGAACTCGAACAGCATCTGCAGCGTGCCCTGCGCGATTTCCGGCTGATAGGGCGTATACGCGGTCAGGAACTCGCCGCGCTGGATCAGATGATCGACCGAGGCGGGGACATGGTGCCGATAGGCGCCCGCGCCCATGAAGAACGGCACGTCGCCCGCGACCAGATTCTGGCTGGCCAGCGCCTTCATGTGCCGTTCGACCGCCATTTCGGGCGCGTGCATCGGCAGGCCATGGATCGGCCCGGTCAGCCGCGCCTCTTCGGGAATATCGACGAACAGGTCGTCGATCGCTGCCGCGCCGATGGTGGCGAGCATGCTCGAACGGTCCTGCGTGGTGAGCGGGAGATAGCGCATTGCGGCTAATGTCCTTGGTTCAGAAACGATGAAAGATCAGAGGTCTGCAACGAACTTCTTGTACGCGGCCTCATCCATCAGGCTGTCGAGTTCGCCGGCATCGGTCAGCTCGAGCTTGAAGAACCAGCCATCGCCCTCGGGGTCCGAATTGACCAGGCCGGGCTCGTCGGCGAGCACGTCATTGCCCTCGACGATGGTGCCGGAGACCGGGCTGTAAACGTCGCTGGCGGCCTTGACCGATTCGACGACGGCGGCTTCGTCGCCCTTGTCGAACTGCTTGCCTTCGGCGGGCACGTCGACGAACACCACATCGCCCAGCTGCTGCTGCGCATATTCGGTGATGCCGACCGTGGCGATCTTGCCCTCGACTTCAACCCATTCATGTTCTTCGGTAAAATAGCGGCTCATGGTGTCACTCCATCGGGTCGTAGGATAATCAGGCGGTCTTGGGCCGGTGATAGCGATGCGGCACGAACGGCATGGCTGCGACCGTCACCGGGATACGCTTGCCGCGGACTTCGGCCTCCAGCGCGGTGCCCAGCGGGGCAAAGGCGGACTTGACCAATGCCATCGCGATCGGCGCGCCCAGCGTCGGGGCGAAGCCGCCCGAGGTCACTTTGCCGACCATGCGATCGCCGGAGAACAGCTCCGCGCCCTCGCGCACCGGCTGGCGGCCCTCGATGGCGAGGCCGACACGCTTGCGATCGGTGCCCTCTTCGAGCTCTTCGAGAATGCGCTCGGCCCCGGCGAAGCCGCCTTCGGCGCGGCGACGCTTGCTGATCGCGAAAGACAGATCGCCCTCGACCGGGCTGACGGTCTCGTCGAGGTCATGGCCATAGAGCGGCAGCCCTGCCTCGAGCCGCAGCGAGTCGCGTGCGCCAAGACCGATCGGCTTGACGACATCGAGCGCGCACAGCCGGTCCGCCAGCACCTCGGCATGATCGCAATCGACGCTGATCTCGAAACCGTCCTCGCCCGTATAGCCCGAACGGCTGATCCACAGCGACATGCCTTCAAAGGTGAACGCGCCTGCCTGCATGAAATAGAGCGACGCCACCTCGGGGATCAGGCTGGCCAGCGCCTCGCCTGCCTTGGGCCCCTGCAGCGCGAACAGCGCGCGCTCGTCAAGCAGGGTGATCACGACCTCGTCGGGGAAGGTCTCGCGCATATGCGCCAGATCGTCATATTTGCACGCACCGTTGACGACGAGATACAGGTCGCGCTCGCGCCGCGTGACCATCAGGTCGTCGAGAATGCCGCCCTCTTCATTGAGCAGCACCGAATAGCGCATACGGTTGACGCCCAGCTTCTGGATCTCGCCCGGTACGATCGCCTCCAGCGCGACATCGGGCGCATCGCCAGTGAGCAGCACCTGGCCCATATGGCTGACGTCGAACAGACCGGCATTCTCGCGCGTCCACAGATGTTCGGCCATCACGCCTTCATACTGCACGGGCATCTGGTATCCGGCGAACGGAACCATGCGGCCCCCGCGCGCACGATGCCAGGCATCGAGCGGCAGCAGCTTGTCGGCAACGCGTTCCATCATCTCGGCAATATGATCGGTCATCTGGGCACTCCGGCAGGTTGAATTGGATCGCATGGCACGGCCGCTGATGGCCCTGCATGCATCCAACCCCCTCTGTCACTTGAACCTGAGAGCTTTCATGGGTGCATCAGATGCCACCCATTTACCCCTTCGGTGGAGCGACCCTGAGGGGCCGCCCGCTTTCCAGAGCGCCGATCAACGACACGGTCCCGATGACCTGAGAGATTCCGGGGCGGTTGCTCCTTCGGTGGCGATGGTTGCCCATCGCGCTCTCCCGTGCCGTTTCATGAGGCTTTCGCCGCATCGACACTGTCGGCATGCGCAAAGGCCTGTGGCCTGTCAATCAAATTGCGCTGCGACGCACAAAATCCTGTTCAGACGTGGCTGAGACCTTCGGGCGCGTCACCAAAGATCTGCCGGTGCTGCGACAAGGCGAATCGATCGGTCATGCCCGCCAGGAAATCGGCGATATGGCGGCTCCTATCCGGTTCGCTGTCGGGCAGCCGGTGCCGCCAGTCCTCGGGCAACAGCGCGGGATCGTCGCGATAGGCGGCGAAGAGTGCAGCGATGACTTGTCGCGCCAGATCGGCCGCCTCGAGCTGGCGCGGATGATGATAGACGCGCGCATACATGAAGCGCTTCAGTTCGCGCTCCTGCTCCGCCATGGCCTCGGAGAACCCTGCGATCGCCTGCCCAGCGGCGCGCACATCCTCGATGCTGCCGATCCCGAGATCGGCGAGCCTGGCGCGTGTCGATGCTATGACGTCGTTGACCATCAAACCGATCTGGTCGCGGACAAATTCCGACTGGAGCCGCGATTCGGGAACGTCGGAGAACTTCGCGCGGATCGCGTCCCATTGCCGCGCCGCCGATGGCAGCGTGAGCAGATCGTCGAACGACAGGAAACCGGCGCGCAGGCCATCGTCGATATCGTGATTGTCATAGGCGATGTCGTCGGACACTGCGGCGACCTGCGCCTCGAGCGACGAAAAGCGCTTGAGGTCCAGATCGAACCCGGCATCGATCGCGGCCAGCGCCCAGGGGGCATGCTCGACCGGCCCGTTATGCTTGGCGAGCCCTTCCAACACCTCCCAGCTGAGGTTGAGCCCCTGCCAGCGCGGATAGGGCGATTCGAGCACGTGCAGCGCGCGCAGCGTATGCGCATTATGGTCGAACCCACCCTGCCCCACCATCGCGGCTTCGAGCGCGTCCTCGCCGGCATGACCGAACGGGGGGTGGCCGATATCGTGCGCCAGGCACAGCGCCTCGGTGAGGTCCTCGTCGAGCCCCAGCGCCCGCGCGATGGTGCGGCCGATCTGCGCGACCTCGAGGCTGTGGGTCAGGCGGACGCGGTAGTGATCGCCATCGGGGGCCACGAACACCTGGGTCTTGTGCCGCAACCGGCGGAAGCTGATCGAATGGATGATGCGGTCGCGATCGCGCTGGAAGGCGCTGCGCGGTCCGCGCGTGGGCTCGCCGCCCTCGGCATATTGCCGCCCGCGCGAACGCGACGGATCACTGGCATAGGGCGCGCGGGGGTGCATGGCTGTTCTACCGTTGAATGCGTGGTGCTCTCCAGCCTTGCCGGAAAACGCCAGCGCCTTCGCCCACATGGGTCAAAAGATCAAGCGTCGCCCATGATCCAGTCGACCGCAGCCCGGGCGTGGATCTCGGTGCCGTCATAGATGGGCAGCACATTCGCCTTGGTGTCGACGATCATCTCGAGCTCGGTGCAGCCCAGCACCACCGCCTGCACGTCTTCCTTGGCGATATTGGTGAGGAAGGTCTTCATCGTCCGCTCGGATTCGCGGACGACCCTGCCCTCCATCAGCTCCTCGTAGATGATCCGGTCGATTTCCTCGACGCGCTCCATCTCGGGGGCGAGCAGGCCTATGCCGTGCTTGACCAGGCGCTGGCGGTAGAAGCTCTCGAGCATCACGTTGCGCGTACCGATGATCGCGGCGCGCTTGATGCCATCGGCCTGCATCTTCTCGCCGACGCAATCGGCGATATGGATGATCGGAACCGAGACCGCGCCCTGCACCCGGTCATAGACCTTGTGCATCGAATTGGCGCAGATCAGGATCGCGGTCGCGCCCGCCGCCTCGAGCGAGCGCGCGGCGACAGTCAGCTTCTCGGTCGCATGATCCCAGCCCTCGGGCGTGCGGATCTGCGCGAGATCGCAGAAATTGAGGCTCTCGATCACGATCGGACCGCTGCACAGCGATCCGGCGCGCTTCTGCACCCCCTTGTTGATCAGCCGGTAATAGGTCTCGGTCGAAACCCAGCTCATGCCGCCGATCAGGCCGATTTTCCGCATGCGGATCAGTGCCCCAGATTCTTGACGATATCCTCGACCATCTTCTTCGCGTCGGCGAGAAGCATCATCGTCTGGTCCATGTAGAACACGTCATTGTCGACGCCCGCATAGCCCACGCCGCCCATCGAGCGCTTGATGAAGAACACGGTCTTGGCCTTGTCGACATCGAACACGGGCATGCCGTAGATCGGCGAGGACTTGTCGGTCTTCGCCGCCGGGTTGACCACGTCGTTCGCGCCGATGATGAAGGCGACATCGGTCTGCGAGAATTCGCTGTTGATGTCCTCGAGCTCGAACACCTCGTCATAGGGCACATTGGCCTCGGCGAGCAGCACGTTCATGTGACCAGGCATGCGGCCTGCCACCGGGTGGATGGCGTATTTGACGCTGACGCCTTCCTTCTTGAGCAGGTCGGCCATTTCACGCAGCGCGTGCTGCGCCTGCGCGACCGCCATGCCGTAGCCGGGGACGATGATCACGCTTTCGGCCTGCTTCATCATGTACGCCGCATCCTCGGCGCTGCCGCGCTTCCACGGGCGATCGACCTTGGCCGCGCCGTCGCCGCCGCTGCTCGCCTCGGCTCCGAAGCCGCCCGCGATCACCGAGATGAAGCTGCGGTTCATCGCCTTGCACATGATGTACGACAGGATCGCACCCGACGAGCCGACCAGCGCGCCGGTGATGATCATCGCGGTGTTCGACAGGGTGAAGCCCATCGCCGCGGCCGCCCAGCCCGAATAGCTGTTGAGCATCGAGACGACCACCGGCATGTCCGCGCCGCCGATCGGGATGATCAGCAGGAAGCCGATGATGAACGAGAGCACGGTGATGGCCAGGAACAGCCAGCCCTCGCCCGCGCCGCCATCGGGCGACACGGTATAGACGGCGATCATGCCGAGGATCGCGGCGAGCACGCCGAGGTTGATGACATGACGGCCCGGCAGCATGATCGGCGAGCCCGACATGTTGCCGTTCAGCTTGAGAAACGCGATCACCGAACCCGAGAAAGTGATCGCACCGATCGCGACGCCGAGGCCCATTTCGATCCGGCTGACGGTCAGGATCTGGCCGTTCGCGTCAAGAATGCCGAACGCTTCGGGGTTGAGCCACGCGGCGAGCGCGACGAGCACGGCGGCGAGGCCGACCAGCGAGTGGAAGGCCGCGACCAGCTGCGGCATGTCCGTCATCTTGATCTTGCGCGCAATCACGAAGCCCGCGACGCCGCCGATCGCGATCGCGATCAGGATCTCGACGATGTTCGCGATCTCGTGCGTCAGCAGCGTGGTGATGACCGCGATGGCCATGCCGATCATGCCGAAGCGGTTGCCGCTGCGGCTGGTCTCCGGGCTGGAAAGACCGCGAAGCGCGAGGATGAAGAACACGCCAGCGACCAGATAGGCGAGCGAGACCCAGGGGCTCACCGGCGCGGCATCACCGCCCGAGGCAAAGGCCGGAGCGGCGGTGAGCGCGCTGCAAGCAGCGGCGGCGAAGGTAAGCGGACGATTGATGTTCATTGCTGCCCCCAGAGCCATCACTTGCGCTCCTTCTTCTTGTACATCGCAAGCATGCGCTCGGTCACGGCAAAGCCGCCGAAGATGTTGACCGCGGCAAACACGACCGCGAGCAGACCTAGATATTTCGCCACCGGCGATACCGCCTCGGCACTGGCGACCAGCGCGCCGACGATGATCACCGACGAGATCGCGTTGGTCACCGCCATCAGCGGCGTATGCAGCGCGGGCGTCACCGACCAGACGACATAATAGCCCACAAAACAGGCCATCACGAAGATCGAGAGGATTGAGATGAAGTCCATGGCGGTTCCGGTTCCCCTAAAGCTGTTCTGTATCTGCTGCGCGAACTGCAACTGCGCGCTGGGCTGCCAGACCCACTAATCCTTCGGCTATTGCGTCGACATCCTGCAACACATCCGATGCAGGGATACGCACGGTTAAGAGCCCTTTGCGCGCAAACCAACGATCCCTGGAATTATCCGCCTTATGACGGTCTGCGCACTCGTGCGTCGATCCATCGACCTCAATCACAAGGCGTCCCTTGTGGCAGTAAAAGTCAGCAACATATGGCCCTGCGGGGTGCTGACGACGAAACTTCATCCCCGCTTCGGTTGCCTTTAGCCGCTGCCACAGAAGCACTTCTGGCAAAGACATGCGCTTGCGTAGCAGTCGTGCCTGCACATTTGCCCTTGCATCACCTTGCAGCATCAAAATCCTCCCCTGCAAGGGGAGGTGGCACGCGCAGCGTGACGGAGGGGTGTCAC
>AYSC01000003.1 GCA_000503195.1 Blastomonas sp. CACIA14H2
CCCCGCAACCTCGCCAAGTCCGTGACGGTCGAGTGATTGCAGCATGACCGGGCAGGGGACGGCCAGCATCACGATCGAGGGCGGCTGCCATTGCGGCGCGGTTCGCTTCGAAGCGGATGTGCCTGGCCATGTCCGGCTGCTGTCGTGCAACTGCTCGATGTGCGCGAAGACCGGCTTCCTGCACATGATCGTGCCGCATGGCGATTTCCGGCTGATTGCGGGCCACGATGCGCTGACCAGCTACCGCTTCGGCACGGGCGCTGCCGAGCATCTGTTCTGCCGGACCTGCGGAATTCGCAGCTTCTACCAGCCCCGCTCGCACCCGGACAGCTGGTCGGTGGACTTTCGCTGCCTTGACGAGGGCCATAGCGTGACCGCCGAAATCGAAGCCTTTGACGGACGCAACTGGGAAGCGGCGCGCACAGCCTTGGCGGACGATTAAGTTGCAATCTGTGCAAGTGCATAGGAATCAATTGCACTTGTAGGACAGCATATATGACCTAAATAGCTTGTCAGAGAGCAGGATGTCTGCGCGGCCAATTCCATCGTTTGTCAGGAGTTCGTCATGCGTATTGCATTCAATCTGGCCGCTGCCTTCGTGAGCAGCGCCGTCATCATGCTGGCCGTCATCTGAACCGATACGCGGCCGCCTATGGCGGCAGCAGGCCAGTTCGCCATGGCCTGCAACCTGCGGATCAACGCCGGTTGCAGGCAAGGTGCGTCGGATCCCATCCTTTCATCGAATCCGCACAACAGCGCAGCAAATCGGTCTTGACCGGTTACCCTTCGCTAACTTTGTTTCGCTATGTCGCCGGGGTGAGCAAAACCCCCGCCAATCCCTCGACCGCGCGTGACCTGCCGGTCATGGCCATTCTCGGCCTGTTCGACCCTCCCGAGGGCGACTGGGACCATTTCCGCGCGATCCAGTATACCGGGCTTGCCCGATATGCGATCCTGCGCGTGGTCACCAATCTGGTGCTGGGGCTGATGGTCTGCCAGCTGTTCAGCGGTCTGGTACCGCTCTGGCAGCTGGCCGGATGGATGGCGATGCTTGGCGCGTCGCTCTATTTCCCCTCGGTGCTCTACAGGCGCAGCGGCATGGTCAATCACGACCATGTCGCGCGGCGATTCGTTCTCCAGCTCGTCGCTGCGACCAGCGTGATCGCGCTGGTCTGGTGCGTCCCGATCCTCGTGTTCGCACCATTGGCGAGCGAGATGGAACTCGCGTCGGTCTGGACCATTCTCGCGGCGCTGGTGGTGGGCGGCACGCTGCTGCTCAACGCGCTTCCGCTGGGCGCGTTCGTGTTCAATCTGGTGTTGATGACGGCATCGGTCATCGCCTTCTGGCAGGGCGAGAATATCGTGACGGTCGGTGCTATCGTCTGCTTCTCGATCCTGCTGGCGCTGTCGGGCTTCGAAAATGCCCGCGCCTATCTGATGTTCAAGTTTTCCGAACACGGCCTGGCCGAAAAGGACGAGGTCGTCAGCCTGTTGCTGCGCGAGTTCGAGGAAGGCGATGCCGACTGGCTGTGGCAGATCGATTCCGCGCGCCGCATCGTCGCAGCCAGCCCGCGCTTTGCCTTTGCCGCGGGGCGCGAAGCCAGCGAGATCGAGGGCATGCCGCTGACCCAGCTGATCGCGGGCAAGCACTGGGAGAGCGGCAACCTGCCCCCCAGCCTGCACATCCTCTCCGACAAGCTGACCAAGCGCGAGAGCTTCTCGAACCTTGTCGTCAAGGTCCAGGGCGAGGAAAAGACCTATTGGTGGGAGCTGTCCGCCTCGCCACGCTATGACGATAACGGCACGTTCATCGGCTTTCGCGGCGTCGGATCGGACGTCACCGAAAGCCGCGAAAGCGCCGAGAAGATCGCGCGCCTGGCGCGGTTCGACACGCTCACCGGCCTGCCCAATCGCCTCCAGCTCACCGAGGCGCTCGACCGTGCGCTCAAGGAATGCGAGCAGTGGAACTGCCGCTGCGGCTTCCTGATGATCGATCTCGACCGGTTCAAGTCGGTCAACGATACGCTCGGCCATCTGGTCGGCGACCGGCTGCTCGCGCAGGTGTCGCTGCGGCTGCGCTCGCTGATGGGCAAGGACGAGCTGTGCGGCCGGCTGGGCGGCGACGAATTTGCGGTGGTGATGCGCGACACCGGCGATGGCCAGCGCATCTCCGATCTGGCGGGCCGGATCATCGATGTGCTCTCGCGGCCCTATGAGGTCGACCAGCATACGCTGTTCATCGGTGCCAGCGTGGGCTCTGCCACCGGCACGCGCGACGGCCGAACGGTCGAGACGCTGATGCGCAGCGCCGATCTGGCGCTTTATCGGTCCAAGGACGAGGGCGGCGGCCGCCACAATGTCTACGAGCCCAAGCTGCACAGCCATGCCGAAGAACGCCGTGTCATGGAAATCGCGCTGCGCAAGGCGCTCGAAAAGGACGAATTCTCGCTCGCCTTCCAGCCGGTGGTCGATGCGGGAAGCGAATCGCTGGTCGCGTTCGAGGCGCTGATCCGCTGGTTCAATCCCGAATTCGGCCAGGTCTCGCCGGCACGGTTTATCCCGCTTGCAGAGGACGCGCGGCTGGTCGTTCCGATCGGCAACTGGGTGCTGCACCGCGCCTGCCGCGAGGCGGTGACCTGGCCCGCCAATGTTCGCGTCGCGGTCAACGTCTCTGCCGAGCAGCTCTACGAGGCCGATTTCGTCGATACCGTGGTCGAGGCGCTGTCCGAGACCGGCCTGCCGCCGCAGCGGCTCGAGCTGGAGGTGACCGAAAGCGTCTTCCTGCGCGAAGGATCGCGCGCCGGCGAGACGCTGGATCGCATCCTGGCATTGGGCGTCGGCCTGTCGCTCGACGATTTCGGTACCGGCTATTCGGCGCTCGGCTATCTCAGCAAGACGCGCTTCACCACGATCAAGGTCGATCGCAGCTTCGTCCAGGGCGCCGCCAAGGGCGCGCAGGAAAGCATCGCGATCATTCGCGCGGTGGTGGCGATGGCGGAAAGCCTGGGCATGTCGACCACCGCCGAAGGTGCGGAAACCGAGCACGAGGTGCAGGTGATCCGCGATCTCGGCTGCAAGAAGATCCAGGGCTATTTCTATGGCCGCCCGATGACCGCCGAAGACGTGCAGACGCTGTTCGGCGACCGTCAGACCGCGCTGTACGGCTGAGAGGAGCAGGCCGGACGCTCGGCCCGGTAGGGCGTCAGGCGCGTTCCAGCACCGATCGCGCCAGGCCTTCGAACATCCGGGCCCCGTCGGTATGGCCGTGCTGCGATTCGACGACCCGCTCCGGATGCGGCATCATGCCGAGTACATTGCCCTTCGCATTGAGCACGCCGGCGATATCGCGCGCCGATCCGTTGACCGGTTCGGCATAACGGAACGCGACCTGGCCTTCGCCCTCGATCCGGTCGAGCGTGGCATCGTCGGCGAAATAATTGCCGTCATGATGTGCGACCGGGATGCGGATCGTTTCGCCCGCTTCGTACAGGCTGGTGAAGCGGCTCGACGCATTCTCGACCTTCAGGCCCACCGTGCGGCAGACGAAGCGGATGCCCGCATTGCGCATCAGCGCGCCAGGCAGCAGCCCGGCTTCGGTGAGGATCTGGAAGCCGTTGCAGATGCCGAGCACCGCGACGCCGCGCTCCGCCGCCTCGACCACCGCTCCGATCACCGGTGAGCGCGCCGCCATCGCGCCCGAGCGCAGATAATCGCCATAGGAAAAGCCGCCGGGCACGCCGATCAGGTCGAGCCCTTCCGGTAGCGACTGTTCGCCATGCCACAGACGGATCGGCGCATGGCCGGTCACCCGTTCGATCGCCACCGCGAGGTCGCGGTCGCAATTCGATCCGGGGAAGGTGATGACCGCCGACTTCATGCGACCTTCTCGACCCGGTAGTTCTCGATCACCATATTGGCGAGCAGCTTGCGGCACATCGCGTCGATATCCTCGTCGTTGGTGCCGTCGGCCAGGGTGAGCTCGATCAGCCGCCCGGCGCGGACGTCCTCGACGCCGCCAAAGCCCAGCCCTTCGAGCGCATGGTGGATCGCGCGACCCTGCGGGTCGAGCACGCCGTCTTTCAGGGTCACATGGATGCGGGCCTTCATCGGCGTCCTCCTGGCTAGTCCATTTTCAAGTCGACCGTGCACGGTCGATGGATCGGAACATGCGGCAACAAATATCGAGAGCGTTTTCGCTCGTTGCGAAAATGCGCTGCGTGGATGGCCTGCCCTATAGCGTGCCGCGTCGGCGGGGCAAGGGGGTGCATCGCCCCGACATGGTTCGCGCGACGCGGCGGGCGCGTTAACCTTTCCTAACAAAGCCCTGTCAATCGCTGCGGCATAGCTTTTGTTCAGCAATGATGCGGGGGATATATGGCAGGTCTGGCACTGGCGATGTTTATCGGGCTGTTCGGCTTCGGCCACGAACTGCTGGGCTGGAGCGATCCGGGCGGGCGCATTCAGCTCGCGCTGTTCATGTCGTTCATCTTCGGGATCATCAGCGGCTACCGCACCCGCAGCTGACGCTATTGCGGCGCAGCGTTGGCCGCGACAGGCGACTGTCGCGCGGCCAGCGCGGTGCCGGTCCCCGTGCCTTCATAGAGCGATTGGACCAGCAGCGCGCGATCGGGCGACAGATAGGTGCGCGCCATGGCGAGCAGTTCGTCCGCGCTCACCGTGCCGAAGGCGGTGCCGCCGCTGCGGAACCGGTCGAGCTTGACGGGCTTGCTCTGCGCCGAATCGACGATCCCCAGCCAGGCGGTGTTGCTCTTCACGCTGTTGGCGATGTTCTCGAGGATCGGCGTGCGCGCCCGCGCCAGTTCGTCGGCGGCGATCGGCGAGGGTGTCGAGGGCGATCCTGCCAGCGGGGCAGGGGCGGAAAGCTCGGCGGCGATATGGCGCACCGCATCGGATACCTTCTCGACATCGCCCGAGGCGACGTTGGTGCTGATCTGGATATAGCCATAGCCGGGATAGATCGACGAAGTGAACGAGCGCGCCACCGGCGAATAGCTCGCGCCCAGCTGTTCGCGGATCTGGTCGGTCACCTTGATCTGCAGCAGTTCGGCGAGCAGGCGCAGCCGCACGTCCTCGCGATAATCAGCATCGTCGGTGGTCGGCCAGTAGAATTCGACGATCGCCTGATCGGCCTCGCCCTTGTGGTGCAGCACGCGCGGGCTGCGGTTGGCGGTGAACTGGCGGGTGCGCGCCTCGCCATAGTCGCGGAACTCGGCCTCACGCTCGGGCAGCGCACCGAACGTCGCGGCGACCGCGGCGATCGCCTGATCTTCGTCGAAATCGCCGACCAGTCCGATCTCGATTGCGCCTTTTTCGAGCCGGTCGCCGATCGCGGCCTTGAGGTCGTCAAAGGTCAGCTTCTCGAACACTTCCCTTTGCGCGAGCGAGAAGCGCGGATCGTTGTCCGACAGGATCGCGCCGATCTGGCTGCCGATCGCGCCTTCGGGCGTCGCGTTCAGCCGCGCATAGAAATTGGGCAGATAGCTGCGATACTGGTTGATCGCCTCGCTGCGATAGCCGGGATGGGTGGTGAACGCGGTCAGCACCTGCATCTGCAGCCTGAGGTCGTCGGGCGTGGTGGCCAGATAGCCGCCCAGATAATCCTCGCCCGATCCGAAGTTCAGCGACACCGCGCGCCCGGCGAAGATCGAATAGAGATCGTCGAGGCTGTGCGCTTCCAGCCCGCCGCGCACGAAGATGTTCATCAGGCTGGTCGCTTCGGGATTGTCGCGCGAGGCGAGCAGATCGCCGCCATCGATGCGCAGCGAGACGAGCACGCGGTTCTTGTCGAAATCGGTCTTCTTGAGATTCAGCCGCACATTGTTGGCAAAGCGGATGGTGCGGATGCCGAGGTCCTCGATCGTGCTGTCGGCCACCACGGTGCCCGGATTGCCGAAATCCTGATAGGCAAAGGCCTGCGCATCGCGCGCCTGGGGCTTTGCCACCTTCGTCTTCTGGGCCTGGGCAAAGGCCAGGCGAACACCATCTGCACCGCCCGCCGGATCGACCTTGGTGGCCAGGTGGATCAGCGGCTTGTCGAGCGTGCCGAAATCCTCGCGCAGCGCCTTGAGCAGCATCTTGGGCGTCAGCGCATCGCGCAGCGCGGTGAATCGCTCGAGCTGGCTTTCGGGCGTGGTGACGATCATCCCGTCCTTGGCCATCCCCATGATCTGGTCGGCGAGCTGGTCGTTGCTGCGCGTATCCTGCCCGCGCACCGCATTCTCGTAGCCCGTGGTGAAATTGGCGAGCTGTTCGGCGAGTTCCGCCTTGGTGAAGCCATAGCGCAGCGCCGCGCGTAGCTCGCGCTCGGCGGCTTCCAGCCCGCGCTGCCACTCGCCGTCGCGCGTCGCGACATTGAGCACTGACTGGTTGGCGATCCTGTACACGTCGGACCGGCCGACCGAGGCGCCGACGAACGGCGCGTCTTCCTGCCGCGCAATCCGGCCGAGCCTGCGACCGACGATGTTGTAGGCGAGCGCGCGCGTCAGCTTGGCGCGCCGCGTCGCCTTGCTGTCGGGCTCCTCGACATAGGGCGAGAAGCGCAGGACGGTGGCGACCTCGTCGATCGCGGGATGCGTGAAGATGTTGGCCTCATCGGCGCGCGCGGTATCGATCCTGCCGAGCGGCACATCGGGCGCTTCGCCGTGCTTTGC
The DNA here is from genome assembly GCA_000503195.1 of Blastomonas sp. CACIA14H2. GTDB lineage: Bacteria > Pseudomonadota > Alphaproteobacteria > Sphingomonadales > Sphingomonadaceae > Blastomonas. The sequence continues at coordinate 6,672 of AYSC01000003.1, forward strand.
CTCCCAGTTGCCGAAGCTTGCCTGGATCTTCGCCTCGGTCTCCGCAACGTCGACATCGCCGACCACGACCAACGTGCTTCGGCCGGGCGTGTAATAGCGCTCGTAGAAGCTGCGGAAACGTTCGGCGGGCGCGGTCTCGATCACCGATCTGTCGCCGATCGGCGAGCGCGTGGCGATGCGCGTGTCGGGCACGGTGAATTCGAACAGCGATTCGCGGTTGCGCTGCGCATAATTGGCGCGGGTCCGCAGCTCCGACAGGATCACCCCGCGCTCGCGGTCGATCGCCTTGGCATCGAAGCGGATCTCGCTCGCGGTCTCGCGCAGCAGATAGAGCGCGGTGTCGACCGTTTCCGGCTTCACATTGGGCAGGTCGAGCAGATAGCCGGTCTGGTCATAGCTGGTGAATGCGTTGGTATCCGCGCCGAACTCGAGCCCCAGCCGCTCGAGAATCCTGACCATCTCGCCTTCGGGCACGTTGGTCGTGCCGTTGAACGCCATGTGCTCGATGAAGTGCGCGAGGCCGCGCTCGTCTTCGGCCTCCGCCGTCGACCCGACATCGATCAGCAGCCGCATCACGGCGGTGCCCGGCGGGGTGGCATTCTTGCGGATGGCATAGCGCATGCCGTTGGGCAGCACGCCGAGGCGCACCGCAGGGTCGGGCACCAGATCGCTCGCGGCATAGCCCCAGGCGGCGGCGATCGCAGCTTCGTCGCGCACCGGCTGGGGTGCAGGCGACGCGCTGGCATCGGTGACGGGAGGCGCGGAAGACTGGGCAAGAAGCGGGGCCGGTAGCAGCGCAAGCGCGGCAGCGGCCATGCCAGCCAGCGCCGATTTGGCCACGGGTCTTGGGAGCCTTCCGCCTCGATCCATCTCCACCCACTTTTGCTATTGTGTGGCGGAAATGTTGCACGGGGCTTTTACCCGCGCAAGATGACGGACGCGTCAAGCATCCGAGGGCAAGACCGGCGGGTTACTTGCCCTTGCGGCGGCGGTGGCTGTCGAGATCGAGCACCTCGTTGTCGCCGCCCTCGTTGAGCAGGCCCAGACGGCGCGCAACCTCCTGATAGGCCTCGACCTCGCCGCCAAGATCGCGGCGGAACCGGTCCTTGTCGAGCTTCTCGCCGGTCTCGATGTCCCACAGGCGGCAGCCATCGGGGCTGATCTCGTCGGCGAGGATGATGCGCGAGAAATCGCCGTCGAACTGGCGGCCGAACTCCAGCTTGAAGTCGATCAGTCGGATGCCGATCGCCGCAAACATGCCGCACATGAAATCGTTGATGCGAATCGCCATCGACGAGATGTCCTGCATCTCTTCCTGGCTCGCCCAGCCGAAGCACGCGATATGCTCTTCGGCGACCAGCGGATCGCCCAGGCTGTCGTCCTTGTAGCAATATTCGATCAGCGTGTGCGGCAGCGGCTGGCCTTCTTCCAGGCCCAGGCGCTTGCAGATCGACCCGGCCGCGACATTGCGCACGACGACCTCGATCGGCACGATCTCGACCTGGCGCACCAGTTGCTCGCGCATGTTCAGGCGGCGGATGAAGTGCGTGGGGATGCCGATATGCGCCAGCCGCGTGAACACATATTCGCTGATGCGGTTGTTGATCACGCCCTTGCCGTTGATCGTGCCCTTTTTCTGGGCGTTGAACGCGGTGGCATCGTCCTTGAAATACTGGATCAGCGTGCCGGGCTCGGGACCTTCATAGAGGATCTTGGCCTTGCCTTCGTAAATCTGGCGGCGGCGGGTCATGGCACGTATCTCCGATAGAAAGCAGGACGCCCCGGTGCGGCAACCAATGCACGCAGGGCCGGGGCGTCTCCTCGCGCCCCTATAGCGACTTGGGTGCGCGCGTGCAATTGCGCTGTCCGGACCGGCATGTTTACTGTCATGAAACCGGACAGGTGCAGCCTGAAGTGCCGGATGAGGAAGCGGGAGTGTGCGGCATGCAGGTCAAGGTCGATCACAAGCAGCAGGTGGCGATCGTCACGATCAACCGGCCCGAGCGGCGCAATGCGGTCGATGCCGCGACCGCGCTCGCGCTGCACGATGCCTTTACCGCGCTCGACGCCGATGACAGCGTGCATGTCGCGATCCTGCACGGGGCAGGCGGGCATTTCTGTGCGGGCGCGGACCTGAAGGCGCTGAGCGAGGGGGACAGGCGCCCGGTCACCGATGCCGGCATGGCACCCATGGGGCCGACACGGATGCAACTGACCAAGCCGGTGATCGCCGCGATCGAGGGCTATGCCGTGGCGGGCGGCATGGAGCTCGCCTTGTGGTGCGACATGCGGGTGATGGCGGAAACCGCGCGCATGGGCGTGTTCTGCCGCCGCTTCGGAGTGCCGCTGGTCGATATGGGCACGATCCGGCTGCCGCGGCTGATCGGCCATTCGCGCGCGATGGACCTGATGCTGACCGGGCGCGAGGTCGGCGCGGCCGAGGCGCACGAGATGGGGCTCGCCAACCGCGTCGCCCGGCACGGCGGTGCGCTCGAGCTCGCGGTCGAGCTCGCCAGCCAGATCGCGGCCTTCCCGCAGCAATGCATGCGCAATGATCGCGCCAGCGCGATCGCGCAATGGTCGCTGTCCGAGGCCGAAGCGATTGCGCTGGAAGCCAGGCTGGGGCGCGAGACGATCGCCAGCGGCGAGACGCTGAGCGGTGCGGCCAGCTTTGCCGGGGGCAAGGGGCGGCACGGCGCGTTCTGATCGCCCGGCGCAGCGGCGTTCGAGCCATAAATTTTCCCCAGAAAACCGGGCTGCCCCTCTCGCCTTGCCGGCTTTGCGCTGCTAGGCGCTGCGCATGGCAGACGAGGCGAGCGCCGGTTCCGGCGACGATATCCCCGAAATCGAGAACACCTCGTTCGATCGCGCGCTGTCGGATCGCTATCTCGTCTATGCGCTTTCCACCATCACCGCGCGCTCGCTGCCCGATCTGCGCGATGGCCTCAAACCCGTCCACCGCCGCCTGCTCTGGGCGATGCGTCAGCTCAAGCTCGATCCGGCCAGCAGCTACAAGAAGAGCGCGCGTGTCGTCGGCGATGTCATCGGCAAATACCATCCGCATGGCGATGCGTCGGTCTATGACGCGATGGTCCGCCTGGCGCAGGATTTCGTGCTGCGCTATCCGCTGGTCGACGGGCAGGGCAATTTCGGCAATATCGATGGCGATAACGCCGCCGCCTATCGCTATACCGAAGCCCGGCTGACGCGCACCGCGATCGAGCTGATGGCGGGGCTCGACGAGGGCACGGTCGCCTTCAAGCCCACCTATAATGGCGAGGAGGAAGAGCCCGAGGTTTTTCCCGGCCTGTTCCCCAATCTGCTCGCCAATGGCGCCAGCGGCATCGCGGTGGGCATGGCGACCTCGATCCCCTCGCACAATGCCGCCGAGGTGATCGACGCGGCAATGCTGCTGATCGACCAGCCCGAAGCGACGCACGAGGCGATCATGGAACGCTTCCATGGCCCCGATTTCGCCACCGGCGGCCTGCTGGTCGACAGCGCCGAGAGCATTTCGCAGGCCTATCGCACCGGGCGTGGCGCCTTCCGCCTGCGCGCGCGCTATTCGACCGGCAAGGATGCGCAAGGCAACTGGGAGCAGACCGGCATCGAGAAGCTGTCGGGCGGCACCTGGCAGCTGGTCATCAGCGAAATCCCCTATCAGGTGCAGAAGGGGAAGCTGATCGAGCAGATCGCGACGCTGATCGCGGAGAAGAAGCTGCCGATCCTCGCCGATGTCCGCGACGAATCGGACGAGACGATCCGCATCGTGCTCGAACCCAAGAGCCGCAATGTTGATGTCGATATCCTCAAGGACAGCCTGTATCGGCTGACCGATCTGGAAATCCGCTTTCCGCTCAACCTCAACGTGCTCGACGAGACGCGCACGCCGGGGGTGATGGGGATCAAGCCGCTGCTCGAATCCTGGCTGCGCCACCAGATCCTGATCCTGATCAACCGCAGCCGCCACCGGCTGGAGAAGATCGCGGCGCGGCTCGAGCTGCTGCGCGGCTATATCATCGCCTATCTCAATCTCGACCGCGTGATCGAGATCATCCGCACCGAGGACGAGCCCAAGCCGGTGATGATGGCCGAATTCGAACTCACCGACCGGCAGGCCGAGGCGATCCTGAACATGCGGCTGCGGTCCTTGCGCAAGCTCGAGGAAATGGAGCTTCGGCGCGAGCATGACGCGCTGATCAAGGAGCAGGAGGAGCTTGAAAAGCTGCTCGACAGCCCGGCGCGCCAGCGCACGCGGCTGAAAAAGGACCTGACCGCCCTGCGGGCGCTCTATTCGGAGACGACCGAGCTGGGCCGCCGCCGCACCGATCTGCAGGAAGCGGCGCCTGCGCGCGAAATTCCGCTCGAGGCGATGATAGAGCGCGAGCCGGTGACCGTGATCATGTCGCGGCGCGGCTGGATCAAGGCGATGAAGGGCCATGCGGACCTCGGCGCTGCGGAACTGACCAAGTTCAAGGAAGGCGATGGCCCGGGCTTTGCCTTCCATGCGCAATCGACCGACAAGCTGCTGATCGCGCTCGATAACGGCCGCTTCTATACGCTGGGTGCGGAAAAGCTGCCCGGCGCGCGCGGCTTTGGCGAGCCGGTGCGCGGCATGCTCGACATGGAGAACGAGGCGCAGATCATCGCGCTGATGCCCTATGACCCTGCCGGCAAGCTGCTGCTCGCGGCGTCGAACGGGCGCGGCTTCCTGGCCGAAATGTCGGAGCTGATCGCCGAGACGCGCAAGGGCCGGCAGGTCGTCAACCTCAAGGCCGGCGTGAAGCTGATGGTGATTCGCCCCGTCCCGCCCAGCGCCGACCATGTCGCGGTGGTGGGCGAGAACCGCAAGCTCGTCGTCTTCCCGATCTCCGAGCTGCCGGTAATGGCGCGTGGCCAGGGCGTGCAGCTGCAGCGCTATCGCGACGGATCGCTGTCTGACGCTACGACATTCAGGCTTGAAGAGGGCCTCAGCTGGACCATGGGCGGCGAAAGCGGACGGACCCGCACCGAAAGGGACATGGGACTGTGGCGCGTGGCGCGCGGTGCAGCAGGGCGGCTTCCGCCCAACGGTTTCCCGCGCAACAACAAGTTCGAGGGCTGATTTTGAATATCGATGCCGCTTTTGAACTCGTTTTAAGTGAATTTTACATCTTTGCCGGTTAGCTGATGCTAACCATGGTCAGTCCAACACCGCCTTCGAAAGCGCGCAGCAGAAGCGCTCCGGATCGTTCCGGGGCGCTCGCGGGCGCGCGCGCGCATCCGATGGTGTCTGCCGCGCTCGATCCGCTGCCGATTCCGGCCGCCGTCGTCATGCGCGCGGGCGAGGATCTGCAGCTGATGGCGGCCAATCCCGCGTTCGTCGAGCGCGAACTGGCGCCCGATGCGCCGAACGGCCTCGATGCCCGGCTGCTCGCCGAGCTGGTTTCGGTCGCCTATCGCAACGACAGCGGAAAGGCGGTCAAGCCCTGGACCTCGCACGATCCTGTCAAGCCGCGCCGCTATGATGTCACCGTGGCGCGCATGGACCTGCGCGGCATGGAATGGCCGCATTTCCTCGTCAGCCTGATCGACCGCACCAGCGAGATCGAGACGCACGACAGCTTCCGCCGCGAAACCATGCGCGACAGCCTGACCGGGCTGCCGAATCGCGCCGGGTTCGAGGACGAGGTCGAGAGCCGTCTCGCCGACGCGCCGACCGGCGGGCGCGGCAATCTGGGCGCGTTTGCGATCTTCACGCTCGATATCGCGCGGTTCAGCCAGATCAACGAATGCGCGGGCAGCATCGTGGGGGACGAGCTCATCATCACCGTCGCGCGCCGCCTGATGGGCCGGATGCGCAAGACCGACATCGTCGCGCGAATCGGCGGCAACGAATTCGCGCTGTTCGTACCCCTGCGCGGCACCACCGAGCGCGAGCTGATACGGATCACCAACCGCATCCGCAGCGTCTTTGCCGATCCCTATCGGCTGTCCGATCTCGAAATCCAGATCGACGGTGCCATCGGCATTGCGCTGAGCAAGCAGGGGCAGAGCGACTGCGCCAATTATATCCGCCAGGCGCAGATCGCGCTGAAGCGCGCCAAGCAGACCCGCCAGGCCGAAATCTACACGCCCGAAGAGCTCGACAAGGCGCGGCGCCGCTTCACGCTGGAGACCGAGCTGCGCAAGGCGATCGAGCTCGACCGGCTCGAGCTGTATTTCCAGCCGCTGATCGATCTCAGCAACGGGTTCGTCACCGGGTTCGAGGCGCTGGCGCGGTGGAAGGACCCCGATTACGGGATGATCTCGCCCGCCGAGTTCATTCCCGTCGCCGAGGAATGCGGGCTGATCCTGCCGCTCGGCCGCTGGGCGCTCGACCGCGCCTGCCAGGTGCTCAAGGAATGGGATGCCAAGGCGGGCGAGGAACTGCCGCTGAAGATCAGCGTCAACGTCTCGGCCGCGCAGTTCGCGCGCGACGACATTCCCAACATGGTCTCGGGCATCCTGCGTGCCAACAAGACCCGGCCCGATCGGATCATGCTCGAACTCACCGAATCGGTGGTGGTCAGCGATCCGGCGCGCGCCGCCAAGGTGATGAACGCGCTGCGCGCGCTCGACGTGTCGCTGGCGATGGACGATTTCGGCACCGGCTATTCGAACCTCGCCTATCTGCAGCAGTTGCCGATCGACGTGCTCAAGATCGACCGCAGCTTCGTCACGCACATGCTGCAGGAGCGCGACAAGGTGGCGATCGTCCGCGCGATCCTGTCGCTCGCCTCGGCGCTCAACATGGAAACCACCGCCGAAGGCATCGAGACGCTGGAAATCGCGCACACGCTCGCCGCGCTCGGCTGTTCGTACGGCCAAGGCTATTTCTACTCGCCGCCCGTTCCGGCGAGCCGTGCCTATGATTTCATGATCGAGCGCATGGGCTGACCATCAGGCCTGCGCGACAACCTCTGCCGCAATCTCGGCCAGTCGCGCGTCATCCGGAAAATCCTCGGCAATCCAGCGGCGCCGGACCTCGCCCAGCGCCTTTGCGACATCGGGTCCGGCCTGGATGCCCAGCGCGATAATGTCGCGTCCGCCCAGCGGGAAACCGGGCACCTGCCAGCCCGCGAGGCTCTGCCAGCCCGCCGCCAGCATCGCATCGGGCGCGCGCAGCAGTAGCCAGGGAGCAACCAGTTCCTCGGGCTGGACACCCGCCGCGATCTGGCGCGCGGTGCCGCTGGCGGGCCAGGGCGCCGCGAAGCGCTGCATCGCAAGCCGCTGCGCCTTGGACAGGCGCAGCCGCGCCGCCACCGTATCGGCGAGCAATGACTCGGTCGGCAGCAGCGCCGCCAGCCGCAGCAGCGCGTTGCGCTCCGCACCCAGTGCGTGTTCGCGCGCCAGCAATTCGGCCAGCCGGTCGAGCCCATCCTCCGCCATTTCGGGCAGCACGACCGTCCAGATCCCGCCATCGGCCATCAGCCGCGCCGATTCCAGCGGGTCCGCCGCGCCCAGCAGCAACAGCAGTTCGCGCGCGATCCGCTCGCGCGACAAGGCCTTCAGCCGCTCGGCGTGCAGCGCGCAGGCGGCCACGGCCTCGCCGTCGACCGCACCGCCGAACCGGGCGTGAAAGCGGAAATAGCGCAGGATTCGCAGATGATCCTCGAGGATGCGCTCGCCCGCGTCGCCGATGAAGCGCACCAGACCTGCCTCCAGGTCCTCCTGCCCGGTGAAATAGTCGGTAACCTCGAGCGTCTCGGGGTCGGCGAACAACGCGTTGATGGTGAAGTCGCGCCGCGCCGCATCCTCGCGCCAGTCATCGGTAAACGCGACCTCGGCATGCCGGCCATCGGTGGTGACGTCGCGACGCAGCGTGGTGATCTCGACCGGGCCGCCCGGCAGCACGGCGGTCACCGTGCCATGCGCGAGGCCCGTCGGTACCGCGCGAATGCCCGCACCTTCGAGCCTTGCCATCACGTCTTCGGGCAGCAGCCGAGTGGCGATGTCGATATCGGTCGCCTCGATTCCGAGCAGCGCATCGCGCACCGCACCGCCGACATAGCGGCACTGGTCGCCCGCAGGGTCGAGCGCGACGAGCATCGCACGCAGGTCCTCGCGCCGGGTCCAGGCAGCCTCGATCCGCGTCACGCCAGCACGCCTTCCAGCCGCCGCGACAGATTGGCGATGATCCCCGCCGTCACCCCCCAGATGCGCCTCTGACCCCACATGATCTCGATATAATTGCGTTGTGCGCCCTTCCAGAAGGTCGATTGGCGCGCGTGGTTAGCCGGATCGAGCACGAAGTCGAGCGGCACCTCGAACCAGTCGGCGACCTCGCCGGGATTGGGCGAATAGCTGAGATCGGGCGGGATGACGCCGAGCACCGGCGTGATCGCAAAGCCGCTGCCGCTGCGATAGACGTCGCCGGTGCCGATGACGCGGACATTCCCGGGTGCCAGACCCAGCTCCTCGTCGGCCTCGCGCAGCGCGGCGGCGATGGCGTCCTCGTCCTCGGGGTCGATCTTGCCGCCGGGAAAAGCGACCTGGCCGGGATGGCTGCGCAGATAATCGGGTCGCTGGGTCAGGATCACGCCCGGCTGCGGCCGGTCGGTGATCGCGATCAGCACGGCGGCGGGAATATGTACACCCCGGTCGGGCCGGATATGCGCCTCGTCGATCGATTCCAGGCCCTGGCTGGCGGCTAGCGCCTCGGCCAGGCGGTCGTACAGGCTCATGCGCCCTCGATCCGGTCGAGCCGGAAGCACGCGCCGTCGCTCCAGATCGGCAGGCCGGTATCGGCATCGCCGGCCTCCTCGAGCGCCAGCTCGACCAGATCGTAATAGACCGCGCGCTCGATCCGCGCCTCCAGCCCGCGCCACAGGCCGAGATAGGGGCGCGGCTCCTCCGCATCGCCGCGCATGATGATCGGCCGCTCGTGGCCTGCCACCACCAGCTCGTCGGTGTTGAGCCGGAAGGCGAGGCGGCGCTGGTCGCCCGTGCCTTCGGACTTGAGCTCGACCGCGAGCAGCGGCGCGTCCTCGACCTCGATCCATTGCTGCTCGAACGGGGTGACCAGCGCGTATCGGCCATCGGGCTCGCGGCGCAGGACGCTGGCGAACAGGCGCACCATCGCGGGGCGCGAGATCAGCCCGCCCTGATGATACCAGCGGCCATCGGCGGCGATGCGCATATGGCTGTCGCTCTGGTGCGCAGGGTTCCATTGCTCGACCGGCGGCAGTTTGCGCGCGGCGACCAGGCCGGCAATGTCGGCGAGCGAAAGGTCCTGAAGCTCGGGGGGCGGATCATAAGGCATGCTGATGCCAGATAAGCATGCGCGGCGCGTGATGCAAAGGGCGATGCCGCCCGGGGCGCGTCAGCTCAGCCGCCAGGGTCCCAGCATGCCGCGCTCGGGCATCAGCGAATCGGGGCGCGCCAGTGCGAGCAGCCGGTGCTGCTCATAGGGCCCGGGCAGCGCCCATCCGCCGGTGCGCTCGGCCGAAAAGCCGAACCGCGCGCCATAATATTCGGGATCGCCCAGCAGCACGAGCGGCAGCTTCTCGCCCACGCCCATCGCGCCGAACACCGCCGCCATCAGCGCGCGGCCGATGCCCTGGTCCTGATGATCGGGCGCGACGCTGACCGGCCCGACCAGGATCATCGGATAGGCCAGGCCATCGGGATCGGTCAGCGCGACCGGCCAGCACTGGATGCTGCCGACCAGATAGCCGTCGCCATCGACCGCGGCAAAGCTCAGCGCGGGCAGATGCGTCAGGCCCTCGCGCACCTTGTAGATCGTGCGGCTCTTGCGTTCGGGGCCGAACACCAGATCGAGCAGCTCTTCAACCCAGGCGCTATCGACCTGATCCAGCGGGATAATGTTGAATTCGGTCATCGGTCCAGACGGTCGGGGGAAAAAGGGAATGTCCGCGCCCTTAGGGACGGCAGGGCGCCAAGTCGAGCGCAATTCTTGGCGGCACGGCTTCCCCATAGGGTTTGCCAAAGCGCGGTGGCTTTCCTATGTGTGTCCTGCTGGCAACAGGGGGATTTCATGGACGAGACCGTAAAACCGCATGGTTCGATCTGGCTGGCGCGACTGTGCCTGTTGCTGGGTGCTGGCTCGATCGTGATGGCGCTGATTGGTGCGATCGGTGCAGGCCAGGACTGGTGGGGAAAGCTGGACGGCGTCAGCACGGTGGCGGCGGCGCTCGTCGTGGCATTGGTCGGCCTGGTATTCTCGCTGATCGTGCTGCTGCTCTATCGCAAGAAGGGCAAGCGCATACGCGACCTGACGCTGATGGGGCTGCTCTGTTCGCTCGCCTATCTCGGCTTCATGGGATATTGGATCAACGTCGCGCGCAGCGTGCCGCAGATTCACGACATCACCACCAATCTCGACAACCCGCCGCAATTCCAGGTGCTCAAGCTGCGTCCTGATGATTTTGCCGACATTCCCGGTCGAGGCGAGCCGAAATATGCCGGCATGGACGCCAGAGAGCGATGGAAGGTGCTGCACCGCGGCGCCTATGGCGATCTGAAGACCGTGGTCCTCAAGCTGCCGGTCGATCGCGTCGTGACCCTGGCCGAAGAGGTGGCGCGCGAGCGCGGCTGGGAGATTGCGCTCGCCAAGCCCGAGGAAGGGCGGCTCGAGGCGACCGACACGGTGTCGCTGTTCAAGTTCAAGGACGATGTGGTGGTGCGGGTGCAGCCCGGCCCCGGTGGTCTCACCAGCGAGGTCGATGTCCGCAGCGTCTCGCGCGTCGGCAAGAGCGACCTGGGCGTGAACGCCAAGCGGATTCGCAGCTTCCTCAACGATCTGCAGGCCGCAGCTCCCAAGGGCTGACAGGGATCAGCTGATCGCCAGCGCCGCGCTGGAGGCCTGTTCGATCCGGCTTCTGTCGGCGAGCATCAGCGTCGAACTCGCCTTGGCCAGCACCTTGCCCCTGGCGTCGAGCAGCTGCCCCTCGAAAAAGCAGGTGCTGCGTCCCTTGCGCTCGACCCAGGCCGTCGCGGTGAGCAGGCCGGGGCGGGCGGGCGCGAAGAAGCTGACCTTCAGCTCGAGCGACATCGGCACCACATCGGGCCCGGTCATCGCCATCGCGGCATGCGCCATCGCGGCATCGATCCAGCCGGTGACGAACCCGCCCTGCACGACGCCGCCCGAATGGCACATGTGCATGCCTGCCTGATATTCGATCGTCGCGCGGCCCGCCGGATCGAGCTCGACGATGCGGACAAAGCCCAGCGACTGGTTGAGATCGGTGGGGCGGGTGTCGGGATCGGACGGGGTCATGGCTCTCCTGGCGGTTGTGTTGTTTTCGCGCAGCCAAACGGGTGGCTCACCGAATGTCAAACGGACTTTTGGTCACGCCCCGCCGGAACCCGCACCGGCACTGCCGGGTAAATGGGCAAAAGACAGGAGCTTAGAGCATGATCATGATCCGCCATTTCCTTGCCGCCACCGCCCTTGGCTCTGCCATGATCCTTGCCGGATGCAACAGCGGCGCCGACAGCGACGCCCCGGCACCTGCTCCCGAAACGGTCGAGACCGAGGCGGGCGCAGGCGAGCTGCCGATGATGGCCCGCGCCATGCTGAAGACCGCCGATGGCAAGGACGCAGGCATGGTCAGCGCGACCGAGCGCGAGGATGGCATCCAGATCGAGGTCAGCGCCACGGGCATGCCTGCGGGTGAACATGGCATTCATGTTCATATGACAGGTACGTGCGAGGGGCCGAAATTCGAGAGCGCCGGCGGACACTGGAACCCGACGGGCGCAAAGCACGGCCTCAGCAATCCGCAAGGCCAGCATCATGGCGACATGCCCAATCTGGTGGTCGCCAGCGATGGTAGCGGACGGATGGATTACGCCATCCGCGGTGCAAGGCTGACCGAAATGCTCGATGCCGACGGCGCGGCACTGGTGATCCACGCCAAGGCCGATGATCAGATGACCGATCCGTCGGGCAATAGCGGCGACCGGCTGGCCTGCGGCGCGTTCTCGCGCGGCTGATCAGCGACTGGAGGTGCGTACGCCGTAATCGATACGGATGCGCACCCATTCGCCGACCTTCGATACACCGCCGACCCGAGGTGGGCGCACCCGGAATTGCCATGCCGCCGCGATGACCGCTCGCCCGATGCCTGAGCCTAGGGGCGATTCGCCGATCTCGTAGCAATCCTCGACGCGGAAATCGGGCACGGTGCGGCACGCGATCAGCGCCGATCCGGGGCCCCGCGCCGTCGACAGATAGCCTTTCAGCTCATCGTCATAAGGCTCGCGATACCATGCGGCCGCGAACAGCGGCTCGCCATTCGGCCCCGAGCCCACGCGCTCGCTGTCGCCGGGCACACCCTTGTCGGCGGGGCCATAGACTCGCCCCGGCCTGATCACTGCCCTGGCTTTCGGCTGGGACGGGGGAGGCGCGGGCGCGGCCTGGGGCGAGGGTATCGCCACAATCGGCGGCGGAACCGGCGATGGCTGCGGCGACACCACCGGGCTTGGCGTCTCGACCGGGCTTTCCTCCTGCTCGGTCGGCTCAGGCGAGCGCGAGGCGTTTTCCGCGGGCTTGGGGCTGTCCTGCTCGGTCTTTTCTGCGGTGGGCTCGGGTGTCACGCCGAACACCGTCATCAGCGATTCCTCTCGCTTTTTGCTCGGCGGCGCGATCGACAGCGAGAGCAGGGCGAGCACGAACAGCAGCTCGGCGATCAGCGCCAGGATGATGCCGCCCGCCCGCTCGCCCACTCGCGAGCGCAACGCCTCGCGCAGGCGTGCCAGGCGGGTCGTTACAGCGGGGGAGGTTTCGGCAGAGGTGAAGTCCATCAGCGACAGGCGTGCTTTCGTGCGATTGCGGCCCCCCAGCCCCTGAGCGCACCCGCAGATGGTGCCGCTTGTCGGATTCGAACCAACGACCTACCGCTTACAAGGCGGTTGCTCTACCAGCTGAGCTAAAGCGGCGTACCCATCGCGATTGCGGGGCGTGCCATGCGCTATTTGACGCCAAAGGTCCAGCCTTCAGTGCGGCGGATCGCCTCATCGAGCGCGGGCGGATGCCAGAAGCTGTGCCACAATTGCTCGTTGCGCGCGGCGTTACGCAACCAGGCGGCGGTGATCAGCGCATCGGTGCTGTGATCGTCATGCGCCAGCAGCGGGGCAGGGGGCGGCGCGCCGAGCGCGGCGAGTGCCTGATGCAGCGCGTCGGCATCGCGCACCTTGCTGCGCCCGCCTGCAATCCCGGCGGCGCGCGCGGCGATGCTGGTATAGATTTCGACGATCACAGGGCCGCTTTCCGGCACCGGGTCGAACGGCCATATGGGCACGCGCCCCGCCAGCCGGTGCAGCACGCGCATGCCGGTGAGGCTCGACTTGCCGACCTGCGCTGCGCCGACCAGGTTGAAGCAGCTCGCGCTGTTCGCCTGTTTGGTGCGCCGCTGGTGATGCTCGACCGCGCGCAGCCGCCCGGTGCCCAAGGTGCCGAACCGGTCGCCGGTATCGCCCTTGCCGTGGCGGAAATAGCGCCGCGCCTCATCGTGCCGCACGAAGCTGCTCGCGGCGAGATGCTCGTCCTCGGCGCACAGCCGGTCGACCAGCGCCCAGAGGCCGCGCGCGTCGGCAGGACTATGCTCCCAGTCGGGGAAATAGCTGCCCGCATCGACAAACGGGAAGGTGGGCGACAGGTCCAGCCCGATCAGCATGTCGGTGCCTGCCTCCGCATGCGCGAGCAGCCAGTCGAGCGCCGCGCCGCGCGACCAGCCGCCTTGCGGTTTCAGCAATACCGGGCGCGCGTCTTCGTCGGCCGCGATGGTCGCCAGCGCGAGCCCCCTGGGCCGCGCCACTGCCTGGCCGGACCAATCGAAACAGGCATAATGGTTAAAGCGGCGCATCGCGATCAACGCATGGTCTTGAGCACCTCGGCGGTGAATTTGGCGATGTCGAACTGGTCGCCTGCGCTGTCATAGCCGCGGCGCACGATCACCAGATCGCGGCTGGGGATCACGACCAGATACTGGCCGCGATTGCCGAACGCGGCAAAGGCGTCGGCAGGTACGCCCTCGCTCTTGTTCATCAGCCAGAAGCTCGCGCCATAGCCGAACTCGCCGTCGGGCTGGGGGCCGCTGGGCTTCGTCACATAATCGCGCCAGCCTGCGGGCAGCACGCGCTGGCCGTCCCACATCCCGTCATTCAGGTATAGGAGCCCCATTCGCGCCATGTCGCGCGCGGTGGTCCAGACCTGGCTCGAGAGGATGTAATTGCCCTGCCAGTCGGTCTCCGCCCAGGTGCGGGTCATGCCGATCGCATCGAACATCTGGTGCGGGTGCAGATCGGGCGCGGCATCGCGCGCGGCGAGCGTGGCGAGCAATATGTCGTTATTGGCATAGCGGAAGGTCGAGCCCGGCTGTTGCAGCATCGGCCACAGCGTCGTCCACTGGCGTACCTCGCCCGCGCCCATATAGACCGCGTCGGTGCGATTGCCGGCGCTGTCGCTGACGAGCCCGCTGCCCATGCGCAGCAGGTGATCGACCGAGATCGCGCGGCGCGGATCGCCTGGCACGTTCCATTCGCGGATCGGCGTTGCGGGTATGGTGAAGCCCTTCTGCCGAACGAAACCGATATAGGTGCCCGCCATCGACTTGGCGACCGACCAGGTGCGCTGCGCGGTGTGCAGGTCGTGCCCCTGCTTGTAGCGTTCCTGCACGATGCGCCCCTTGTGGACGATCACCACGCCGCTGGTCTTGCCGCCAAAGGCTTTCGCATCGAACGCGCTTTCGATCAGCGTGTCGAACGGCGTGATCATCATCACGCGCGGGTCGCTGGCATTGGCATCGCCCATCGGCCAGGGGCGGTCGTCGAGGCTGCCCGCAGGCGCGCGCTCCAGATCCTCGCCGGGCAGGCGGCGGCCGTCATTGGTCCAGCCGATCGGCATCGAGGTGCAGCCGGTGACCGGATTGTGCCGGGCCACGCGCGGCGGCATGCCCTCGGCAAAACCGACGCTCACCTGATGCGCCGCCTCGTCGATCTCGGCTTTCAGCGTAGGCACGATCGGCGTGATATGCGGATAGATGCCCGAAAGCTCGTCCGCCTCGATATCGGCGAGCGTCTTGTTGCCGTTCCACAGGCCCGAGCACAGGAACTGCGCCTTGTATCCCGCCGCCTCGGCCATCGTCATGCGCGTGGGGCCTGCGGGCGGGGGTGTCTGCTGCGCTGCCGTGGGAGTGCCCAGCAGGGCTAGAGCCAGGGCAAATCCCGCGATAGCCTGGGAAAAGCGGGCAGGGCGGAACGGCTTTGGCATCATCAAACACTCCAGCGTGGGCAGAGCGTTATGGAATTTGAATGGGACGAAGCCAAGCGCTTGATCAATCTGGAAAAGCACGGGATCGATTTTGGCGATTTGGCCGAGTTCTGGGAGGGTGACCTGCTCAATCCGGCAGCGGTCCGCGACGCCGGTGATGAACTGAGGCTGCTGGCCCTGGGAGTCACCCGGGGTGACGGCAGGATCATTGCTGTGGTATACACAGTGTGTGGCAGTGCAATCAGGCTGATCAGCGCTAGGCGAGCGAGCAGATATGAGCGAGAGGTTTTCAGATCGCGTTTCGGCTACGGGGAATGAGGCATCCCGGTCAGACTGGGCGCGTGTCGGTGCTCTGACAGATAGCGAGATCGATGCGGCTATCGCTGCGGATGACGATACCTTTGCTCTGACGCCCGCTGATCTGCAATCAAACGGACCTGGGTTCAAATTCGTCGATCGCGGCGAGCAGAACTGGTGCTGGCTGTTCTACGGCGAAGAAGGGCAGCTGCTGGCCCGAAGCGGCCAGATCTATAGAAACCTGGTGGATGCGATTGCCGCTGCCGACCACATTCGGCGCAGCTTCGCGAAAGCCGCCTAACCCCGCTGCTTCCGCAACTCCTCCCACACCCGCAGGCGTTCGGCGATGCGGGCTTCATAGCCGCGTTCCACAGGCTGGTAGAAGCGCTGCGGTTCCATCTCTTCGGGCCAGTAGTTCGCGCCGGAAAAACCGTCCTCGGCGTCATGGTCATAAGCATAGCCCTGGCCATAGCCGATATCCTTCATCAGCCTCGTCGGCGCATTGAGGATGTTCTGCGGCGGCATCAGCGATCCGGTGGCCTTGGCAGCCTTCCACGCGGCCTTCTGCGCGGCATAGGCGGCGTTCGATTTGGGCGCGGTGGCGCAATAGAGGCAGGCCTGGACGATAGCCAGTTCGCCTTCGGGCGAGCCCAGGAATGCATAGGCATCCTTCGCGGCGAGGCACTGCAGCAGCGCCTGCGGATCGGCCATGCCGATATCCTCGCTGGCAAAGCGGGTGATACGGCGCAGCACGTAGAGCGGCTCCTCGCCCGCGACCAGCATCCGCGCGAGATAATAGAGCGCTGCCTGCGGATCGGAGCCGCGCATCGCCTTGTGCAGCGCGGAGATGAGGTTGTAATGCCCCTCGCGGTCCTTGTCATAGACCGGCATCCGGCGGTGGAGCAGCGCGGCAAGGCCCGCCGGGTCGAGTGGCGCCTCGACATGGATCGACAGCAGCGTTTCGACCTGATTGAGCAGGAAGCGGCCATCGCCATCGGCCGAGGCGATCAGCGCGGCGCGAGCATCCTCGGTCAGCGGTAGTCCCTTGCCCGTCAGCCGTTCGGCGCGCGCGATCAGTTTGCCCAGCGCCGCCTCGTCGAGCCGCCGCAGGATCAGGACTTGGGCACGGCTGAGCAAAGCGGCGTTGAGTTCGAACGAGGGGTTTTCAGTCGTCGCGCCCACCAGCACCACCGTGCCGCGTTCGACGAAGGGGAGGAATCCATCCTGCTGCGCACGATTGAAGCGGTGGATCTCGTCCACGAACAGCAGGGTACGCTGGCCCGCGCCCGCCATCTTTTCGGCATCGGCAAAGGCCTTTTTGAGGTCTGCGACGCCTGAAAAGACGGCCGAGATCGCGACGAAGCGCATCCCCGTCGCCTCGCCCAGCAGCCGCGCCATGCTGGTCTTGCCGGTACCGGGCGGCCCCCAGAGGATCATCGAGGACAGCTTGCCCGCCGCCACCATCCGCCCGATCGCGCCTTCGGGGCCTGTCAGATGATCCTGACCGATAATCTCGGAGAGCGAGCGAGGCCGCAGCCGGTCGGCCAGCGGCGCATCGGGGCCGGGCGCAGGATCGGCCGGGCCGTCAGCGCCAGGCAGGGTGTCGAACAGATCGCTCATCGTCTCGACGCTAGCCGCTCGCGCGGAATCGCGAAAGAGCAGGTCATCGCATTTTGCCGCTTGACGAAAATGCATCAAGATATATCTTAGAGCCATCGAGATACACAGGAGTAAGAATCGATATGACGATGCGTTTCAGAATGGGCGGTGGCCCGCGCGGCCGCGGGGATTGCGGCAAACCCTTCATCGCGATGAGCTTCGGTCCCGGTAGTCGCGGCTGGGGTGGCGATTGGGATTTCGGCAATTTCAGCTTTGACGGCGGCGGCCGGGGCGGACGTGGCAGCGGTGGTCGTGGACCACGCGGACGTCGCCGGATGTTCGACGGCGGCGAATTGCGGCTGGTGCTGCTGGCGCTGATCGAAAAGGAACCGCGCCACGGCTATGACCTGATCAGGGCGATCGAGGAGATGACTGGCGGCGAATATGCTCCCAGCCCCGGCGTGGTCTATCCCACGCTCAGCCTGCTGGAGGATGCCGGCCTTATCGCCTCGGCCGAGACCGAAGGGTCGCGCAAGGCGTTTCGGATCACCGACGCCGGTGTGGCGGAACTGACCGACAAGCGCGAGGAAGCCGATGCGTTGCTGGCACGGCTCACCGAAGCGGGCGAGGAGCGCGAACAGCGCGCCGGCGGTCCGCAGATCGGCCGCGCGGTCGGCAATCTGATGGCGGCGATGGCGCACCGTCTCGCCAGCGGCGAGGTCGATGCCGAGTTCAAGCACCAGGTCGCCGAAATCCTCGACGAGGCCGCGCGCAAGATCGAGCGGCTGTAAGCGGCAAATCGCCGATTAGGATGACAATAATGCAAGAAGCGGGTCTGGCGGCGGACAAGCCGTCAGGCCCGCTCTGACATGTTCAGCTGGCGCCCACCGAGTCCCGCACGACGGCAATGCCCGCCTCGCGCTGGCGCTTGAGCTCCTGTTTCAGCTTTGCCGGGTCCTCGGCAACGATGAAGCCGAAGCTGACCCCGCCTTCCTTGCCGATGGTCGCATGGTGGAGCTTGTGCGCCTGAACGAGGCGCTTGGCATAGCCGCTCTTGGGCACCCAGCGGAAATAGCGCTGATGCACCAACCCGTCATGGATCAGCGTGTAGATAAGGCCATAGATCATCACGCCGACACCCATCCAGGTCGCAGGCTCCCACAGCCACGCGCCGATGATGAACAGGCTGATCGAAATCGCCGATCCGACGATCGCGTACAGGTCGTTCTTCTCGAACGTGTTGTTGTGCGGCTCGTGATGATCGCGGTGCCAGCCCCAGCCCCAGCCGTGCATCACGTATTTGTGGCTCCACCACGCCACGAATTCCATGAACGCGACAGAGGCTATCACGATGCCGAAGTTGATCAGGACCTGCATGGCGCCAGAATAGGCGCATTCGCCCCCCGATTGAAGAGGGCATATTGTCCCGGTTGCAACGGCAACCAAATCCGCGCTGGATTTGGGCAAAGGGTTCTGCCAAGCGACCAGCGAAGACCGGTTTGAAGGGGTAATCTGCACGATGGCTCAGGCAAGGACGCTGTACGAGAAAATCTGGGACGCGCATGTCGTCGACCAGCGCGACGATGGCACCGCGATCATCTTCATCGACCGCCATCTCGTGCACGAGGTGACCAGCCCGCAGGCGTTCGAGGGGCTGCGCATGGCCGGGCGCAAGGTGCGTCGGCCCGATCTGACGCTCGCCGTGCCCGACCATAATGTGCCCACCACCGCGCGCGTCGACGCTGCGGGCAATCGCATTCCGATCGCCGATCCCGAAAGCCGCGCGCAACTGGAGGCGCTGGAGCGCAACGCGCCCGCGTTCGGCGTGCCCTATATCAGCGCCACCGACATCCGCCAGGGCATCGTCCATGTCATCGGCCCCGAGCAGGGGTTCACGCTGCCCGGCTGCACCATGGTCTGCGGCGACAGCCATACCGCCGCGCATGGCGCGCTGGGCGCGCTCGCCTTCGGGATCGGCACGTCGGAGGTCGAGCATGTGCTGGCGACGCAGACGCTGCAGCTCAAGCGATCGAAATCGATGGAAATCCGTGTCGAGGGCGATCTGCCCGCCGGTGTCAGTCCCAAGGACCTGATCCTGCACATCATCGGCCAGATCGGCGCGGCGGGCGGCACCGGCCATGTCGTCGAATATCGCGGCCGCGTGTTCGAGCAGATGTCGATCGAAGGCCGTCTGACCATCGCGAACATGTCGATCGAGGCAGGCGCGCGCGCCGGGCTGATCGCGCCCGACGACACCACCTTCGCCTATCTGAAAGGCCGTCCGATGGCGCCCAAGGGTGCCGAGTGGGACGCGGCCGTCGCCTATTGGCGCACGCTCAAGACCGATGACGGCGCGGTGTTCGACACGTCGGTCGTCATCAACGCGGCCGATGTCGCGCCCTCGGTCACCTGGGGCACCAGCCCCGAGGATGTCGTGCCGATCACCGGCGTCATCCCTGATCCCAAGAGCTTCGAGGATGCCTCCAAGCGCGCCGCCGCGCAGAAATCGCTCGACTATATGGGCCTCACGGCAGGCACGCCGCTCAGCGAGGTGCCCGTTGAGCACATCTTCATCGGCAGCTGCACCAACAGCCGGATCGAGGATCTGCGCGCGGCCGCCGAAGTGCTGAAGGGCCGCCGCAACGCGCCCGGCATCAAGTCGGCGCTGGTCGTGCCCGGCTCGGGCCTGGTCAAGCGCCAGGCCGAGGAAGAGGGGCTCGACCGCATCTTCATCGAGGCCGGATTCGAGTGGCGCGAGCCGGGCTGCTCGGCGTGTCTCGGCATGAACCCGGACAAGGTGCCGAGCGGCGAACGCTGCGCCTCGACCTCGAACCGCAATTTCGTCGGCCGCCAGGGCCCCGGCGCGCGCACGCATCTGGTCAGCCCGGCGATGGCGGCCGCGGCAGCGGTGACCGGACGGCTGAGCGATGTGCGCGAGCTGGTGTAATCACACGTTATTGCCGAACGCGATTGATGCTAAAAAAAGTGCTTGACCAGAGATTGGACAACAGGAGCTAATGACATGCGCAAGCTGCTGAGCTTATTGGCGATTTCCGCCGGTTTCGCCGTCACCCCCGCCTCTGCCCAGCAGGCCGAGGTCAAGCTGTGGCGGCTCGATTGCGGGACGGTTGCGGCCAATGATCTCAACGCCTTTTCGGATACCAAGGCCTATACCGGCCAGTCGAAGCAGCTGACCAGCAGCTGCTATCTGATCCAGCATGGCAGCGACTACATGCTCTGGGACACGGGGCTTCCCGCCGCGATGAAGGGCAAGCCGCTCGACACCAAAGTGTCGATGGACGCGACCGTGACCGCGACGATCAAGGAGCAGTTGGCGACGCTGGGTGTCGATCCCGCTTCGATCAAATATGTCGCGGTCAGCCATTATCATTTCGACCATATCGGCCAGCTCGCCGATTTTCCCGGCGCGACGCTGCTCGTCGGCAAGAACGACTGGCAGGCGGTGACCACCGATCCCGCGACTTATGGCGCCGATCCCCAGCCGTTCGAACCCTGGATCAAGGGCGGCAGCAAGGTCGAGGCGGTGGCGAACGACAAGGACGTGTTCGGCGACGGATCGGTCACCATGCTGCGGCTGCCGGGCCATACGCCGGGGCATAACGGGCTGCTGGTGCGCCTCAAGAAAAAGCCGGTGCTGCTCACCGGCGATCTCGCGCATTTCAGCGAAAACTACAAGAGCAACGGCGTGCCCACCTTCAATTACGATCGCGCCGAAACGCTCGCTTCGCTTGACCGGTTCAAGAAACTGGCCGACAATCTCAATGCGACAGTGATCATTCAGCACGAACCGGCGGACATCAAGAAATTGCCGGCATTTCCCCAGGCAGCGGAGTAGGAAAGTGACCAAGGACAAGAAGAACGGCTGGTCCAGCGGCGCCATGGCAGGCGCCGCGGTGGGATCGGCGGCGCTGGCAGCGGCATTGCTCTATGTCGGCAAGCAGTTCGCCAAGCCCAAGCCGGCTGCGGCCCCCAAGCCCGAAGAGCCCGGCGCCGAAGCGACCGAGGGGCCCCATGCAACCGATTGACCGCGTCGAAGGCCGCGCCATTCCCTTTGGGCGCAAGAATGTCGATACCGATATCATCATCCCTGCGCAGTGGCTGAAGACGATCAGCCGCGAGGGCCTCGGCAAGGGTGCGTTCGAGACGGTGCGCGCCGAGCCCGGCAATGTGTTCGACGATCCCGAATTTGCCGGCGCGCCGATCCTGATCGCGGGCGACAATTTCGGCTGCGGGTCGAGCCGCGAGCATGCCGCCTGGGCCCTGACCGATCTGGGCATCACCGCGGTGATCGCGCCGAGCTTTTCGGACATTTTCTCGAGCAACGCGTTCAAGAACGGCATCCTTACCGTGGTGCTGCCGCAAGAGGCGGTCGACCGGCTGATGGAGGTCGCGGCGACCGATCCGATCCATATCGATCTGGAAAGCCAGACCGTGACCACGCCGTTCCAGGACCGCTTCACCTTCGAGATCGATCCGTTCCGCAAGACCTGCCTGATGCAGGGGCTCGACGAGATCGGCCTGACGCTCGCCAAGACCGACGCGATCAGCGCCTATGAGGCGAAGCTGGCAATCGAGAAGCCCTGGCTGGTTCCAGCAGCAGCATAATGTCGTCATTCCCGCGAACGCGGGAATCCCGCTTCTGCACCCGGAAGAAGGGAAAAGCGGGACCCTGCATGCGCGGGGGTGACGAAATGAAGATCCAAACAACCGGAGAGAGCCCGAAGATGAAAGCCCTTTTGTCGAATGCCGCAGGCGGCCCCGAAACGCTGGAAATGACCGAGATCGACGCACCCGTCGCGGGCGCAGGCGAGCTTCTGGTCGCGGTCAAGGCCTGCTCGATCAACTTCCCCGACGCGCTGATCATCAAGGACATGTATCAGCTCAAGCCCCAGCGTCCGTTCGCGCCGGGCAGCGAGATCGCGGGGATCGTCGAGGCGGTGGGCGAGGGTGTCACCGGCTGGGCCGTTGGCGACCGCGTGATCGCGGGCACCGGCTTTGGCGGCCTGGTCGAGAAGAAGGTGGTGGCTGCCGCCGGAGCCTATAAGCTGCCCGACCAGTTCAGCTTCGAACAGGGCGCGTCGCTGCTGATGACCTATGGCACCTCGATCCACGCGCTCAAGGATCGCGGGCACATCAAGCCGGGCGATACGCTGCTGGTGCTGGGCGCAGCGGGCGGCGTCGGCCTGGCGGCGGTCGAACTGGGCAAGGCCTATGGCGCGCGCGTCGTCGCGGCCGTCTCGAGCGAGGAAAAGGCGCAGGCCGCGCGCGAAGCGGGTGCGGACGAAACCGTGGTCTACGAGCGCCAGCCGTTCGACAAGGCGCAGTCCAAGGCGCTCGCCGATGCGTTCAAGCAGGCGGTGGGCCCGAACGGCGCGGACATCGTCTATGATGCGGTCGGCGGCGATTATTCCGAACCTGCCGTGCGCGCGATGGCCTGGGAAGGGCGCTTCCTGGTCGTCGGCTTCCCCGCCGGGATCGCCAAGCTGCCGCTCAACCTCACGCTGCTCAAGAGCTGCGATGTCTGCGGCGTGTTCTGGGGGGCGTTCGCGGCGCGCGAGCCGCAGCGCAACGCCGCCAATATCGCCGAGCTGTTTGATCTGTGGGCGGCGGGCAAGATCTCGCCGCGCATTTCGGAAAGCTTCGGCTTTGCCGATGCGCCCAAGGCCATCGCGAAGCTTGAAAATCGCGAGGCAATCGGCAAGCTTGTCGTGACGATGTAACCAGCGGAATCATGCGGTTTGGCGCTTGCCGCTGCGCCTGGCTCGGCCTATGCGCAAACGCCAGACCTGCATGACCAACAAGGGATCGACATGACCAGTTTCAGTGACCGCGAACGCGCATTCGAAGCCAAGTTTGCCGCCGATGAGGATCTCCAGTTCCGCATCACCGCCCGCCGCAACCGCCTGGTCGGGCATTGGGCCGCGCAACAGATGGGTCTGACTCCGGAAGAGACCGAAGCCTATGCCAAGTCGGTCGTTCAGGCCGATTTCGAGGAAGCGGGCGACGAGGACGTGATCCGCAAGCTGCTGGGCGATCTCGTGTCGGCCGGCGTCGATATCGACGAGCTGGGCGTGCGCACCGCGCTCGAGGCCAAGATGGCCGAAGCGCGCCGCCAGTTCATCGAGGAGTCGAACTGAGCCATGCCGATGGCTGCTGCCGATATCGAGGCCTTGATCAAGGCGGGCATCCCGGATGCCGAGGTCACGATCACCGATCTTGCGGGCGATGGCGACCATTATGCCGCGCATGTCGTGGCGGAAAGCTTCCGCCCGATGACGCGGCTTGCCCGCACGCGCGCGGTCTACGCGGCGCTCGGTGGGCGCATGGGCGGGGAACTCCACGCCTTGCAACTGACCACCGCGCTTCCCAGCTAATTGCCATCTGCATATTCAAGGGAGCATCCCGATGACCGACACCGCACAGGCCAAGATCGCCGAAATCGTCAAGGCGAACGACGTCCTTCTGTTCATGAAGGGCACGCCGCTCTTCCCGCAATGCGGCTTTTCCAGCCGTGCCGTCGCCATTCTCGACCATCTGGGGGTGGATTACGAGAGCGTCGACGTGCTGCAGGACATGGAAGTCCGCCAGGGCATCAAGGAATATTCCGACTGGCCGACCATCCCCCAGCTCTATGTGAAGGGCGAGTTCATCGGCGGATCGGACATCATGATGGAAATGTTCGAAGCGGGCGAACTGCAGACGCTGATGCAGGAAAAGGGCCTGGTTTCGGCGGGCTGAGCCTTGCCAGCTGGCTTTTTGGCGCGTCACCCCCGCGAAAGCGGGGGGACGCTTTTTTAACACCCGTCGAGCAGGAGCGGGATTCCCGCGTTCGCGGGAAGGGCGGTCAGGCCGCTTGCTGAGCCACCCGCGCCGCCCTCGATCGGCGCACCCCATCCAGACAGAACACCGCCACCGCGCTCCAGATCAGCGCGAAACAGATCGCGTGCGCGCGGGTGAACGGCTCATCATAGACGAACACGCCGAGCATGAACTGGATGGTCGGGCCGATGAACTGGACGAAGCCCAGCGTCGATAGCGGCATCTTGCGCGCCGCGCTGGCGAACAGCAGCAGCGGTATGGTGGTGATCGCGCCGCCCGCGATCAGGAACGCATCGGTATAGCCGGAATAGCCGAAGCCCGGCGTGGGGTCGTAGAGATGCGCCCAGATGGCATAGCCGATGGCAAAGGGCAGCATCAGCACCGTCTCGCAGGCCAGGCCCGGCAGCGAGCCGACCGGGGCCATCTTGCGCACCATGCCGTACAACCCGAACGTTCCCGCCAGCGACAGGCTGATCCAGATCGAGGCGAGCGATTCGCTGGCGAGCACCAGCACGCCCGCCGCCGCCAGCGTGATCGCGATCAGCTGCGTCCGGTTCATCCGTTCGCTGAAGAACACGACGCCCAGCGCCACGTTGATCAGCGGGTTGATGTAATAGCCCAGGCTTCCGGCGAGGATATGCTCGTTGGTGATCGCCCAGATATAGATCAGCCAGTTGCCCGCGATCAGCGTCGTGCTGGCGATCATGAATCGGCGCGTGCGCGGATCGCGGATCGCGATGAGGAATTCGTGCAGCGACTTGCGCGCCCACAGGATCGCCAGCACCAGCAGCACCGACCACATCACCCGGTGCGCGACGATCTCGACCGGGGAAATGCCCTGCAGCTGCTTGAAGAACAGCGGCATGAAGCCCCAGATGGTATAGGCACCGACCGCTTCGGGCAGGCCGTTCAGTTGCTTGGCTTCACCGCTCATGGCGGCGCGTTAGAGGATGCCGCCACCCAGCGATAGCCGGATTATGCACACGACGAGCACGATCAGGCAAAGATTGCGCCCCGTATTGCTGCTCGACAGAAACCCGAGCAGGACGCCGACCAGCGCGATCGGCACGATCAGCCAGTTGAGCGCGCCGAGCAGCGGAAGAAAGGCTGGGATGGCAAGCAGCAGCGCCACCAGACCGACGATGATCGAAAGAATGTTCAGCATGTGTCTTATATGTATAAGACAGCACTTCGTTGCAAGCTATTTCACGGCTCATCGCTGAAATGCCTCCACTCGTCGGCGAAACGACCGGATTCGTGCATGTTGTCTGCCGTTCATGAAACTGCCTTTGAGGATGAATGTTGTTAGGTTCGAGCCGGGCCAAACGTCCGGAGCCATTGTGGAGAAAGCCCATGTTGAACCTTGCCCTTGCCAGCGCCGCCGCGTTCCTGAACCCCGCGCCCGCGGCTCCGGTCGCCCTGCCGGTATCGACCAATTTCTATTCGCAGGATGCCGCCGAATTCCAGCGTCGCGACGAGCGTCGCGCCTATCGCGAAGGACGTCGTGACGGTCGCCGCGAAGCGCGCAACAACCGCTACTGGCGCGGCAATGACGGCCGTTACTATTGCCGTCGCGACAATGGCACCACGGGTCTGCTGGTCGGTGCCGGCGTCGGCGCGCTGGCCGGCAACGCGATTGCCGGACGCGGCGACAAGACGCTCGGCGCCGTGATCGGTGGCCTGGGTGGTGCGGCGATTGGTCGCGAGATCGACCGCGGCAACGTCCGCTGCCGCTGATTTCACCATTACCCTGGTGATGAAGGGCCTCTCCCGGCGACGGGAGGGGCCCTTTCGCTTATGGACTGAGCTCTTCCGCGAGCCGGTCGATATCGGCATCCTCGCGCACGATCTGCCAGCGGTCGGGATGGCGCGTGTCGATCAGCACCACGCCCTTTTTCGGGCAGATATCGAGACATGGCACCTCGACCACGCCCAGCCGCGCCTTGCGGCCCTTTCCGGCGGGCAGGCGGCGCTTGAGTGCCTTGGCGAGCGAGTGGTCGCCCTGGGGGCCGAAGCTCGCCTTGGCGCGTTTCTGGCATTTCTTGCACACCAGCAGCGCATGCGACCACTGGCTACGGATTTCGGTTTTCATGGGGGGCAGATAGGAACGCGGGCGCGCGATTACACGCCTTTCCAGGTCTTTCGCTCTTCGGCGCTGCGCAGCACCGCATAGGCCGCCTGGATCGCCTGAAAGCGCACCGCTGCCTCCTTGTCCCCCTGGTTGGTGTCGGGGTGATTGGCCTTGGCGAGGCGGCGATAGGCCTTTTTCACCTCCTCGAACTCGGCATGCACATCGCATTCGAGCACGTCGAGCGCGCGCATCTCGTCGCGGCTGCGCGATCCATCACCCGATCCCGTCCAGCCGTGAAAGGCGGATTCGCGATAGCCCGAACTGTCGCGCTGCTCCTCCGCCGCGCGCGCCGCCGCCTCTTCCTTGTCCAGCCCGGCGAAATAGTCCCATCCTTGGTTGTATTCGGCGGCATGACGTTCGCAGAAATACCAGCGGTCGCGGCTGTTGGGCGATTTGGGCGCTGGGCAATTGCCCGGCTGATCGCAGCCATGCCGATCGCACATGCGCACGGCCTCTGCCTCGCGCGAAGCGCCATAGCCTCGCCAGCGCGGGAAACCCCAATCGGTGGATCGTCTGCCTGCCATGACCGGCATTTAGCGATGCGAGCGGGGAAGGGCTAGGGGGTAGCGCGTTCGGGCAGGACGATGCTGGCGAGCAAGGCGCGCCGGCCCGGATCGAGTTCCTTGTGCGACAGCGCCAGCCTGGCCCAATAGTCCGCTTCCCTGGGCGATCGAGGAACGCCGAGCCCATCGGCAAAGCGCCGTGCCTGCAGGAATTGCGATCCGGCAAAGCCGCCGCTCGCGCCGCGCGTGCAGTGCCGCTCGGCCGCTGCACCGGCCAGTTCATTGCGAAAATAGGCCAGTTCGCACAGCCAATGATCGCCCTCGCGATTGCCCTTGGCGGCCAACGCATCGAGCATCGCCGTTGCGGTACCCGTTTCGCCGATATGCGCACCCAGGGCGAACATGGCGAAGGGATGGCCCTTGGCGGCGGCCTGTTCGAACAGGCTGCGCGCGCGCTGCTTGAGCGCCGCGACCTTCGCCGGATCGCGCTCGCCGCGCGCCTCGACGATCAGCAGATCACCCAGATGCGACTTGGCTTTCGCGTAATCCTGCGCCGCTGCCAGTTCATACAGCTCGCGGGCGCGGGCCGCCTCTGCGGGCGCATGGGCGCGGAGGAAATAGCCCAGCTCCAGTTGCCCGGCGGGGTGGCCCTGCGCGGCCGACTTTTCCAGCCAGGTCCGGGCCGCAGCCAGATCCTTGGGGACGCCCACTCCGAATTCGGCCATATAGCCGAGCAGATATTGCGCGACCGGATCGTTGTTCGCCTGCGCCGCGCTGACCAGCGCCGGGACGCTCGCTCTGGTCAGCAGATCGGCGACGAGATAGGGCTCGTCCTCGGTACCCAGCCGGTCGAGCGTAAAGCCGGCAAGTAGGTTTACGGTCTGCGGCATCGCCATCAGCAAGGCACCCGGCGCGCTGCGAATGGCGCCTGTTCGCGCCCTGGGTGCGGCAGCAGGCCGGGTCGGCGGGGTTCGGTTCTGGGCGTCGGCGGCTCCCGCAGCGCCCTGCGGCTGCGGCGCGAGGGCCTGTGACGCGAGCGGCATCAGGAAGAAATCCTCGCGAAACTGGCCGTAGCGCACCGGATATTGTGCCGGATCGATGACGGGCCGCGTCCGCTCCTCCACGTCGCGCGCGACGATCTTGAGATACTGGTCGAGCTCCAGCCCCGGCGTGGCGCTGTACTTGGCGATCGCGGCGGCAAACGGGCTGATCGCATCGGCCTCGGGCGGGGCATCGTCGAGCGCGGGGCTGCCCTTGACGGTCGAATAGAAGACCACGCCCTTGCCGCCGCGCGGCAGACCGATCGTGCCGACGCTGCCGTCCCGCCCACCGGGATCGAGATCGGTCAGCTCGACGACCGCATCGAACGAGCGGCAGGCATCGAGAAAGAACAGGTTGAACCGCTTCGCCCGGGCCGCCCCCATTAGCGCATCGAGCGGCAGGAAATGCTCGGCGAGCCCGTTCTTGCTGGCATATCGCGGGGCATCGACCGGGACGAGATAATTCTCTCCGCCAAATTCGAAGCCATGGCCGGCATAATAGATCAGCGCGGTATCGGCCGAAGCGGAGAGCGATGCAAACTCGTCGAAAGCCCTGCGCGCAGCGGCAGCGTTGACATCGACCAGCCGGATCACCCGGAACCCGGCCTGGGCGAAGACATCGCACAGCCGCTCGACATCATTGGCCGCATTGTCCAGCCCGTCCCAGTCGGCCCCGTCATAGCCGCCATTGCCAATCAGCAGCGCCACCCGCTGGGTCTGCGCCGCCGCACCGCATTCCTTGCGCCCGGCGCTCGGCTTGGTCGCGGGTGCTTGCGCGCTGGCTCCGGAAGGGACGATCGCGATCATTGCCAGCGCCGCCCCGGCGAGCAGATAACGACCCAGAGACTTTGCCTTGCGCATGCCGATCCCCCTGATCTTGCGGGAGAAAGCTACAGGCGGCGGCGCGAATGCGCAATGTCGCTCCACGCTTCATCGATACGCCATGTCGTTCGTCGAACGCTAAGGGTCTTGAAAGCTTTGCCCTGCTATCTATCTCGCATTCGCAGCATAGATTGCAATTGAAGACGTTTCAGGGAAGTCCGTCATGAGCCGCCAGTTGATGTTCGCAGCCATGCTCTCCATCGCGATGATGGCGACGTTCGCGCTCGGATCGCAGGCTTATGCCGGCGACGATGCCGCGCGGGATTTTGCCGAGTGCGATCTGAACGAGCTGGAACGGGCCCCGGCTTCGATCGACTATTCGGTGCCGTCGAAGCTGGTGCTCGCCTCGCTCTGAGGCCTTCGCGGCGCCATCGCGCCTGGCGGCCCTGCCGCGCCTATCCCAGAAAATCGCCAGAGGGTCTGTAAGCCGGGTTCTGTCCTGACCGTTGCCGGTCATGGGCAGCCATTCCTCTAGGCGGGGCATTGCTGCACCGCTCAAGCAACCAACCCGGGCGGCAAGGGGCCGAAACTCCCCTGGGACGCGCCTCCGACAAGCGGAAACCGTATCGCCAAATCCGCCCCTATTCGGTCTTGCTCCGGATGGGGTTTACCGTGCCGCGAACCGTTGCCGGCCGCGCGGTGCGCTCTTACCGCACCCTTTCAATGTTACCGGGCCGAAGCCTTGGGCAACCTGCTTTCTGTTGCACTGTCCCTGGGGTCGCCCCCGCCGGGCGTTACCCGGCATCCCTGTTTCGTGGAGCCCGGACTTTCCTCGCGCCATTCGCATGACCCGCGGCTGCCCGACCCTCTGGCTGCGCGCGGCCTAGCGCGGAACGGGGCAAAGCGCAATCAGCGCGTGCGCCCGGCGTCGCGGTCGAGCAGCAGCGCGAACAGGATGGCACGGCATTCGCCGTCGATCTCGCCGGTGATCGTGCCGGGCCGCCAGCGTCGCTGGAAGGCGGTGGTCGCAGCCCTGCCGTCGGAAATATCATAACCGAAGCGCTCGAGCGCGAGCATGAATGCACCGTCGCTCCAGTACGGATCGACCAGCCGCCCGTCGGGGATGGGCAGCGCGAGGCGCACACGCGCGAGCCTTTGCCAGTCGAACAGCTCGCCCGGGTCCTGCTTGCGCGCGGGCGCGACGTCGCTGTGCCCCACGACATTGGCGCGCGGGATATTGTACCGGTCGACAATGTCCGCGACGAGCGGGATCAGCGCCGACATCTGCTCTTCGGGGAAGGGCCGATAACCGAATTCGTGCCCCGGGTTGACGATCTCTATGCCGATGCTGGCGCTGTTCACATCGGTGATGCCGCGCCAGTGCGATCGGCCCGCATGCCAGGCGCGGCTGCCCTCATCGACCATGCGGATGATCTGGCCGTCCTCGGTCACGACATAATGCGCGGAGACCTTCGACGCCGGATTGGCGAGCCATTCGATCGCCGAGGGCGCGTCCTGCATCCCGGTATAGTGCAGCACCAGCATGGTGATCGGCAGCTTGCGTTCGTCAAAGTTCGGCGACGGGGTGTCGATCAAGATCTGGTCCCTTCCTTCATCAGCCGCGCCTTGGCGAGCTCGCGTGCCTTCTGGGCGTTGCGGATGGCCACGATAGAGACCCCCAGCAGCGCGATCAATCCGCCCGCGATCATCAGCCAGGTCAGCGGCGTGCCGAACCACCAGGTGGCGAAGGCGACCGAGATGACCGGGGTGGGGATGGTCAGCGGGCTGACGGTCGAGACGCTGTGCCGCTGGAGCAGCCAGACCATCGCGCCATGGCCGCCGATGCTCGATCCGATCGCGGCATAGGCGGTCCAGGCATAGGTCTCGAGCGTCAGGTGCGGCAGCTTGGCCATGCCGGCAGGCTCGAGCAGGAAGGCGAAGGGCAGGATCACCAGCGAGCCGATCAGCCCCAGCCAGCCGCTGATGTTGAGCACGCCGATGCCGCCGAGATTGCGCTGGATCAGCGTCGCGGTCGCCCAGATCAGGCTTCCCACGGCCGAGATCGCGATCGCGGGCAGCTCCTTGCCCGCCGCCGGATCGAACACCAGCAGCAGGACGCCGAACAGCGCCAGCACGATGCCGATCAGGCGCGGAATGCCGATCCTTTCCTTGAGGAAGATGACCGCGAGGATCAGCGAGAAAGGGACACCGAGCTGGCCCGCAATCGCCAGCGCGCTGACATTGTTGGTCACTTTGAGCGACAGGCCGACCGCGACATAGAACAGCCCGCCGCTGAGCACGCCCAGAACGCCGATCAGTTTCATCCGCCCCGGCACGATGCGCAGGAAGGGCAGGCAGACCAGCGCGACGATCGCCTGGCGCAGGAACGCGCCGGGCAGCGCGCCGGCGCTGTCCACGGCCGATTTCATCGCGATGATGTTGAAGCCCCAGAGCAGCATCATCATCACCGCCACGGCCCAGTCGATCCGGCCAAAGCCGCGTTCGGGCAGGTCTTCAGGATGCGAATCGGGCTGCATGCGCGCAGGCATAGGGCAAATGCCCGCGCAGAACAGCACTTTGCTGCGTATGCGAAGGGTCAGGCGAGCGGTGGCGGCAGAACAGAGGCGCCGGTCCGGCCCGGCACCGCCTTGCAGTGTAGCCCGCGCATCTCGCGCGCGGTGGAAAACAGCGTGGTCTGGTCCATCACCGTTTCGGCAGCGCCCAGCATCAGCAGGCCGTCATCCTGCAGCGCCTGTTCGAGCTTGGCATAGGCGATCGACCGGGTCTCGGGCGCAAAATACATCAGCACGTTGCGGCACAGGATGATGTCGAACTGGCCCTTTTCGGTGCGCGGCTTGAGGATATTCTCCTCCTGGAAGCGCACGATCTGCTGCAACCGCGGATCGATGACCCAATCCTCGCCGTCCTGGGTGAAATAGCGCAGCATGTAATCGACCGACAGCCCGCGCTGGATCTCGAACTGGGTGTACCGGCCCGATCGGGCCTTGGCGATCACCGAAGCCGAGATGTCGGTGCCGATGATCTCGATGGTCCAGCCCTCCCACAGATCGCGATCGCTATCGATCAGCATCGCGACCGAATAGGCCTCCTGGCCGGTCGAGCAGCCCGCGCACCAGATGCGCAGCGACTTGCGTGCGGCGCGGCGCTCGCGCAGCTGGGGAAGGGCTTCGCTGCGCAGTGTCGCGAACAGCGCGATGTCGCGGAAGAAGAAGCTCTCGTTGTTGAGCATCAGCTCGAGACATTCCTGCAGCAGCCGCTCGTTGTCCGGATCGGACAGCACCGCGACCAGCGCGTCGAGATCGGGGATGCCATTCTGCTTCAGCAGCGGCGCGAGCGCGGTCTGGATGCGCCAGTAGCGGCTCGGCGCGATCTGCTGGCCGGTGCGCGTCTCCAGAAGGCCGGCAAGGATGCGCGTGGCATCGGCGGCAGGCTGGCTATGGATCATGCGGCGTCCTCCAGCCAGCAATCGGCGATGAAGCGGGCGATCCCGGCGGGCGGCAGGATCACGCTTGCCAGCCCTGCGCGTGCGATGCTGCCGGGCATGCCCCAGACGGTACTCGTTTCGATATCCTGCGCATAAATCGGCGCCCCCTGTTCGGCGAGCGCGCGAGCGCCGGCCAGTCCGTCCGATCCCATGCCGCTCAGCATCACCCCGGCGCCGCTCGCGCCAAAACAGCGCGCGACCGCGTGCATCATCGGGTCGACCGATGGCTTGTAGGCGGTGGCAGGCCAATCGGGGAGCAGGTCGATCCGCACATGCCCATCGGCCCGTTCCAGACCCAGATGTGCGTCGCCGGGCGCGCAATAGATATGCCCGCGCTCCAGCCGGGCCCCCTGGACCGCCATGCTAGTCGGGCGCAGCCCCAGTTCGTCGATATGCCGCACGAAATGCAGCATGAACTCGGTCGGCAGGTGCTGGGTGATCAGGATCGGCGCGTCGACGCGCGGGTCGAGCGCGGTGAGCAGCTGGTGGATCGCGGGAATTCCGCCGGTCGAGGAGCCAATGGCGATGCACTGGAGCGGGCACAGCGAGGCGGCGGGCCGGGCGAGCACGACCGGCGTCGGATCATGCCGCGTGCGTCGGCCATCGGCGAGCGATTGCAGCCGTCCGTGCAACGCGGCGACGAATTCGCGCGAATAGAACTGGCGGTCGGGTTTGGGCAGCGTGTCGCTCGCGCCCAGGGCCAGCGCGCGGATGCTCGCCGGGGCACCGTCGCCGCAGTGCGAGGAAAGGACCAGGATGCACGCCTGGTCGCTGCGCTCGAGCAGATCGGGCAGCGCGTCCAGCCCGTTGCGGTCGGGCATCTCGATGTCGAGGATGATGATATCGGCGCTGGCGTCGCGCAGAAACTCGAGCGCGGCCCCGGCCGACGCGACGCTGGCGGCGACCTCGAAGCCGGGCAATGATTCGACGATGCGCTGGATGATCGACCGGGTGACCAGGCTGTCATCGACGATCAGCACGCGGCTCACCGCGTCGTGCGGCACCGGCCGGTGAAATCCCGATCGGACGGTCGCCCGCTGTCCTGCCCCCGGCATGGCCGCTATCCCCCCCCGCTGCTCAGGCGCAGCCGACGATTTGCAGCTTGCTGTGGAGCGTCTCGCGGTCGAACGGTTTCATCACATATTCGTCGGCCCCGGCCTCGATGGCCGCCTGGATATGGCCCCGGCCATTTTCGGTGGTGCAGAACACGACCTTGGGGCGATCTCCGCCCTCTTCCTTGCGCAGCGCGCAGAGAAATTCCATTCCGCCCATCACCGGCATGTTCCAGTCGAGCAGGACGACATCGGGCATCGAGCGGCCGCAATGGTCGAGCGCCTCGCTGCCATCGGCGGCTTCGGACACGGCAAAATCCAGCGTTTCCAGAATGTGCCGCGCAACCTTGCGGATCACCTTGCTGTCATCGACGACCAGACACGTTTTCATCAAAGCAGCCTCCCTGCGGCCCATGCGCTGCCCGCGACTGTATGGCCCATTGGTAAGCAGCAGCTTAACGGCGCAAAAAGCTTGTGGCCGACCGGGTGCAGCGCCACGGGTCAGGCGGCGCGGCGCGTCGCGGGATTGACCATGTAATCGGGGTCGATCAGCAGCAGCGTCTCGCCGTCGAGCTCGAGCAGCGATCGGCCGATTTCGCTCCAACCCGCGGGCAACTGGCTGGGCAGGGGCAGTGCGGCGGTGCGGATGGGCGCGACATCGAGCACGTCATCGACCAGCAGGCCATAGCTGCACCCGCCGATATTGACGACGATCGCGGGCTGTCCGGGGACGAGTTCGGCGGGTTCGCCGGTGACGAAAAACTGGCAGTCGATCAGGGTCAGCACGCGGCTGCGCAGCGCGAACAGCCCCGAGATGAACGGTGCGGCGGATGGCACCGGCACCGATTCGCGCACCTTGACGACGCTGTCGATTCGCTCCGATGGAAACGCCACCGTCTCGCCCGCGATGACCGCGATGAGAAAGAGGTCCTTCATGCGCTCTGCCTTTGCTGCCCCGCGATCAGACGGCCCAAAAGGCCGGCGCGGTCATAGCGATAGATGGTGTTCGCATCGGCATTGGCGGATGCGAGCGTGTCGCTGAGGCGGATCACCTGGCCGGTGAACCGGGCCGGGGCGACGGGAAGATCGCCCACGATGATGCTGATGGCGGCCTCGCCGTCGATCGAATCCTCGGGGCGCGACACCACCGGCGTGTAGCCGGCTGCCGCCACCAGCGGCGCGAGGATGCTGCGCGTCCACGCATCGTCCTGCCCGATCAGGTGGCAGATTGGCCGGTCGGTGGCGGGCGCGACGCCGAGCAGCATGCTGAAGATCCAATACACGTCGAGCACCTCGATCTGCAGATCGCCGATCAGCGCGACCCCGCCGATCAAGCCGGGCTGCGGTGCGGGCTCGACATGCGAGGGCAGGCGGACGATGTCGATCACGTCATCGACCGCATAGAGCGCCTGGACACGGCCATCGGTCAGATGCAGCAATTTGGTGAAGGGGGTTTCCGGGCGCGCCGCCAGGCCGATCACGGCGCGGCTTTCGCCGTCGATGCTCAGCCGCACCTGGCCGGCCGCCATGGCGAGCCGGTTGCTGTCGACATCCTCGACCCGCTCGACGGCGGCGAGCGCGATCAGCCGCAGCTCGCCGCTCAGTTCCTTGAACAGCAGCGCCGAGCCGCCGTCGATCTTCGCTGCGCTGTCTACCGCATCCTCCAGCTCCTGGACCGGACGGGGCATTTCGTTGAGCCGTGCACGGTGCGCCAGGCCCAGCGGATCGAGCAGCAGCATCGGACGACCGTTGTCGGGCAGGGTGGTGCCCGCGTACAGGCCATCGGCCATGATCACCGGCGCGCCGGGGCGCACGACCAGCTCCTCGTGATCGATCACCGCCTCGACCGATAGCGCATAGCGCAGGTCCGATGCGGCGTTGACCGAGACGATCGTGCGGTGCCGCGTTTGCGGCTCCGCATCGACATCGAGCCCGAGCAGGGTCTCGAGCGCGACATAGGGCAGGCATTCGCCGCGAATATACGCAAGGTCGCAACCGCCGACCTGCTGGATGCGGACCTGGCTGTTATTGTCGAACAGGATCTCGCGGATCGCCGAGCGCGGCATCGCGAATTCCTGCCCGCCCGCCCGGACCGTCAGGCACGGAATGATCGTCAGCGTCAGCGGCACGCGCAGGATGACGCGCAATCCCCGGCCGGGATTGTTTTCCAGGTCGATCGACCCGCCGATGCGCTCGATATTCGATCGCACAACGTCCATGCCGACGCCGCGACCCGAGATGGCGCTGACATGGTCGGCGGTCGAAAGCCCGGGCGCGAAGATCAGTTCGAGCCGCGCACGCTCGCTCAGCCCGGTGACTTCGGACGCATTGCGGATGCGCGCGGCGAGCGCGCGGGCGACGAGCTTTTCGGTATCGATACCGCGCCCGTCGTCGCTGATCTCGATCAGGATCTGGTTGCCCGACTGGCGCGCGGCGATGTTCAGCCGTCCGGTCTCGGGCTTGCCGACGGTCCGCCGCGCGGCGGGCGATTCGATGCCATGATCGATGGAATTGCGAATGATATGGGTGAGCGGATCGCGGATCATCTCGATCATCTCGCGATCGAGCTCGACATTGCTGCCCGAGGTGCGCAGATCGACCTGCTTGCCCAGGTCCGCGGACAGGTCGCGCACGAGCCGGGGCAGGGGAGAGAAGATGCGCTCGATCCGCTGCATCCGCGTCTGGCCGATCGCATCGCGCATATCGGCTATGCAGGCGGAAAGCCGCTCGAACGCATTTTCCAGCGTGGTTCCGTTCTGCTCGTCGCGCAGGCAGCGGGCGACCTCGTTGCGCGCCAGCACCATGTCCGACACGCCGTTCATCAGATGGTCGATCAGCTCGAGCGGGACGCGGATCGATCGTACCACCGCCTGTCGCCGCGCCAGATCGCGCGTTTCGGGAACGGCGATCTCTTCCTCGTCGGGTTCGGGCAGCGGCGGTGCGATATCGCGATTGAGCGCGGCGATCAGATCGGCATCGGTGCTGTCGGGCAGGGCCTCGCCGGTTTCCATGACGACGATCAGCTCGCCGATCCTGTCGATCACCGCGAGCACCGCGTCGACCAGCGGCGCGGACGCCTCGCGGCGTCCTTCGCGCACCTGCGCCAGCACGTCCTCTGCGGCATGGCTCAGCCGCTCGAAACGGGGAAGGTTGAGGAAGCCGCAACTGCCCTTGACGGTGTGGACGAAGCGGAAGATCGCGTCGAGCCGTTCGCTGTCGCGCGGGTTCTGCTCCCACAGCACCAGCTCGCTGGCAAGCGCGTCCAGCGTTTCGCGGGTCTCAGCAATAAATTCCTGAATCAGGTCGTCCATCGTCACCGTCCGCTAGCGCTGGCGGACGGTTTGCGCCGAATATGGTTAAGATCAGGTTGCGCTGTGGCATTGCGGCCAGCGTTCAGACGCGCAGCATCGCCCCGATGACCAGCGATTCCGGCGCGGCGGCGAGCTGGATGGTCCCGCCGTGCGCGCGCGCGATCCGCTCGATCATGAACGCGGGCGCCGTGCGCGGGCTCAGCACCGCAGCCCCGATATCGCCCTGCAGCGCGGCGGCGAGCGATTCATCGATCACCACCTTGGGACCGGTCGCGTTGACCGCAATCTCGCAGGCACCGTCCTGCTCCTCCGCCGCGATGATCAGCTGACCGCCGCGCACCAGGCCATCGAGCCCGATCAGCGCGAGGTTGAGCAGCACCTTGACCGCCGGCTTGGCGAGCATCGCGCTGGGGACATGCCATTGCAGCTCGACGCGCGGCTTGTCGGCGACCAGGCCCTCGATCAGCTGGCGCGGCTCGCTGACATCGACCTTGTCGCCAAAGCCTCCCGCTGCGCCAAAGGCCAGGCGGAAGAACTTGAGCTTGTTGGCGGAGGCGCGCGCGCTGTCGGTCAGCAGCTCGATGCAGCGGGCGCGCATCTCCGGATCGGTCTCGTCGGCGAGCAGCTCCAGACCGTTGTTCATCGCGCCGATCGGGCTGAGCAGGTCATGGCACAGGCGCGAGCACAACAGGCTGGCGAGTTCGGTTTCGTTCAGGTCTGCGGAACTGGGCATGATGGGATGCTGGCCTTGTGGCAATGATCGGAAAGAACTGGGGATCGGCAAGAAAAGCGCAAATAACGGTCCATTGCTGCTTGGGGCCGATGTGGCGAAAATGCCGCACGGGTTCAAGCCTTAATGCAGCGTCCTGTAACGTCATCGGGTTCTCCCGGCGATCAATGGTGCCGGTCACGGGCTGGAGGGAAGGATCGTCACCGGATCGAACGCCGCGTGCAGCGCGCCCCCTTCGGTCGCGCGCCAGGCGGTGATCGTGTCGCCGGCGACGATCAGCCAGAGCCGCCCGTCGCGCGCGCAATCCATGGCATCGCGGACCGACGGCTCGGCATGGCCATGGGGGTGCGAATGATAATAGCCGAGCAGCCGGGGCCCGCCGCTGCGCGACCCGCGCTCGGCCGCGATCAGCGCCGCGGGATCGATCTCGAACGTCGTGAGCGGATTTCCGGCGACATTGGTACAGGGCCGGGCCGCGTCGATCCGGTCAGGCGTGCCGAACAGCAGCCCGCAGCATTCGTGCGGATACGAAGCCGCCGCCTCGGCCAGCAGCTGGTGGTGGAGCGCGCTTGAAAGCAGGACCGGCATCGGCCAGAGGATAGCGATGAATGACCGGCAATCCAGTACCAGTTCCGCAGGCGAGGTCAGGACCGGCACGATCCCCGAGAGCGCGGCAGGGCTGCGCATCGATGCCGGGCTCGCCCAGGCCGAGCCCGAGCTGTCACGCGAGCGGATCAAGGCGCTGATCCTCGAAGGCGCGGTGACGCTAGACGGCAGGATCGCCAACCGGCCCTCGGTCAAGCTGGCGCCGGGCATGGCCTATGCCATCGCGCTGCCCCAAGCCCAGCCGCTCGACGCCGAGGCGCAGGCGATCGCGCTGAATATCGCCCATGAGGACGAATATCTGCTGGTGGTCGACAAGCCCGCCGGGCTGGTGGTGCATCCGGCGGCGGGCCATGCCGATGGCACGCTGGTCAATGCGCTGCTGCACCATTGCCGGGGCCAGCTTTCGGGCATCGGCGGGGTCGCGCGGCCGGGGATCGTGCACCGGATCGACAAGGACACCTCGGGCCTGCTCGTCGTCGCCAAGACCGATGCCGCGCATCTGGGCCTCGCCGCGCAGTTCGCCGAGCACTCGATCAACCGGCGCTATGTCGCGATCGTGCAGGGGCGACCGAACCCTGCCAGCGGCACGGTGCGCGGCAATATCGGTCGCAGCGATCATGACCGCAAGAAGATGGCACTCGTGGGCGAGGGGCGCGGCAAGCACGCCGTGACCCACTATACCACCGAGGAGCGACTCAAGGACGCCACGCGCATCGAGTGCCGGCTGGAGACCGGGCGCACACACCAGGTGCGCGTGCACATGGCCAGCATCGGCCATGCGCTGCTCGGCGATCCGCTCTATTCGCGCCCGCCCAAGCCCCTGCGTGACCTGCTCAAGGCGGCGGATTTCCGCCGTCAGGCATTGCATGCCCAGCGTCTGGGGTTTATACATCCGGTGACTGGATCTGAATGCGACTTTTTTAGTCCGATTCCGGCCGACATGGCGGAACTTTTGGATAAATTGCGTGTTTAGGTTGCAAGTCGAAATGCGATCCCCATGACGGGTGCTCCATCGAGGCCCGCATAACGGATTGGCAGAAAGGGAAAAAATGAGCGAGACCCGTAGTGTCCCGGCCACCATCCCCGCCCTTGGCGGAGAGGCCAGCCTGAACCGTTACCTCACCGAGATCCGCAAATATCCGCTGCTCAAGCCCGAGCAGGAATATATGCTGGCCAAGCGCTATCAGGAACATCAGGATCCCGAAGCCGCTGCCCAGCTGGTAACCTCGCATTTGCGCCTCGTGGCGAAGATCGCGATGGGCTATCGCGGCTATGGCCTGCCGGTGAGCGAGCTGATTTCCGAAGGCAATATCGGTCTGATGCAGGGCGTGAAGAAATTCGAGCCCGATCGCGGCTTCCGCCTCGCGACCTATGCGATGTGGTGGATCAAGGCGTCGATCCAGGAATATATCCTGCGCAGCTGGAGCCTCGTGAAGATGGGCACCACCGCCGCGCAGAAGAAGCTGTTCTTCAACCTGCGCCGGATGAAGAACAACCTGCGCGCGTTCGAGGACGGCGATCTGCATCCCGATGACGTGACCGCCATCGCCACCAAGCTCGGCGTGTCGGAAACCGAGGTCGTGAACATGAACCGCCGCATGGCGATGGGCGGCGATGCGTCGCTCAACGTCTCGATGCGCGAGGATGGCGACGGCCAGTGGATGGACTGGCTGACCGACGATGCGCCGCTGCAGGACGTTGCGGTCGCCGAAGCGCAGGAAGCCGAAATGCGCCACGCGCTGCTCGGCGAGGCGATGCAGTCGCTGAACGAGCGCGAGCGCCACATTCTCAACGAACGGCGTCTGGTCGATGACCCCAAGACGCTCGAGGAACTGAGCCAGGTCTACAACGTCAGCCGCGAGCGCGTCCGCCAGATCGAGGTGCGCGCGTTCGAGAAGCTGCAAAAGGCGATGCACCGGCTTGTCTCCGACAAGCAGATGGCGCTGGCCGGCTGAATTCCTGTGCCGGGGCGCCCGCGCTCCGGCCGACACATTCCGACGGGTCGCACCCACGGATAGAAGCGGGATGGCCATGCCGTCCCGCTTCGCCTTTGTCGGCGGCTGCAAAGCCGCGTTGCCCGGCCTTTTCGGTGCAAAAGCATCTTCCCCTTTCGGTCGCTTGGCATTAAGCGGGCGCTCATGGGACTATTGGCAAAGATCTTCACCTGGTGGGACGGTGCGACCGTCGGAACGCATCTGTTCAGCGCGCTGAACGGCGAAAAGGTCGGCGAAGACCATCAGGGCAACACCTATTTCCGTTCCAAGCCCAAAAAGGGCCAGAAGGAGCGCCGCTGGGTGCTGTACAAGGGCGCCAACGACGCGAGCCGCGTTCCGTCCGAATGGCACGGCTGGCTGCACCACAGCTATGACGCCATTCCCGAAAGCCATCTGCCGCCGCCGCGCATCTGGGAAAAGGACTATGTCCCCAACCTGACCGGCACGCCTTCCGCCTATCGCCCGGCCGGCGCGCTGGAACGCGGGGGCGTTCGCGCCGCTGCCACCGGCGATTATGAAGCGTGGACGCCCGAGGCGTGACGCGCGGGCGAATCCTCGCCATCATCATCGTCATCGCCGCGCTCGCAGGGGCAGGCGTCTATGGCTGGATGCAGTTCGGCGACCAGCTGCTGAAGTCCGAACAGCGGGCGGCCACCGGCAAGGTGCCGCTTCGTCCTTCCACCCCGCCGCCGGTCCAGGCCGCTGCAGCGGGCGAGGCGACGCCCATGGCGCAGCGTGTCGCCACCATCGCGCTGCTCAACAAGCGCAACGGCGAGACCCGCGACCTGGAAATGAAGCCCGGCGAATCGCGCCGCATCGGCAATGCGATCGTCCGCCTTTCCGCCTGCGAGCGCACCGCGCCGTGGGAGCAGGTTCCCGAGACCGGCGCCTTCGTGCAACTGCTGGTGCAGGAGCGCGCCACGCGCTCGTCCGACCCGGTGTGGAAGCGCGTGTTCTCGGGCTGGGTGTTCAAGGAATCGCCGTCGCTCAACGTCGTCGAGCACCCGATCTATGACGTCTGGGTCAAGAAGTGCGCGATGGAATATCCGGGCGAGGATGCGCCGGTCGAGGAAACAGGCAAGGGCGGCTCGTCGGCTGCGCCCACTGCGTCCGCTCCCGCCAATGCGGCAAATCCGGCGACCAGCCCCGATTCGGCACCTGGCCCGGCCCCCGGTCCTGCAACGCCTTCGACCGACACCGAATAAAGCCCCGGCATTACCGGATGCGGCCGCTGCACGCGCGGCGGCGCGAACGGCGAATCGCAGGTCGCCTCGTTCAGCAGCTCGAGATAGTCGCCCTGCGGAATTTCGATTGCCCCCATCGAGGCGAGATGCGGGGTGATGAACTGGCAGTCGAGCAGCGTCAGCCCGCCCTTGCGCATCGCCGCGACCAGCCAGGCGAGTGCCACCTTGCTGGCATCGGTCGCGCGGCTGAACATGCTCTCGCCGCAAAAGGCGCGGCCGATCTCGACCCCGTACAGCCCACCGACCAGCTCGCCGTCGCGCCAGCATTCCACGCTATGGGCGCGGCCCTGTCTGTGCAGCGCGATGAAGCTCGCCTCGATTGTGCGGTTGATCCAGGTCTGCTCGCGGCCCTGCGCGGATTCGGCGCACATCGCGATCACCCTGGCAAAAGCGCGGTTGCAGGTCACGGTGAACCGGTCCTGCCGCACCGCCTTGCGCAGCGAGGTGGAAAAGCGGAAGCCATCGAGCGGCAGGATCGCGCGCATTTCGGGCTCGACCCAGAAGACGTCGACATCGTCGCGCGCATCGGCCATGGGGAAGATGCCGATGGCATAGGCCCGCATCAGCATGTTGAGATCGATGGTGACCGGGCCGGGTGTGCCGTGCATCCTGCGAATCTAGGCTATCGCCGCGCAAGTTCAATCACCATATCCGCAGGGCTTTGCGATTGCCGGGCGATAGGCTAGAGCGCGGCACGATTTATTCAGGAGTGACCCCATGCGTGCCGAAGGGCAGGCCCATATCGATACCATCAACGCCGCGCTGGCGCTGGTCCGCAAGTTCCTGGACTGGGACCGCGCGCTGCGTCGCCTCGACGAGCTGAACGCGCGCGTCGAGGACCCGACGCTGTGGAACGATCCCAAATCGGCCGAAGAGGTGATGCGCGAGCGGCGGCGGCTCGAACAGGCGATCGGCACGGTCAACGAGATCAGCCAGGAAATGGCCGATGCGATCGAGTTCGTCGAGCTGGGCGAGGCCGAAGGCGACGACGAGACCGTGGCCGAGGGGCTGGCAACGCTGAAGGCGCTCGCCGAGCGCGCCGAGCGCGACAAGGTGCAGGCGCTGCTCGCGGGCGAGGCCGACAGCTACGATACCTATCTCGAAGTCCATGCAGGGGCCGGCGGCACCGAGAGCCAGGACTGGGCCGAGATGCTGCAGCGCATGTATTCGCGCTGGGCCGAGCGCCGCGGCTACAAGGTCGAACTGGTCGATTATCATGCGGGCGAACAGGCGGGCATCAAGTCCGCGACGCTGCTGATCAAGGGCGAGAACGCCTATGGCTGGGCCAAGACCGAAAGCGGCGTCCACCGCTTGGTGCGCATTTCGCCCTATGACAGCTCGGCGCGGCGGCACACCAGCTTCTCGAGCGTCTGGGTCTATCCGGTGATCGATGACAGCTTCGAGATCGACATCAAGGAAAGCGATCTCAAGATCGATACCTATCGCGCCTCGGGCGCTGGCGGACAGCACGTCAACACCACCGATTCCGCGGTGCGCATCACGCACATTCCTTCGGGCATCATCGTCGCCAGCCAGAACGACCGGTCGCAGCACAAGAACCGCGCCACCGCGATGAATATGCTCAAGGCGCGGATGTACGAGGCGGAGATGCAGAAGCGCGAGGCCGAGGCTTCGGGCGAATATGCAGCCAAGACCGAGATCGGCTGGGGGCACCAGATCCGCTCGTACGTGCTGCAGCCCTATCAGCTGGTGAAGGACCTGCGCACCGGCGTCACCTCCACCTCGCCGGGCGACGTGCTCGATGGTGCGATCGATCCGTTCATGGCGGCAGCGCTGTCGCAGAAGGTGACCGGCGAGAAGGTGGACGTCGAAGATGTCGACTGACCGTCCGGGTCGGTTTTCGTGGTTGCTGCTGGCAACGGCGGTGCTCGCCGCGTGCCAGCCGGCTGCCGGTGACGAAAGCGACCGACCCGAGACGGCGCGCGCCTTTCCCCGCGCCGACCGCCCGGTGGCCGGCGTGGTCAGCAACGAATTTTCGAACGAGGAAGCCCGCGACGACCGCAACGAGGCGACCAAGGTGATGGACCTGGCCGGGATCAGGCCGGGCATGACCGTGGCCGATATCGGCGCGGGCAATGGCTATTACACCGTCCGGCTCGCCGAGCGGGTCGGGGCCGAAGGCCGCGTGCTGGCGCAGGATATCGACGATGCGGCGCTCAAGCGGCTGGGCACGCGCGTCGAGCGCGAGCGGCTCGACAATGTCTCGATCAAGCCGGGCGATGTCGACGATCCGCGCCTGCCGCAGGACAGTTTCGACCGCATCTTCATGGTGCACATGTATCATGAGGTGACCGAGCCCTATGCGTTCATCGCGCGGCTGCGGCCCGCGCTGAAAAAGGGCGGGCAGGTGATCGTGGTCGATGTCGACCGCCCGACCAACCGCCACGGCATTCCGCCCAAGCTGTTGTTCTGCGAGTTCGAGGCGGTCGGCTACAAGCTCGTCGAATTTATCGAGAAGCCCGATATCGCGGGCTATTTCGCGCGTTTTGAAGCGGTTGGTCCGGCGCTGGAGCCGGTCAAGATCAGGGGCTGCGAACAGCCCGGATCGTAGCAGGCAACCGACAGCCGGGTCTGACGGTTTTTCATTGGTCTTTTTGTGCGCAGCATGCCTATACCGGCATGGGGCAATGTGGGAGCGGATACGTGTTCAAGGGTTTGAAACCGATCATCTATGGCGGGCGCGAGGTCTGGCCGTTGATCGAGGGCGGCAAGGGGGTTTCCGCCACCAATCACGCCAGTTCGGGTGCCTGGGCAGCGGCAGGCGGCATCGGTACGGTGTCGGCGGTCAATGCCGACAGCTATGATGAGAACGGCAATGTCATCCCGCAAATCTATCACGGCCGCACTCGTGCCGAGCGGCACCAGGAACTGATCCGCTACGGCATCGAAGGCGGTGTCGCGCAGGTCAAGCGCGCATTCGAGATCGCCGGCGGTCAGGGCGCGATCAACATCAACGTGCTGTGGGAAATGGGCGGCGCGCAGCAGATCCTGCACGGCATCCTCGAGCACACGCGCGGCATGGTCGCGGGCGTCACCTGCGGGGCAGGCATGCCCTACAAGCTGTCCGAAATTGCTGCGCAATATAACGTCAACTACCTGCCGATCATCAGCTCGGCGCGCGCCTTCCGCGCCTTGTGGAAGCGCGCCTATCACAAGGTCAGCGAGCTGATGGCAGCGGTGGTCTATGAAGACCCCTGGCTCGCGGGCGGGCACAACGGCCTGTCGAACGCCGAGGATCCGCGCCAGCCGCAGGACCCCTATCCGCGCGTCAAGGCGCTGCGCGACACGATGCGCGCAGAGGGCATTTCCGACGACGTGCCGATCATCATGGCCGGCGGCGTGTGGTATCTGCGCGACTGGGAGCACTGGATCGACAATCCCGAGCTCGGCCAGATCGCGTTCCAGTACGGCACCCGTCCGCTGCTGACGCAGGAAAGCCCGATCCCGCAGAAGTGGAAGGACGAGCTGACCAGGATCAAGGAGGGCGATGTGCTGCTCCAGCGCTTCAGCCCGACCGGCTTCTATTCGAGCGCGGTGCGCAACCCCTTCCTCCGGTCGCTCGAA
Organism: Blastomonas sp. CACIA14H2; assembly: GCA_000503195.1. Lineage (GTDB taxonomy): Bacteria > Pseudomonadota > Alphaproteobacteria > Sphingomonadales > Sphingomonadaceae > Blastomonas. The sequence continues at coordinate 51,187 of AYSC01000003.1, forward strand.
GCGCGCTCGGAGCGTCAGATTCCGTTCTCGACCGAAATGGCCGGCGAACATACCGTGCAGCTCGATTGCGGGGTCAAGGGCAAGAATTTCTGGGTCGCGCCGGGCGACCTGCAGCGCGCCCGCCGCTGGGATGCGCAGGGGTTCACCACTGCGCTCAAGACGCCGGACAACACGCTGGTCTTCGTCACTCCGCACGAGCGCGCCGAAATCCGCAAGGACCAGACCGATTGCATGGGCTGCCTGTCGCACTGCGCCTTCTCGTCGTGGAAGGACCATGACAACAACTCGACCGGCTATCTCGCCGATCCGCGCAGCTTCTGCATCCAGAAGGCGCTGCAGAATATCGCGCATGGCGAGGACCCGGACAAGAACCTGATGTTCGCTGGGCACGCCGCGTATAATTTCGGCACCGATCCCTTCTATTCCAACGGCTTCGTGCCGACGGTGAAGCAGCTGGTCGATCGCATCCTGACCGGCGACTGAGCCCCGCCGGGCGCCGAGCGGGGCCTGGCATAACTGGGCATTGACGCGAGGGATTTTCTCCCGCATCCCGTTGTTAACCGAACGATTAACGGCGGGATGCGGGGATGGATGTCAGCCTTTCGGACGAGCCGGTCGCATGGGTGCTGCGTCTTGGCCGGACAGCGCGCATCGGTGTGTGCTGCCGGCGTGATCGGCTGGACGGACCTGCTGCTATGGCGCTGCCGGGCCTTGTCTCTGTCACCGCATCACATGCACGTTCCGCCCGTGCCGGTCCTTCGACGCGATCGGCAGCGGTGATGGCATGATGCCCTGCCTTTCCGGCTCAGCCGAAGCGCGACTTGGCCTTGCGCAGCAGCCGCGCCCAATGCTTGCGGTCGCGGTCGCGCAGTTTCTCGTCGTCGACACGCGCCTGCAGCACGTTGATGATGTCATCGCCATAGCGCTTGAACATGTTGTCCAGGTCGCGCGTGTCCTTGCGACGCTGCTCAGCGCTCTCAAAAAGTCCCAGTATCATAAAGCCCCCAACGGGAACGGATGCGACTCGTCGTGCGAAACCGAAACACCCCTTCCGGCGGGGCCGACATTAGCTCCACATTGGAGCTATCCGCAACGGGCAAGTCCGACCAATATGGCGGTTTTACTTACATTTGGTCTCAATATCGAACATTTATTCGACCTATGTGACCATAAAGTGACAGTGGGTATGACAATGATCAGCAAGGAGGATCGCCCGAGTGGCTGAAGCAATCTGGACGATAAGCGATGTCGCGGCGACCGGGCCCCTGGCCGGCGTTCGCGTTCTGGACATGTCGAGCGTCGTGATGGGCCCGCTCGCCACGATGATGCTCGCCGATATGGGCGCGGACGTCATCAAGGTCGAGAACAAGGGCGGCACCCATGCCGGCGACATGATGCGCTATGCCGGATCGTCGCCCACGGGTGACCTCGGGCCGATCTTCATGGCGCTCAATCGCAACAAGAAGTCGGTGACGATCGACGGGCGCGAGGAGCAGGGCAAGGCGCAGCTCGAGGCGCTGCTGCGCGAAGCCGACGTGTTCTTCCACAATGTCCGCATGGCCGGAATGGCGCGGCTCGGCCTCGACTATGACTCGGTCAAGGCGATCAACCCGAATATCATCTATGTCCATTGCTGCGGCTATGGCGCCGATGGACCCTATGGCAAGCGCCAGGCCTATGACGATCTGGTGCAGGCCGCATCGGGCTGGGCCGATCTCTATGCCAAGCGTTCGGACGGTCCGCCCAGCTACACGCCGTCGCTGGTCGCCGACAAGACGGTGGGGCTGTTCGCGACGATCGCGACGCTCGCCGCCGTGGTGCACCGGCAGCGCACCGGCGAGGGGCAGTTCGTCTCGGTGCCGATGTTCGAATGCTTCACCTTCTTCAACATGGTCGAGAACCTGTACGGCCAGACGTTCCCCGGCGAAGGCAGGTTCGGCTATACCCGCTCGATCAATCCCCGGCGCCGACCCTATCCGACCAGGGACGGCTTCATCGCCATCGTGCCATATGTCGACCGGCAATGGGCCCGATTCTTCGAGATCGGCGGGCGGCCGGGCGTGTTCGAGGATCCGCGCTTTTCAACGTACGAGGAACGCACCAAGCATACCGGAGAGCTCTACGCGATCATCGAGGAGGTCGCTGCGACCAAGACGACCGACGAATGGGTCGAGCTGCTCGACAAGGAGGACATTCCGGCGATGCGCTTCAACCCGATCGAGAAGGTGCCAGACGATCCGCATCTCAAGGCGACCGGGTTCTTCATGGACATGGCAGCACCGCATATCGGACCCTATCGCACGCTGCGCCATCCGATCGCGTTCACGGGCAGCCCTGCCAACCAGCGGCTCGCCCCGCAAAGCATCGGCGCGCAGAACGGCGAACTGCCCCGCGCTGCCAACGATGGTTAGGATGGCCGGACGGTCCGGTCAGCGCTGACGCGGAAAGGACGGGCTATAGGCATCGAGCACGCGCAGGAATCGCGGCGTTTCCTGCGCGGTTCCGACCGGCTTGCGCGCCAGCTTGGGGTTGATCGGGCGATCGAACGCCACGCCGAACTTCTCGCCGCGCACCCAGGCGATCTGGCCTCGCACCGGCCCGATATTGCGCAGGTCGGCGACGATCCGCTGGCCCTGCTCGATCTCGATATCCGATTCGACCATCATCCCGCCGCTCGAGAGGTTGCGCACCTTGACCTTGTGGCGCTCGCCGCTGTCTTCCAGCGTGAGTTCGGCGAGCAGGAACAGGCTGTCTCTCGCACGGCTCTCCTGGGTGTCGAGAGAATTCGGGCTGACAGGCATATTCATCGGTCTGGCTTCCAGGCGGCAGGAGAGGCTTGTTTCCCCCAAAATGGCGGAAAACGATGCACGCCTCTCTTATAGCGCCAAGAGTGTCGCCAATTGGTTAACCGCTGCCTGCCAGGCAGGTCGGCTGTCAGTCGTCGCGCGAGATTTTTTCGCGGCGCTCATGCGCTTCCTGCGCCTCGACCGTCATCGTCGCGATGGGGCGGGCGACCAGCCGGCCTAGCCCGATCGGTTCGCCGGTGACCTCGCAATAGCCGTACTCGCCCTCGTCGATCCGGCGCAGCGCGGAATCGATCTTGGCGATGAGCTTGCGCTGGCGATCGCGGGTGCGCAGTTCGATGCCCCAGTCGGTCTCGCTCGAGGCGCGATCGTTGAGATCGGGCTCGCGCATCGGGCCATCCTGCAACTGCTGCAGCGTGTCCTTGGATGCGGCCAGAATGGAACGCTTCCATTCCTGCAAAAGAGTGCGGAAATATTCCAGCTGGCGCGCGGACATATAGTCTTCGTCAGGCGAGGGAAAATAATCGCCCGCGATGTTCCTGCGCGCCTTGGCCAGCACATCGATGTCGTCGATAGCCGTGGAGATGGACGCCATTGAATGCTCCCGGTGGTGTTTGCAGCACCGCCGCTCCGCGCCCAGATCAGGCACGTCTCGTCGGCCTTAGGTTGCAGCGGCCTATAGCCAGCGGTTTGGGCCCATACAAGCGGCAAAAACTTGAGAATCAGGGGCGGTTCGGTGGTTTTCCTGCCGCATCCGCGAAGGCCGTACCGTCAAGCGCAAATCCGGCCCGGGCAAAGCGCGATGGTGGATGGCATCGGTTAATTTTGTCGCGTTTTTCGGTTCCAAATCGGGACAGCAGGCCGCAGACACGCCGAAATGCCGAAGATTTTTGTCGCGCCCCAGGTCAAATCAAGGTTAACACCATTGAGATTAACGCTTTGTTCTGGCTTGCATTGCATATCGGGACGCTGACCCGGCCCCTGGTTCTTGCTCCACGGGCCCCGGATTGGGCCCCAGGTCTGAGAGAGAAAACACAATGTCTGTACGGATGGCCTTGGCAAAACTGTGCGCCTGCACCTGCGGCGGAGCGATCATCGGCGGTGGCGCGGTGCATGTCGCCGACACGCCGCCGGCGCAAGTGAAGCAGTATCGCCAGACAAAGACGACCAAGCCGATTCGCGGTCGCCAGATCGCCAAGGCGCCGGTCCGCAAGGTCAAGCGCGCGCGCCGACTGGTCGCCCGCACGCCGGTCCAGGCGACGCCCCAGGTGATCACCGTAACGACGCAGCAGGCACCGATCCCGCTGCCGCTGCCCGCCTATCCGCAGCAGGATTCGGGCGGCTTTTCGGGCGGTGGCGGCGGCTTCCCCGTCGTGGTCGGCGGCAGCGGCGGCTTTGGCGGCGGTTTCGGTGGCGGCTTTTTCGGCGGCTTTTTCGGCGGCGGCGGTGGCGGCGGCGGCAGCGTCGTGATCTCTTCGACCGGCTCGACCAGCACGTCGACCGGCGGTTTCACCAGCACCGGTGGATCGACCAGCACTTCGACCGGCGGCTTTACCAGCACCGGCGGCTCGACCAGCACCTCGTCGGGCAATATCTCGACCGGCGGCATCTCGACCTCGACGGGCGGTGTCAGCACCTCGACCGGTGGCGTCAGCACATCGACGGGTGGCGTCAGCACCTCCACCGGCGGCGTTTCGACCTCGACCGGCGGCGTCAGCACCTCGTCGGGCAATGTCAGCTCGTCTTCGGGCAATGTCAGCTCATCGAGCTCGTCGTCGTCCTCGTCCTCGTCGAGCTCGTCCTCTTCCAGCTCCTCCTCGTCGAGCTCGTCGTCTTCGGGCGGTGACAAGCCCGGCTATCCCGGCAAGCCCGGCCATCCGGGCAAGCCTGGCGGCTCGTCGGGCTCGAGCGGCTCGTCGGGCTCGAGCGGCTCGTCGGGCTCGAGCGGTTCTTCGGGCTCGTCCGGTTCGAGCGGCTCCTCGGGATCGTCCGGCAGCTCGTCCTCGTCGTCGAGCAGTTCTTCGAGCTCGTCCACCAGCAGCGGCTCGTCCGGATCGAGCGGTTCGACCGGTTCCACCGGATCTTCGGGTTCGAGCGGCTCGTCGGGATCCTCGGGGTCGAGCGGATCGACCGGTTCGTCGGGATCGAGCGGCTCTTCGTCCTCCTCGAGCAGCTCCAGCTCGTCGAGCTCGACGTCGTCCAGCACCTCTTCGGGTGCGACCTCGAGCAGCACCTCGTCGAGCTTCGGCGGTACCAGCAGCGGCAGCAGCGGTTCGACCGGATCGAGCGGCAGCACCGGCTCGTCGGGTTCGTCCAGCTCCAGCTCGTCTTCCTCGTCCTCGTCGAGCAGCTCGTCCAGCTCCAGCGGGGGCACCCCGCCGGACCATGGCACCGACGTTCCGGCGCCGCCCGCGATCCTGCTGTTCGGAGCAGGGGCCGTGGCACTGGCAGCGCGTCGGCGCTTCGCCAAGCGCAAGGAAGATGCAAAGCGCAACGCGGCCTGATCGGCCCGGCAGCGACCGTCACCGCTGCCCGCCATCGACCGTTAGCGGAAAGGGCGATCCCGTCGGGGTCGCCCTTTTTGCGTCGGCAACCGCACGATTGCGGATTGCATCGGGGCGGGCGGGCAGGGCATAGGCTGGCCCCATGCACGACATCAAATTCATCCGCGAAAACCCCGAAGCCTTTGACGCCGGTCTGGTCCGCAAGGGGCAGCCGCCGGTGGCAGCCGAAATCATCGCGCTCGACGCGAAGCGGCGCGAGGCGCTGAACGAATCGCAGGCGGCGCAGGCGCGGCGCAACGAGGCATCAAAGCTGATCGGCCAGGCCATGGCGCAGAAGGATGCGGAAAGGGCAGATGCGCTCAAGGCCGAGGTGGCCGAGCTCAAGACCCGGCTCACCGAGCTCGAGGAGCAGGCGCGCGCGAGCGACGCTGCGCTCGCCGAGCGGCTTGCTGCGCTGCCCAACCTGCCCGCGGCCGATGTGCCCGAGGGCGAGGACGAGACCGGCAATGTCGAGCTGATGCGCTGGGGCGACCAGCCGCAATTCGATTTCGAGCCGAAGGAACATGCCGATATCGGCCCCGCACTCGGCATGGATTTCGAGACCGCAGCGAGGATCTCGGGCGCGCGCTTCACCTTCCTGCGCGGCGGCATCGCGCGGCTCAACCGTGCGCTCGGCCAGTTCATGCTCGATGCGCAGGTCGCGCGCGGCTACAACGAATGCGCGACGCCCTATCTGGTGCGCGACGAGGCCGTATTCGGCGTCGGCCAGCTGCCCAAGTTCGCGGAGGATCTGTTCCAGACCACCGACGGCCGCTGGCTGATCTCCACCTCCGAGGTCAGCCTGACCAACAGCGTGCGCGAGCAGATCCTGACCGCGGCCGAGTTGCCGATCCGGCTGACCGCGCTGACACCCTGCTTCCGCTCCGAGGCGGGCTCTGCGGGGCGCGACACGCGCGGCCTCATCCGCCAGCACCAGTTCGAGAAGGTCGAGCTGGTCACCATCGCCGCGCCCGACCAGTCCGAGGCCGAGCACGAGCGCATGTGCGCCGCGTCCGAGGCCATCCTCCAGGCCCTGGGCCTGCCGTATCGCAAGATGCTGCTGTGCGCAGGCGACATGGGCCAGGCCAGCCGCAAGACCTATGACCTGGAGGTCTGGCTGCCTGGACAGAATGCCTATCGCGAGATCGCCAGCATCTCGAACTGCGGCGACTATCAGGCGCGGCGGATGAACACGCGCTACCGCCCCGAAGGCGAGAAGGGCACCGAGTTCGTCCACACGCTCAACGGATCGGCGCTGGCGATCGGGCGGACCCTGGTCGCGATCGTCGAGAACTACCAGCAGGCCGATGGCTCGGTCCGCGTGCCGGATGCGCTGCTGCCCTATATGGGCGGGATCGAAGTGCTGAAGCCTTAACCCTTTCCCCTCCCGCTTGCGGGAGGGGCAGGTTCAGCTTGCTGAGCCGGGGTGGGCCAGAAGGTGCTCAGCTTGCTGAACCGGGGCGGCGAGTGCAACGCTATGTCGTTCCCACCCCGGCCTGCGGCCACCCCTCCCGCACGCGGGAGGGGAGAGATAGCGGTCAGAACTTCGCCGCGACCTGCACGCCGTACAACCGAGGTTCGCCCGCGATGAAGGTCGCGGTGCCGAATGCGCCACCGGTATTGCCCGCGTCGATCAGATAATCCTCGTTGGTGAGGTTGCGGGCAAAGGCGGTGATCTCGTAGCGCCCGTCATCGAAGCGCACGCCCGCACGGGCATTGACCAGCAGATAGCCGTTCTCGCTCAGCCGCTCGCTGTTCGGGATTTCGAAGAACTGCTTGCTCGAATAGGTGACCGTCGGGAAGAGGAACAGCTCGGCGCTGTCGCCCACCGGAACGGTCACGTCGATCCCGGCTGCGGCCTTGTGCTTCGATTGCAGGCGGAAGCGGTTGTCCTGGAACGCCGGATTGGGCGATTCGATCTTGGCATCGATATAGGCATAATTGGCGAACAGGCGGACGTTGCTGCCGATGCGCAGCGCGCCTTCGACTTCCACCCCGAAATTGCCGGCATTGCCCGCGTTGACCGGCACGGTCTGGCCCTGCTGGTTGAAGAAGCTGGTCTGGAAGTTCGAATAGTCCTGGTAGAAGGCGCCGATCGAGCCCGAGAACCCGCCGAAGCTCGCCTTGACGCCGCCCTCGTAGTTCCAGATCTTCTCTTCCGGCACGAGCGTGAAGTTCGGCACCGGCCCAGCCGCCGTCGCGCTGGCGCTCAGGTTCAGCACCGGCGAGCGGCGGCCCTTGGAGATAGTGGCATAGACGTTGACCTGGTCGGTGACGCGGTAGAGTGCGTTGAAGCGCGGCAGCCACGCATCGAAATTGTCGCGGGCGCGGAAGACCTGGCCTGCGGTATCGGCCGCGCCGAGGAGCGAGACGCCGCGCACGCCCAAGGACGCGAAAATCTGGCTGCCGGGCTGGCGCGCGGTATAGGTCGAGGCGCGTTCCTCATACAGATAGCGCACACCAGCGGACAGCTCGAACCGGTCGGACACGTCGAAGGTGAGGTCAGCAAAGGCCGAATAGACCGTGTTCTTGCCGCCATTGGTGAACGAACTGCTGTACGGCAGCACGCTGGCCCCGCCCCGCGTCAGGATCGCGGTGGCGTTGCGCGCCGGGTTGGGGCTGTTGAGCGCGGCGCAGGTCGAAGCGCCCGGTACGCCGAGCGCGGCAGCGACATTGTTGCGCACCGGCGCGAAGGCGGGGAAGGGTGCGCAGCTGATATAGGTGCCCTCGTCGGTCACGAACGGCACGGCCTGGGTGCCCTGCTCGTGGAAGATGTTGAAGCCGAAAAAGCCGCGCAGCCGCTCGCTGTCATAGGCGAAGCGGGTTTCGTGGCTCATCTGTTCGCCTTGCGCATCCTCGGCGAACTCGAGGAAGAACAAGGCTGTGCCGTCGGCGTCGAAGGTCTCGAGGCTGTCGAACTTGCGATAGCCGGTGATCGAGGTCACCGACCAGCCGCCGCCCATCGGCGTCTGGAAGGTGACGCTGGCGTCATAGACCTCGCGGTTGAGACCCAGCCTGGGCAGGCCCAGGATCGCACGGCTGAGATCGGCGGGCGCGCCGCCCAGTTCGGCAAAGGTGAAGGGGCTGGTGGTGCCGCCCGTCGGCGCGATCGAACCGGACTTGAACGCGGTGCCGGGGTTGCGCTGCTGTTCATAGTTGAACACGAAGTCCATCGTGCTCTCGGCGGTCGGCCAGATGCGCAGCGACCCGCGAACGGCGAACTGGTCGATGCCGTTGAGGTCCGCCTGCGGGTTGGCGGTGGTGCGCGCCGAGGTCGTGCCGGCATCGCCCGCGATGTTGCGGACATAGCCGTCGCGCTTCTTGTACGATGCGGCGATGCGCCCGGCGATCTTGTCGTTGCCGACATTGATCATCGCGCGGCCTTCATACAGGTTGAAATTGCCGTAGCTGCCGCGCAGGTCGGTCGAAAAGCCCGGCTCGGGCTTTGCGGTAATCACCGAGATCGCGCCAATCGTCGCGGCGGTGCCGAACAGCGTCGCCTGCGGTCCCTTGACCACCTCGACCCGGTCGATGTCGAACAGGTCGAAATACGATCCGCGCGAACGCGACACGTCGATACCGTTCAGATAGATCGTCACGCGCGGCGCGATCTGCGCGCTGCCCGAATCCGAGGTGATGCCGCGGATGACGAAGCCCGGATTGTTCGCGCTCTGCTCCTGGATGTTGAGGCCGGGAATATAGGCGGACAGCTCGTCGAACTCGTCGATGCCGATCTTGTCCATCTGCTCGCCGTTGATCGCCGAGACGGTCAGCGGCACGTCCTGGATCGACTGCTCGCGCTTCTGCGCGGTGACGATGATGGTGTTGTCATCGCGGCTTTCGCTTTCCACCTGCTCCTGCGCGAACGCGGGGCTGGCCGACAGGGCGATGGCGAGCGAAAGCATCGAGACGCGAACAGGGAAACGGGGCATTGCGCATGTCCTCAGATTGAGTGGAATGCGCGCCCTCTGCATCCTCCAGGCGTCTTTTGTGCGTCGCAGCAATTACAGATTGATGGCGTTTCGGAATTCGCTTTGTAACATCGCGATATAAACCCGGCGGACGCGATGGCAGCCGCCAGGGTGCGTGGTCTCAGAGCCGGACCATGGTCATGCCCATCTCGCCATAGCGCTGGCCGGCGGTCGATCCGGGCGGGGCAGCGGCATCGAGCGCGTCGAGATCGGCAGCAGTCAGCGACACGTTGACCGCCGCCATCGAATCCTCGAGCGTCGCCCGGCGCTTGGAGCCGGGGATGGGCACGATGTCCTCGCCCTGCGCCAGCAGCCAGGCGAGCGCGATCTGCGCGGGCGAGACGCGGTGCGCGACCGCGATCTGTTCGACCACGTCGACCAGTCCCATGTTGATCGCGAAATTCTCTTCCGAATAGCGCGGGTCGTTGAGCCGGTAGTCGCCCTCGGCCAGGTCCGAACGCTGGCTGATCTGGCCGGTCAGGAATCCCCGGCCCAGCGGGCTGTAGGGCACGAAGCCGATGCCGAGATCCTGGCACAGGGGCAGGATTTCCGCTTCCACTCCGCGCTCCCAGAGCGAATATTCGCTTTGCAGCGCGGCGATCGGGTGGGTGGCATCGGCGCGGCGAATGGTCTCGGGCCCCGCTTCGGACAGCCCCAGATAGCGCACCTTGCCCTCTTCGACGAGCCGCGACATCGCGCCGACCGTCTCCTCGATCGGCACGTTGGGGTCGACGCGATGCTGGTAATAGAGGTCGATCGTGTCAATGCCGAGCCGCTTGAGCGAGCCCTCGCAGGCGCGACGCACATTTTCCGGGCTCGAATCGACGCCGCGATAGCCGCCATCCTCGATCTTGAAGCCGAACTTGGTGGCAATGACCAGCCGGTCGCGACGGCCGCGGATCGCCTGGCCCAGCAGCTCCTCGTTGATATAGGGGCCATAGACCTCGGCGGTATCGAAGAAGGTGACGCCGAGTTCGATCGCGCGCTCGAGCGTGGCGATCGACTCGCGATGATCGGCCTTGCCGTACATCGCCGTACCGATGCCGGCCATCGGCATGCAGCCCAGGCCCAGCGCGGACACCTGAAGCCCGCCCAGCTTGCGATAGATCATTCCTTGTCTCCTTCGGCACGGGCAATAGTTGTCGTCACGGCCATGTCCATGGTCACGTTGCTCAGGGTCCGCATGATATCGGGGAACACCTCGATCGCCAACAGCAGCGCGAGCGGCTCGACCGGCACGCCCATGGCGATGCAGATCGGCGCGATCGAGCTGATGAAGCTGATCGAACCGGGCAGCGATACCGCACCCATGGTGGTGATCGCGGCTGCGGCGACGCCCGCGACCAGCGCCACCGGGCCGAGCTCGACGCCCATCAGATGCGCGACATAGATCGCGACCGCCAGGTTCATGCACGGACCCGTCGCGCGGAACAGCGCGACCGCGATCGGCAGCACGACATCGGCGGTGCGCTCGCCGACGCCGAGCGCGCGCACGCCGGTCAGCATCGCAGGCAGCGAGGCGAGCGAGGACTGGGTCGAGATAGCCACGGCCTGGGCCGGGATCGATGCGCGCAGAAAGGTCAGCGGGCTGGTGCGCCCGCCGATCCAGGCGAGTACGAAGCCCGAAATCCACACCACGCCGCCGACGCTGGTGACGACGAGGACATAATGGCCGAGCGCGCCGAAGGCGGCGACGCCCGCGCGCGATCCGACCACCAGCCCGAGCGCGAACACGCCGATCGGCGCGAGCGCGAGCACCCAGCCGATCAGGATGATCATCGCGTCGGCGATCGCGGCGAACAGGCCCTGGACCGGCGCGCGCTGATCGGGCGAGAGCCGGGTCAGCGCAAAGGCGAAGGCGAGGGTGAAGATGATGAGCGGCAGGATCGCGTCATTGGCAGCCGCGGCGACCGGATTGGTCGGCACCAGCGCGCGCAGGAATTCGGTGAACGGCGGCACCTCGCCGGTCGGCTGGGCGGTGGCGAGCGCACCGCGCAACGCCGCGCGCGCGGCCTCGGGCAGCGGAAAGGCGGCGAGCAGGGCCGGGGTGACCAGGGCCGCCATCGCCGCCGAGGCCCAGAGCAGCGCGATCATCGTCGCGATCGCGCGCACGGTCAGCCGCCCGGCGCTCGCCATCTGCGCGGTGCGCAGGATGCCGGTGACCAGCAGCGTGACGACCAGCGGAACGACGGTCATCTGCAGCCCGCGCAGCCAGAGCGATCCGACGACATCGGCACCATTGACTAGCCCCGGCGCATTGCCGCCGACCGCCATGCCCAGAGCGATGCCGATGGCGAGAGCGCCCAGGACCAGAAGGGTTTTCAGCATTCAGTCACGGCCCTTGTATGTTCATGATTCTGTTTGGTTCGCGATCCTGATTTCTTATGACCATGGATTGCGCGATCCGTCACCCTGAACTTGTTTCAGGGTCCATTTCGCCTGTCGCGGCTTGGGCTGCTGGGGCACGATGGATGCTGAAACGCGTTCAGCATGACGGGATTTGACATGACCGCTGGCGACAGAGTTGGCAAGTCCCGGCCCAATCCGCTAAGCCGCGAAAAAAGGCCAATCAGGGGTTTACGCGTGACACGCAAGTTTTTCGGCACCGACGGTATCAGGGGACGCACCAATCAGGGTTTCATGACCGCGGCGATGGCGATGGCGGTGGGCCAGGCGGCTGGTGCGCATTTCCTGCGCGGCAGCCACAAGCACCGGGTCGTGATCGGCAAGGATACCCGGCTGTCGGGCTACATGATGGAGAATGCGCTGGTCGCGGGCTTTACCAGCGTCGGCATGGACGTGGTGCTGGTGGGCCCGATGCCGACGCCTGCGGTCGCCCTGCTCACCCGATCGATGCGCGCGGACCTCGGCGTGATGATCTCGGCCAGCCACAACCCGTTCCAGGATAACGGCATCAAGCTGTTCGGCCCCGATGGCTTCAAGCTTTCCGACGAGGACGAGATGCAGATCGAGGCGATGCTCGAAGCGGGCAATCCGCAGCTCGCCGCCTCCGAGGCAATCGGCCGCGCCCGCCGGATCGAGGATGCGCGCGGCCGCTATATCCATGCAGTCAAGGCCTCGCTGCCCGACCAGGTGCGCCTGGACGGCCTCAAGATCGTCGTCGATTGTGCGCATGGCGCCGCCTATCAGGTTGCGCCGTCCGCCTTCTGGGAACTCGGCGCAGAGGTGATCGCGATCGGCGTCAATCCCAACGGGCTCAACATCAACGACCGGGTCGGCTCGACCCATGTCGAGGCGATGCAGGAGCGGGTCGTTGCCTCGGGCGCGGATATCGGCATCGCGCTCGATGGCGATGCCGACCGGCTGATCGTGGTCGATGAGAAAGGCACCGTCGTCGATGGCGACCAGATCATGGCGCTGATCGGCGGCAGCTGGGCGCGCCAGGGGCGGCTGCGCGGCGGCGGCGTGGTGGCGACGGTGATGTCGAACCTGGGTCTGGAACGCTATCTCAAGGGCCAGGGGCTCGAGCTCGTCCGCACCAAGGTGGGCGACCGGTATGTGCTCGGCGCGATGCGTGCGGGCGGCTACAATGTCGGCGGCGAGCAATCGGGGCACATGATCCTGACCGACCATGCCACCACCGGCGACGGCACGGTCGCCGCGCTGCAGGTGCTCGCCGAGCTGGTGCGCGAGGGCAAGCCGGCGAGCGAGCTGCTCCACCTGTTCGATCCGGTACCGCAGCTGCTCAAGAATGTCCGCTTCTCGGGCGGCAAGCCGCTGGAAAACCCGAAGGTGCAGAAGGTTATTGCCGATGCCGATGAAGAGTTGCGTGGGCGTGGCCGGCTGGTGATCCGGCCCTCGGGCACCGAGCCCGTCATCCGCGTGATGGCCGAAGGCGACGATGCCGCGCAGGTCGAGGCGGTCGTCGACCGCATCTGCGCGGTCGTGGAAGAGGTGGCGCTCTGATGCTTGAAATGCGGCCCGATTGCGAACGCTGCGGCGCGGACACGCCGCCCGAGGCCCCCGGCGCGTTCATCTGCTCGTTCGAATGCACCTTCTGCGCCGAATGCGCCGAGGAGCTGGACGATCGCTGCCCCAATTGCGGTGGCGAACTGGTCGACCGGCCGGTGCGGCCCAAGAAGCTGCTCGAGAAATTTCCGGGATCGACCGTGCGGAAATTCACCCAGCATGGGTGAGCGGCCCGCCCGCATCCTGACCATCGCAGGCTCCGATTCCGGCGGGGGCGCGGGCATCCAGGCCGATATCAAGACCATCACCATGCTGGGCGGCCATGCGATGACCGCGATCACCGCGATCACCGCGCAGAATTCGCGCGGGGTCGATGCGGTGCAGGTGCTCGAGGCCGACATGGTCGTCGCCCAGATCGACGCGGTGGCGCGCGATTTCGGGCTCGATGCGATCAAGATCGGCATGCTGGGCTCGCCCGCGATTGCGGAAGCGCTCGCCGATTGGCTTGTCGCGCACCCCGGCATTCCCGTCATCTTCGATCCCGTGATGATCGCCTCGAGCGGGGCGGTGCTCGCTGATCGCGCCACCATCGCGGCATTCCGGCGGCTGATGGCCTGCGCCACTTTGGTAACGCCCAACCTGCCCGAGCTCGAGGCGTTGGGCGGCGAGGCGGCGGTGCTGGAACTGGCGTCTGCGCTGCTGATCAAGGGCGGCCATGCGGGGGGCGATACCGTCACCGACCGGCTGGTGAAGCGCGAGGGCGAAGTCGCGCGCTGGAGCGATCCGCGGATCGACAGCCCGCACAGCCATGGCACCGGTTGCACGCTGTCCAGCGCCATCGCGACGCTGCTGGGGCAGGGTGTGCCGATGGAAGCCGCGATCGAGCGCGCGCGCGTCTTCGTGCGGCTGGCGCTGCGCGATGCGCCGGGGCTGGTCGAGGCCAACGGCCCGATGGGGCACCAGCGCGTACGCAATGATGCGCTCAGCCCCGGCTGGCATCTCAACCAGGTGACGCTGGGCGCGACCGATTATGCCGCTTCGGTGACCTTCTACCGCGCGCTCGGGCTGACCCAGATCGTCGACAGCCCCGATAACGGCTATGCCCGGTTCGAGGCGGACAACGGCGCGACGCTCTCGTTCCATGCCGGCGAACCGGTTGGCGGGGCCATCGTCTATCTCGAATGCGCCGATCTCGACGCACGCGTCACCGCGCTCGCCTCGGGAGGCTTTGCCATCGATCAATGGCCGCAAGATGAAAGCTGGGGCTGGCGCGAGGCGCGGCTCAGCGACCCGGCGGGCAATGTGCTGTGCCTCTATTTCGGCGGCGAGAACCGGCGCCATCCGCCCTGGCGGATAGGCTGACGGCGCCCAATTGCGCAACCCGGCCACTTGGCCCTTTACCGCAGGGCGCAATTGCCCATATGCGTTGCGGCAAGTTGTTAACGCCCATCCAGAAACAGGAGATGACCCATGGCTTTTGTCCTTCCCCCGCTCCCCTTTGACAAGACCGCCTTTGGCGACGTGATGTCGGCGGAGACCTTCGACTATCACCACGGCAAGCATCACAATGCCTATGTCGGCAAGGCGAACGACATGGTGAAGGGCACGGACCTGGAAGGCGCGAGCCTCTCCAAGGTGATCGTCGCCGCGAAGGAAAAGGGCAACAAGGGCCTGTTCAACAATGCCGCGCAGATCTGGAACCACACCTTCTTCTGGCACTGCCTCAGCCCCGAAGGCCAGTCGATCCCCGGCTCGCTCGAAGAGCGCATCAACGCCGATTTCGGCTCGGTCGCCGATTTCAAGGACAAGCTCAAGGCCGAGGCCGTCGGCCATTTCGGCAGCGGCTGGGCCTGGCTGGTGCTCAACGGCGACAAGCTGGAAATCACCTCGCTGCACGACGCGGACTCGCCGGTCGCGCACGACGGCATGAAGCCGCTGCTGACGCTCGATGTGTGGGAACACGCCTATTATATCGACTATCGCAACGCCCGCCCGGATTACCTTTCGACCGTGCTCGACAAGGCGATCAACTGGGAATTCGTCGCGCAGAACCTCGACGGCAAGGGCACCGAGCGCGCCGACCAGGAAGGTTGAGCTAACCGCTACCTCGCTGACCTGGTCTCCGGCGAAAGCCGGAGTCCAGGGGCGGAGTAGCGCTACAATCGCCCAGAATGCCGGAGTTCGCCAGAAATTGGGCTGGCGCTTCATGGTCCCCTGCGAAGGCAGGGGCCCATCACCAAAGCTCTCCAGTTTGTGCACACTGAACGGGCAGGAGATGGACCCCTGCCTTCGCAGGGGGCCGACGATTCGAATGCAAAGTGACAGCGTTGCAGCGTCACTCACTCCGCAAAGCTGCGGTCATCAAAACTCTTCCAGTCCTGCCCTTCGCTGCAACTGGGCCACTCTCCGCGACAGATGGGTGCTGAATCCATGATGCCACGAACCCGCTGAACAGCGAGGCAGGGGGCATCATCGGCAACATCCAAGATGATGAGCGGTAACGGTTCCCATCCTGTGGTCATGTGCATGTACTTGTTCAACTGATTGCTCGAGACGCGCTCTTCACCCCAAGTAATGCTCCCGTCGGCTCCGATCATGACCGGGATCACCGGAACCAACTCACCAATACCGTCTTTCTTGGTTTTCCAGTGAGGCAGCGGCGTCGCGCAGTTTTGTGCGTAGGTATCACTCGACGGAGTGCACCCCGATGAGACGATAACGAGCGAAAGGGCCGTTAGAACTGGGCGTAAAAGCATTGCGCACAGTGACAATTACCCTGCCACTGCGCAACCTCAACTTTTCGGCTCAACCCCCTCGATCGCCAGGCCGTGCTTCATCAGCATCGGGATCTGGCTCATCGCGAAGAGGAAGGACAGGGCGGTCACGCCCCAGACCTTGACCGTCAGCCAGGTCTCGAAGGTCAGCGTCTGGCGCAGGCCCTCGTTGAGCAGCGCCATCACCACGAAGAACAGCCCCCAGTTGCGCGAGAGCTTGAGCCAGCCGGTCTCGTCCAGACCGTCATACGCCGCCTGCAGCAGATAGCGCAGCAGCGGCTTGCCCATCATCCAGCCGCCGAGCAGCAGCGCGGCAAAGCCCGAATAGATGATCGTCGGCTTGATCTGGATGAAGCGTTCGTCGTTGAAATAGACCGTCAGCGCGCCGAAGCCGATGACCAGCACGGCGCTCAGCCACAGCATCGGCGAGACGCGGCCCAGCCGCCATTTGGACACCGCCACCGCGACCAGGATCGCGAGCATGAACGCGAGCGTGCCGTTGATCGCCGCGCGCGTGCTGGCGAGCGCCGCGCCGTCGCTCTGGGTCAGCTTGAACACCGCGAAGAAGATCAGCAGCGGACCGAAATCGAGCAGCAGCGGCAACAGGCTGCCCTCGGATTTCTTCTTCGGCGCGGCAACGGCCTCGGCAGCGGCAGTCTGCGGCATTTCCTCGCTCACTTGGTGCCTCCGGCGATGACATGCGCGAGATATTCGGGATCGAAGGGCCTGAGGTCGTCGATCGTCTCGCCGACGCCGATCGCGTGGATCGGAAGGCCGAATTTCTCGGCCGCCGCCACCAATATGCCGCCGCGCGCGGTGCCATCGAGTTTCGTCATCACAAGCCCGGTTACGCCCGCGACCTCCTTGAAGGTCTCGATCTGCGACAGGGCGTTCTGTCCGTTGGTTGCATCGAGCACCAGCACCACGTCGTGCGGCGCCTCGGGGTTCAGGCGGCCGAGCACGCGGCGGATCTTGGCGAGTTCGTCCATCAGCTCGCGCTTGTTCTGCAACCGGCCGGCGGTGTCGACGATCAGCACGTCGATGCCGGTCGCGGTCGCCTGCTTGACTGCATCGAACACGATGCCCGCCGCATCGCCGCCTTCCTTGCCGCTGACGATGGGGATGCCCAGGCGCTCGGCCCAGACCTTGAGCTGGCCGATCGCGGCGGCGCGGAAGGTATCGCCCGCCGCCAGCATCACGCCATAATCCTGTTCCTGGAACAGGTGCGCCAGCTTGGCGATGGTGGTGGTCTTGCCCGACCCGTTGACGCCGATCACCAATATGACCTGCGGGCGGGGAAAGGCGATGATGTCGAGCGGTTCGGCGACGGTGCGCAGCGACTTGGCGATCTCCTCGCCGACGATCTCGCGCAGCCCGTCCTCGTCGAGCCCGCGCTCGAACCGGCCTTCGGAAAGCCGCGCGCGCACCTTGCCTGCCATCTGGGGCCCCAGATCGCTGACGATCAGCGCCTCCTCGATCTCGTCGAGCTGGTCCTCATCGAGCCGCGACTTGGTCACCAGCCCCGTCAGGTTCTGGGTCAGCTTGTCGGACGTCTTGCGAAAGCCGCCCAGCAGGCGCTCGCTCCAGCTGCCCTCGCTCATGTATCAATCTCCGCTGTCAGCATGTCGCCGCTCTGTCCCGTGATCGCCACTGGCACGATCCGCCCGATATGGGAAGGATCGGGTGCGGGCAAAGCGATGCGCACGAAATTCTCGGTATGGCCGGTGCGCCCGTCGCGCTCGACCAGAAGCTGTTGCCGCGACCCGACCAGCGAGGCGCGCCAGCGGGCCGCGCGCGCCTGCGCGGCGGCGCGCATCTCGGCGGCGCGCGCCTTGACCAGCGCGCGATCGAGCTGCGGCATCCGCGCGGCAGGCGTGCCCGCGCGGGGCGAAAAGGGGAAGATATGGCCATGGACGACATCGCACGCGTCGAGGATCGAGAGGTTGCTGGCGTGCATCGCCTCATCCTCGGTCGGGAAGCCCGCGATCAGGTCGGCGCCGATGGCGATCTCGGGCCGCTTTGCCTTCATGCGCTCGACCAGCGCGATCGCCTGTGCACGGCTGTGGCGGCGCTTCATGCGCTTGAGGATCATGTCGTCGCCCGATTGCAGCGACAGATGGACATGCGGCATCACCCGGGGATCGCCGGTGATCAGGTCAAACAGTCGGTCGTCGACCTCCACCCCGTCGAGCGAGGAGAGGCGCAGGCGCTTCAGGTCAGGCACGAAGCGCAGGATGCGTTCGATCAGCATGCCGAGGGTCGGCGATCCGGGCAGGTCGGGGCCATAGCTCGTCACGTCTACCCCGGTCAGCACCACCTCGGCATAGCCGCGTTCGACCAGCGCGCGCACCGCATCGACCACCGCCCCTGCGGGCACCGAACGGCTGTTCCCACGGCCATAGGGGATGATGCAGAAGGTGCAGCGATGGTCACAGCCGTTCTGAACCTCGACGAACGCGCGGGCATGTTCGGCAAAGCTGGTGACCATGTGCGGCGCGGTCTGGCGCACGGCCATGATGTCTGAGACCTTCACCCGATCACCAACATCTCCGAGTTCCCAAGCGAAGTCGAGGGACGTTTCGCTGCCCTCGCGCGTACGTCCCTCGACTTCAGCCAAAGGCTGAAGTTTATCCTGAGCGCCGCCGACAGGCGGCGTCGAAGGGCTCGGGACAAACGGAAGCGGGGCATCTCGATTGCTCGGGACAAACGGAAGGGGATATTTGCCGGACGAAAGCTTCTCCACATTCCCGAGCACCCGGTCGACCTCGGGCATCGCGGCGAACATCGCCGGGTCGGTCTGCGCCGCGCATCCGGTGACTACCAGTTGCGCTCCCGGTCGCGCCTTGCGCGCCTTGCGGATCGCCTGGCGGGTCTGGCGCACCGCCTCGTTGGTCACGGCGCAGCTGTTGATCACCACCACATCGTCGCGCCCGGCGAGCAGCGCGCGCATTGCCTCGCCTTCGGCAATGTTGAGGCGGCAACCCATCGAGATGATCTCTGGGCCTTTGGCTGTGCTCTGGACGATATCGGACATGATCGTCAGAGGTCGATCTCGCCGGAAAAGACATGCGTGGCAGGGCCCGCCATCCGGACGCTGCCGCCCGGCTGCCAGTCGATGGTCAGCGTCCCGCCCGGCAGATGCACCGCGACCGGTCCGCTGACCAACCTGCGCCGGATCGCCGCGACCGCGGTGGCGCAGGCACCGGTGCCGCACGCTTGCGTCAGCCCCGCGCCGCGCTCCCAGACGCGCAGGTGCAGGCCGTCATCGGCCAGATGCGCGACGTTGACGTTGACGCGTTCGGGGAAGAGCGGGTCGTGCTCGATGATCGGCCCCAGCCGGTCGAGCGCGACCGCATGGGCATCGGGCACGAAGAAGATGACATGCGGATTGCCCATGCTGACGGCGGCGGGATCGGTCAGATCCTCCCAGCCGACGGGCAGGTGCAGCGTATCCATCGGATAGGCGAGCGGGATGGCGTCCCAGTCGAGCCCCGGCAAGCCCATGTCGACGCTGACATCGCCATCGCCAAGCTGCCCGCGGAGAAGCCCCGCGCCGGTTTCGACCACGACATCGCGCCCGGCGAGCGCGACGACGCAGCGCGTGGCATTGCCGCAGGCGCTGACCTCGCCGCCATCCTGGTTGAAGATCTGCATCGCGAAATCGGCCTTGGCCGATGGGCGCATGACGATCAGCTGGTCGCAGCCGATGCCGCGATGCCGGTCGGCCAGCGCGCGCGCCTGATCGCTGCTCAGCGCGAGGTCGTGTTCGCGGGCATCGAAAATGACGAAGTCATTGCCGAGCCCGTGCATCTTGTGGAAGCGATGATGCGCCATGACGGCGCTTTAACGCGGGTGCGCCCGCGAGGGAAGCGCGATCACTCGCCGCGCGCGGCGCGCAGCTGCGGCTCGGTAAACTGCTCGGTCTCGTCTGGCGTGGCCGGCTTGGGCGTCCAGCCCAGGCCGAGCAGATTGCGCTCGGCCAGCAGGCGACGGGCCTGCTCGACCGAAAGCGGCTGGCCGAAATGGAAGCCCTGGCCCTTGGCACAGCCGATCTCGGCAAGATGCGCGATCAGTTCGCCATCCTCGATGCCTTCGGCGGTGATCGGCAGGCCCATGGATTCGCCGAGCAGGGCGATGGTCTGGACGATCGCACGGCTTTCCTTGCTCTCGTTCATCGAGGTGACGAAGCTGCGGTCGATCTTGATCCGGTCGAACGGCAGCGCGCGCAGATGCGCCAATGAGCTGTAGCCGGTGCCGAAATCGTCGAGCGCGACGCGCACGCCCTGGTTCTTCAGGCTGCCGATGATCGACTGGGCCAGGCCCATATTCTCGAACAGGCAGCTTTCGGTGATCTCGATTTCCAGCCGGCTCGCCGGGAACCCGGTCTCGACCAGCAGCTTGACGATCTTCTGCGCCAGCCACGGATCGCGCAGTTGCACCGGCGAGATGTTGACCGAGATGGTGAGGCTCTGGTCCCAACCGCGCGCATCCTCCATCGCCTGGCGGATCACACAGGCGGAAAGATCGCCGATCATGCCGGTATCCTCGGCAATCGGGATGAAGATGTCGGGCGAGACCTGGCCCAGTTCGGGCGAATTCCAGCGGGCGAGCACCTCGAAGCCGATCAATGTGCCGGTGTTGAGGTCGATCTGCTGCTCGTAATAGGGCACGAACTCGCCGCGGCCGATGCCCACGCGCATGCCCGATTCGATCTTGTTGCGGAACTGGACCTCGTTCTCCATGCGCGGGTCGAACCAGCAATAGCGGTTTCGTCCGTGCTTCTTGCTGGCATACATCGCGATGTCGGCGCGGCGCATCAGCACGTCGAGGCTGTTGTCGCACTGGTCGGCGCGGGCGATGCCGATCGACGCGGTAACGGTCAGTTCGGCCGTGCCGCTGCTGGCCGGCCCGGTGATCGGCTTGCCGACTTGCTCGATCAGGTCTTCGGCGACGCGCTGGACGGTTTCGGGAAAATCGGCGTCAAAGATGAACGTGCAGGCGAATTCGTCGCCGCCCAGCCGCGCGACATGGCTGTTGGGGGGCATCGTCGCCTTGAGGCGCTGGGCGACCTCGATCAGCACCTTGTCGCCCGCGTCATGGCCGTGGATGTCGTTGATATTCTTGAAGTTGTCGAGGTCGAGCATCAGGTACGCCACGGTCATGTCGCGCCGCGTCGCCTGGGCGATCAGACTCGCGCTGGCTTCGCCGATCGCGCGGCGGTTGAGGCAACCGGTCAGCGGATCGGTCACGGCGAGCGTCTTGGCCTGCTCCTCGGCATTCTTGTGATGCGCAATCTCGCGGTGCAGCTCGCTGTAACGCCGCCAACCGAAGATGATCAGCGCAATGTTGAGCAGCAGCGCGGTCACCGCGATGTTGTTGGGGGAAACCGCAGCGCCGTAATAATGCCGGATCGCGTCGGGCATCACGCTGCCGGCGGTGCCCACGAACATGACGATGGCCGCGGTCATGATGCCGCCGGCGACGAAATCGCGGCTGCGCGCCACCCGCCCGCTCAGGTCCTCGGTGCGGCTGTTGCCGGCAATGGCGTTGGTCTCATGCGGCACGATCATTCCCCTCAACCGGAACGCAGCGTCCGGTCGAATGGCAGCAGCCTAGGGAAGGATCGTTAAAAGAGTGTTTAAGCCGAAATCGTCATTGCGGGGGGGAATCGCGGAATTCTGCGGGACAGGGTGGTAAACCCCTGGTTAACACCCGTCATGGCCGACCCTGACCGGTGGCGCTTGCGTGCCGGGGCTTGCCAAATCGCCGCATCTGCTTTAGGGGCCGCGACAGTCTTGCGCGCAAACCTTGCGTTCGGGGCACCCAGTTCAGCCGCTTATACCGCAATGTCGGTTCATGCGCGCGCCGGTCGGCGAGGTTTCGCCCACCGGCGATTTTTGCGTTTGGCAGGTGGCGGCCGGGGCGTCCTTGATCGTGCGGGTGCGGGCAGCCATCTCGGCGGACAGAAGGAGAAGCGGATATGTTCGATAATCTGACTGATCGCCTTGGCGGCGTGTTCGATCGGCTGCGCGGCCGGGGCGCGCTGAAGGAAGAGGACGTCCGCGCCGCGATGCGCGAGGTGCGCATCGCGCTGCTCGAGGCCGATGTCGCGCTGCCCGTCGTCCGCGATTTCATCAACACCGTCACCGAACAGGCCGTCGGTCAGGCGGTGCTCAAGTCGGTCGCGCCGGGCCAGCAGGTCGTCAAGATCGTCAACGACGCGCTGACCGAGATGCTGGGCTCCGAAGCCAGCGACCTCGACCTCGCGGTTGCTCCGCCTGCCGTCATCATGATGGTCGGCCTGCAGGGATCGGGCAAGACCACCAGCACCGCCAAGATCGCCAAGCTGCTGAAAGAGAAGCACGGCAAGAAGGTGATGATGGCCTCGCTCGACGTGCAGCGTCCGGCGGCGCAGGAACAGCTCAAGGTGCTGGGCGAGCAGGTCAATGTCGCCACGCTGCCGATCGTTGCTGGCCAGATGCCGGTCGATATCGCGCGGCGTGCGCTGCAATCGGCCAAGCTGCAGTCGTTCGACGTGGTGATGCTCGATACCGCGGGCCGCCTGCACGTCGACCAGCAGCTGATGGACGAGATGAAGGCGGTGGCCGCCGAAGCGACGCCCAAGGAAATCCTGCTCGTCGTCGATTCGCTGACCGGTCAGGACGCGGTCAATGTCGCGCAGAACTTCTCCGACCAGGTGCCGCTGACCGGCGTGGTGCTGACCCGCATGGACGGCGATGCGCGCGGCGGTGCGGCGCTTTCGATGCGCGCGGTCACCGGCCGTCCGATCAAGTTCGTCGGCATGGGCGAGAAGATGGACGCGATCGAGCCGTTCCATCCGGGCCGCGTCGCGGGCCGCATCCTCGGCATGGGCGATGTCGTCAGCCTGGTCGAGAAAGCGGCGGCGACGGTCGAAAAGGAAGACGCCGACAAGCTCGCCGCCAAGATGGCCAAGGGTCAGTTCGACATGAACGACCTGCGCACCCAGCTGCGGCAGATGACCAAGATGGGCGGGCTCGGCGCGCTGGCGGGCATGATGCCGGGCATGAAGAAGGCCAAGGCGGCGATGAGCGCCAGCGGTGTCGACGACAAGGTGCTGGTGCACATGGATGCGATCATCGGATCGATGACCCCCAAGGAGCGCGAAAAGCCCGGCATTCTCAACGCCAAGCGCAAGATCCGCATCGCCAAGGGATCGGGCACCACCGTGCAGGACGTCAACCGGGTGATCAAGATGCACCAGGAGATGGAAGGTGCGATGAAGAAGATCCGCAAGATGGGCGGATTGAAAGGCCTCGCCGCCATGTTCGGCGGCGGCGGTGGTGGCGGAGACGGCGGCGTGGGCGGCCTTGGCGGTGGCAAGATGCCGACCGAGGACGACATTGCCGGGCTGCTCGGCGGTGGCGGCAAGGGCATTGCCGGCGGGCTTCCTGGTCTTCCCGGCGGGCTGCCTCCCGGCTTCCAGAATTTCAACAAGAAGAAGTGATTTCGTTTTTCAAGTTCATCAGAAAGGTAAGGTTCTACAATGTCGATTTCCATGCGTCTGTCGCGCGGCGGTTCCAAGAAGCGCCCCTATTACAAGATCGTCGTCGCCAACAGCCGCGCGCCCCGCGACGGCAAGTATCTTGAGCAGATCGGCACCTATAACCCGCTGCTCGCCAAGGATTCGGGCGAGCGCGTGAAGATCAACGAAGAGCGCGCCAAGCACTGGCTGTCGGTCGGCGCGCAGCCCACCGATCGCGTCGCCCGCTTCCTCGACGCCGCCGGCCTCAAGGAACGCAAGGCCAGCGTCAACCCCAAGAAGGGCGAGCCGGGCGAAAAGGCCAAGGAACGCGCCGAGGAAAAGGCCGCCAAGCTGGCTGAAGCCGAAGAGGCCGCCAAGGCCGCTGCCGAAGCACCCGCCGCTGAAGAAGCACCGGCTGAAGAAGCCGCTGCCGAACAGGCCGAAGGCTGATCATCTGTCCCTCTCCCCTCCCGCCTGCGGGAGGGGAAGGTTCGGCTTGCCGAACCGGGGTGGGCGTTGGGATTGCATATTGAATGTCTGATCGCCCCATCACCCTGGCCGTGATCGTCGGCGCGCATGGCGTGACCGGCGAGGTGCGCGTCAAGCTCTTCGGCTCGGGGCTCGATGCGCTGAAGGCGCACAAGAGCTTCAACAACGGCGCGCTAACGCTCAAGTCGCTGCGCCCGCAAAAGGACCTCGGCATCGCGCGCTTTGCCGAGATTTCCGACCGCAACGCCGCAGAGGCCGCACGCGGCACCGAGCTCACCGTCCCCCGTTCCGCGCTCCCGCCGCTCGGCGAGGGCGAATATTATCATGCCGATCTGATCGGATTGCCCGTGACGTCGGATACCGGCGCCACGCTCGGCACCGTGCGCGCGGTCGAGAATTTCGGCGCCGGCGACGTGCTCGATATCGTCCGCGACGACGGCAAGAGCTTCATGGTGCCGGTGACCGCCGGCGAGATCGACGAAGCCCGCGTCGTCATTGACCCGGTCTGGGCCGAATAGTATATACATTGCGTATATACGGGAGGCTCTGATGGGCAAGGAATATCGCGCAAAGAGCTTCAAGTCCGGCAATTCCGTCGCCATCCGCATGCCCGCCGCGCTGGGCATCGAGCCTGATCGGGAATGGACCATCGTCGAGGCCGACGGAAAGATGACGATCGAGCCTGCTGCAAACCCGATGAAAAAGATCGATGTCAGCGGGTTCTGGGGCAAGGCACCTGGATTGCAGTTGCCGCCGCGAGAGGATTTTGAAGAGCGGCCGAGCGCCCTTGCCCCAAGGTTGCCATCGGGCCGATCGTGATCCGCTATCTGATCGATTCCGACTGCGCCGTATACGCATTGACGGCGCGGTTCGAGCCACTGCGGCATCGACTGGAAAGTCTGGAGCCTGGTGTCGTCGGGCTGTCTGCTGTCACCTTTGCCGAGATCTTTCTGGGATCGACCCAGGGCAAGCCACCGCCAGTCGGGGTGCTTGAGGCGTTTTTGTTGCAGATACCTTTGCTGCCATTTGATGAGGCGGCGGCAAGAGCCTATGCGCAACTGCCCTTCAAGCGCGCCCGGTTCGATCGGCTGCTGGCCGCGCATGCGCTGAGCATCGGGGCGACCATCGTGACGAACAACGAAGGCGATTTTGCCGACATCCCCGGCCTCAAGGTCGAGAACTGGACCCTATGACCTTCGCTGCCCAAGTCCTCACGCTCTATCCCGAGATGTTCCCCGGGCCGCTGGGTCAAAGCCTGGCCGGGCGCGCGCTGGCGGAGGGGCGATGGTCGCTTGATGCGATCCAGATCCGCGATTTCGCGACCGACAGGCATCGCAGCGTCGACGATACGCCCGCAGGCGGCGGGGCGGGGATGGTGCTGCGCGCCGATGTGCTCGCGGCGGCGGTCGACCATGCGCTGGAGCGTTCGCCGCAAGCGCCCGTGATTGCGATGACGCCGCGCGGTGCGCCGCTGACCCAGGCGCGGGTGCGGCAGCTCGCGGCCGGGCCGGGCGTCACCATCCTTTGCGGGCGATTCGAGGGATTTGATCAGCGGCTGTTCGAGGCCCGGCCGATCGAGGAGATTTCGATCGGCGATTACGTGCTTTCGGGCGGAGAAACCGGGGCTTTGGTGCTGCTTGACGCTTGCGTTCGGCTGTTGCCCGATGTAATGGGCGCGTTTTCCAGCGGAGACGAAGAATCGTTCGAGAACGGTTTGCTCGAATATCCGCACTACACCCGACCTCAAATCTGGGAAGGGCGTGCGATCCCCGAAGTGCTGCGATCGGGGGATCACGCGAAAATCCGGGCCTGGCGCGAAGCGCAGGCCGCGGAGATCACACGGCTAAGGCGGCCGGATCTTTGGGAGCGCCATGGGGGCACTCCGGATCGGTCGCCCTCTGGTGCGCGGCGAAAAACATGAGGACAGGTCGATGAACCTTATCCAGACGCTCGAAGCGGAAGCTATCGAGGAATTCAAGTCGAAGAAGTCCATCCCCGATTTCCGGGCTGGCGATACCGTTCGCGTCGGCGTGCGCGTGGTCGAAGGCGACCGCACCCGCGTCCAGAATTACGAAGGCGTGTGCATTGCACGCTCGAACCGCGGCCTGGGCTCCAACTTCACCGTGCGCAAGATCTCGTTCGGTGAGGGTGTCGAGCGCGTGTTCCCGCTCTATTCGCCGAACATCGATTCGATCACCGTCGTCCGTCGCGGTGTCGTGCGTCGTGCAAAGCTCTATTATCTGCGCGGCCTGACCGGCAAGCGCGCGCGTATTGCCGAGCGCCGGGACAACCGTCCCGCCAAGGAAAATGCCGAGGGCTGATCCTTTGTCGGCATAGCCTGAAACACGCAAGGGGGCGGTCCGGATCGGGCCGCCCTTTTTCGTTGCGCTTGCACCCAGCTTTGCGCAGGGATGCTGCATGGCACTACCTCCCGGACCCGCACAGCAGATCATTCCCCGCGCGATGGCGCAGCTCAAGGCGGGCGATGCCGCTGCTGCACGCCTGACCTTTTACGGACTTCCGCCCGCCGATCAGGGCCATCCCGATTGCCTGTTCGTGCGCGCGCTGATCGACCGGGCGCTAGGCCGGCTCGACGATGCGCGTCAGGCGCTGGCGAGCGCGATCGAGGCGGACGCGATGATCCCGCAGCTGTGGAAAGTCTATTCCGAAGTGCTCGATGCCTTGGGCAATCCGGTCGAGGCCTTGCGCGCGGTCGATCGCGCGGTCGCCATCGCGCCCGGCTATGTCGATGCCTGGCACGATATGATCGTGCTGGCGATCCGGACCGGCGAGCACGACCTGGCCGACCAGGCGCTTGTCAATCTGGCGAAGGTCAAGCCCGATGACCCGCGTCTACCATGGCTGCACGCAACGCTGGCCCAGGCGCGCGGCGACCATGATCTGGCGGTCGATGGCTTTCGTGCGGTACTCGAATCCAAGTCGAATGACCGCCGCGCGCTGCACAATCTGGCGGTTTCGCTACGCGAGCTCGACCAGCAGGAAGAAGCGCTGGCGGTGGTGAACGAGGCGCTGCGCCATCGGCTCGATGCACCTGAAACGCACACGTTGCGCGCGCATCTGCTGGCCGAACTGGGGCGCTATGAGGCAGCGGTCGATCAGTATCGCGATGTCATCGCGCGCTTCCCGGATTTTCTCGATGCGCAGGAAACGTTCGCCCGGCTGATGCCGCAACTCGCCGGCGGCGCAGCCCATGCCCTGGCTGGCTATCGCGCCGCGCTGAAGGACAGGCCGCAGTCCAGGCCCTTGTGGTTGTCCGCAGTGGCCAGCGCAAAGGCGCTGGGCGAGGCGGATCAGATGCGCGAATGGGCCGAGGAAGCACTGACGCGGTTCGGTGATACGCCCGACATGCTGTTCCTGCGGGCCAGCGCCGATATTGCCGCCCGTGACTGGCTGGCTGCTCGGCCCAGGCTCGAAGGCCTGGTCGCGGCGCATCCCGAAAGCCATAGCGCACAGCTCAACCTTGCCCATGTGCTGCTCGCTCAGGGCGACGCGAAGGCCGCAGAAACGCACGCGCTGGAAGCCGCGCGGCTCAACCGCGACGATCAGTCCGCCTGGTCGCTGCTCAGCGTGATCTGGCGGCTGCTCGATGATCCGCGCGAGGCCTGGCTGGCCGATTACGATCGGCTGGTGATGCCGGTAGAGCTGTCGGCTCCCGAGGGCTGGAGCGATATCACAAGCTTCCTGGCAGAACTCAAGCCGGTGCTCGAGGCGCTGCACACCACCCAGTTGCACCCGGCGGAGCAGACGCTGCGCGGCGGCACGCAGACGCGCGGCCTGCTGTTCCAGAAGCGGCATCCGGCGATTCAGGGTCTCAAGGCTTCCATCCATCAGGCCATTGTCGGCCAGCTCGCCAAGCTGACCTTCGACATGGACCATCCGTTTCTCGGGCGGATGGGGGACGATATCCGCTTTGCCGGGTCCTGGTCGGTGCGGCTGGCGAGCGAGGGCTTCCATGTCAGCCATATCCATCCGGCGGGCTGGCTGAGCTCAGCCTGCTATATCAGCCTGCCGCCCGAAGTCGCGCGCGGCGACGACCATGCCGGCGCGCTGCAGTTCGGCGTGCCCGACAGCGTGTTCGGGCTCGATCTCGCACCGCGCCGCATCGTCGCGCCCGCTGAAGGCAGGCTGGTGATCTTCCCCAGCTATATGTGGCATGGCACGCTCCCCTTCGAAAGCGCTGGCCACCGGATGACCGTAGCATTTGATGCAATGCCCCAAGCCATGCTTTCGATGAACAATATTCTGGTGTGAATTCGCGCTTCGAGCGTCATTTAGTTGCACCAGCAACGGGCGGTTTGAAATTGTCAGTCACCGCCTGTCGCATGCCGGTCACTCGCGGCTTGTATTGCCGGGGGTAAAGGGCTAGGCGCGCCCGTGCATTTGCACTGGAGGTTTGATCAAGTGGGTTATCGTGTTGCCGTTGTCGGCGCGACCGGAAATGTCGGTCGCGAAATGCTCGCCATCCTGGCAGAGCGCGAGTTTCCGATTGCCGAGATTGCGGCGGTCGCCTCGCCGCGCTCGACGGGATCGATGATCGAGTTCGGCGAAACCGGCAAGATGCTCAAGGTCCAGAATATCGAGCATTTCGATTTCACCGGCTGGGATATCGCGCTGTTCGCGGCAGGTTCGGCCGCGACCAAGATCTATGCGCCCAAGGCTGCCTCGCAGGGCTGTGTGGTGATCGACAATTCGTCGCTCTACCGCATGGAGCCCGACGTGCCGCTGATCGTGCCCGAAGTGAACCCCGATGCGATCGACGGCTATACGCAGCGCAACATCATCGCCAACCCCAATTGCTCGACCGCGCAGCTGGTCGTCGCGCTCAAGCCGCTGCACGATGCCGCGACCATCAAGCGCGTCGTCGTCGCCACCTATCAGTCGGTGTCGGGCGCGGGCAAGGAAGGCATGGACGAACTGTTCGAGCAGTCGCGCAACATCTTTGTCGGCGACAGCGCCGAGCCCAAGAAGTTCACCAAGCAGATCGCGTTTAACATCATTCCGCATATCGACGTGTTCCTGGACGATGGATCGACCAAGGAAGAGTGGAAGATGGTGGTCGAGACCAAGAAGATCCTCGACCCCAAGATCAAGCTGACCGCGACCTGCGTGCGCGTGCCGGTGTTCGTCGGCCATTCGGAAGCGGTGAATATCGAGTTCGAGAACGAGCTTTCCGCCGAGGATGCGCAGAAGATCCTGCGCGAGGCCCCGGGCATCATGCTCGTCGACAAGCGCGAGGACGGCGGATATGTGACGCCGGTCGAATGCGTCGGCGATGGCGCGACCTATATCAGCCGCGTGCGCGACGACAGCACGGTCGAGAACGGCATCTCGCTGTGGTGCGTTTCGGACAACCTCCGCAAGGGTGCCGCGCTCAACGCCGTCCAGATCGCCGAACTGCTCGGCCGCCGCCACCTCAAGAAGGGCTGATATTGCCGGGACGGGAGGCGATGCGCCTTCCGTCCCGCAGCCTCATTCCCCGATATGCATCGGCGCGCCGCCCATGTTTGCGGGGCGGCGCAGCAGGAGCAATAGCGGGATGGCGCACAGGTTGATCAGCATCATCGCGTGGAAATCGTCGATATAAGCGACCATCGCGGCCTGGCGATTGACCTCGCCGTTGATCGCGACCATCGCCGCATCGCCGACCGAGCCCAGCCGACCGGCGACGCTCGAATCGATGGCCGACAGCGAACTGTCGGTGATGTGCGCGGCGAGGTCGCCATGGCTGATCTGGATGTTGCGGCCGAGCAGCGCGGTCATCGCCGAGATGCCGACCGAGGCGCCGATGCTGCGCGACAGGTTGAGCAGGCTGGCCCCGTCGGTGCGATGGCGCGGCTGCAGCGTGGCGAACGCGGTCATGTTGAGCGGAATGAACACCAGCCCCATGCCCAGCCCCTGGACCAGCCCGGCGACCACCATCGGCTGCCAGCTCATCTCGAGCGACCAGCCGGTCATCATGTACAGCGAATAGCTGGAGATCGAGGCACCGGTGACCATCAGATAGCGCGGATCGATCTTCGTCACCAGCCGGCCCGCAATCGCCATCGATACGAGAATCCCGAAACCGCGCGGCGCGAGCAGCAGGCCGGTGTCGAGCACGGTATAGCCGAACAGCTGCTGCATCATCGGCGGCAGCAGCGCCATGCTGGCGAACATCACCATGCCGACCACCAGCATGAACAGCAGGGCAGCGGACATGTTGGGATTGCCCAGCAGCGAGCGATCGAACAGCGGCTGCTTGCCCCAGACCATATGGACGGCGAACATCCACAGGCATGCGAGCGCGATCGCGCCTTCGATCAGGATTTCGGTGCTGTCCAGCCAGTCGAGTTGGGTCCCGCGGTCGAGCATCACCTGCAGGCTCGCCAGGCCCAGCGCCAGCATCGAAAAGCCGAACAGGTCGAAGCGCCGGTCGGTCTTGGGGCGGCTGGGCAGCAGCCATAGCATCAGGATGACCGTGATGATGCCCAGCGGCACGTTGATCAGGAACACCCAGCGCCAGTTGTAATTCTCGGTCAGCCAGCCGCCGATCACCGGCCCCATGATCGGCCCGACCATGATGCCCATGCCCCACAGCGCCATCGCCTTGGCCTGGCGGCTGGGTGCGTTGATGTCCATCAGCACCGTCTGCGACAGCGGACCGATGAACGCGGCACTGATCCCCTGAAAGGCGCGGAACATCACCATCTCGCCCAGGCCCGTCGCCGCCCCGCAGAGCAGCGAGGACAGGGTGAAGGCGATCACCGCCCAGATGAACAGGTTGCGCGACCCGATGCGTTCGGCCAGCCAGCCGGTGATCGGGATGGCGATGGCCGAGGCGACGAGATAGCTGGTCAGCGCCCAGGTCACCGTTTCGGACGTCGCGCCCAGGCTCGATTCCATGTGCGGCAGCGCGACATTGGCGATGGTGGTGTCGAGGATCTGCATGATCGACGCCATCATCACCGCCAGCGTCAGTAGGCCGTGGTGCCTGACCGGCAGCATGGCGACATCGCCCGCGGCGATCGACGGCGGCGCAGGATAGCGGACAGGGGCAGGGGCGGCGCGGCTGGCCATCGCCGGTTACTTGCGCTCGCCGGTGTCGATCGTAACCTCGGCAGAGAGCCCTGCGATCAGCCTGCGGTCGGCGGGCTTGTCGAGCCGGATGCGCACGGGCACGCGCTGCGTCACCTTGACCCAGTTCCCGGTCGCATTCTGCGCGGGCAGCACAGAAAATTCCGCGCCGGTGCCCGCGCCGATACTCTCGACTTTGCCAGTGAGCTTGAGATCAGGATAGGCGTCGAGCTTCACCTCGGCAGGCTGGCCGACCCGCATGTGATCAAGATCGGTTTCCTTGAAATTGGCCTCGATCCAGCTGCGATCGTCGACCACCAAGGTCAATGCGGGCAGGCCGACGACCATCGCCTGGCCCTTCTGCAGCCGATCGGCCTGGACCACGCGGCCGCTGACCGGCGCGCGGACCACGGTTCGCGCGAGATTGAGCGCGGCTGTTTCGCGGCGCACGCGCGCCTGCGCGATCGCGGGATTGACGCCGGGGACCGCGCTGCCAGTGGCGAGTTTCGCGCGGGCATCGGCGGCATCGGCCTGCGCAGCCCGCAATTGCTCGCGCGCCATCTGCACGCGGCGTTCGGCCTCGTCGAGCCGGGCCTTGGTGGTGAAGCCGCGCGCCATCAGCGCCTGCTGCCGCTCCAGATCGATCCTGGCATAGTCGATCGCATCCTGCGCTGCGGCGATGCCGACGCCGGTCGAGCGTGCCTCGCTGGCGAGCGTCGCGACCGAGACTTCGGCCCCGGCGATATCGGCATCGGCCTGGCGCACCGCGAGCTCATAGGGCTGGGGATCGATGCGGAACAGCACGTCGCCCGCCTTCACCGCCATGTTCTCGCGCACGCGCACGTCGATGATCGGCCCGCCGACCTCGGAGGTCACCGCGACCTTGTCCTGCTGGACATAGGCATTGTCGGTCGAGACATAGCGCCCGCCCGAGAGCCAGTAATAGCCGCCCGCCACCGCCAGCGCGAGCGGGACCGAGACCATGACCAGCGGCTTGAGCCACTTGCGCGGAGCCTTTTCAACAGGCTGCTGCGCGGCTGGAGGGGCGGCACTGGTAGGGGGATCGACTTCCACCATGTCCTCGCTCACCGATATGCGTTCGTCGCGGTCAAGCATCGACGGCCTCCTTGCGCGAGAGATTGGCGCGGACGCGCTCGACCAGCCCGGCGAGCACCTGCCGCTCGTCCTCGCTAAGGCCAGAAAAGGCGTGATCTTCGACCCGCCGGGCTTCGATTTCGAGCTGGCGGATCAGTCCATCGGTCTTGTCGGTGAGATACAGGTTCCAGGCGCGCCGGTCATTGGGGTCGGGCTTGCGGCAAACCATGCCGCTGTCGGCGAGCCGGTCGATCATGCGCGACAGGGTGATCGGTTCAACCTCGAGCAGATCGGCGAGCTCGCTCTGGCGCATGCCGGGTTCGCGCTTCAGCCGCGCTACCGTCCGCCATTGCAGGCTGGTCATGCCAAGATCACGCAACATTCCATCGAGCGTCCGGCGGTAGAGCCGCGCGGTGTCGTTGAGGAGAAAGCCAACCGAGTCTGTCATGGCATGCGATATAATAGCATATGACATTATATGGAAGTGCAGTAATCACAATTCCGTTTGCGTAAAACGCAATCTTTTGGCAGTCTGTGTGACATGACACTGCAAGCCGATATCTTCTGGTCGTTCCGCTCGCCGTACAGCTATCTGGCGATGCGCCGTTATCGCGCGATGGAAGCGCAATACGACCTCCAGCTCCACCTGCGCCCGGTCTATCCGCTGGCGGTGCGCGAGCCGACATTCTTCGAGCGCAATCATCCCGGCTGGCTGCGCTACACGCTGACCGACGTGTTCCGGCTGTCGCAATATCTGGGCATCGCCTTCTTCCCGCCCAATCCCGATCCTATCGTGCAGGACATGGCGACGCGGACGATCGCGGAAGACCAGCCCTATATCTACCGCATCACCCGCATGGGCCAGGCCGCCGCGCGCAAGGGCAAGAGCCTCGCCTTTTGCGACGAGGTGTCGCAACTGGTCTGGGGCGGCACCGCGAACTGGCACGAGGGCGATCATCTCAAGCACGCCGCCGAACGCGCCGGGCTCGACCTCGCCGAGCTCGATGCCATCGCCGCCTCGGACGCCGAAGCACTCGACGCTGAACTCGCCGCCAACCAGGAAGCGCTCGAAATGGCCGGGCACTGGGGCGTTCCGACACTGGTCTTCCAGGGCGAACCCTTTTTCGGCCAGGACCGGATCGATCTTGCCATCTGGCGCATGGAGCAGGCAGGCCTTAAAGAGCGGGAATGACCGCCACCGCCACCAGTATCACCACCACCCGCATCCGCTCCTTCGACGGCACCGAGCTCGCCGTGCACGAGACGGGGGAGGGGCGGCCGCTGCTGCTGCTGCACGGGCTGTTTTCGAGCGCGGAGACCAACTGGATCAAGTTCGGTCATGCCGCGAGGATCGCGGCGGCGGGCTATCGCGTGATCATGCCCGATCTGCGTGCGCATGGGCAAAGCGCGGCCCCGCATGATCCGGTGGCCTATCCGCATGACGTGCTGGTCGATGATGCGTTGTCGCTGATCGACACGCTCGGCCTCGACGATTTCGACCTGGGCGGCTTCTCGCTCGGCGCGCGGACCTCGGCCAAGCTGCTGGCGAGCGGGGTGACGCCGCGCAAGGCGATCCTGGCGGGCATGGGCTGGGAAGGGCTGACCGGCTGGGCCCGGCGGCGCGATTTCTTCGTCACCGCGATCGACCGGCGCGACGAGGTGAAGCGCGGCGACCCCCATTTCCTGGCGGTCGCTTTCATGAAGACGCAGGGCATCGATCCGGTGGCGGCGCGGCTGCTGCTCGACAGCTTCGGCAATGTCGATACCGATGCGCTGGTCGCGCGCGACGTGCCGGTGCTGGTGGTCTGCGGGGCGGACGACCAGGACAACGGTTCGGCACCCGAGCTCGCGCGCCAGCTCAGGCATGCGACCTATCGCGAGATCAAGGGCACGCACATGTCGAGCGTGCTCGAGCCTGCGCTGGCCGAAGAGATCGTCGCGTTTCTCGCCACTTGATCTGCGGGACCGCGGGTGCGGGGTCAATGCAACAAATGTTAGTCTCAGCGGTAGTGCTGCCGATCGATCCTCCAGAATTCGAACGGCGACCGCATGATCATACCCTCGACGCCCAGCGCCACGCGCATCCTTCAGGAGGTCTGGAAGCCGCTCAGCATCCTGTTCGTCTGGGACGTGGTGGTCACGGTCGTCTACTTCTTCCTGCCGTTCAAGGCGCCGGGCCTGCCGCTGACCATCTTCGGTTCGGCGCTGGCGCTGTTCCTGGGATTCCGGGATAACGCCGCCTATGCCCGCTGGTGGGAAGGGCGGGTGCTGTGGGGGCAGATGATCAACGCCTCGCGCAGCCTCGCGCGCGCGGCGCTGGCGTTCATCGATGACGACGACCCCGCCGCACGCGGCATCCGGCGCGACATCGTCATCCGCCAGATTGCCTTTGTCCACGCGCTGCGCGCCGCGCTGCGGCGGCAGAACGACTGTCCGGACCTTGAGCGGCTGCTGTCCGACGAAGAGGTCCATCTGGTCAAGCAGCGGCGCAACGTGCCCAATGCGATCCATGACGGAACCGGCCAGCTGGTCGCCCATGCCCAGCGCACCGGCCAGATCGATACCATCCAGCAGGCGCAGATCGAGGCGGTGCTGGTCGATATCTCTAACGCGCAGGGCGGCATGGAGCGGATCAAGAACACGCCGCTGCCGATGCAGTACCGCTTCTTCCCCGCATTGTTCACGCGGATCTTCTGCATCCTGCTGCCCATCGGGCTGGTCGAGACGCTGGGCATCGCAACGCCGGTCGGATCGACCATGGCGGGCCTGATGTTCCTGGCGATCCTGCAGATCGGCGAGGATCTGGTCGATCCGTTCGCGAACAGCGTGCACGATGTGCCCTTGAGCGCGATGTGTCGCACGATCGAGATCGACCTGCTCCAGGCGCTGGGCGATCCAGCGCCAGAGCCGCTCGCCGAGGTGAAGGGCGTGCTGTGGTAAGGCGTTGAATGCGCTTGACCTGACCCGGTGGCAGGCCCAATCCTGCTGGGCATAAACCGATATTCAGGGTGCTCCAACATGATCCTTCGCACGTCGCTTGCCGCGTTGGCCTTTGCGCTGGCCGTCCCCACCGCTGCCCTGGCCGAAGAGGCCGCTCCGCAGACCTCTGCTGCCAGACCGACCGCTGCCGATGCCGAGGCCTTTGTCGCGGCGGCCGAGAAGGAGGGCTATGAATATTCGGTCTCGGCGGGCCGGGTGTTCTGGATCAACTCGACCTATCTGACCGACGATACCAACGCGCTCGCCGCCGAGGTCGGGGCCAAGGGCACCGAGATGCAGGTGCGCTTCGCGCTCGAAGCCGCGAAGTACAAGGACGTTCCGGGCCTGAGCGAAGAGACCCGGCGCAAGCTCGACAAGCTGCGCGGCGGCATCGTGCTGCCTGCGCCGACCACCGAGGGTGCCGCAGCCGAGCTCAACACCATCGCGACCGAGCTGCAGTCGATCTACGGCAAGGGCAAGGGCACGCTCGATGGCAAGCCGGTCAACGGATCGGACATCGAGGCGGCGATGGGCGAGGTGCGCGACCCGGCGAAGCTCAAGGAAATGTGGGTGAGCTGGCACGACAATGTCGGTGCGCCGATGAAGGACGATTATGCGCGCATGGTCGATATTGCCAACCAGGGCGCGCGCGAGCTGGGCTTCAAGAATGTCGGCGCCATGTGGCGCGGCCAGTATGACATGAGCGCCGACGAGTTCGCCGCGCTGACCGAAAAGCTGTGGCAGCAGGTCAAGCCGCTCTATGACGACCTGCACTGCTACACGCGTACCAAGCTCAACGAGAAATATGGCGATGCGGTGCAGCCCGAGACCGGCCCGATCCGCGCCGACCTGCTCGGCAACATGTGGGCGCAGGAATGGGGCAATATCTACGACATCGTCGCCCCGGCGGGCGCGGGCGATATCGGCTATGACGTGACCCAGTTGCTCGAGGCCAAGGCGTACGACCCGCTCAAGATGGTGAAGGGCGGCGAGTCGTTCTTCTCGTCGCTGGGCTTTGCGCCGCTGCCCGAGACCTTCTGGCAGCGTTCGCAGTTCGTCAAGCCGCAGGACCGTGAGGTGGTTTGCCACGCATCCGCCTGGGATATCGACAACAAAGACGATATCCGCATCAAGATGTGCATCAAGGTGAATGCCGATGACTTCACCACGATCCATCACGAGCTGGGGCACAATTACTACCAGCGCGCCTATAACAAGCAGGA
This sequence comes from Blastomonas sp. CACIA14H2, assembly GCA_000503195.1. Taxonomy (GTDB): domain Bacteria; phylum Pseudomonadota; class Alphaproteobacteria; order Sphingomonadales; family Sphingomonadaceae; genus Blastomonas. The sequence continues at coordinate 87,573 of AYSC01000003.1, forward strand.
TCCCCTGCACCTCGACGGTGCCAACGATGGCTTTCACGAGGCGATCGGCGACATGATCGCGCTGTCGATCACGCCCGATTACCTCGTCGAGATCGGTCTGCTCGACAAGGCCAAGGTGCCGGGCGCAGACAAGGACCTGGGGCTGCTGCTGCGCCAGGGAATGGACAAGCTGGCCTTCCTGCCGTTCGGTCTGCTGGTCGATCGCTGGCGCTGGGGCGTGTTCGACGGCAGCATCAAGCCCGCCGGTTACAACGACGCCTGGACGGCGCTACGCCTGCAATATCAGGGCATCGTGCCGCCCGCCGACCGTCCGGCCAATGCCTTCGACCCCGGCGCGAAATACCACATCCCCGGGAACACGCCTTATACCCGCTACTTCCTCGCGCGCATCCTGCAGTTCCAGTTCTACAAGGCGGCGTGCGACATCGCCGGCTGGAAGGGCCCGCTGCACCGCTGCAGCTTCTACGGCAACAAGGAGGTCGGCAACCGGCTGAACGCGATGCTTGAGATGGGGGCGTCCAAGCCCTGGCCCGATGCGCTCGAAGCGTTCACCGGTTCGCGCGAGATGGATGGCACCGCGCTGGTCGAGTATTTCGCGCCGCTGCAGACCTGGCTCAAGGAACAGAACAAGGGCAAGCAGTGCGGCTGGTGAGCGCGGCCACCCGCCGCTGAACCATCATCACGGGCAAGGGCAGGCTGCGCGGTCTCTGGACCGCGCGTCTGCTCGCCCGAGCATCACAGAACAAGGGCAAGCAGCGCGGCTGAAAAGCCGCTCCGCTTGCCCTTGGTACTGCATGGAGTGTAAGATTTGGGGCCTGTCTTCCTGAAGCGGGGGGCGCCTCTATCTGGAAAACAGGCCCCGAGGCACCGCGCGTGAGGGAATCGCGCGCTGCGCCTGACCCGGCGTCAATCAGTGAACGTTGTAGGGAGCACCGGCAGCACCGGTGGTCGAGGGGACGACGTTCTGATCGACATAATCGCTATTTTCATCCACTGGACCCGCAGCGGCCCTGTTGCCACGACGCGACAGCGCGATGGCGGCGGCAATCAGCGCGATGCCGCCGGCCGCCAGGCCCAAAGTGAGTGCGGGATGCGCACGGGCCTGCTGTGCCGCATAACGGCTGTTTTCGCTGACCTTTTGCGACAGTTCGCGCGCCACGACGGACAGCCGCTCGCTGGCATCCTGGGCCAGTTCCTCGGCCTTGTCGCGCAACGGACCCATTTCGGTGGTCAGCGACTTGGCATTGTCGGTGATGATCGCGGCAGCCGCCGAGGCGTTGCGCTTGGCGAGATCGGAAGCGATGCGGGCGTTTTCCGCGATCACTTCTCCGGCCAGACGCGCGGTTTCGGTCGCCTTGGCACGCAGTTCGTCGCGGTTTTCGTTGACCGATGCAAAGGCGCTGGCGGCTTCGCTGCGTGCGCGCTCGGCCAGGTTCAAAGCGTCGGTCTTGATCCGCTCGGCGGCGGTCTTGATGGCATCACTCATGGTGATCTCCTTGTACAATCAGGTAATTGGGTCCCCTGCACCGCTTTGATTACGCCGTTCCTGCCAGATTGTTCCCTCCGGATCCGGCCCGACAGTGATTTCTTTCGATGGCTGCAAAGGCAAGCGGCCACCGGACTGCTCCGGTGGCCGCTTACGCCGTTCTTGCTGTGATCAGGCCCGGGATCAGGCCGCCGGCTCAAGCACCGGCCTGGCTTTTTTTGGCCCGTCTCCCCGCTCGTCTGATGCGTCCTGCATCTTCTGATAGGGGGATGCATAGCGGTCGTGCAAATCCTGCCACTCCATCACCATGCTGCCTCCGGTGGCCTTGTGCTGCTTCTCCCATGCGCCCAGCATGTCGAGACAGGCATGGTCGATATGGTCGAGATGCTCGACATGGACATGCACCTCGCGACCGGGCTTCACCGTTTCCAGCACGCTGGCGAGCCGCGGGATCGAGAAGAAGGTGGCCGATCCGTGCAGGAACACGTCGGTGCGCGCCGCCATCTCGTCATCCTCCAGATCGACCCGGACATGCGTGAAGGTATAGACCACCTTGGCGGTCGCCAGCACGAAGCCGATGATCACGCCGGTGAGCAGGTCGAACACCACGATGCCGCCCAGGGTGGCGAAGTAGATCGCCAGTTCGACGCGGCCGTACGACGCGATCTTCTTGATCTGCGCGATGTTGACCAGCTTGTAGCCGGTATAGACCAGGATCGCGGCGAGCGCGGCGGTGGGGATCAGCGCGAGCAGCCAGGGCAGCGCAACCACGGTGGCGAGGATCCACGCACCGTGCATGATCGCCGACAGCCGCGACTTGGCGCCTGCCTGGACATTGGCCGAGGAGCGCACGATCACGCCCGTCATCGGCAGCGCCCCGACCGCACCGCACAGCATGTTGCCGATGCCCTGCGCGCGCAGTTCCTTGTCGTACTTGGTGCGCGGGCCGGTGTGCATCTGGTCGACGGCGGTGGCGCACAGCAGCGTTTCGGCGCTGGCGACAAAGGCGAAGACCACGCCGAGCAGCAGGATTTCCATGGTCAGGCCGCGCTGCAGCGCTTCCATGGTGGGGATGTTGAGCGAGGCGACGATGTTGTCGGGAACGGCCACGCGCTTGATGTCGAACCCAGCGGTGGCAGCGACGATCGTTCCGACGATGACCGCGATCAGCGGGGCGGGCACCATGGAAAGCTGCTTGGGCTTGAACTGGTTCCAGATCAGGATCGCCGCGATGGTCGCCACGCCGGTGATCGCCGCGAGGTGATGGCTGTCCATCGCCATCGGGAAGATCGCCTTGTAGATTGCCTCAGGGATCGACAGAAGGTTCTCGATGCCGCTGCCGCGCGGGCTGTCATCGATCATCACATGGAATTGCGAGCCGAGAATCAGCACGCCGATGCCGGCGAGCATGCCGTGGATGACCGAGGGCGAAATCGCGCGGAACCACTGGCCGAGCCGGGCGATGCCCGCGATCAGCTGGAGCGCGCCGGCGATCAGGCCGACCACGCCCATCATGATCAGGCCATGTTCGTCGACCAGCTGGTAGCACAGCACCGCCAGGCCCGCGGCGGGGCCGCTGACCTGCAGTGGCGAACCCGCAAGCGTGCCGACGACCAGGCCGCCGATAATGCCGGTGATCAGACCGAGCGCAGGCGGCGCTCCGGATGCGATGGCGACGCCAAGGCAGAGCGGAAGCGCCACCAGAAACACGACGACCGAAGCGAGCAGGTCTTGCGGCCAGCTTCGCTTCATCGTCTCGATTTCGCCCATCTGGGCGGTAGCTGCAGTCATGATCAGGATCCTTCAATGAGGCGTTGCAGGGTACCGATCAGGCGGCGCACTGATGCTTTTCGAGCGCCAGGGCCGCCATTTCGCTGGCATAATGTTCGTGCACCGGGGTGAACTTGCCGGTGGCTTCGTCATAGGCGGTGACGTCGCCGGTGGCGATGTCATAGACCCAGCCGTGCAGCTGGAGGTCGCCCGCCGCGAGACGCGCCGCGACCGACGGGTGCGTTTTGAGATGGTTGAGCTGCAGGATGACATTCTGTTCGAGCAGCATCTTCATCTTGGCTGCGTCATCGAGATTGCCGCCGAGATGCTTCACCACCTCGACCGCCGCGCGCGAATAGCCCAGCCATTCGCGGACATGCGGAAGGCTGTCGAGCCCTTCGGGGTTCATCGCGCCCTTCATCGCGCCGCATTCGGTATGGCCGCAGATGACGATATGCGGGACCTTGAGCGCCGCGACGGCGAACTCGATCGACGCGGTCATGCCGCCGGTATGGTTGGTGTGCGGCGGGACGATATTGCCCGCATTGCGGCAGATGAACAGCTCACCCGGATCGGTCTGCGTGATCATCGCGGTTTCGATGCGCGAGTCCGAGCAGGTGATGAACAGGGCTTCGGGCGACTGGCCCTTGGCGAGGCTCTCGAACAGCTCCTGCTTCTCGGGAAAGACTTCGGTCTGGAAGCGGACAACGCCGGCGGCGAAATGAGGCATGGGGATGCTCCTTATTGAGGCTCAAGGGGTTGGTTGATCACGACCAGAGTTCACGCACCTCGCGCAAATCTCCGGCCAAGGCCGCAGGGGCACGGGCTTCGACAAAGGCGAGCCCGTCGGTGATCCAGCCGGCAATCTGCGGCTGGGCCAGGCGATAGAGATGCTGACGCCCGTTGCGGCGTTCCTCGACCATGCGCGCGGTGCGCAGCAGGCTGAGATGCTGCGAAAGCCGGGTCGGCGGCAGGTTCAGCTTTTCCGCCAGCGTAGTGACGTCGCACTCGCCGGTGCGAAGCTCCTCGATCAGGCGAATCCGGTCGGGATGCGCGATGAGCTTGAAGACCTCGGCCAATTCGCGGGCGACAGGGACACGGTGCGGCATGCCCCGGATTATGGCGATCCGCTAAACTAGGTCAATACATACCTGCAAATATATGCAGATGTAACGGTAACGGCTTGTTGGAAAATGCAAGGGCCACAACACCTTAGGCCTACCCGCCCGTCATGGCCCTTTTGCAGGATGCTGTTTGCCAGCAATCGCTTCTCAGCGGAATGGCGGCTCGTTGAAGGCGCGCAGCTTGCGGCTGTGGAGCGAATTGCTCTCCCCGCGCAGCATCTCGCAGGTGCGGATGCCGATCTGCATGTGCGCGGCGATGGCTTCCTCGTAGAAGCGATTCGCCTGGCCGGGCAGCTTGAGTTCGCCGTGCAGCGGCTTGTCCGACACGCACAGCAACGTCCCATAGGGCACGCGGAAGCGATAGCCCTGCGCGGCGATCGTCGCGCTTTCCATGTCGATCGCCACCGCGCGCGACTGCGAGAAACGCAGCGCACTGGTCGAATAGCGCAGCTCCCAGTTGCGATCGTCGGTGGTGACCACGGTGCCGGTGCGCATCCGCCGCTTGAGGTCCGCGCCGCTGGTGCCGGAGATTTCCTCGGCCGCCCCGGCGAGCGCCTGCTGGATCTCGGCGATCGGCGGAATCGGGATTTCGGGCGGCAGCACCTCGTCCATGATATGGTCGTCGCGCAGATAGGCGTGCGCGAGCACATAGTCGCCGATCCGCTGGGTCGGGCGAAGGCCGCCGCAATGGCCGATCATCAGCCACACCTCGGGCCGCAGCACCGCGAGGTGATCGGTGATCGTCTTCGCGTTCGACGGGCCGACGCCGATATTGACCAGCGTGATGCCGCCGAAATCGGGCGCGATCAGGTGATAGGCAGGCATCTGGTGGCGGCGCCAGGCGCTGTCGGCAACCAGCTGGCTGGGGTCCGCGCCGGGCTGATCGGTGTACAGCCCGCCCGCACCCGACAGCGCGGTATAATGGCCCTTGCCGATCTGGCTGCACGCCCAGCCCACGAACTCATCGACATAGCGGTGATAGTTGGTGAACAGGATGAAGCGCTGGACATGCTCGGGCGGCGTGCCGGTATAGTGCCTGAGGCGCGCCAGCGAGAAATCGGTGCGCAGGCCGTCGAACAGCGAGAGCGGACGTTCCGACCCATAGCCGAAGGACAGGAAGCCATCGGCGATCTCGTCGCCGATATCGGCGAGCTCGGTGGTCGGGAAATAGCGCGCCAGCTCGAGCGGGGTAATGCCGCCGAGCTCGGGGCCCGAGATGCCGTCGAGCACGTACGGAAAGGGAATTTCCTGCTCGCTCGGCCCTACCGACATCACGACATCGTAATTGTCGCGCAGCAGCGTCAGCTGCTCGGTCAGGTAATCGGCGAACATGCGCGGGCGAGTGACCGTGGTGGTGTACATCCCCTGCGCGTTGAGGCGGCCGAAGGACAGGCCGGGCGCGGTGCCGCGCTCGTTGCCGCCATATTCGATGCGAAGGCAGGGATAGCTGAACGCGCCGCTCGCGCGCAGCGCCGGATCGGGCGGCGTGCCATGCTCGACAAAGGCGCGGATCGCGGTCTGGAGGGAGTGGACCGACCGTTCGTAATGGTCGGCAAGCTGGGTGATGATCGTATCGATAGTGCTCATGTTAAGCTCTTAACGACTCCGGATGGCACTGTCATTACCGTTGTCGTGGCGCGCTGATGACGGGTCGATGACGGAATTTCAGGCGGTTGCAAGCGCTGGCGCACACCGCTTATGATGCTGGCGGGTCCGATCGAGCGGGAGGAGTGACACAATGACAACAAAGGGCAGGGGAACTCGCGCAGGCACGGCTGCGGCGCTGGTGCTGGCGCTTGCCGGCACGTCGATGGAGCCCGCAGCAGCGCAGCAGGCGCAGGGCAATGCCGATGACCGCGTGGAAGTGAATGCGTTCACCCCGACCACCGTTCGCGAAATCCTGGCGCCGTTCGGCAATGCGGTGGCGATCGCCGATCGCAAGACGCCCGAGGGACGTCCGTTCGTCGAGGCGAGCTTCGGCCAGCTGCGCGTCAACATGTTCTTCACCGCGTGCCCGCCCAATCAGCCCGACCAGTGCCAGGGGCTGTACATGCTCGCCTTCTGGCCCAAGCCAGCGGAGCGCAACCCGCAGAACCTCGCGCAGGCGGCGGGAGATTTCAATCGGCTGTACGAGTTCAGCAAGGCAGGCGTGTCGGTTGCCGGCGAACCCTTTGTCGCGCGCTATCTGATCAGCGATTTCGGCGTGAAGCGCGGCACGCTGCGCCGCGAGGTGACCAATTTCGTGGTGCTGGCGCAGCGCTTCAACCAGGAAGTGGTGAGCCCGCCCGCGCAGTGAGGCGTATAGCTGCGGATGGCTTTGCACGCGTTCCCCTCCCTTGAAAGAGGGGAGAGTTCGGATGGGCAGTGCCCGTTACACAAAAAGGCCGGGCTCCATTGCTGGAACCCGACCTTTTTTGTTTACCGTGATCGTCCGATCAGGCGGCGGCGTCTTCGCCTTCGCCTTCTTCGGGCTCGTCAACCGGAATGGTGCCCGGTTCGGCATTGGGGTCGAACTTCTCGACAAAGCCGGCGGGCGCCTGGTCTTCCTCGAACATCTGCGCCATCACGTCGACACCGGCCTTCTGCAGCTCGGCTTCGTCGTCGCTGCGCGCGACGTTGACGGTAACGCTGACCGACACTTCGGGGTGCAGCGCGATCTTGACCGGGAACACGCCCAGCGTCTTGATCGGGCGCTCCAGGATGATCATCGCCTTGGTGACATTGGCACCATCGGCGTTGAGCGCATCGGCGATGTCGCGGACCGACACCGAACCATAGAGCTGGCCGCTGTTCGACGAGGCGCGGATCAGGACGACCTGCATGCCGTCGACCGACTCGGCGCGCTTGGCCGCTTCGTCGCGCTTGGCGAGGTTTTCGGCCTCGATGCGCTCGCGATTGGCCTCGAACACCTTGCGGTTGGCTTCGTTGGCGCGCAGCGCCTTCTTGTTGGGCAACAGGAAGTTGCGGGCATAGCCGTCCTTGACGGTGACGACGTCACCGATCGAACCCAGCTTCTCGATCCGTTCGAGCAAAATGATCTGCATGTCCCTTGCTCCTTACTTCACGATGTACGGCAGCAGGCCGATATGGCGAGCGCGCTTGATGGCCTTGGACAGCTCGCGCTGCTTCTTGCCGGAAACCGCGGTAATGCGGCTGGGGACGATCTTGCCACGTTCGGACATGAAGCCCTGAAGCAGGCGCACATCCTTGTAATCGATGGCGGGAGCGTTCTTGCCCGAGAACGGGCAGGACTTGCGGCGGCGGAAAAATGGGCGTGCCATGTGTCGTTATCCCTTTCTGTCTCAGGCTTCGCGGTCGCGGCGCGGACGCCGTTCGCGGTCCTGCTTGCGCATCATCACCGACGGGCCGCTTTCCAGCTCGTCGACGCGCACGGTCAGGTAACGGATGATGTCTTCGTTGATCGAAGTCTGACGCTCCAGCTCGGCGACGACGCCGGCGGGGGCTTCGATGTTCAGCAGAACGAAGTGCGCCTTGCGGTTCTTCTGAATCTTGTAGGCGAGGTTGCGCAGACCCCAGGTCTCGGTCTTGGTGACCTTGCCTTCGTTCTGTTCGACAATCTCGGTTGCGGTCTGGGCCAGCGCGTCCACCTGGGCCTGGGACAGGTCCTGGCGCGCCAGAAACACATGCTCGTACATCGGCATGTTGGCTTCCTTTACTCATCTGCCGATCGCTGATGCGCGCCCCATGCGACACACCCCTCCGGCTTTCTTCATGCATGCGGAGGACGGTCAGTCGTCCGAAGGCAAGCGCGGGCTAATACCCAAAAGCCGGAAGAAAGCAAGCGCCGAGACGAGAAAAAGCGGCATGATGGGGTAAGGCTCCAAGTCGTGACCATGCTCTTTTCCGGCACCCCCGCGAACGCGGGGGTGCCGGAAAAGAGCTGAGGTTGCAGAAGTCAGCGGGATTCCCGCTTTCGCGGGAATGACGACGAGGGGTGACAGAGATGCCAGGCGCTGGCCAGGCGGGGGCTCAGCCCCCGTTGTAGATCAGCACCTGGTTGCGCCCGGTATTCTTGGCCTCGTACAGCGCGGCATCGGCATTGCGCAGCACCTGACGGTTGGCCTCGCCCGGAATGAACGGCGCGACCCCGGCGGAGAAGGTGATGCGGCCGATCGGCTCGCCATTCTCCTTGTTGACCAGCGAGCGTTCGGCCAGGTCCTCGCGGACGGCATCGATCTGCTTCTTCGCTTCGGCGGTGGTGGTGTTTTCCAGCACGATGACGAACTCCTCGCCGCCATGGCGCGCCAGATGGCAGTTGCCGCGGGTGAAGCCGTCGAGCGTCTTGGCGACCAGCTGGAGCACGCGGTCGCCCGCTTCGTGCCCGTGCGTGTCGTTGACCTGCTTGAAATGGTCGATATCGATGAACGCGACCGACAGCGGCTCGAACCGCTCCTTGGCGCGGATCGTCGCGGCAGAGAATTGCTGCTCGAACGCCCAGCGGTTGGGCAGGCCGGTCAGCTGATCGCGCTGCGCCTTGTCGTTGGCCTCGTCGAGGCGGCTGCGCATCTGGCTGAGCTTCTTGGTGCTCTCGTCCAGGCTCTCGCTCGCCTTCTTGGTCGACTGCATCATCTGCGTGGTGATCTTGAGCAGCGCCTTGAACTGTGCCTCGATCGGCATGTCGGCCTGTTCGGCGGGGTCGAGTTCGCGCATCCAGTCGAGCCGGGTCTGCAGCGCCTCGGCATAGGCCATGCTTTCCTTGCCGCTCTTGCTCAGCGTCTTGAAGCCGCCTGCGAGCAGTTCCTCGCTCTCGGCAACCAGCGCGTTCAGGTCCTGAACCTTCATCTGCCCCTCGCACTCGTCGAGGATTTCCGCGACGGTCTCCGCAGACAATCGGCCCTGGGTATCGAGCTTGCGGTCCACCGCGGCGCGCAGCGTGTTGTTGCCGCCGTTCAGATATTCCCAGGCCAGCTTGTAGTGATCGGGCAGGGGGTCGAGCTGCACCTGCTCAAGGAACGAGAAGACCTTGAGATACTGCTGCTTCTTGATGTTCTCGAAGACGGTCTCCTTTTTCGGAGCCTCTTCTTCCGCCTTCGCCTGACCCGCCAGGATCGACGCGGCGAGTTTCATCCGGTCCCTGAGATTGCCGCGCTGTGCCTGGAGTTCTGCCATCGGTTGACCCAATCGTGCTTAATTGATCGTTCACCTGCCTTAACGACCGGGAACGCCGCCGATTAAGCGTCAAAATTGCGCGAGATTATAAATTTTCGGCAGATGTCAGCGGCTTTTGACTCCAAGCGGACCGCGCGACCGCCAAACCGGCATAGCGCGGCTGGTCGATCAGGCTGTTCTCCACCGCGGTCCGGCGCAGGTGGTGATGGACCGCCGGCGTGACATTGGCCGGATCGCGCCGCAGCGCGGCGACGAGCCCGGGGGCGTCATAGCCCAGGATATCGAGCCGCCTGGCCTGGCTGGCGCGGAAATCGAGGCCGAACGCTGCGTCGCGCGCCGCCATGCCGAGTGCATTCACGGCGACCTTGGCCTCGAATCTGGCATGGCCTTTGGCATTGGCGGCGACCTTGCCGTCGAGCCAGAGCGCCACCGCATCGGTCAGCGCTGCGCCCGAAGGCACGCCGCTTTCGGCGGCAAAGTCCGTCGCAGGCCAGTCCATCGGGGCGGGAACGTCGGCCAGTTCGTCCGACAGCATCAGCAGCAGATCGATCTCGACCTCGGACACGCGGCGGCCGATGACCAGCCGCTCCGGCCCCGCCTTGTCGCCGCGCCGCCAGATATCGGCCATGATCAGGCAGCAGATGCCCCACCACAGGCACGAATAGACCAGCCAGAAGCGGAAACGCGCGCGGTCGACCCGTTCGCCGGTCATGGCCTCATAGGGTGCCAGCATGTCTTCGGGCTGGGCAAATCCGCCGAGCCCCTTGTCATAACGTCCGAAGCGCCAGCTGGGAATGCAGCCAAAGGCCAGATCCTGCACCGGGTCGCCCAGATGCGCGAGCTCCCAATCGAGCACGGCCGACAGTCCCTCGGGCGTGATCAGCAGGTTGCCCATGCGGAAATCGCCATGGCACAGCCGCGGCTCGACCGGTTCGGGCAATGCGCGCTCCAGCCATCCGAACGCGAGCGCATAGATCGGCGATACTCCGCCCAGATCGCGCCAGCGTGCCTCGAGATCGGCGAGCATCTGCGCCGGGCTGCGGCAGACGAGCGCTTGCGGCAGATGGGCCGGGGGAATGGCGTGGATCGCCGCCAGCTGCTCGGCGCATTGCTTGGGAAGCGCCGCGAGCGCCTCGGCATAGGCCGGATCGCGCAGCAGCACCTGCGGCAGCGCCTCGCCGGGCGCACAGGCCATGATGAAGCCTTCTCCCAAGCCATCCTCGACGGTCAGGCGCGCGCGCACCGCCGGGGCCATCACGCCATGCGCCACCGCGCTTTCGATGACATCGGCCTGGCCGTCGAGATCGAGTGCGCCAGAGTCGATCGCGGCATCGTCGCCGCGCAGGCCTTCGGGCATGCGTCGAAGGATCAGCGGCTCGTCGCCCCAGGAGAAACGCCAGCTCTGCATGCTTGCGCCACCAGAGAGCCGCTTGAGCCCGTTCAGCGGCCCCGCACTTCCCAGCCTCGTGCGGCAAAGCGTTTCCAGCCGTTCGGCAAATGCACTATCATCCATGCGGGCGGTGTTAATCGATCGGTTAAACCACTGCAAGCGGCTTGCAACGTCGCGGCAACGGGATTAACGGGCGGCGCTTGACGCTGGGGCTGGAGGGCCCCAGCGCGATCTGTGGGGCGAGGGACGACGATAGTCATGACACGCGCATTCATTTTTCCGGGACAGGGCAGTCAGAAGGTCGGCATGGGCAAGGCCCTGGCCGAGGCGAGCGCCGCCGCGCGCGCGGTGTTCGAGGAGGTCGATGAGGCGCTCGGCCAGAATCTCTTCAAGCTGATGACCGAAGGCCCGGCCGACGAGCTGCAGCTGACCGAGAATGCGCAGCCCGCGATCATGGCCAATGCCATCGCGGTGTTCCGCGCGCTGCAGAGCGAGGCGGGCGATGTGCCGGTGAGCTTCGCCTATGTCGCGGGACACAGCCTGGGCGAATATAGCGCCTTGTGCGCTGCGGGGTCGATCGATCTGGCGACCACGGCAAGGCTGCTCAAGCTGCGCGGCCAGGCGATGCAGGCGGCGGTGCCGGTGGGCGAGGGCGCGATGGCGGCGCTGCTGGGCATCGAGTTCGAGGAAGCGGTGAAGGCTGCCGAGCAGGCTGCGGGGAGCCAGGTTTGCGCCGTCGCCAATGACAATGCCTTTGGCCAGGCGGTGATCTCGGGCCATGCCGCCGCTGTCGAGCGCTGCCTACCGATCGCCAAGGAAATGGGCGCGCGCAAGGCGATGATGCTGCCGGTGTCCGCGCCCTTCCACTGCGCGCTGATGCAGCCCGCCGCCGAACGCATGGCCGAGGCGCTGGCCGCAACCGAGATCAGGGACCCGATCGTCCCGCTGTTCGCCAACGTCACCGCCGCACCGGTGGGCGATGCGGGCACGATCCGCAATCTGCTGGTCGATCAGGTCACCGGCATGGTCCGCTGGCGGGAATCGGTGATCGCGATGCGCGACGCAGGCGTCGATCACTTCATCGAACTGGGCGGCAAGGTGCTGGTCCCGATGATCAAGCGCATCGTCGAGGATGTCGACAGCGAGAGCATCGTCGAGATGAGCGATATCGACAGCCTGCTCGAAGCGGTTTGATGTTCAACTCCTCTCCCTTTACGGGAGAGGATACAAAGGCTTGGCAGCTTGCTGCCTTGCCGGTGTTGGAGAGGGCTAGGCGAGATCATGCCCCCTCTCCCGCTGCGACTGGGCGGACAAGCCACCAAGTCTCGCGGCCTCTCCCGCAAGGGGAGAGGCAAAGTGATGGAGAATTTCGCATGTTCGATCTGACAGGCATGACCGCCCTGGTCACCGGCGCCAGCGGGGGCATCGGTTCGGCCATCGCGCGCGGGCTCGCGGCGCATGGCGCGCGGCTAGCGCTTTCGGGCAGCAACGAGGCCAAGCTCAAGGATTTCGCAGCCTCGCTGGGCGGTGACCATGTCGCGCTGACCTGCGACCTGTCCGATGCCGCCGCCGTCGATGGGCTCGTCCCGCAAGCGGTCGAGGCTTTGGGCTCGCTCGACATCCTGGTCAACAATGCCGGCATCACCCGCGACAACCTTGCCATGCGGATGAAGGATGACGAATGGGCGGACGTGATCCGCGTCAACCTCGAAGCCGCGTTCCGCCTGTGCCGCGCTGCCGCCAAGCCGATGATGAAGGCACGTTTCGGCCGCATGATCTCGATCACCAGCGTGGTCGGCGCGACGGGCAATCCGGGCCAGGCCAATTATGCCGCGTCGAAGGCGGGGCTGGTCGGCATGTCCAAGGCGCTGGCGGCGGAACTCGCCAGCCGCAACATCACCGTCAACTGCGTCGCACCGGGCTTCATCGCCTCGGCGATGACCGAGGTCCTGCCCGAAGCGCAGAAAACGGCCTTGATGGCGCGCATCCCGGCGGGCAAGCTGGGCGAGGGAGATGACGTCGCGGCGGCCGTGGTCTATCTTGCCAGCCGCGAGGCGGGCTATGTCACCGGCCAGACGCTGCACGTCAACGGCGGCATGGCGATGCTGTAAGGCGTGCCAGCCTGCCAGCCCCCCTTGCCAGCCGATCAAAGCGGCATTAGGGCGTGGCAGTGATTTCAATTCGCATATTTTCGTTACACACAAATCGAAGGAACTCTGAATGAGTGAGACTGGCGACCGCGTAAAAAAGATCGTGATCGAGCATCTCGGCGTGGAAGCCGAGAAGGTCACCGAGGACGCAAGCTTCATCGACGATCTGGGCGCTGACAGCCTTGACATCGTCGAACTGGTGATGGCGTTCGAGGAAGAGTTCGGCGTCGAAATCCCCGACGATGCTGCCGAAAAGATCAGCACCGTCAACGATGCCATCGAATATATCGACAGCCACAAGGGCTGATTTGCTGCTGGCACAGGGGCCCATCGCACCGGCAAGGCACCGCGTCGAAACCGATCGGCGGGCCGGGTCCGGTGGGCAACGTCGCTGCATCGCGGCAGCGACCATGTGAAGATAGGATGGCTTCCCTGATCGTCGCTTCGGCGACGCGGGGAGGCCATTTTTCATTTTCGAACACCGCCGTCCGGGGGCACGCTCGCCCCCTGACCGCGAAACAGGTTTTTCAGGAGTGGGGCAAATGCGCCGTGTAGTCATTACGGGTCTGGGTCTGGTCACGCCATTGGGCGCCGATGTCGAGACCGCGTGGAGCAATCTGATTGCCGCCAAGTCCGGCGCGGGCACGATCACCCGTTTCGACGCGAGCGAGTACAAGTGCCGCATCGCCTGCGAGGTGAAGCCGGCGGACCACGCCTATGGCTTCGACCCCAACAAGCGTGTCGATCACAAGGTCCAGCGCCAGGTCGACCCCTTCATCATCTACGGTATCGATGCGGCCGGGCAGGCGCTCGAGGATGCCGGTCTCACCGAGATGAGCGAGGCCGAGCGGCTGCGCGCGGGCTGCTCGATCGGATCGGGCATTGGCGGGCTTCCGGGCATCGAGAGCGAATCGCTGGTGCTCGACCGCAAGGGGCCGAGCCGGGTCAGCCCGCATTTCGTGCATGGCCGCCTGATCAACCTGATCTCTGGCCAGGTCAGCATCAAATACGGGCTGATGGGCCCGAACCACGCCGTCGTCACCGCCTGCTCGACGGGCGCGCATTCGATCGGCGATGCCGCGCGGATGATCGCGCTCGACGATGCCGACGTGATGCTCGCCGGCGGCGCGGAAGGCGCGATCTGCCCGATCGGCATTGCCGGTTTCGCGCAGGCGCGCGCGCTCTCGACCGGCTTCAACGACACGCCCGAGCGGGCCTCGCGCCCCTATGATGTCGATCGTGACGGTTTCGTCATGGGCGAAGGCGCAGGCGTGGTGGTGCTCGAGGAATATGAGCGGGCCAAGGCGCGCGGCGCCAAGATCTATGCCGAGGTGATCGGCTATGGCCTGACCGGCGATGCCTATCACGTCACCGCACCGCACCCCGAAGGCTCGGGCGCGTTCCGCTCGATGGAAATGGCGGTGCGCAAATCGGGCCTCTCGCTCGAGGATATCGACTATATCAACGCGCACGGCACATCGACCCCGCTGGGCGACGAGCTCGAGCTCGGCGCGGTGCGCCGCCTGTTCGGCAGCGCGATCGACACGCTGTCGATGAGCAGCACCAAGTCCGCGATCGGCCATCTGCTCGGCGGCGCGGGTGCGGTGGAATCGATCTTCTGCGTCCTCGCGCTGCGCGACCAGATCGTGCCGCCGACGCTCAACCTCGACAATCCGAGCGAGAGCTGCCTGGGCGTCGACCTGGTCCCGCACAAGGCCAAGGAGCGCAAGGTGCGCGCGGTGCTCAACAACAGCTTCGGCTTTGGCGGCACCAACGCCAGCCTGATCATGAAGGCGGTCTGACCCGATCATGCTGCGCCGATTGGGATGCATCGTTCTGGCAGGCGCCGCAGCGCTGGTGCTGCTGATCGGCGGCAATTTCTACTGGGGCTGGACCGCGTCCGGCCCCGCGCAGCAGGAACTGGCGGTGGTCATCCCCCAGGGCAGCTCGCTCGCCAGCGCGGCGAGGGTGCTCGAGGAACAGGGCGCGATCAGCTCGGCGGGCGCGTTCCTCAACCGGGCGAAGGTGTTCGGCGGCAGCGATCCGATCAAGGCGGGCGAATTCGTCATCCCGGCGGGGGCGAGCAACGCGCAGATCCTCAACATCCTGCAGGGCGGCGAGGTCGTCCGCCGCATGGTCACCGTGCCCGAAGGCATGCCTAGCATCCTTGTGCACGAAAAGCTGATGGCGGAAAAGCTGCTGACCGGCGACGCGCCTGTGCCCGAAGAGGGCACGATCCTGCCCGAGAGCTACAGCTTCGAACGCGGCGAGAAGCGCATCGCGGTGATGCTGCGCATGCAGAAGGCGATGCAGGACACGATCGCCGAACTCTGGCCCAAACGGTCGCCCGATACGGTCGCCAGGACCCCGCAGGAAGCGGTCACGCTGGCGGCGATCGTCGAGAAGGAGACCGGCAAGGCCTCCGAACGGCGGATGATCGCGGGCGTGTACAGCAACCGCATCCGCAAGGGCATGATGCTGCAGGCGGACCCGACGATCATCTACCCGATCACCCGCGGAAAGCCGCTCGGCCGCCGCATCCGCCAGTCCGAGATTTCGGCGGTCAACGACTATAATACCTATGCAATGACCGGGCTGCCCAAGGGACCGATCACCAATCCGGGCCGTGCCTCGATCGAGGCGGTGCTGAACCCGGCGCGCACCGATGCGCTGTATTTCGTCGCCGATGGCACGGGTGGCCACGTGTTCGCCAGCACGCTCGCCGACCATAACCGCAATGTCGAGAAATGGTTCGCCATCCGCCGCGCCCGCGGCGAGATGTAAGCGCCGGTCAGCATGCCGGTCCCCTGCGCAGGCAGGGGCCCATGTCCCGAGCTGAACGGTGTTGCCTCGACGGTGGTTGGCATGATGACACCGACCGCTGCAAAAACACCAGTTCCGCCTGGATGGACGCTTGGGCGATGGCCCCCGCCTGCGCAGGGGTCCGTTTATCGGACCGGGTCAGCGGCTCCAGCGGCGCTTCCGGGCGGTCAACGTGAGCCAGATTTCCAGCGCGATCGATCCGGCGACCAGCGCCTGAAAGCCGAGCACACTGGCATCGAGCCGCGAGGGGTCCGCGAACAGCCAGGCATTCTGCAGCACCAGACCGATAGCCGAGGCGATGAACAGCCAGAGTGCAAAGTTACGCCGCAACAACAGCGCGATGGCACCTGCCGTGCCGGCCACCGTCGCGAGGACAAAGCCGTAAAAGGCAATGGCAGGACGGGCGGCGTACAGAGCCTGCTGCTCGGGGGCGAGCTTCGAGACGTCGCCCAGACCCAGGACCGGATCGAACAACAGGGCCACCAGGCCGATCACGTTCCAGCCGAGCAGAACGATGGCCAGCAGCCAGAACCAGCCCAAGGGCCGTGACAGGATCATAGAGGCTCCCTCCAAGTGCATCCAAATTGAATGTAATTCATCGTTATTGCAACCATGTCACGGCTCTGTGCGTCGGGTCCAATGGACTGTCATGGCCAATGCGACCAAATCATCGAAAAAAGCGATCACTACACGCGAATGTTTTCATTTCACTTGGTCCATCCGCTGCCTTAAATGCTGCAGTGCAAAACAGATCCCCCATCGTTCAAGGAGTTTCCCCATGATCGGACGCAGTGTCCCCAATGTCTGCCTGAAGACGCGCGTGCGCGACGACAGCATCGAAGGCCCCAACCCGTTCCGCTGGCAGGACCAGCTCACCGGTGATCTGGTTGCCGGCAAGCGCGTGGTCATCTTCTCGCTGCCCGGCGCCTTCACGCCCACCTGCTCGAACTCGCAGGTTCCCGGTTTCGAAGCGCTGTACGACGATTTCCGCGCCGAAGGCATCGACGAGATTTATTGCGTGTCGGTCAACGACGCGTTCGTGATGTACCAGTGGGGCAAGGCGCTCGGCGTCGAAAAGGTGAAGCTGCTGCCCGATGGCTCGGCCGACTTTACCCGCCGCATGGGCATGCTAATCCGCAAGGACCATGTCGGTTTCGGTGAGCGCAGCTGGCGCTATGCCATGGTCGTCGACAATGGCGTGATCACCGACTGGTTCGAAGAGCCGGGCATCAACGATCACGGTCTGGACAGCGATCCCTACGGCGAAACCGCCCCGGAGAACGTGCTGGCCAAGATCAAGGCGAAGCAGCCCGAACTGGCCTGATCCGGTTCGCAGACGAAATCCCTAGACGGGTCGCAAGCGGGGGCGTGGTGCAGCGATGCACCACGCCCCTTTCTGCATGCACCGATCACGGTTAGAAGCGGGCGATGCGGCGCGAACCCATCATCATGACAGCGACGATGGGCGCGGCCGACCAGGCCTGGGCCGACGGTCTGCGCCGCGCGCATTATCCCGCCGATCGCAACGTGGTCGAGGCGCATGTCACGCTGTTTCACCATCTGCCGGGCCCATATGAGGGCGAACTGATCGCACGCACGCGCGCGCTGGCACGCGAATTTGCACCTCCGCCAGCGCGGCTGAGCGAGGTGATGCGCATGGGCAATGGCGTCGCCTTTCGCATCCATTCACCCGGTCTGCTCGCGATCCGCGCGATGATGGCGGATGGCCTGCACGGCCTGCTGACCGCCCAGGACCAGGGAACGCCCCGGCTGCACATCACGGTGCAGAACAAGGTTGAAGCCGCCACCGCGCGTGCGCTGCATGCGGCGCTGTCCGCCAGTTTCACGCCCAGGCCGCTGTCAATTTCCGGGCTCGCGCTGCACCGCTATCTCGGCGGGCCGTGGGAGCCGATCGGCAACTGGCCGTTTCGTGGCAAGGCAGCCGCCGGCTAGCGCCGCACTCTGGCCCACGCCGCCCTGATCGCCAGCACCAGCGTCGCAAACACCGCAGTGCCGGTCAGCGCGAACTTGAGCGGGGTGAGCAGCGTCTTCGCATCGAGCCAGTCCGCGCGACCGCTCAGCGCGAGCAGCTGCACGATATTCTCCGCATAATCGGCGATCATGCCCCCCAGCATCACCAGCGCGATCCAGCGCGCCTTCGCGCCACCCAGACGAACCGCGAGCCCCGCGAAGAACGCGCCATAAGCCAACGGATAAAGGCCGTCATAGAGCAGTGTCGCATGCGCGTGAATATCGCGCTGCCAGGGTGAGAGCCGCTCGAGCAACGTCCGTGCTTGTGTGCCGGTCAGCGTCAGATCGAGCATCCCGCCCAGCGCATCCCCCGTCTGCCGCATCAGCCCGCCGAGCAGGACCATTGCGGCAAAGCTTAACGCGATAATGCTGGTACGGGACAGGAGGGGCAGGCGATGGGGCATGGCTTTGCGTCCGGTGCGTATGTCCCCAAGATTGGGGTAAATTAACCTCAAACCATATAAGCCGTTGAACAAACTGCGATTTGTGACCGTTTACGACAATTTGCCACACGCGCGTGAACAGCCGAACGTGCATTCTTTGCGCCGTGGTGGGGGAACGCTGCGACCATCTTGAAGCGCCCTGACCTATCAGTCAAACCGAGTTTTCAGGGGGTTCATTCGTGTCCAAGATCGTTTCCGCCAGGTGGCTTGCCGCCGGCGCGCTGCTGTGCGCGAGCACCAGTGCCTTTGCCCAGCAGGTCACCACGCCCACGCCGCCGCCGAACATTGCCAACTATCAGCAGCTGCGCAAATCCTTCCGCATCGGCGTGCGCGTTACCAACCAGCTCAATGGATTCGACCAGTCGGCACGGTTCGAGCAGGACACGATCGACGACATCACCGACTATCTCGACCCTCGCCAGATCGCGACCGTCGTCGGCTTGCAGAATGCCTTTTTCGGCGCGGTACAGTCGGTATTCGACATTCGCGGCGGAACGGCGATCGCGGGCTATGCGCAGAACAGTTCGGTGCTGACCATCACCGTGGTGTCGCCGACCGGGCAGGTGCTGCTTCAGGACAATGGCACGCCGTGTACCTTCAGCTTCAACGGCGCCAACCGCCAGCAGACCTTCGATACGTTCGACGCGCTGGTCGACGACGAGACCACGCCGACCTCGCAGGCGATCCTGGGCTGTCTGTCGCGCTCGTTCGCGCGCTTCTCGCCGGCCGATCCGCTCGCGGGCAACCCCAACAGCCTCCAGGCCTCGCTCACCCGCAGCGCGCTCGATCTCAGCAACGGCGACTCCGCGATCGAGCAGGACCCGGTGCCCGAGGGCGTAGCGGTGCCCAACGATCCCTGGCTGATCGGCGCGACCTACAATACCGGCTCGGCAGGCCGGTTCGATATCGACCGGGTCGATGCGCGCATCCAGCGCAGCTTCCGCATCTTCGAGGGCAACCGCGCGATGCTGAAGATCGACCTGCCGCTCAACTATGCGCGGATCAACGGCGCGGATACCTATAGCGCGCAGCTCGGCATCGGGCTCGAAATCCCGGTGATCGATCGCAAATGGTCGATCGAGCCGCGTGTCGGCTATGGCGCGGTCTATTCGGAGGATCTGGGTTCGGTCGGACATATCCTGCAGGGATCGATCACGAGCCGCTATGTCATCAACGGTGTCGGCCGCGGCAAGTTCGTGATTGGCAACATGGTCGGCTATGCGCAGACGCTCGACACGCCGGGCACCAGCGCCAATATCAACCCGGATCTCAAGAACTGGTCGCTGCGCAACGGCATCGCCTATGATCTGCCGCTGAAAGCGCGGCTGTTCAGCCGGGGCAGCTCGATGCGCGCGAGCTATGCGTTCACGCAATATCTGGGCAGCGATCTACGCAACAACAGCTTCCACGAGGCGACCCTGTCCTTCGGCCTGCGCGGCCGCGAGGATTCGCCGCGCGCGACGCGTGACCTTATTCGCATCAACTTCAGCACCATCCAGGCACGCGACTTCAGCAGCTATACCGTGGGCGTCGGCTTCCGCTTCTGATGCTGAGGTGGCTCCTATTGCTGGTTGCGATGGCGGCCAGCCTTGGGCTGTCCCCCCTGGCGCATGGCCAGGCCGGGGCGCGCGAGCCGCGCCTCGCCCTGGTCATCGCCAACGGCACGTATCGCGGGTTCGACAGGCTGTCGTCGACGTTCGACGATGGCGAACGCATCTCTGCCGCGCTCAGCGCCACCGGCTTTGTCGACGGATCGGGCAGCGGCGCGGTCCGCACCCGGCGCGACCTCACCGCCGCGCAGATGGAGGCGGAGATCGCCGCCTTCCGGTCCGCGTTGGCCACAGCCGGGCCCGAGGCGTTCGGCGTGCTCTATTTCTCGGGCCATGGCGTCGCGCTGGGGGCGGGCGGCGATGTGCAGATGGTCCCGGTGGACAGCGGCAAGAGCGATCTCGCCGCCTCCGCAAGTCTCTCGCGTTCGGCAATTACCCGCACGTTGATGTCCTCCGGCGCGCGCAACGTGCTCGTCGTGCTCGACATGTGCCGCAACGTCATCGCGCTGCCGACATTGCCGGTCGCCAGCGACGACACGGTCACCGGCGGCGCAGGCATCGAGGTGACCGGCAGCAAGGGTCTCAAGCGCGTGCTCCGATCGGCGCAGAACCCGATCAGGCCCGATCAGGGCTATCTCGTCGCCTTTTCGACCAGTGCGGACCAGTTCGCCTTCGACAACGGCATCTTCTCCAAGGTTCTCGCCGAGGAAATCCGCCGTCCGCAACAGAATATCGCCGATGCGATGAAGCGCGTCTCGGATCGCGTCGCGATGGCCAAGGCGTCGAGCTTTCAGAAGCCGACGTTCGATTACGGCCTGCAGGGCCAGCCGCCGTGCTTCGTCTCGTGCGACCCGGCGAGCGGCAACCGTTTCTACGACTGCGCCAACTGTCCGTGGATGCGCATCGTCCCCGCCGGTAGCGCGCTGGTCGGATCGCCGCCGTCCGAGCCGGGGCGCGGCAAGGACGAGCCGGCGCAGCAGCGCGTGGCCATCGCGCGCGATTTTGCGCTGGGCGTCTATGAGGTCACCGTGGCCGAATGGACCGCGTGCGTGCGCGACGGGGCCTGCCCGAAGCTTTCGACCTGGGCGGCGGACAATCCCAATCCGCTGATCCCAGCGACCAGCATCAGCCATGACGACGCGCTCGCGTTCCTGGGCTGGCTGTCGCGCCAGTCGGGCAGGACCTATCGCCTGCCGACCGATGCCGAATGGGAATATGCGAGCCGGGCAGGGGCCTCGAGCGCCTTTCCCTGGGGTGATGGCATTGCGCCGTCGGACGCCAATTATGACCATACCGCGCGCTATCAGGGATCGCCGACCTCGCCCTATCGCGGCTATCCCGAGGCGGTGTCGGGCTATCCGCCCAACGGTTTCGGCCTGTACCAGATGCAGGGCAATGTCTGGGAATGGACCTCGGCGTGCCTCGATGCCGCGTGCCGAAACCGCGCGCTGCGCGGCGGATCGTTCGAGAGCGTGCCGGGCGAACTGCGATCGGCCAACCGCTTCGGCCTCGCCGCAACGAAGCGGCGCGACGATGTCGGCCTGCGCGTCGCGCGCGATCTGGAAGCGGACGAGGGCGGGGGCTGAGGCGTGCGCTGGCGTCTTCTGATCGCCGCGCTTGTGCTCGCGCTGCTGCCGGAATCGGCGGCGCAGGCAGAAACCCGCGCAATCCTGATCGGCGTATCGCGCTACCAGTCCGCTGCGATCCCCGATCTGATGGGCCCGGCCAACGACCTTTCGGCGATGGAGAGTCTGGCGCGATCGATGCAGGCGAGCGACGTGGTTTCGCTGCGCGATGGCGCGGTCAGCCGGTCGAGCGTCGAGACCGCGCTGCACGACATGGGCATGCGCGCGCAGCCGGGCGACTGGCTGTTGTTCTATTTTTCCGGCCATGGTGCGCAGGCGCTGGCGCAGAATCCCAGCGAGACGGACGGCGAGTTCGACCAGTTCGTGCCGCTGCCCGGCTTCGATCCCGGCGCCCAAGACCCCGAAACCTTCATCATCGACAAGGACTTCTACGCCTGGATGAAGCGCTATCTGCCGCCCGAGGTCGCGATCCTGATGGTGGTGGACAGCTGCCATTCGGGCACGATGCATCGCGCGATCGATCCGCGCAGCTATGCCTTCACCCCGCGCATCGCGTTCCGACCGGGCGACGCGCGTGCCATCACGCTGACGGCGCGGCCCGGCCCGAGTCTGGGCGCGCTGCGCGGCGATGCGGGCGAGGCCCAGGCGGGCGCCATCCGGCGCGACGACCTTCCGAACCTCGTCTATATCGGCGCCTCGCGCGACGACCAGCTCGCGCTGGAGACCGAACTGCCGCAGGAAGGGGCACCGCAACGCGGCGTGCTCACCTATGCGCTCGAACAGGCGTTCAGCCTGCCCGGCGCGAACGAGGCCTCGCCCATCGCCGATCTGGATGGCGACGGCCAGGTCTCGGTGGTCGAGGCCGGGTCCTATCTGAACAGCCAGGTGCGGATGCTCACCGCACAGCGGCAGGAAAGTACGCTCTTCTATCCCCAGGGCTGGGCCGAGCGGCCGCTCTTCTCGGCACTGCCCGCGCCGCGCCTCGCCTTCGATCTGCCCGCGCCGAATGTCATCATCGCCGGGCAGCCCGATGACCCGGCGATGGCGAGCAGCGCGACGACCTGGAAGCTGGCGAAAAGCTCGAACGACGCCGATTTCCTTTGGGTGCTGAGCACGCGCGAGGTGCTGCGCCGGTCGGGCGATGTCGTCGCCACCGGCATCGGCAGCACGCTCGCCTTTGCCGGGGTGATGGACAAGTGGCAGACCGTGATGAGCCTGAGGCCGCTGGTCTCCGAACTCGCCATGCGGCTGACGGTCAACCCGCTAGGATCGGACGAGCTCTATGCCGAAGGCACGCCGATCAGCATGCTGATGGAGCGCACCCGGCGTGGCGGCGCGGCGCTGCATGCCACCGTATTCAATCTCGCCTCGGACGGGACCGTACAGCTCATCTACCCGCTCGATGCCGATGGGGCGGGCATGCTCGACAGCGCGATGCGCCAGTCGCTGATCGATACCCAAGTGGTTCCGCCTTTCGGCGTCGATCATGTCATCGCGCTGGCGACGCCCGAGCCGCCGGAAGCGCTGCGCGCGGCGCTGCGCAATGCCGATGGCCAGCGCGCATCGGCCGGCCTGGAGGGGATCATCCGCGCCGAGCTGAAGCGCGCGCGCGGCAAGGGCTCGCTGTCGATTGCAGAGCTCTATACCGCGCCCTGATCGCGGCGTTCAGAGCGGGCGGACTCCGGATCCGGCACAGGCGAGAAAAGGACAGGGCGATAAACAGAAACCGGCCAGAAACGCACGCCTGCGCGCAACAAGCCGGAGGCCCGAAACAAACAAGGGGCCGTCTCCTCCCGAAGACGCCCCCTTGCCCAGTCCGCTATGTCAGACTGAAATCAGACCATCAGGCCTTTTTCTTGCGACCGCCGCCGCGGCCCTGCTTGCCCAGGCCGATCTGCAACGCCAGTTCGCGGCGGCGCTCGGCATAATTGGGCGCGACCATCGGGTAATCCTTGGGCAGGCCCCATTTGGCGCGGTATTCATCGGGCGTCAGGTTGTAGTGAACCATCAGATGCCGCTTGAGCATGCGAAGCTTCTTGCCGTCTTCCAGACAAACAAGATGATCGGGCTTGATCGAGGAGCGGATCGGGACCGCCGGTTCCTTCGGCGCTTCGGGTTCGGGGGCTGCGGGCTCGTTGATGCTCTGAAGCGCGGCATGGACCGAGGAAATGAGCTGTGGAATATCTGAATTGGCCACCTTGTTGTTGCTCAGATGGGCAACCACAATATCCGCAGTCAAAGAAATCAACGTTTCCACATCTTCCATAGTCGCACCTGCTTAGCCAGATTGATCCAAACTGGCGGGACTATTAGTCCGTTATGGATCAAATGCAAATGATAACTATCGGATCAGGACCGCCCGAAACGCGCCGGCCAGGCGCCGTTCCACGCGCGGGTTTGCCATCGACGGGCCCCGGCCATGCTCAATCCGAGACAGGCGCGCAGGGGCTGTCGTCGGCCGGGATGTACCGGGCCAGGGCCGCGAGGATATCGTGCACGCCCTGCAACTGCGAAGTCGCGGAAATCTGCCGGATCGCGGACCGGACCGGCAAGCGGAAGCTGACAATGCCCGCCTCGCTCTCGCGCCGCTCTGCGCCGATCGAGAGAATGAAGCGGATGGCGGGCATGTTTTCGGCGAGGGTCTGCACCTCGAGCTCGCACATTGCCTCGACCTCGCAATGGATCAGCAGCACCGTGGTGAGCATGCGGGCGAGACCCAGCCCGTGATACTCGTCGAGCACGGCGACCGAGAACTCACCGGCATTCGGGTGATGCTCGCTGCGAATCGCATGCACCGCGCCGACCGCGGGATCGTCGGCGCCGTTGAGATGGATCGCTCCCCACCCGATATGGTCGTGCCCATCGGCATCGAGCAGCCGGTCGATCACGGGATCCGACGGCATCGGCTGGACCGAGAAGAATCGCATGTAGCGCGACTGTTCGGACAGCCGCTTTATGCCTTCGCGCATCCGGTCCTCATCCGATTGCCGGATCGAACGCAGGCAGATGCGCTTGCCGTCTGCGGCAACCGTCTGGATGATTTCGTCGTGCAGATCCCGCAGGCCGGGCCTGGCCATCATGCGCTGCTCCCTGTCTGGCCGCTGCGCATGATGCCATAGTTTTGCCCGTTTGCGCAGGGCAAAGGCTCCGGTTATGCGGTGATCAGCTCGTCGCGCAGCGCATCGATCCATGTGGCCACCGCGCGAAACGCGTTCTCGGTCATGCGCAGATAGACCTTGCGATGATCGTGGCTGTCCTTTTCGCGGCGGATCAGGCCTTGTTTCGCCATGCGCTCGATATAGCGCAGCGACGTCGTGGCCGGACGGCGCGAGGCGACGCAGGCGCTGGTGACCGAAACGTCGCGCCCGGTAATGTGCCCGACGAAAAGGTCGAGCAGCATGTCCCAGGCCGGATCGGACAGCAGGCTGGGTCCGGCGATGGCATCGCGCTGGGTGCGCAGCTTGAGATAGCGGCTGGCCGTTTCGGCCCGGGCCTTCCAGGGTTCGTTGGCATCCAGCAGCGGCTGGCGAGACTCTTCCTCACCGGCTTCGGGGACGAGGATGAAGCAATAGAACTGGGTCATTGGGGGGGGACCAGACGTTGGAATGCGCGGTGATCGAGATAGACCCCGGCCACCATGCTGAGCAGCAGGGGCACGACCCAGAAGGTGGCAATCGCCGAATAGATTTTCGGCAGATAATCGGGGGCGATGATCGTCGCGAAATGGGTGGCTACGGTGAGTAGCTGAAAGGCAGTGATCCATAGCGGCCAGTACCGGTCGCTGCGCAGCGCAAAGACATAGGCAGCAATGAGGTAGGCCGTATCGACCGCCATCAGCGGCCAATGCGTCTGCTGCCATTCGGTGTCGAGCGTCTGCGCTCCCCAGGTGAGCAGGGTCGCGACCAGGAACAGCCCGACGGCGCGCCTGCCGTCAGCTTGCCCGTGCAGCCATACAAAGCCGCAGCTCAGCAATGCGAGAAGCCAGAAGATGATGGAGATCATGATGCCGGCTCATCGCATTGCTGGACAGGCGTCAATCGAAAGCGGCTTCGGATGTCCGCACATCTTCCTGGAGCGACCCGGAAAGGGGCGTTTCACCGGGGCAGCCGACGTTCATCGGGGCCTGATCGCTGCGACGCTTGACCGAATTGAAATGGCCGACAAGCTTCACCATGCTGCCCCGGGCCGAGAGGAGGTGACCGGTGCTTTCGTGGAGGGTGCGCAGCGCGATCTGCGAATCGCGTGCAGGGACCTCGGAAAGCGCGTTCGCCTCCATCATGGTCACCGACAACCGTGCGGCATCGAGAATGGCACGGTCATAGCTTGCAAAGGACGAGCGGGTATCCTGGGCGACAATGCGGACGGCGTTGCCATCGATGTGCATGGGTCTTCTCCTTCTCGCACCGGGCACGGTGCACGGGTTGGCGATCCAGGCACCAGATCAGCTGAACGCCTTGAGCGCCCCTCCGAGCACCAGCGCAAAGGCCGTCGTGACGATGAGCGACAGGCCTGCGATCCGCAGGATGGTCGTCGTCTTCTGGCTTGCGTCCAGCGATGTTCTGATGCCGCCGACAGGAGGAAATCCGAGCCGCGTCTGCCACTGGCCGGTGGCTTGGGGGCCGGGCGTTTCCGCTGCCGACACCACAGGAGGTGTCACATCATTGGCCGGCTCGACAAGCGGTGCCGGTTTGAGTTCAAATGACTTGAACGCCCCGTTTTGCTGGCTTTCGAAATACCATCGCGCCGCCGTCCGCCGGTCGGGCGCACCCATGATCGTCTTGGCGCGCTGCAGATACTGGTCGACCGTCAGGTGCGTCAGGCCCAGCTTCAGCGCTATCTGCTTGGAAGTATAGCCGTCCGCAACGAGGCGCAGACAATTGACCTGAACGTCGGTCAATTCTGCTTTGGCTTGGTCCAAGATCTTGCCCCCGAAACGCCGGTACATCCACTTTGGATATCATTAACCTTCACTTCGGATATATCTCAGTTCGAGCCGGAATGGAATGATCCCGGTCGAACGTGCGACAGGCGCGTCCGATCCGGTGCAATCGAACAGGTTGCAGGGCTGTGCCCGCGAGTCTTGGACAAAAGCGCCATTCCCTGTCCAAGCGAATCGGGATGGTCCGCTCGGACGGGAATGTCGCCACCCTATGCCAGCGCGTTGAGCTTATTCGGGCAGGAAGTCGGGCACCGAGAGATAGCGTTCGCCCGTATCGTAATTGAAGCCCAGGATGCGCGATCCTGCGGGCAGGTCGCTGAGCTTCTGGGCGATCGCGGCCAGTGTCGCGCCCGACGAAATGCCGACCAGCATGCCTTCCTCGCGCGCCGAGCGTCGGGCCATTTCCTTGGCGTCGGCAGGATCGACCTGGATCACGCCATCGAGCAGCCGTGTGTGCAGGTTGCCGGGGATGAAGCCTGCGCCGATCCCCTGGATCGGGTGCGGGCCCGGCTGGCCGCCCGAAATCACCGGTGACAGCGATGGTTCGACCGCAAAGACCTTGAGCGCGGGCCAGTGCTTTTTCAGCTCCTCGGCGCACCCGGTAATGTGCCCGCCGGTTCCCACGCCGGTGATCAGCACGTCGATCGGCGAGTCGGCAAAGTCGGCGAGGATTTCCTGCGCGGTGGTCCGCACATGCACCGAGATGTTCGCGGCGTTCTCGAACTGCTGCGGCATCCACGCGCCGGGGGTCTGCTCGATCAGCTCCTGCGCGCGTTCGATCGCGCCCTTCATGCCCTTTTCGCGCGGGGTCAGGTCGAAGGTCGCGCCATAAGCGAGCATCAGCCGCCGCCGTTCGACCGACATGCTCTCAGGCATCACCAGCACCAGCCTGTAGCCCTTGACCGCCGCGACCATGGCAAGGCCCACGCCGGTATTGCCCGATGTCGGCTCGATGATCGTGCCGCCGGGCTGGAGCGAACCGTCGGCTTCCGCCGCCTCGATCATCGCGAGCGCGATGCGGTCCTTGATCGATCCGCCCGGATTGGACCGTTCCGACTTGATCCAGACCTGCGCGTCGCCGAACAGCCGGTTGATGCGGACATGCGGCGTCTTGCCGATGGTTTCGAGAATGCTTGCGGCGATCATGTCGAAGTCTCTCCTGCAGAAGGCGCCTGGGTGTGCGGCGCAGTCGATGGGGATTGGGCTTCTTCCTCGGCAGGATCGAAGCTGCGCGCGGCACCGATCTGCGGAAACAGCCGGGACCAGAGCGCTGTAATCAATATAGCGCCGCCGCCGCCCGCCACAACCGCCGCCACGGGGCCGATGAGCCAGGCGAGCATGCCCGAAAAGGCATCGCCCAGCTCGTTCGAGGCCGAGACGGTCAGCAGCGACACGGCGGAAACGCGCCCGCGCTTGTCGTCGGGCGTGTTGAGCTGGATCAGCGACTGGCGGACATAGACGCTGAACATGTCCGCCGCGCCCGCGATGAACAGGCACGCCATCGAGACGACGAGAATGCGGCTGAAACCGAAAATCACCGTCACGAGGCCGAACAGCAGCACGCTGATCAGCATCTTGTTGCCGACATTCGCGCGAATCGGGCGAAACGAGAAGACGAACGCGACCAGGGCTGCCCCTGCTGCGGGCGAGGAGGCCAGCAGCGACAGCCCCTGTTCGCCGACCTGAAGAATGTCGCGCGCGAACACGGGCAGCAATGCGGTCGACCCGGCGAGGAATACCGCGAACAGATCGAGCGTGATCACCCCCAGCACCAGCTTGTTCTGGCCGACATAGGCCATGCCGTCGATGATCTGCGCGATCGGTCCCTTGCCCTTGTCCATGATCGTGCGCGGCACCGGCCCCACGGTCAGCATGGCCAGCCCTGCCAGCGCGTAGAGACCGGCGCTGACGATATAGGGCAGGTCGGGCCGGATGGCATAGAGCGGCCCAGCCATCGCGGGGCCGATCAGCATCCCCGACTGCCAGGCAATTGAGGACAGCGCGATCGCGGTGGGCAGCGAGGCCTTGGGCACCAGGTTCGGCGCCAGCGCGCTCAGCGAAGGGCCGAGGAACGCGCGCGCGGTGCCCAGCATCGCGGCAATGCTGTAGAGGATCGGCAGGCTGATGAGGTCGTGCGCGGTGGTCCAGGCCAGGATCGCGGCGATCCCCGCCTGGCAGAACAGCACGATGCGCGCCACCATTCGCCGATCCATCCGGTCCGCGATCCAGCCGACCAGCGGGGTGAGCACGAACAGCGGCGCGAACTGCAGCAGCCCGATCATGCCCAGCCGCGCCGAGCTGGCGGCAATGTCCATCGTCTCGCGCGCGATATTATAGGCCTGCCAACCGACGATCAGCATCATGCAATACAGCGCCAGCATCGAGCACAGGCGGGTGAGCCAATAAGCGCGATAATTGGGAACAGTGAACGGATGCGGCGCGGCAACGGATTCCATGCCCGTGCGGTAGGCGAGGCCGTGCGATGCGGCAAGCAAGATGAACTTGGGCTGCCCTGCGGCGAATGTTGTGCACCTGCAAAAAAATGGCTCTTTCCAAGCGCGTGGCGAGGTGCCAGCAAGGGAAGAAGCCGAGAATCCGAGAGGTCGTCGCATGCATCCTGCCAAACGCATTCTTGCCGCCGTGTCGCTGGCGACGCTCGCCGTCTCGTGCAGCGGGGGCGCGCCGTCCGAACCGGCGGAAAAGGGCACCGGGATCGATACCGGCAGCGAATGGGGCAAGTTTCTCGACGCCTTCTTGACCGGCTATTTTCCGCGCAATCCCGATTTCGCGGTCTATCAGGGGCGGCACGAATTCGACGGCAAGCTGCCCGACTGGTCGGAAGAAGGGCTGGCGGACCAGATCGCGTTTCTCGACAAGACGCTGGCCGATGCCCAGGCCATGGATGCTTCCAGGCTCGACGCCGACCAGAAGTTCGAGCGCGATTATCTGATCGCGGTGGTCAAGGGCGAGCTGTTCTGGCTCAAGGTGGCGGACTGGCCGCACCGCAACCCGGCCTTCTATACCGGCACGCTCGACCCCTCGGTCTATGTCACGCGGCCTTATGCCGATGCGACCACGCGCGCCAGGGCGTTCATCGCCTATGCCCGCGCGGTGCCCAAGGCAGCCGAGCAGATCCGGGCAAATCTCCGGTCGCCGCTCGATCCCTATGCGATCGATTATGGCGTCAATGCGTTCGGCGGCTACGCCACCTTTTTTACCGGCGAAGCCCGCGCGGCCTTTGCCGAGGTGACCGACGAAGCCGTCAAGCAGGAGCTCGAAACGGCCACGACCGAAGCAAGCAAGGCGATGCAGGGGCTGGCCGACTGGCTCAAGGCCGAGAAGGCCACGGCAAGGGTCGGCTATGCCATCGGACCCCAGCTTTTCTCGCAGATGCTGGCGGATACCGAGATGGTCGATCTGCCGCTCGCCGAGCTCAAGGCGATCGGGGAGGCGGACTTGAAGCGCAACCAGCAGGCGCTCGCTACCGCCTGCGCGCAGTTCGCGCCGGGCGCGACCATGCCCGATTGCATGGCGAAGCTCGCCAGCGACAAGCCCGAGGATGGCCCGGTCGCCG
This sequence comes from Blastomonas sp. CACIA14H2, assembly GCA_000503195.1. Taxonomy (GTDB): domain Bacteria; phylum Pseudomonadota; class Alphaproteobacteria; order Sphingomonadales; family Sphingomonadaceae; genus Blastomonas. The sequence continues at coordinate 117,569 of AYSC01000003.1, forward strand.
AGGCGCGGCGGCAGCTGCCCGAACTGCGCGCTTTCCTGGTCGACAAGGATCTGGTCTCGATCCCCGGCACCGAAGAGGCGAGGGTCGAGGAATCGCCGCCCTATAACCGCCAGAATTCGGCCTATATCGACATCCCGGGGCCGTACGAGAAAGGCCTGCCGTCGGTCTATTACATCTCGCCGCCCGACCCGTCATGGGCGCCGGACGTGCAGGCCGAATACATTCCGCCGAAAAAGGACCTGCTGTTCACCAGTGTGCACGAGGTCTGGCCGGGCCATTTCCTCAACTTCCTCCACGCCAACCGCGCCAAGTCGTTCTTTGGGCGGCTGTTCGTCGGCTATGCCTATGCCGAGGGCTGGGCGCATTATACCGAGGAGATGATGTGGGAGGCGGGGCTCGGCAAGGGCGATCCCGAGGTGCATATCGGCCAGCTCGCCAATGCGCTGCTGCGCAACTGCCGCTATCTCTCCGCCATCGGGCTGCACACCGGCGGCATGAGCGTCGACCAGTCGGTCGCGCTGTTCCGCGACCAGTGCTATGTCGACGAGGGCAATGCCCGGCAGCAGGCGCTGCGCGGCACCTATGATCCGGGCTATCTCAACTACACGCTTGGCAAGCTGATGATCCGCAAGCTGCGCGCCGACTGGACCGCAGGCAAGGGCGGACGCGAGGCATGGAAGGCGTTCCACGATGCCTTCCTGTCCTATGGCGGACCGCCGGTGCCGATGGTGCGCGCAGCGATGATGGAAGAGAAGACACCGAAGGCGGTGTTCTGACGGCCTGGACCGAGCTAATGATGGAATCCGAAGCGCGGTCCAGTTGTCTGTTTCTGCCGTGATTTCCGAGTCGTGAAATGTTTCATTTCACTCGCAATCACTCTAGCCCTTGGGTGGAACCGGCGGGTCGTTGTCCGCGACTTCTGTCAGCGAGCCGCCCAGTTTTTCGCATTCGCCGGCTTCGGTGAACTTCCAGGCATTGCCCTGATAGTCGACGTTCGATGTGCCCGCGCAGCTGGTGCCGGGGCCGGCGGCGCAGTCGTTCTGCTTGGCGAGCGCGATGCCATAGCATTTTTCCTGCGCGGCCAGTTCGGTCGCCGCCTTCTCGATCGCCTTGTTGCTGGTCTGCTCGGCCTCGGTCGGCTTGTCCTGCGAACAGGCGGCGAGCGAAGCTGCGGCAATGAGCGTCGAGGCGAGCGCGGTCAGGCGGGGATTGTGCGACATGGCGGGGCTTTCCTGAGGCTTTGAATTCGATCCTATCGCTGACACAGGCCCGCCGAGTCGTCAAACCCCCCAAACCCTCAAACCTTTGCCCCGCACGCCCAAAGCCGCTAGAGCGCGCCGCCATGACTGACAGCCCGCCCAGATTCGCCTTTTCGATCACCGCCCGCGACGGCAAGGCGCGGCTCGGCGAACTTGCCATGAAGCGGGGCACGATCCGCACGCCTGCGTTCATGCCGGTCGGCACCGCCGCGACGGTCAAGGGCATGAAGCCCGCCGAGGTGCGCGAACTCGGCGCGGACATCATCCTGGGCAATACCTATCACCTGATGCTGCGCCCCGGTGCCGAGCGCGTCGCGCGGCTGGGCGGGCTGCACAAGTTCATGGACTGGCCGCGCCCGATCCTCACCGACAGCGGCGGCTATCAGGTGATGAGCCTTTCGGCGCTGACCAAGGTGACCGAGGAGGGGGTTGCGTTCCGCAGCCATCTCGACGGTTCCAGGCACATGCTCAGCCCCGAACGCTCGATGGAAATCCAGCGGCTGCTGGGGTCGGACATCGTCATGGCGTTCGACGAGCTGGTGCCCGCGACGGCGACCCGCGATGTCCAGGCCGCGGCGATGGAGCGATCGATGCGCTGGGCGCGCCGCTCGCGCGAGGGCTTCGACCGCGGCGGCGAGCATGCCGAGCGCGCGGCCTTGTTCGGCATCCAGCAGGGCTCGCTCGACGAACAGCTTCGAAAGCAGTCCGCCGATGCGCTGCGCGATATCGGCTTCGATGGCTATGCGATCGGCGGCCTGGCGGTGGGCGAGGGGCAGGAGGCGATGTTCGGCGTGCTCGACTATGCCCCCGGCCAGCTGCCCGACGATCGCCCGCGCTATCTGATGGGTGTCGGCAAGCCCGACGATCTGGTTGGCGCGGTCGAGCGCGGCGTCGACATGTTCGATTGCGTGCTGCCGACGCGATCGGGGCGCAACGGCCAGGCATTTAGCTGGGACGGGCCGATCAACATCCGCAACGCTCGCCATGCCGAAGATCAGGGGCCGCTCGATGAAGCGTGCGGCTGCACCGCCTGCACCCGCTTCAGCCGGGCCTATCTGCACCATCTGGTGAAATCGGGCGAAATGCTCGGTGCGATGCTGATGACCGAGCACAATCTGCGCTTCTACCAGGACCTGATGGCCGCGATGCGCGCGGCGATCGGCGAGGGTCGCATGGCGCAGTTCGGCGAGGATTTCCGCGCGCGCTATTATGCAAAGGGCGGCTGAATCGTCATTCCCGCGAACGCGGCAATCCCGCTTCTGCACCAGAGCCGGATGAAAAACAGGCCCCCCATTTCCATGGGGGTGACGAGCTAGCCATTACCGGCTCAAGCCCTTGCAGGCACGAAAACCGGTACCGCAATCGCGATACATTCGAACGCGGCGTCGCGCTCCAGCGGCGCACGCAACTGGCGTGCGAGGCCGGTCATCACGCGGTCGATGCCATCGGCGAGCATCGCTTCGAGCGCCGGATTGGGTCCCAGCGCAGGCGAGGCGACGCGCAGCACGATCTTCGCCGGATCGTCGCTCTTGCGCACGGCAGAAATGCGGATCGGCGCATCGGGTCGCGTCAAATGGATCAGCTCGAGTATCTCGGTCAGCAGAAACGCAATCGGCACGCCGACATCCTGGCTGACATGGACATTATCGATATCGATCATGATGTCCGGGCCATCGCCGCCGTGCGGGTTGTCGGCATGTTCGAAGCTTCCCGCCAGCTCGCCCACCAGAGCGCGCAGGTTGATGCCCTCGTTGCGCTCGTTGCCGGCAAAATGGTTGCGATGGACCACCGCGAGCGCATCGACGCGGCGCTGGATCTTGCCATAAGCGAGCTTGGCCGGATCGGAATCGGCGGTACGCGCATGCAGGTTGATCAGGCTGGCGATGATCTGCAGGTTGTTCTTGACCCGGTGGTGCACCTCGCGCGTCAGCATCACCTGCTGCTTGAGGCCCTCGTCCAGCGCCTCGCGGTCGATCGAAACCTTGCGCGCCAGGGCGACAAATCCCTGGTCGAGCTCTTCGATCTCGCTCGCGTTGAACGCGGTCTTCTCCATCGGCGCCAGCTGCTCGCCGATTTCATACTGGCGCACCTTGCGCTGCAGCAGTGTCAGCGGGCGGATGAGCATGATGTTCACGACCAGCCATCCGATGATCGCGGCCGCAAGCAGCGTGATGAACGGAATGATCTGGGCGAGGAATTCGGGCGGGGACTGTTTCGGCCGCACATAGCGCAGGTCCAGATTGACCCCGGACACGGTGGACTGCGCCGTCATCAGCGCATTGAGGCTGCGCTGCCAGTTGGGCGGAATCTCGGTCAGCGGCAGCACATCGGCGGTCGAGCGGAGCTCGAATTGCGAGAGCGGAACATCGTCGACCGGATCGGCCAGCGTGAACAGGCTGTCGGCCGAATAATAGGCGACCGCGCGCGCGACCGAAACGCGGCCGCGGGTGATGAAGATCGCGCCCTTGGCCGGGGGCGAGAGGGTCACGGCCGGTGCCGAGGGATTGGCACCCACGTCGCGCAGCGTCCGCGGCACTGCGCCGATCTGGCATGCCGGCGGGCCGGTATTGTCGGCGAAAAGCAATGCCGCAAAGCGCGTCTGCTGGCTGCCCAGTTGTTCGCGCAGGTTGAGGCAGATCTTGGCAGGGTCCTCGCCCAGGGCAATTTGAGAGGCGGCGGCGCTGAGGATCGCCAGATCATTGTCGATGGCCGTATTCAGGCGCAGCGCGGCATCGTCGACATTCTTCTGGAGCAGTCGGTTGCGCTCCTCGTTGGCGGTATCGGCCAGGCTGCGATTGGCAATGACCGCGCCCAGCGCGAGCGGCAGCAGGGCGAATGCCAGGATGAGGAACAGGCGGGTGCCGATCGACAGGCGCGCCATCGGCGCCAGAAACGGGAGCTGTGCCCGGTCTGTCCTGCGCATTATTTCAACTGCTTGAGCAAATCCAGAAAGTCGTCTGGGATCTCCTCTTCCAGCGTGCGCTGGTACACGGACTTGAGGGCATCGCCGATCAGATGCGACTTGCCGTCGTCTCCGCCCTGCTGGTCGGCAGAGAGCGAACCACCGGGCTCGGGATTTTCGCTGACCAGATGCGGCTTGGTGCCGGTGCGGCCTTTCACAGGCTTGTCGCCGCCGGACTGATCGTCATTGTCACGATGCACGAGCATCCCATCCCGCCTGTTGAAATTCCGTCCCGAAATGGGCTTAGCAAGCCGTCCCAACCCTGCCAAGCCCGCAAAATCGTGCGGGATTGTGCATAAACGTCTCGGACAAGGAAACAAACTGCGGCGCGGATTGTTCCTTAGCCGAGGTTCGGTTTGTCTGCTTTCACATCCGGCATCCCTTTGCGCCCCCGGTTTTGACACGGGGGGCGGAAGGCCATAGACACGGCACCAGCCGAAAAAGGAGTTTCATTGCATGTCCCTGGGCCAGACGCTCGCTCCCCATCTACCCCTGTTGCGGCGATACAGCCGGGCGCTTGCCGGCGATCAGCACCATGGTGATGCCTATGTAAAGGCGACGCTGCAGGCGATCATCGCCGCGCCCGACCAGTTCCCCAGCGATGTCGATGCCCGGCTGGGCCTGTACCGCGTGTTCCAGGTGATCTGGGGTTCGACGCACGATGATCGCCAGGAAGCCGACAGCTTCGACGCCTATCCCGACGCCGATGACGACTCGCGCCGCCTGCTCGCCGAACAGCGGCTGCGCCGCATTCCGCCGCTGTCGCGCCAGGCGCTGCTGCTGACGGCGATGGAAGGCTTTTCCAATGCCGATACCGCCTATCTGATGGGCCTGGACGACCGCACCGTCTCCAGCCTGGTCGCCGAGGCGCTGAGCGAGATCGACAGCCAGATCAAGGCCAAGGTGCTGATCATCGAGGACGAGCCGATCATCGCGATGGATATCGAGACGATCGTGCGCGATCTGGGCCATGACGTGACCGGCATCGCGGTGACCCGCGACGAGGCGGTCGAGCAGGCGCGCCGCGACAAGCCCGGTCTGGTGCTCGCCGACATCCAGCTCGCCGACGACAGCTCGGGCATCGACGCGGTGGCCGACATCCTGCGCGAGATCGACGTGCCGGTCATCTTCATCACCGCCTTCCCCGAGCGCCTGCTCACCGGCGAGCGCCCGGAACCGGCCTTCCTGATCACCAAGCCGTTCCACCGCAACACAGTGCGCGCGGCGATCAGCCAGGCCCTGTTCTTCTTCGATCCCGAAACCGTGTAATCAAGAATTTAAATCCAATTTGGATGTATTTTGATGCGATGTTAAAAGGCGGGCCGATGGTCCGCCTTTTTCTTTGCGTGTCGTCGCATCGCTCTTGCCTGTTGTTGGCCGTCGCGGCATTCCTGTCCCACTGGAGTTAGGGGAGTGAATCTGCGATGCGTTTTTCTGTTCGGGTGGCAGGCATCCTTGCAGGCCTGATGGCGGCACCGATGTCGACGAATTTGTTGGCTCAGAGCGGAGAAACAGCGCAGCCGGTCGATATGGCGGAGCAGTTCGGTGCCCGGGAAATGGTGACCAATGCCAGTCTTTCGCCCGACGGTACCAAATTGGTCTATCTTTCGCCGACCCGCGGACAGGGGGTGGCCGTGATGGTGGCCGACCTGGTGCCGACTCCCCAGACACCGCGTGGCGTGTTCCGGGTCGATGGCGAGCCCGAGCGCATCGAATCGTGCCATTGGTCGGGCAATGACCGCCTCGTGTGCATGCTCATTGCATCGGTGATGGTCGAGGGCAGGCCACTTTATGCCTCGCGGCTGATCGCGGTGGATGCGGCGGGCGGCGAGGTCAAGGTGATCAATGTCCGCAAGGGCGGGACGGGCATGCGCCTGGGCGTGGCGCTGAGCGGCGGCAATGTCATCGACTGGAACCCGTCCGAAGATGGCAACATCCTGATGGTGCGTGAGTATATCCCGCAGGAAGCGGTCAGTTCGTCCGGCTCTGGCACGCTGATCGCGCAGAAGAAATCGGGCACCGGGGTCGATCTGGTCGATACGCGCACCCTGCGCAGCAAGGTTGTCGAGCAACCCGATATCGAGGCCATGGAGTTCATCTCCGACGGTTATGGAAGGGTGCGGATCAAGGGAACGATGTCGTCGCGCGAGAATGCTGAACTGGGCCTGCGCCGGTATTATTATCGCAAGCCCGACAGCAAGGACTGGCTGCCGCTGAGCACGGTGGACAAGGACCGGCAGGGCTTCGATCCCTATGCGGTCGATCCCAAGCTCAACGTTGTCTACGGCCTGAACCGTGTCGATGGACGACTGGCGGCATTCCGCCGGTCGCTCGATGGCAGCGATTCCGAAACCCTGGTGTTCGCGCATCCGCAAGTCGATGTCAGCGGCTTTGCCAGGATCGGTCGACGCGGTCGGGTGATCGGTGTGCGCTACACGACCGATGCCGGCGAAATTCACTATATCGATCCCGATGTGCAGAAGATGGTCGATCAACTGGCCAAGGCGATTCCGCATCTGCCGATCGTTGAAGTGGTCGAATCGAGCGAGGACGAGCGCAAGATGCTGATATGGGCGGGAAGCGACACGAATGCGGGTCGTTTCTTCCTGTTCGACCGGGATGCCAAGACGCTGGCCAATCTGCTCGCGATGCGGCCGGGGCTGGAGCAGGTGGCGCTCGGCAAGATGGAGTCGATCACCTACCCGGCCCGCGACGGAACCCAGATCCCCGCCTATCTGACGCTACCGCCCGGCAAGACCAGTGCTGCCGGGCTGCCCGTCGTCGTCATGCCGCATGGCGGTCCGCAGTCCCGCGACAGCTGGGGCTTCGACTGGCTGCCCCAGTTCTTTGCGCAGCGCGGCTATGCGGTGCTGCAGCCCAATTTCCGAGGGTCGGCGGGCTATGGCCAGAGCTGGCTCAAGCGCAATGCGTTTCAGGACTGGCAGATCGCGATCGCCGATATCAACGATGGCGCGCACTGGCTGGCCAAGCAGGGCGCGGACGCCAAACGCATGGCCATTTTTGGCTGGTCCTATGGCGGCTATGCGGCCCTGCAGTCCAACGTGCTGGAACCGGACCTCTTCAAGGCGGTCGTCGCGGTCGCGCCGGTGACCGATCTCGCCCTGCTGCGCAGCGACAGCTATGGCTGGGGCGACTATGCGTATGTCCGCGATTTTCTTGGCGAGGGTAAGCATATCAAGGAAGGCTCGCCCGCGCAGAATGCCGCCGCGTTCAAGGCGCCGGTGCTGATGTTCCATGGCGATATCGACCGCAATGTCGATGTAGGGCATGCCAAGCTCATGGACGCGAAGCTGAAGGATGCCGGACGCAGCTCAGAGTTGCACATCTACAAGAATCGCGACCATCATCTCGAAGATGGCGCCATCCGCGCCGAACTGCTGCGCACCAGCGCCGCCTTCATGGAAAAAGCCTTCGCGGGCCAGTGAGCCGGGCGGACGGGACGCAACAAAAAAGGCGGGCTTTGCGGCCCGCCTTTTTCGTATCTGTTTCGGCGATGGACCGGATCAGCGCGAATAGAATTCGACGACCAGATTGGGTTCCATCTTCACCGGATAGGGCACTTCGTCCAGCGTCGGGATGCGGGTGAAGGTGACCTTGTCGGTGCCGTCGGGGGCGACATAGTCGGGAATGTCGCGCTCGGCCAGGCCCTGGGCTTCGATGACCAGCGCCATTTCCTGCGCCTTCTTGCCCAGCGACACGACGTCACCCGGCTTCACCTTGCGCGAGGCGATGTTGCACTTCACGCCGTTGACGCGGATATGGCCATGGCTGACGATCTGGCGCGCAGCGAAGATGGTCGGTGCGAACTTGGCGCGATAGACGACCATGTCGAGGCGCTGTTCCAGCAGACCGATGAGGTTCTGGCTGGTGTCGCCCTTCATGCGGCTGGCTTCGGTATAGTTCTTCTTGAACTGCTTTTCGGTGATTTCGCCGTAATAGCCCTTGAGCTTCTGCTTGGCGCGGAGCTGCAGGCCGAAGTCGGACATCTTGCCCTTGCGGCGCTGGCCGTGCTGGCCGGGGCCGTATTCGCGCTTGTTGACGGGCGACTTGGGGCGACCCCAGATGTTCTCGCCCATGCGGCGGTCGAGCTTGTACTTTGCACTGTTGCGTTTGGACACGCGTCATTCTCCAATTTGCTGCCTGTTGCCAGGCGAGGCCGCTGCCCAATGCTACGGCCAGATGTCCCGGGATCGCGCCATGGTGCCGAGTGTGCGCCATGCGGCCGCTGCTTCACCGGGGTGCAGGGCCAATTGCGAAGCGCGGCCTATGGCGAAGCGTCGCGCCAGAGTCAAGTCGTGCCGCGCGCTCGACAGGCGCGGCGGGCCTCGCTATCCCGAGCCCATGTCAGACACCGTCAAAGCGCCCGAAGATTGCACGACCATGGCCGAGGTGCGCGCGGGCGTCGATGCGCTCGACCGCGAGCTGATCGAACTGTTCGCTCGGCGCTTCGGCTATATGCGCGCCGCCGGGCGGATCAAGCCCGACCGCGCGATGGTCCGCGACGAGGCGCGCAAGGCGCAGGTGATCGCCCAGGCGAAGGAGGCCGCGTTCGAGCTCGGCGTTCCCGTCGGGCTGATCGGCGATTTCTGGGACCGGCTGGTCGAGGCCTCGATCGCCTATGAAGGCGAGCATTGGGACTTGCTGCGCCGCTGAATCGGCGGGCGTGAGCGTTCAGCCCATCGCCTCGACCATTTCCGCGAGCTCGAGCCAGCGCATCTCCGCCGCGTCCTTTTCGTCGCGCGCTTTTTCGATCGCCTTGGTCAGCGCGGCGAATTTCGCGGGATCGCGCGTGTAGAGATCGGGGTCGGACAGTGCGGCCTCGTCGCGCGCGATAGCCGCCTCGATCGCCTCGATCCGCTCGGGCAGCGTGTCGTACTCGCGCTGGTCCTTGTAGCTCAGCTTCGCGCGCTGCGGCCTGGGCGGGGGAGGGGGCGCGGCAGCGGCGGCTGCTGCTGCGGCGGCTTTCGATGCGCCGGACTTCACCCAATTGGCCATGCGCTGCTTGCGCTGCTTTTCCCAATCGGCATAGCCGCCCGCGACGATATCGACCGTGCCCGACCCGTCGAGCCCCAGGGTAACCGTGACCGTGCGGTCGAGAAAGTCGCGGTCGTGGCTGACGATGAGCACGGTGCCGTCATAATCGGAGATGACCTCCTGCAGCAGGTCGAGCGTTTCCAGATCGAGATCGTTGGTCGGCTCGTCGAGCACCAGCAGGTTCGAGGCGCGGGCAAATTCGCGCGCCAGCAGCAGCCGCGATCGCTCGCCGCCCGACAATGTGCCGATCCGGGCCTCGACCAGCCCGGGGTCGAACAGGAATTCCTTGAGATAGCCCTGGATATGCTTGCGCACCCCGCGCACGTCGATCCAGTCGCCGCCCTCGGCCAGCACGTCGCGCACGCGCTTGTCGGGCTGCATCAGCTTGCGTTGCTGGTCGATGATGACGCCGTCGAGCGTCTTGGCGAGCGTGATCGTGCCGCTGTCGGGCTCCAGCTCGCCGGTCAGCAGGCGGATCAGCGTGGTCTTGCCCGCGCCGTTGGAACCCACGATGCCGATGCGGTCACCGCGCTGCACGCGCAACGAGAAGTCCTTGATGATCGTGCGCTTGCCCTCGCCTTCGCCGAAGCTTTTGAACACACGGTCGGCGACGATGACCGACTTGGTCTTGCTGTTGTCGCTCACCGCCTCGAGCTTGGCGGTGCCCTGCGGCCCCAGCATCGAGGCGCGCTGCGCGCGCATCTCCCACAGCTTGGCGAGCCGGCCCTGGTTGCGCTTGCGCCGCGCCGTGACCCCGCGTTCGAGCCAGTGCGCCTCGATCTTCAGCTTGGCATCGAGCTTGTCGGCGGCGCGCGCCTCTTCGGCATAGACCTGCTCCATCCAGGCCTCGTAGCCGCCGAACCCGATCTCCTGACGGCGCAGATTGCCGCGGTCGAGCCACAGGGTCTGGCGGGTCAACCGCTCGAGAAAGGTGCGATCATGGCTGATGACGACGAACGCGCCGTTGAACCGCCCCAGCCAGCTTTCGAGCCAGTCGATCGCGGCCAGGTCGAGATGGTTGGTCGGCTCGTCGAGCAGCAGCACATCGGGCTCGCTGGCGAGCGCGCGGCAGATTGCGGCGCGGCGGCGCTCGCCGCCGCTGGCGGTGCTGGCATCGCGCGACAGGTCGATGCCGATCTGGTCGGCGATCGCGGCGACCTCGTGCGCGGGCGGGGCGTCGTCTCCGGCGAGCGCCCAGTCGTTCAGCGTCGCAAAGCCCTTGAAGTCCGGGTCCTGCGCCAGCATCACCACGCGGATGCCGGGCTGCACGGTGCGGCGTCCGCGATCGGCCTCGATCTCGCCCGCGATCAGCCGCAGCATCGTCGTCTTGCCCGCGCCGTTGCGCCCGATCAGCGCCAGCCGGTCGCGCGGGCCGATATGCAGGTTGATATCGCGGAACAGCCAGCCGGTGCCCTGGACGAGGCCAAGGTCTTCATAGGATAAGACGGGGGGAGTGGACATGTGCGCCACTTAGGCGGGGCAGGCGCAGGGCGCAATCCCCGCCCCGGGCATCTTATCCGGCTTGACCCATGGCCCGCGCCGGGCGCAAGACGCTGGGCAAAACAGCCAGAAAGGGTCGCGCATGCGCACGGTTTACATCAACGGCCAGTTCGTCGCGGAGGACGCGGCGCATGTCTCGATCTTCGATCGAGGCCTGCTGTTTGCCGACGCGGTGTACGAGGTCTTCTCGGTGCTCGACGGGCGGATCATCGATTATGCCGCGCACATGATGCGGCTCGAACGCTCGCTGGCGGAGATGACGATCGATCATGATTGCAGCGCGACCGACTGGCCCGGCCTCCTCGCGGCGCTGATCGAGCGCAATGCGCTGACCGAGGGCACCATCTACCTCCAGATCAGCCGGGGCGCAGCGGATCGCGATTTCCTGTTTCCGAAGGCGGGGACGCCAGCGACCGTGTTCGCCTTCACGCAAGCGCGCGCGCTGGTCTTCAACCCGATGGCCGAGCGCGGCATGCGCATCATCACGCGGCCAGACCGGCGCTGGGGACGGCGCGACATCAAGACGGTGCAGCTGCTCTATGCAAGCATGATGAAGATGGAGGCCAAGGCGGCGGGCGTCGACGATTGCTGGCTGGTCGAGGGCGACGTCATCACCGAAGGCACCTCGCAGAACGCGTGCATCATCACCCCGAACGGCCATCTGGTAACGCGCGACCTGGGGCATCACATCCTGCCCGGCGTCACCCGACTGAGCCTGATCGACATCGCGCGGGCAAGCGGCATCACGGTCGAGGAGAGGCCGTTCACGATCGCCGAGGCGCAGGGTGCGGCGGAAGCCTTCGTCACCTCCGCCTCGCTGTTCGTGATGCCGGTGGTCGAGATCGACGGGCTCAGCGTCGGCGATGGCCGTCCGGGCTTTGAGACCATGGCGCTACGCAGGGCCTATATCGAGCACGCCCGCGCGCAGGGTTAAGTGTTTACATTCCTGTCGGGCGGCTGATCCGGTCGTTCAGCCGTGCGCAACGCTGAACCGTGCACAGGCGTAGACGGATGGCCGTTCGCTCGAACAGGCCCTTCCGTCATTCCCGCGAACGCGGAAATCCCGCTTCCTCTCCACCATTGGAGGGATAACCGGGATCCCCGCCTTCGTGGGGATGACGAGAAGGGGATGAAACAGGAGCGGCCAAACCGTTTTTGATTTGTGGAGAAATACCCCATGACCACCCCGCTCGTCCGCGCGCTTCCCCTTGCAATCCTGGCCGCTGCGGCGACCCCCGCGATGGCGGCTGTCGAGATCACCCCGAGCGCCGGTGCGCCAGTCGTCGAACTCAGCGTCACCGAAACGGTGCTCGGCGCGCCCGATACCGCGACCTTCAGCACGGGCGTGACCAGCAAGGCCCCGACCGCGTCCGCCGCGCTGCGCCAGAATTCGGCGGACATGGACAAGGTGATCAAGCAGATCGTCGCCCTGGGTATCAAGCGCGAGGACATCCAGACCTCGGGCATCAACCTGAACATGGATTATGACTATGGCACCGATGGCCGCGCGCCGCGCTTCATCGGCTATCAGGTGACCAATACGGTGACGGTCAAGGTGCGCCAGGTCGACCGGCTGGGCGCGATCCTGGATTCGGTGGTGTCGCAGGGTGCGAACAACATTTCCGGCCCGTTTTTCAGCATCGACGATGACAGCGCCGCGCAGGCCGAGGCGCGCGACAAGGCGATGAAGCGCGCGCAGATGCAGGCGATGGATTATGCCAGGCGCATCGGCTTTGCTGGCGTGCAGGTGCTTGCTGTGTCCGAAGCGACCTACAATGCCTCGCCGCTCGGCGGCGCGATGAAGATGATGGCCCCGCGCGGGGTCGTCGCCGAAGCCGCGCCGCCGGTCGAAGGTGGCCAGGTTGGGACGAGCGTCACCGTCAACGTCACCTATCAGATGACGCGCTGAGCCGCACCCGTCAGTCAAACCAATCTCGTCACCCCCGCGCATGCGGGGGTCGCGCTTCGTCGCTGACCTTGGCTGAGAAGCGGGATTCCCGCGTTCGCGGGAATGACGGGGAGGGCGGCGATCGGTCGCGAAGCACTGGCCAAAGGCTGCACAAGGCGTTAGCGGGGTATTCAGCGGTTATTCAATGAAACCGGGCTAGATACGCATCATGAACCTCGTTTCCTCCACCCTGTCTGCGCTCGTCCTGGCCTCGGCCGTGCTGGTCTCCGGCGCGCCCCAGGCCGATGCGCTCGACGGCAAGCGTCGTGGCGAGCAGAGCGAGGCGCGCGAGCAGTTCATGGCGGGGCAGGTCAAGTCGCTGCGCGAGATCGAGGGCCGCATCCTCCCCCGGATGCGGGGCATGCAGTATCTGGGTCCCGAATATGACGCCGATACTCAGGTCTATCGGCTGAAATTCCTCGACAATGGCCGGGTGATCTTTGTCGATGTCGATGCCCGCACCGGCGCGATCCTGCGCCAGGCCGGCTGAGCCTGACCAGGCGCGGCTTCTTACCTTGTAACCCCTGTTCATTTCCCCGATATGGGGAGCTTTCCATAAGGGCGGCGTCCGCCGCCCGGTATTGCACCCGAATTCCAGGAGTTGCCCATGCGCATTCTGATCGTCGAGGATGAACCGACCCTTGGCAAGCAGCTCAAGTCCACGCTCGAGGCGACCGGCTATGCTGTCGACCTGTCCACCGATGGCGAGGACGGCCATTTCATGGGATCGACCGAGGATTATGACGCGGTGATCCTCGACCTCGGCCTGCCCGAGATCGACGGCCTGACCGTGCTCGGCATGTGGCGCAAGGAAGGCCGCACCTTCCCGGTGCTGGTGCTGACCGCGCGCGACAGCTGGTCGGACAAGGTGGCGGGCCTCGATGCGGGCGCGGACGACTATCTCGCCAAGCCTTTCCAGACCGAAGAGCTGATCGCCCGGCTGCGCGCGCTGATCCGCCGCGCCTCGGGCAATGCCTCGAGCGAACTGACCGCGGGCGATGTCCGGCTCGATACGCGCTCGGGCAAGGTGTCATTGAACGGCGAGCCGGTGAAGCTGACCGCCCAGGAATACAAGCTGCTGTCGTACCTGCTCCACCACAAGGGCAAGGTCATCAGCCGTACCGAGCTGATCGAGCATATCTACGACCAGGATTTCGACCGCGATTCCAACACCATCGAGGTGTTCGTCACGCGCATCCGCAAGAAGCTGGGCCCCGATGTGATCACCACCATCCGCGGCCTGGGCTACAGCCTTGAAGACCCTGCCGAGCGTGTCGGCAGCTGACACCCTGCAGCCGGGCGCGGAAGCCCAGAGCCCCCCGCCTGCGCCGCTGCCCAATACCGGGTCCTTGAGCCGCCGCATGATCGGCATCGCGGCGGCATGGATCTTCGTGCTGCTGCTGAGCGGCGGCCTCGCGCTTGACCGCATCCTCACCAACACCATCACCACAAGCTTCGACGATCAGCTCGAATATGTGCTGACCGCGATGATCTCCTCGGCCGAGATCGGGCCCGATGGCGAGGTGTTCTTCAACCGCCCCCTCGGCGACCAGCGCTTTCTGGAGCCCAATAGCGGGCTCTACTGGCAGATCAGCGGCCAGGGCCATGCCGATTTTACTTCGCGTTCCTTGTGGGACCGCGCGCTCAAGATCGAGACCGCGCACAGCGATGCGCAGCCGCATATCTATGACAGCGACCAGTTTCCCGATCACGAGCTGCGCATCATCGAGCAGTCGATTTATCTGCCCGGTTCCAAGGTGCGCTGGCGCTTCATGGTGGCGCAGTCGCGTGCGGAGATGGACCTGCAGCTGCGCCAGCTGCGCGAGACCCTGGGCTACAGCTTCGCGTTGCTCGCGCTCGGTCTCATCATCATGGCGGGCTTGCAGACGCTCTACGGCCTCTGGCCGCTGCGCAAGGTGAGGGAGGCGATCCAGGCGATGCGCACGGGCCGCATGGACCGGGTGCGCGACCCGATGCCGATCGAGGTGATGCCGATGGTCGAGGAGCTCAATGCGCTGCTCGAGCATAACGAGAAACAGGCCGAAGAGGCGCGGCGGCATGCGGGCAATCTGGCGCATGCGCTCAAGACCCCGCTCACCGTGGTGATGAACAGCGCCACCGCGCGCGCCGATGACCTTGCCGATACCGTGATCCGCGAGGCGGCGGTAATGCGGCGGCAGGTCGACCATCATCTCGCCCGCGCGCGCGCCGTCGGACGGCGCGGGCAGGCGCTGGCGCGCGCGAATGTGTGGGAAAGCGCGCAGGCGGTCGAGCGCGCGGTGGTGCGGCTCTACCCGCATGTCCGTTGCGACCTCGACGGCAGCAAGAGCGCCGAGGTCGCGATCGAGCGCCAGGATCTCGAGGAAATGCTCGGTAACCTGGTTGAAAACGCCGGCAAATATGGCGGCGGCAGCGTCTTCGTCACCATCGATCCGAAGGATGCGGCGGACCCGAAGCTGGTCGATATCTGGATCGAGGACGACGGCACCGGCATTCCCGAGAAGGAACGCGAGCGCATTTTCGATCGCGGTGCGCGGCTCGATACCGGCAAGCCGGGCACGGGGCTCGGGCTAGCGATCGTGCGCGATGTCGCGGAAATCTATGGCGGCAAGGTCGAGCTTGACGAGAGCGAGGATCTGGGCGGGCTGCTGGTGCGGCTTCGGCTGCCGCGCGCGCTTTAACTGTAAGTCGCGCCGGCGAAATACAGCCCATCGGGCGGGGCGTTGAAACCCAGTGCGGCGCGGTCGCGCGCCTCGAGCGCGGCTTTTAGGTCATCTCCCGTCCACTTGCCGCGCCCGACCAGCACCAGACAGCCGACCATCGATCGCACCTGATGGTGCAGGAACGAGCGGGCGGCGGCGTGAATGTCGATCTCGTCGCCGTCGCGGATCACGTCGAGCCGGTCGAGCGTCTTGACCGGACTCGCCGCCTGGCAGTGGACCGAGCGGAAGGTGGTGAAATCGTGGTGCCCGACCAGATGCTGCGCGGCGGCGTGCATCGCGGGCACGTCAAGCGGCGCGGACACCTGCCACGCCTTGCCGCGTTCGAGCGTCAGCGGCGCGCGCCGGTTGGTGATGCGATAGATATAGGATCGCCCGGTGCAGCTGAACCGCGCGTGCCAGTCATCGGGCACGATCTCGCAGGCCAGCACCGCGATCGGCTGCGGGCGCAGCCTGGCGTTTAGCGCCTCCATCAGCCGGAACGGATCGATGCGCTTGTCGATATCGACATGCGCGCGCATCGCCAGGGCGTGAACGCCGGCATCGGTGCGCCCCGCGGCGTGGAGGATCGACGCCTCGCCGGTGATTGCCTGCACCGCCTCCTCGACATGCTGCTGCACGCTGGGGCCATGCGCCTGGCGCTGCAGCCCCATGAACGGGGCGCCGTCATATTCCAGCGTCAGGGCAAAGCGGGTCATGCGATGACCGTGCCCGGTTCAACGGCAAAGCCGCGCAGGAAGTCCTCGATCGGCATGGCGGGGCGACCGGCGCGCTGGATGATCGTCGGACGGATCGCGCCGTCGGCGCAGGCGATGGTGAGCTGGTCATCGAGGATTGTGCCGGGCGGTACCTCTCCCGGTTCACCGCGAAGGCGGGGACTCATCTCCTGCCCGTCGTGCTGGACGCTACCGTCGGGAGATGGGCCCCTGCCTGCGCAGGGGATCGGCCAGATAATCTCGGCTGCATGGACGCGCAGCCGCTCGCCATTTAGCTCGAAAAACGCGCCCGGCATCGGGTTGAACGCGCGCACCTGGCGTTCGACCTGTGCGGCGCCTTGCGAGACATCGAGCCGCGCCTCGGCCTTGTCGATCTTAGCGGCATAGGTCACGCCTTCGTCCGGCTGGACCACCGGCGGATAGGCGGCAAGATCGCCCAGCACCTGCACCATCAGCCGCGCGCCCAGCTCGGCAATCTCCTGGGTGAGCTCGCCCGCCGTCTTGCGGGCCACCGGCGTCTCGCCCTTGAGCAGCATCGGCCCGGTATCGAGCCCCGCCTCCATCTGCATGATCGTCACGCCCGTGGTCTCATCCCCGGCGAGGATCGCGCGCTGCACTGGCGCGGCGCCGCGCCAGCGCGGCAGAAGCGATCCGTGGGCGTTGAGGCAGCCATGGCGCGGCGCATCGAGCACGGCGCGCGGCAGGATCAGGCCATAGGCGGCAACGACGCACGCATCGAGGTCGAGCGCGGCAAACGCGGCTTTCTCCTCGTCCCTCTTCAGCGAGATCGGCGTGCGCACCTCCAGCCCCAGTTCCTCGGCCAGCTGGTGCACGGGCGAGGGGGTCAGCTTCTTGCCGCGATGCGCCGGGCGCGGCGGCTGGCTGTAGACCGCCGCGATGTCGTGCCCGGCCTCCACCAGCGTGCGCAGCGTCGGCACGGCAAAATCGGGGGTTCCCATGAAGGCGAGGCGCATGACGGACTTTTCTTTTGCTTGGGGCGATGCGGCTCCGTAAAGCTCAGGCCATGGCATCGCAAGAGATTGAGGACCTGGCCGCCGCGCTCGCCCGTCTGCCGGGGCTGGGGCCGCGCTCGGCGCGCCGCGCGGTCCTGTACCTGCTCAAGAAGCGCGAGAGCGCCTTCACCCCGCTGGTCGAGGCGATGGAGCGGGTGCGCGCGAACCTCTCCACCTGCGACATCTGCGGCAATGTCGATACGCAGAACCCGTGCGGCATCTGCACCGATCCGCGCCGCGATCCGCGCAGCCTGTGCGTGGTCGAGGAGGTGTCGGACCTCTGGGCGCTCGATCGCTCGCGGCTGTTCGTCGGGCGTTATCATGTGCTGGGCGGACGATTGTCCGCGCTCGACGGCATCGGGCCGGAAGATCTGGGCGTCGCCTCGCTGATCGCGCGCGTCGCCGAGGGAGGCATCGACGAGGTGGTGCTGGCGATGAACGCGACGCTCGAGGGGCAGACGACGGCGCATTATCTCGCCGAGCGGCTCGAAGGCTATCCCGTGCGCCTCACCCAGCTCGCCCAGGGCCTGCCGATGGGCGGCGAGCTGGATTATCTCGACGAGGGGACGCTGGCCCAGGCGCTCAGGGCGAGGAAGCCGGTGGTCTAGGGGGGGCTGCCACCGTGGCCTGATGGACCCAAGTCCCGTTTGTCCCGAGCGAAGTCGAGGGACGTAATCTCGATCGGTTGAGTAAGGTCCCTCGACACGCTCGGGACAAACGGAGGGGCTAAAGCCTTACTCCGCCGGAACCAGCGCGGGTTCTGCCCTGGCCATCACCGCGTCCTGATAGTCGCTCTCGGCGAGCTGGATCAGGTGGCGGTCGTCATGCTTCCACGGGTGGAAGCCGGGCAGGAAATAGGTCATCCAGGGCAGGATGATCTTGCGCGCCATGCCGGGGTTGCCGAACGCGTACCAGAACAGCTGCGCCCAGACCTTGGGACCGGTCAGGCCATCCTGCCGCAGCAGCTCGAGCATGCCGACCGCGCGATGGTGCAGGAAGTTCTTGGTGACGATCAGCATCACCAGCGACTTGACCTTCCAGCGCCGCCAGCGGCTCCAGTCCTTGGTCGCGTGCATCCAGGTGTCGAACGCGACGCCCTTGTGCTCGATCTCTTCCATCGCATGCCAGCGCCACAGATCGCGCGAATCGGCATCGGCGGTCTCGAGATGCTTCGGATTGGCGAGCAGCTGCTGCGCCAGGATCGCGGTGAAATGCTCGAGCGCCATGGTCGAGGCGAGATTGGCGATCTTCGGGCGGCCCTTGGTCAGCGCCAACGCCTTGTCGACATCTTCCTCGAGCCGCTTCACGTCGTAACCGGCGTCGACGACGCGGCGATTGAACGCAACATGCTCGCGCGTATGATTGATTTCCTGCTTCACGAAGGCGCGAATCTCGTTCGCCAGCCGCTCGGACGTGCCCTCGCGGAATTCCTTGACGCTCTCGATGAAGAACGCCTCGCCCTTGGGGAAGGTGACCGAAAGCGCATTGTAGAAAGCGGTGCCGATCGGATCGCCACCCATCCACCAGCGGCGCATCTTGCTGTCGCGTCCGAAGCGGCGGTCGCGGATGATCAGCTCCAGATCGGCAGGCGTGTGCTTGCGATCAATGGAATCGGCGTTCGAAAAGGATTGCGGAGCGTTCATGGCGGGGTCCATAATGCTTGGGTGTTGCTTACATTGATGACAATAAGGTTACTTACATAGATGTCAATAGCGAAAAGACGGCTGAGCCCCGAGCAGAGCCGCACCGCCGCGCTCGCCGCCGCACGCGAGTTGCTGATCGAGACCGGACCGCAGGCGGTGACGCTGAAAGCGGTGAGCGGGCGGATCGGGCGGACGCATGCCAATTTGCTCCACCATTTCGGATCGGCCTCGGGCCTGCAAAAGGCGCTGGCCGAATATCTCGCGCAATCGATCTGCCAGATGATCGGCGCGGCGGTCATCCGCCTGCGCAATGGCGATGGCAGCCCCCGCGATATCGTCGACATGGCGTTCGACGCGTTCGACCGCGAAGGGGCAGGGGCGCTCGCCTGCTGGATGCTGCTGTCGGGCAACGAGGATGCGCTCGATCCGATCGTCGAGGCGATCCACCAGCTGGTCGACGAGCTCGCCGAGCACGCGCCTGAGGGGCGGACGCTGCACGAGGACACGCTGTCGCTGTGCACCATGGCGTTGGGCGACGCGCTGATGGGGGCGCAGCTGGCGGGCGCGCTGGGGCTCGACCGCGACACGGGCCGCGCGATCGCGGAAAAGCAGCTGACCGCGTCGCTGCTGAGCTGGCAGCAGGGTCAGCCGGTCTGAACCGCGCCGCCGGCGCCGATCAGCCGACGCGCTTGGCGCGCGCGCCGAACCGGCCGTGCTTGCGGAAGCGCACCAGATAATCGCCGATGACTGCCGCCATCGGCGTCGGGGTGATGCCGAACGCCTCGAGGCCTTCTGCGCCCTGGGCCACGACATTGTCGCTCTGCAGCATCGCCCATTGGTCGCGCGTGATCGGCGCGCCGGGCAGCCAGCCGGTCAGGCCCGCCATCAGCCCGGACAGCGAATCGGGCATGTCGACAAAGCTCGGGTCCTCGCCGATTTCCCTGGCGATGCGCTTGTTCAGCTCGGCCATGCTGATCGTCTCGGGACCGCCGAGCTCGAAGGTCCGGCCGCCGAAGCGCGCGGGGTCGATCAGGCTGAGCTTCACCGCCTCGGCGACGTCATCGACATAGACCGGCTGGAAGCGGGCCTTGCCGCCGATGATCGGCACGATGGGCAGCGATGCGATCAGCCCGGCAAAGCGGTTGACGAACTGGTCCTCGCGCCCGAACACGATCGAGGGGCGCAGGATCGTGGCGCTCGGGAAGGCGGCGCGGACCGCAGCCTCGCCCTCGGCCTTGCTGCGGCCATAGGCGCTTTTCGATGCCGCATCGGCACCGATGGCAGAGACATGCACCAGCGCCCGGGCACCGGCGGCGGACGCCGCGCGCGCGACATTGGCCGCGCCTTCATGGTGGAACGCGTCGAAATCGCCCTTGAGGATCCCGACCAGGTTGATGACCGCGTCGGCACCATGGACGGCGCGCGCGACGGTGTCGGGCTTGCGGATGTCGGCCGCGACGAGCTGCATCTGACCCAGATTGACTAGCGGCCGCACATCCTGCGCGATCCGGATGTTGCGCTGGGCGATGCGCACGCGCGCGCCGGTGGCCGCCAGATGCTGGGTGATGTGCCGCCCCAGAAAACCGCCGCCGCCGAAAATCGTGATCAGTTTGTCGCGCATGTGTCCGTCCCGTGATTCTCTTCGGCCCGGCGCCGCACAGCCCCGAAGGGGCGCGCGGGGCCGACGGCCGATGCGTCTCCACGTCCGCCTTTGCATCAGCCAAACGCGCCGCGCAACGCCCCAGTTGCGCTTTTGCGGGGCGATGGCGGCGAGGACGCAAAAATCTTTGGCGAATGTGGCAAGAGGCGGTTGACGCCTTCAAGCACTCCGGCTAGAGGCGCGCTCCTACCCCGTGCCCAGATGGCGGAATTGGTAGACGCACCAGCTTCAGGTGCTGGCGCTCGCAAGGGCGTGGAGGTTCGAGTCCTCTTCTGGGCACCAAAACTCCTGCGGGAGTGGCATCAAAAACCTTGAAAAAACCGCGGAATTCTGCCATTTTTGGTTGGATTTTGATGCCGCGTGTTTCACGCTGTTTCAGGCCGTGCCCCCACAATCAGGGGCATGGAGCGGGGCATATGCCCCCACATGCCCCTTTCTGGCGAAAGGTCATGCCCCCAAATGTCACTGACAGCCTTGCAAATCCGAGCTTTTTCGCCCGGTGCTACCGCCTACAAGCGCGGCGATGAGCGCGGCCTCTACCTCGAAATCTTCCCCAACGGCTCGAAGCTCTGGCGGTTGAAGTATTACGTAGGCGGGAAAGAAAAGAGGATCGCTCTTGGTGCCTGGCCCGAAGTTAGTCTTCAGGCCGCCCGCCTCGAGCGCGACGAACTCAGGCTGCGTATTGCCAAGGGCGAAGACCCTGCTTTGACGCGAAAGAAGAACAAGGCGACGGCCAAAATCAGCGCCGCTAACACCTTCGAGTCGGTCGCGCGCGAGTACATCGAGAACAAGATGGTCGGCGAAGGCCGCGCCGAGGCCACCCTGCTCAAAGCTCGCTGGTTCCTTGATTTGCTGAAGCCAGCGATCGGGCACATGCCGATTTCGGATGTCGACCCGCAAATGATGCTCGCCCCGCTCAAGAAGCTGGAGGCACGAGGCAATCGGGAGACCGCGAAGAAGTGCCGCTCCTTCGCGAGCCGGGTGTTCCGCTATGGTGCGGCGACTGGCCGCTGCACGACGGACCCCACAGCCATCCTCAAGGGTGCGTTGCTGACGCCGCAGGCGCGCCACTATGCGGCGATCCTCGAACCGGAGAAGCTCGGCGAGCTGCTGCGCGCCATCGACGCGTTCGAATGCTACCCGATCACCAAGCTGGCGTTGAAAGTCGCCCCGCACATTTTCGTTCGACCGGGCGAGATGCGGCATGGTGAGTGGCAGGAGATCGACTTCGAGAAGGCGATCTGGACGATCCCCGCAGGCAAGATGAAAGCGCGGCGCACCCACGCCGTGCCCCTGTCACGCCAAGTGCTTGAACTGCTCACAGAGCTGAAAGCGATCACCAGAGGGCAAGGCTACATCTTCCCTGCCTTCCACACCCGGCTGCGCCCGATGAGCGAAAACACGATCAATTCGTCGTTTCGCCGCATGGGCTACAGCAAAGATGACATGACAGCGCACGGGTTTCGATCGACGGCATCGACCCTGCTCAACGAAAGCGGGCTGTGGCACCCTGATGCCATCGAGCGCGCGCTGGCACACGGCGACAGCAACGCCATTCGGGGAACCTACAACCGGGGCCAATACTGGGATGAGCGCGTAAAGATGGCGCAGTGGTGGAGCGACTATCTTGATGAGCTGAGGGCTGCCAAGGTCGCCAGTTAGGCGAGCATCCGAAGCTGAACTACGGGACCTTTGGTGAGGCGACGAAGGACCGCTCCCACGCGCCGCCCGGCCCTGAATCTGAAGCTGGCGCGTTGCTTATCGGCCAACTCCGCCCCAGCTCAAGACATTCAGCGTTGTCTAAATGAGCGTCGGCTTCTGCGAAAACTGGCCAATCGGATCGCGCAATCCAGCGTGTCGGCTTTGTGCCCCAAACTGGGTCACTCAAGATAACCGCCGACGGTCCCGAAGGCAGCTACTCGTTCATCCCTGCGGCAACGTGTCGGCGAGGCTGCACTAGTATCCCTTCAGCCACTTGCTCAATTCAGTGGCAGTGTTCTTCTTCTCTTCAAGCACCATCCAGATGTTGCCATTGTAGCTCTGGTGGCCTCCCCAAACGATGCGGCGATAGAGGCCAAGATACTCCCAAGATGCCCATGCCTTTTCGTATCTGGAATCTGACGCCGGGAAGAGCGCGATCTTCGACATGCCTTTCTCACCATCGGCGATGCCCAGCTCCCACGGCACCCATTTGCTTTCCTTGCTGTTCTTGCTGGCAAGAAGGACGAAGCGGCTCGTTTCGCGAATTCGGGTCTTCAGAAGCTCGGCGGTCTTGTCGCTTGTATATGGAGGCATCTCCGGGTCGATTTCGTCGACATAGACTTTCGCGCCATGGTCCTCGAGAATGCGAATTGCACCCGCGACCAAATCATCGTCCTTGCTTGAATGAGATAGGAATGTTGAACCTGCTAGCGATCTTGAAGCGGCGGCTTTTCGGACCCTTGCCGTCTCGACTAAACCCATTCGGGTCGCGTAGCCGCGTAGCTCTTCGCGGGTAATGTATTCTACCATGTGAATTCAGGCTCGTTTGTCGATACGCGTCAGGATCTCGGCAACCAGCTTCACAATCTCCTCGACAGTGATGTCGGCTCGCGCGAGCTCCCTCAGCTCGTCATCGGTGGGCCGCATTGCGCCTTGGCCGGACGTCTCGACGTCAGACCCGATGAGGCTGTCGGTAATCTGAGCCGCTGCGCCGCCAGTCGAGCCGATTGGGATCACGAAGCAGTTGGCGGCCTTGGCGGCTTCGAACTCGTCGAGGACGCCGCCTGCGATCAGCCGCAGCCCGGAGGACGGATCGATCTTCACACCGCCGACGAAGATGACGACGCCCGCGATCCTAGCCAATTCCGCACGGAGTGCCGCCCATTGGGCTTTGTCTGGCGCCTCGCCCGGGATTGGCTGTGGGAAGGGGCGGGCGATGAGGCGCCGGTCGAGATCCCAGCCACCGCTCGACCGAAGCGCTTCGAGAAATCCAGCGATTGACGCGGAGCCGACGACCAGACCCGCTCCGCTGACGAGGTCGCGGTTGCGATCGCCCACGAGCTGGCCAATTGCCTGAGCAACGTTGTAGACCTTAGCAATCTCGTCGCCGGCCTCAGGAGGCCAGCTGCCGCTCACCCACACCCGGCGCGCGGCCACGCGCCTTTCGACTTGTCGCAGCAGGTCGGGCACCTCGGCATAGTCTTCGATCTCGACCACGACGAGACCGTAGCGCTTTAGATCTCGGCTCCAGAGTTTGTGCTGAGTGCTGCGCGCCTCAAATTCGGCGTCGGTCTTGTAGTCGTCCCGTTGCGGAGGGCGGACGATGGCGAAATGCTCGGGCGGCGCGGAAGTGAAGCTCTCGCGTATGAGGGACAGCACGTGCCGGATGTTGGGATCGGTGAAGCTGATGCCGAGGAACAGCATCGACATGCTTGAAAGATGTGCCTGAAGCAAGGGAAGAAATGCGCCGCGCTTTGACCGATAGAGTTCATAATCGTCGGTAGAGATGACGACGTCGTCTAATCGCTCGACGGACCCATGCATCTTAAACAGGCGGGTGGCACCCGGTGTGGCCCGAAGTGCAAGGTCGGCGGCACCGGAGACCGTGTCGAGCGGCCGATTCACTACGCCGAAGGCGCGTTCGACCAATCTATCGTAGTTTGTCGTCCAGATGAACTTTACCGGCAGACGAGCGATGATCTCTAAAGTGGCAGGAACAGCGTGCTCGACGCCGATCTGCTCCTTGATGACGTTTCGAACCCGTGTAGCTGACCCGTTTTCCTGGATGCTCCATTGGGCGAGCGCAGCAAGATCGTGCAGTTCCCCAGACTTGACCCCAAGTTCCTCGCCGACTTCGGTCAGGAGCGAGGCCCACGATGGATATCCTGCGCTCATCGACACACCAGCACCGACGAACACGGCGCCCCCACCGCCTATGAGGGCCTCGGGAAAGTCCTTTAGGAATCGCCTCGTCGTCGCCGCTACCATGTCGCCTTCCCCGATCAATCTAGTTGCGGCCACGGATCGCTATTGCATCCTCAATCCACTTCTCAATGCCATTCGAGATAGAGGCGTAAACAGCCTTGCTGTCATTTCCGGTCGGAGTAATCAGTTGCACGACCTCAGATAGCTTCTTGCCAGAGTTGAAGGTGATTCCCTCGAAGGGATTGGCCCCCGCAACCGATGGTTGGCTGTTGCGATCAAGCAACTTGTGTATGCGGATGCCGACGACACCCCTCTTGTCATTCCAGGCCTTGACGATCTCGTGTTGAACCCACGGGCGGCTCGCCGTCTGGGAACCAACCAGTACGACTACACAGCTCTTGCCGTGCATGTTGTCGGCAATCCATTGCTCGATGGACGCCTTACCCTTTCGCTTGACCTCCTCCCAAGCGTTCGGGGTGCACAACGATTGCCCCTCTAGCGCGCCCATATTCCTGACCTGCTGTGTCCGCCAGAAATCGTTGTCAAAATGGAAGCTAAAAAAGACACGGCGAGCCATGCAGTTCTCCATAAAATTTAAGCGTTTATTTTGACACAAAGGTCAGAGATTGCAAGCAAAACAGCTTCGATTTGGTTCAATTCAAACGAAGGATGAACACAGATTCGTTGGCCATCATCCGTGGGCTGCACCGAAGTAGTGAATCGCAGGCCATGGGCGGACCGCATTGCCTTCGCTTGGATCGAGAGCGCTGATCTCGATCCCGAGTACTTGGCAGGTTCGCCAGATGCAGAAGCGCGAGAAGCTGTAAAAATACTGACCGCAAATATCGGATCTCGGCGCAATCTGACGCTCAATGCTGGGTTCTGGAAGGCCGGCTTCGCCCAACATTTCGCTATTCCTTCCACATCACAGCCACTTTCCAATCAAGGAACCGCTACCGACACTGCATTCGACATCTGACCACCGGCATCGCCGGGCGCTAAGCGCCCGGCTGCCCTTCCCTCGTCTCGTCGTCCATCGGCGTCCGCAACACGATCCGACCATTGATCGGCACGACCTCCAACTGAAGCGACATACCCTTGCGGTCGCGGTGGAACCATGCGGCCCCGACCTTGGTCCAGAAAGCCTTGTCGCCGCGATTGCTGACATGCCAGGCGATGAAATCAGGGGCCTTGGGCTCGGGCGCGGTGGCGGGTGCGGGTGCTTGGGACGTGCGGGCCATGGAATGTTCCTTTCGTGTTGGTGGCTCGTTGCACCGAACAGAAAGGCCGCGCGGCAAAGGGCGCGGGGTCATGTCCAACACGGGTGACGGGACGGAACCGGCGCGGGCCGGACATTGACCCTCGACCGCGTGCGGCCAGTGCAGGTGCTCAGAACGAAGCCGCCAGACCGAAGGACACATAGACCGGCCCCCTTCATCCCCCGCTTGCACCGCGCCGCGCTCTGCCCCAAACCCTTGTCATGGCAATGGAAGGCACCGCGCGGAAACGCTGGAGCGAGGAGGAGACGGTGCTCGCGCTCTACCTCTATTTCCAGCTGCCGTTCGGAAAGCTGCATTCGGGCAATCCCGAAATCCAGACGCTGGCAGCTGCCATTGACCGGTCCAGCAGCTCGGTGGCGATGAAGCTTTGCAACTTTGCCAGCCTCGATCCCAAGATCACCGAGAGCGGGCGCAAGGGCCTGGAAGGTGCATCGAAGCTCGACCGCGCCACCTATGCCGAGTTCGGGCAGGACTGGTCGGGTCTGGTGGCGCGCGCCGAAGAGATGTGGGCCAACAAAATTGACCGCCAAATCGCCGCCGCGCAATCGTCGCCGCCAACCAGCCTGCGCCTCCACGAAAACCGCAGCGAGTTCAAATTCGAGCCGTGGCAAGGCGAGTCCACTACGCAGGCGGTGGTGAACCAGCGGGTCGGCCAGGACTTCTTCCGCCGCGCGGTGCTGGCCAATTATGAAGAGGCCTGCTGCATCACCGGCATTGCCGATCCCCGCCTGCTGACCGCCAGCCACATCAAGCCGTGGGGCAAGGACAGCCAGAACCGCCACAACCCCGCCAACGGCCTGCTGCTGTCGGCCACGCTCGACCGCGCCTTCGATCGCGGGCTGATCACTGTGGACGGCGCCCGCCGGATTCATGTTTCGCGCCAGCTTAGCGACAGCCGCAGCCGCGAGACCCGCGACTATTTCCAGCAATTCGAGAAGGCGAGGCTGCGCCCTGCGGCACGGTTCGATCCGGAGCCGGCCTTGCTCGACTGGCACAATGAACACTGCTTTGTGGATCACCGCGCCGCCTGACGTGTCAGGCGGCGCGCTTGGCCAGCACCCCCATCCCTCGACCACATCAGAACAGGGACAGCTGCGCCTCCTCGCCCGCGAAGAAAGTGGCGGGCGGACCGGCCATCACAAGTTCCCGTCCGGCGTGACGCACGATGATGCCGTCATAAAACCCCGCGTGATCACCGCGCGCGCGATCGTCATCGCGGCACCGATCATGATAGGTGCGCGCCGTGCCGCAAAAGAGCGAGGGGTGCAAAAGCCGGTAGGCCTCGGCGCCCGAAGGGCCGGTGCCAACACAGACCCAAAGCTCTCCAGCGTATCGGAATGGCTTGCGGATAGGCTGGCCCATGCCGATGCGGTCAGCGCTGTAGCTGGCACAAATATCGCCTTCGCCGATTTGCTTCTCGCTGGCGTGGCACCACACACCGTGAGCAAGGCGCGACGGTTCCACCGCGTGGGAGCGGGCAGCCATATCAATACTCGCTCGCCAACATGATCGTCAGCACCCGCCGCGTTACTGCGGGATCGGCAGGATCCTCGCTGCCGAACCGCAACGCGCGTTCATAAGCATCGATTTTCCAGAACACCGTCACCGCGACATCGACAGGCCGCGAGACCGACCAGACACCGTCCACAGCCTGATAGATCGCGCGAAAGTCGCGCTCGCCATAGGGATCGTTGTCGGGCGTGAAGGCATCGAAGGTTTCGACCAGCTCCCGCAGCCGTGACTGATCGGCCTCGGGCAAAGCCCGAACGCCCTCGGTCGCCACCACCACGCAGGCAATCCCCATGGCGCGGCGCGCCAGATCATTGAGCCGCGCAATCCGCTCGGCCCGCGACAGCACCGCGCCGCTCATGACGCAATGCTCCCGCCGCACTCGCACAGGTGCACCAGCTCGCCGAAATCCTCGCGCTCGCCCAGCTCGTCGGCAAGCCGTTGCACCGCCACCAGCGGCAAGCCATTGTCATGCGCCAGCATGCGCAGCCAGTCCTCCCGGCACTCGGCCCCGCAAGCGCGATAATTCAAGATCAGGTCACCCATGGTCCGCACTCCATCCGGCAAAGTCGCATCCGTCACGCGGCATGCGGCTCTGCCTTCCGGCGAGGATGGGAGGGGGAGGGAAAACCCCAATGGATGCCCTGGCGCGGGCCAGCGGGCGAAGCCCGCCACACGGGGGTGACGATTGGGGTTTGGGAACGAGAGGGCAAAGCCCTTGGCGTTCCCCTCAAGGATCGCCGCAGCGATCCGCACAGGAACGGCGCCCTTGCAAGGGGCGAAGCCGCCGGACGCCCTGCGCGCGGGCCAAGTGGGCCAGCGGGCGTCAGGCAATGAGCGAGGCAAGAGCGCCTGCGGGTTAGCTCAAGAAAACCGCGCCCTAAGGAGCATGGCCACAGGCCATGCGGGACAGAGCGCGTCCCCCAGAAACTCCCGCTCCGCTTGCCCCCGCTCCTGATCGTCACCCGAATGGGCCGGGACTACAGGCCCGGTCCGCGCCAGCGGATAGAGCAGGTTGCCCGGCAGGGTAGGCATAACTCATTCCAATCCTACGGCTTCAGGTGTGTCGACAAATCAAGACGTTTTGTGCCATCTGCCAACATGGCCAAACTGACCCTTTCCCAGCTTACAAATCTGCTTTTCAAAGCCTGCGATGAGCTTCGCGGCAATATGGATGCCTCGGAGTACAAGGAATACATCTTCGGCGTCCTGTTCCTGAAGCGGTGCAGCGACTTGTTCGATCAGCAGCGTGAAAAGCTGCGAACGGATTTGCGCGCGCGGGGGCTCGACGGTGAACGGCTGAATGCGATGCTGGAAAACCCAGACCAGTACACCTTCTACGTGCCCGAAGCATCGCGTTGGGAGACGGTTCGTCACCTCAAGGAGGATGTTGGCAACGGCCTGAACGCGGCGTTGGGAGAGCTGGAGCGCCACAACAAGGACCAGCTCGAAGACGTGCTGGAACACATCAACTTCAACAAGAAAATCGGCCAGCGCACCCTCAGCGATGACACGCTGGTGGACTTCATCCAGGTGTTCGAGAAAATCCCGCTGCGGGATGAAAACTTCGAATTTCCCGATCTGCTGGGCGCGGCCTACGAATATCTGATCAAGTATTTCGCGGACTCTGCGGGCAAGAAGGCAGGCGAGTTTTACACCCCAGCTGATGTTGTCCGCACCATGGTCGAGATCGTCGATCCGCAACCCGGCATGAGCGTCTACGATCCCACCGTCGGTTCTGGCGGCATGCTGATCCAGTCGCGCGATTACATCCGCGACAATGGCGGCGACCCCAACAACCTGACTCTGGCGGGTCAGGAATCGCAGGGGACCACCTGGTCTATCTGTAAGATGAACATGATCCTGCACGATATCCAATCGGCGAAGATCGAGCAGGAAGATACGCTGACCAAGCCGCAGCACCGCGATGACAACGGGGAGCTGACCCGGTTTGACCGTGTGCTGGCCAACCCGCCGTTCAGCCAGAACTACAGCGCCAAGGAGATGGAGTTCAAAGGCCGCTTTGCCAAATGGATGCCGGAAAAAGGCAAGAAGGCTGACCTGATGTTCGTCCAACACATGCTGGCCGTTCTGAAATCCAATGGCCGCATGGCGACAGTCATGCCCCACGGCGTGCTGTTTCGCGGAGGCGAGGAAAAGGACGCACGCGAGTTTTTCATCACACAGCGCTGGCTTGATGCCGTGATAGGGCTGCCCGCAAGTCTGTTTTACGGCACTCCAATTCCCGCCTGCATTCTGGTGATGAACAAGGAACACGCCGAAACCCGCGAGGACGTGCTGTTCATCAATGCCGACCGCGAATACCGCGAGGGCAAGGCACAAAACTTCCTGCGGCCCGAGGATATGGCCAAGATCGTCGATGTCTATCGGCGGCGTGAGGATGTCCCGGGCTATGCCCGCGTTGTCCCGATCAAGGAAATCCAGGCTGAGGGGTATAACTGCAACATCCGCCGCTATGTCGATAACGCCCCGCCGCCAGAGCCGCAGGATGTGCGTGCGCATATCCATGGCGGGGTGCCCGTAGCCGAAGTGGATGCCCTCGAACGTCACTGGATGAACTATCCGGATTTGCGCGAAGCCTGCTTCGCCCCACGTCATGGCGATACCGCCTATTGCGATTTCGCCCCCGCCATCGGCAACCGGCGCGATGTTGGCGAACTGGTGAAGGCGCATCCCGGCGTGATCGCGACGCATCAGGCTTTCATGAACCAGCTGTCGGATTGGTGGAACACCATCCGGCCGCAGATGGAAATGATCGCGCGGGGCAACGGGCAGGCAGACAATGTCTATGCCCTGCGGCGCGGTCTGATGGCGGATATCTCGCAGGCCTTTTCTGATCAGGCGCTGCTCAATCCATTCCAGATTCGTGGCGGGCTGGCTCGCTATGTCGATAGCTTGAAGATCGATCTGAAATCCATCGCGGCCAGCGGTTGGGGGGCGGAGCTGATCCCCGATGACGAAATCCTGCAAAGCGAATTTCCCGAGCTGATCGAGGAACTGGCGAGCAAGCGCGCGCGGATCGATGAGTTGCAGGCTGCCTTCGCTGCCGCTGATGAAGAAGGGTATGAGGACGAGGACGAAAGTGGTGTCCTGCCATCGGCCTTGCTGTCGTCGCTAAAGGCCGAGCAGACCGCATTGAACGGCCAGATGAAGCATCTGGTCAAGGAAGCCAAAGCGGTACTGACCACAATCAAGGCAGATATCATCGCCCGCGATGCTTGGCCAAGTTGCTGGACCAAGGGCGACTTCGGCATTGGCGGCACGCAGACCAAACCTGATCTGAACGGCGCAAGCCGAACCCTGAGCATTGCCCGTGATGCGGAGGTTGATCCCTTTCTGCGGCTGCCCATCGAAAAGCTCGTCGATGAAGGCAAGGATATCGAATCCCGCCTGTGGGACATTGGCAAGCAATTGGCGGCGCATAAGGCGTTGGAGGATGAGGCCAAGGCGCTGAAGGCAGAATTGCGCGTAGCAGAAAAACGGCGTGAGGAACTGGTGACCGCCGCGCGGGCCAAGATCACGCCGACTGCGGCGCAGACGCAGATCTTGCTGCGATTCCGCGAACAGTTGTTCGCCACTTACCGCGCCTATCTGGATGCAGACCGGCGCGCGGTGACCAGCGCCATTGAGAACCTGCATGACAAATATGCGGTGACGGTGCGCGATATCGAGCAACGACAGAGCGCAGCGGCGGCAGAGTTGGATGGTTTTTTGAAGGCGCTGGGGTATGTCTGAGTGGGTTGAGAGGCCTCTTGCCGAACTGGCCGCAATTCGCATCAGTAACGTGGACAAGAAGTCGTTGCCCAACGAGCAAGCGGTGCGGCTGTGCAACTACATGGACGTGTACGCTGGAACCTATCTCGATGATGGCGTCGAGTACATGGAGGCCACTGCGACTGTGCGCGAAATTGGTAATTTCGCGTTGCAGGCTGGTGATGTGGTCATCACTAAGGATTCGGAATCGCCCGACGATATCGGCATTCCAGCGCTGATCGAGACTACATCTGGCGGCCTAGTATGTGGCTACCATCTGGCGATGTTGCGCCCTGACAGGAAAAAGGTCGATCCGCTGTTCCTGCTCAAGCAAATTGAGACGGATTCGGTACGCCGCTTCTATTCCAAGCGGGCGGCTGGTTCGACGCGATACGCGCTCGCAACCGGGACGATTGCGGCAACGCCCATCAAGGTTCCGCCGATCGAGGATCAGGCGATCATCGCCCGCATCCTGCGCGCGCTCGACACTCAGATCGAGGCGACGGAGGGGTTGATTGCCAAGCAGGAGCGGGTCCGGGCCGGGTTGATGCAAGACCTGTTCACGCGCGGGGTGGATGAGCACGGGCAGCTCCGCCCACCCCGCCACCAAGCCCCGCACCTCTACCACCAAACCGAACTCGGCTGGCTGCCCGTGGGGTGGGAGGTCATCCAGCTTCAGAATGTTGCTGATGTTCAGCGTGGACGATTCGGCGCGAGACCCAGAAATGATCCGCGTTTCTATGGCGGCGAATTTCCCTTTATCCAAACTGGGGACGTTTCGAACGCATCAGGCAGGCGCATTTTGGCGCATTCTCAAACATTGAACCGGCTTGGTTTGGCCACTAGCCGGATGTTTCCAGCGGGCGCGATAGCGGTGACAATTGCCGCAAACATCGGAGACGCAGCGATGCTTTCCTACCCGATGTGTGCGCCAGACAGCGTCGTGGGCGTCGTGCCCTTCCAAATGACGGACAGCTATTTTCTGCAACTAGCAATCGGCAGCAAAAAAGTCTGGCTAGAGCGACGTGCACCTCAGACAGCCCAGAAAAACATTAACCTAGAAGACCTGCGTCCCTTGAAGATTGAATATCCCGGTTCGGAAGAGCGACTGGAAATTGCCAAAATCATCGCAAAGGCAACATCATCAGTCGAAAAGCTTGAAATCGAATTGGGTAAACTCCGCCTCAAGAAAACTGGCCTCATGCAAGACCTGCTCACCGGCAAAGTCTCGGTCGCCCCGCTGCTCGAAAGCCTACCCGCATGAGCGAGTATGCCCATGTCGAAAAGCCGCTACTGACCCAGCTTGGCGCGCTGGGCTGGACAGTGGTGGATCAGGGCAACCAGATGATCCCGCACGATCCGGTAGCATCGCTGCGCACAAGCTTTCGCGATCTGATCCTGCCGCAAGTGTTCCGCGACTCCGTCCGCGCGCTGAACCAGACATCTGACGGTCAAGATTGGCTGACCGAAAGGCAACTGGCCGGTCTGATCGACGATATCTTCCGCCAACCGGGCAAGGGCCTGCTCGATGCCAATGAAGCTGTGCATGCACTGTTGATGAAGGCGCAAGTGGACCGCAATGAAGTGACGGGCGAAAAAGACCCGACCGTTCGCCTGATCGATTTCGCCAATCCGGAGCGCAACACTTTCCACGCGATCAACCAGTTCCGCGTCGATACGCCCGGCTGCGTAAAGGCCTTCATCATCCCCGATGTTGTGCTGTTCGTGAATGGCATTCCGCTGGTGGTGATCGAAGCCAAGATCGGCGATGCCAACACCGCCAACCCGATGCATGAAGCGTTCGTGCAGTTGCAACGCTACCGCGACGCCCGCCCAGAAACGGCGCGCGCTGGATTGCGGGAAGGCGAACCGAAGCTGTTCTACCCCAACCTGATGGTAATCCGTACCTGCGGTGAAGCGGCGGAGTTCGGTAGCATCAGCAGCGCCCCTGAACATTTCTATCGCTGGCGCAATATTTGGCCAGAGCAGTATGTTGCGATCACTCCGCCGCTTGGCGTGGTGCGGGAGCAGGAGGAACTGGTACAGGGCCTGCTCAACCCGCATTGCCTGCTCGACATTCTTCGCACCTGCACCGTGTTCAAGGATACCGACAGCGGCAAACGGGTGAAAGTGCTCGCCCGTTATCAGCAGCACCGCGCCGCCCGCCGCATCGTGGAGCGGCTGCGCACGGGGCAAACTCCGATGGAACGCAGCGGGGTGATCTGGCACACACAGGGCTCCGGCAAATCGCTGACCATGGTGTTCGTCGGGCGGATGCTGCGCGCCAGCCGCGATCTGAACGACATGAAAATCCTGATGGTGGTCGACCGCGCCGATCTGGAAGACCAACTGGCGGGCACCGCGCGGCTGATCGGTGGGAAGATCAACCTGGTGGAAAGCCGCGCGGCGGTGCGCGATGTGCTGGCCTCGCCTGCGTCTGATGTAAACATGGTGATGGTCCACAAATTCGTCGAGACGAAGGACGATCTGCCAGACAGTTTCCGCGAAAAGCTGGGCCGCTATGCCCCCCCGCCTAGCGCCGAAAGTTTCGGCGTGGTCAACACCTCCGATCGCATCTTGATAATGGTGGACGAGGCGCACCGTACCCAAGGCAGCGATATGGGCGACAACCTGTTCGAAGCCTTTCCCAATGCCGCCCGCGTCGCCTTTACCGGCACACCGCTGATCACCGAACGCCACGCCGGGCGGCAGACGGTGAAGCGGTTCGGCGAATACATCGACAAATACAAGCTCATGGACGCGGTGGCCGACGGCGCGACTCTGCAAATCCTCTATGAAGGCCGCACCGCCAACACCGCGTTGCGCGACAAGGCGGAATTTGATCAGGCGTTCGAGGATCTGTTCGCCGAACGATCCGCCGAAGACCTGCTCGCCATCAAAAAGAAATACGGTGCGACCGGGGATATTTTGGAGGCGGAAAGCCGCATCGGAGCCATCGCCCGTGATCTGGTGGGGCACTACATCGACAACATTTTGCCGAATGGGTTCAAAGCCCAAGTGGTGTGCCACAGCAAGTTGGCCGCGGTGCGGTATCAGCGCGCGTTGCGGGAAGCATTGGCTGAGCGGTTGGAACGGGAAACCGATCCCGAAGCAAAGCGGCGCATCGCGTTCCTGAAAGTGGCAGTCATCGTTTCTTCTGACGCCACCAACGAATCCGCCGAATTCACTGCCGCCCGGCGGGAGGCGCGAGAGTGGAACGCCGTGGAGAATTTCTGCAAGCCGTTCAATCTGGACGATTACGATCAGGCCAACACGGGCATTGCCTTCCTCGTCGTCTGCGACATGCTGCTGACCGGGTTCGATGCCCCGATCGAGCAGGTGATGTATATCGACAAGCGGCTAAAGGAACACAACCTGCTTCAGGCCATCGCCCGCGTGAACCGCGTGACGCATGGCAAACAGCGCGGTTTCATCGTCGATTACATCGGCTTTGCCGGGCATTTGACCGCCGCGTTGAAAATCTATGCCGATCAGGAACCAGAGGACCTAAAGGCGGGGTTCCAAAACCTTACGTCCGAACTTCCGATCCTTGAAGAACGCTACCGCCGCCTGCTTCAGCATTTTCAGGGGCTGGGTGTGCATGACATCGAGGCGTTCCTGACAGGCACGTTGGCATCTCCTGAGGATGACGTGCGCGTGGTCCACAAAGCGGTAGATGCGCTGGAGGGGATCAAGGCGCGGGCGGATTTTGAAGTCTATCTCAAAAAATTCCTGATGAGCTTGGACCTTATCCTGCCGGGTGCAGCCGCGCACCGCTATCGGGGGCCAGCGCGTCGGCTTGGCTATCTGATGCGTATGGCCAAGGAACGGTTCAAGGACGATTCCATTGACTTCGCCGGGGTGGGCGAAAAAGTCGCGGCGCTGATCAACAAGCACTTGATCGAACTCGGCGTCGATCCGCAGATACCGCCCGTCGAACTGCTCGATCCCGATTTCGTTGTGCAGGTTACGGGCCATGCCCAAGGCAGCACCCGCGCCAAGGCTAGCGAGATGGAGCACGCCATCCGCAAGCACTGCACCATCCATTTCGATGAAGACCCTGCATTCTTCAAACGGATGAGCGAAAAGCTCGACACGCTGATCGCCAAGCATGGCGATGACTGGAAACTGTTGGCCGAAGCATATGAGGGGCTGCGCGCAGATATCCGGGCGGGTCGAGGCAAGGGGGATAGCGAACAACCTGCCGAGATGGCTGTCTTCAAGGACAATCTGTTCGCCCTGATCGGAGACGGCGCGACCCTATCGCTTGAAGATGCGGCAATGCTGGACGCCTTGTCGTCCCGGCTTGTCAGCCTTATTCGCGATGCAATTGCCATCGTCGATTTCTGGCGAAAGCCGGATCAAGTGCGGCGTTTACGGGCCAATATCGACACAGAATTGATGGTCTCAGGTATCAGCGCCGTTCAGGATCACCACCAGCGGATAGCCGTGGAACTGACTAAACTGGCCGAAAAGCGCCATGCGGAGTTGCTCCGGTCATGAAGATGTGTGCCCAAGATATCGAATTCACGCTAATCCGTAGCGAGCGGAAGACGGCTGACATCGTGATCGAACGATCTGGCGATGTCGTTGTGCGCGCGCCGGTTGGCGTTGAGGATGAGAAGATCCGTGAAGTCGTGGCGGGCCGGGCGCTATGGGTCCATCGCTCGCTTGCGGAATGGGAAGACCTGAACGCCAGTCGAAGGCACCGCCCCTTGGTTCAGGGGCAAGGCTTCGCTTATCTCGGGCGGTCCTACCGGCTGAAGATTGTGGCGGATAGTGACGTGCCACTGCAGTTAAAGAACGGTCGTTGGGAACTGTCGGAAGCCTTCGTCGCACGCGATGGCGAGGCTGCCGCACGCAAGGCGTTCCGCGACTACTACATCGCCAAAGGCATGCAGATTTTCAGCGAACGCGTTCGGCAACTGGCACCACTGGTCGGCGTCGAGCCTGGCGAAGTTAATGTGAAAGAGCTGGGATATCACTGGGCTTCGTGCGGTGCAGGCGGCGCAATGAACTTCCACTGGAAGACGCTAATGGCCCCACAAAGCGTGATAGATTACATCGTGGTTCACGAACTTTGCCACCTGCGCCACCGAGATCATTCCGACGCTTTCTGGAATGAGGTGGATAAGGTGTTGCCGCGTTACAGGGAACGGAAGGAGTGGCTGCGAGTCAATGGAGCAGCATTGGACATCTAGCCTGCCGGTCGATTAGGGTCGCGAGGCTTGGGCTTGATGCTGTCCAGTTCGGCTTTCAATTCTGATACTTGGTCAGAGAGCCTTCTGATATCGTCTTGCTGACGCTCTACGACCGCCTTTAGAGCTGGTACTGATGCGCGCGCTTCATCGGGTGTCGTCCCGTAGCGATCAACGTCGCTGATATGTTTTTGAATCGCGCTACGCGCAGACTCGGTTTCATTTTTTAGATCAATAGCAATTTCTTCATTTCGATTCGAGAGGTTTACCAAAAACACCACAAATGCAACTGAAATGGTTACAAGTGCGCCGGCAGCAGCAATCATAGCAAAGAAATTATAATTTCGGATCTTGTCAGCTTGGTCAAGCGCGCTCTTCGCGTCATCTTTTGCCGACTTAGCATCCCCTGCAGCCTTTTCTGCCGATTGCGTCGCTGCATCAAACATTGTGGGAAGTGAACTTTTGATTGGAACCTTGTGCCCCTTGAATTGATCGGCGGCCTTATGAAGGAACTTCTCAATGTCCCAGTGCTCTTTCTTCGGCTCCGATGTTGATTCCTGTGGTCCACGAGCCCCATCAACCGCTTGCGATGGCAAGGTTGTTTTTGTAAATTCTATCCAAATTAGACCTTCATCCCTTGGGATCTCGTAGTCCTCATCTGTCAAATTATGAAGCGGAATACACAATTTTCCCCAAAATCCGGGGTCTATCAGTGGACCAGTACCAAGCAGAAGGCCTCGATGAACATGCTGGATTTGCAAATTGAACCTTAATGCAATAAAATCAGGAATT
The DNA here is from genome assembly GCA_000503195.1 of Blastomonas sp. CACIA14H2. GTDB lineage: Bacteria > Pseudomonadota > Alphaproteobacteria > Sphingomonadales > Sphingomonadaceae > Blastomonas. The sequence goes on from AYSC01000003.1 coordinate 154,504, forward strand.
CTAAAATCCAGATCACATTCCACAAATACGATGCTATTGCGGGGGACCACGAGATACTCGTCCAAAGCCGAGTCAAAAATTTTTTCAGGGCAATTTTTATCTTTGTAGATAAAGGCCTTGGATCCAATGCGCCCTTCGTATGCCGCCTTTTTCAGCCTATCTTTTCGGCGACCGCGCGAATAAAAGAACGGTGATATCAACCCGGTTTTTTCTACGACCGAAATGATATGACTTGATGTCAATAGTGTGTCGGGGATGTCCAGAGGTTCAGGGTTCTTAGCCCAAGCGTCGGCCAGCCGCTTACCACGCTCGCGGCTAACCAGCAGCTGCTCTTCGGGTTCTGCCAATTCAGCCAACTAGAGAAACCCTAGGATCAATTGTCATTGGCGAAAATCCCAGGTATTCTATTTGCCTTCCGATGGATTCTTCGATACCTTTTACAAATTTTTGAACGATCATAGATTTTACCGAACCAGCGCCAAGTGAACCCACATAGTCCAAGTGATTAAGAACAATCTCTGTCGGATTATTGCATGCTATAGCAGCCTTAACCAGTGACGAGTCAAAGCTGCCAACGCGTCTCAGTTTGTTCGTGACGGTAGTGAACTCGCGAAGATCGGCGCCTGTTTCGATGGATTCGGAGATCGCATCCCATGTAGTCTCACCCGGCAGTGGGCCGGAATTACCTGCAACACGAATAGGATAGGATCGGACCACAAGAACGATCTTGTCGACATCAACTGGACTCAATCCCGTTTCTGCTAACGCAGCCGCTGCAGTAGTGGCTCGTGAGGTAGCTTTGGGCCAAAACCCACCATCATAAAGTGACAATCCAAACCCTTGAGTTCCCTCGATAACAATCCGTGCATCAGCGCCCAACCATTGTCGCATTAACAATGTGGTATCACACATATAGCGCTCGAGCGGCTCGCAGTGCGCAGCATCATGGCGGTGCAAGGGGAAGTTCGAAGCTTCACGAGCGACGGTTGCCATCACGGCTGCGCCGACACCGCTTCCCGTCGAACCAATGCCAGAGACGAGCCCCGCCTCTCGCTCCCATGCCTTTTGCTCAGGCGTAATGACGTTCGCGTATGGGCTGATAAATATCCGGTCACGCGGATAATTGAGCAGTTCTATCTCGCTTTGCAAGACGTCGACATCAATGAACGATCCTGCGGGGAAAACGACATCGACATTGCGATCAACCGCGCCAGCGGGCAATTGCCTGAGGGCAAATTTTTGACCCGCGCGATTATAGGCTGTGTGGCCAGAGTTTGGCCCCCCGACGCGTACCACCGCAATCCGGCGCTCGGTTGCCATTCTCACAAGCTCGAGAGAAACCTTACCCTTGCCCTCCGAGCCGAACTGACCCCCCACAACGATTGATACGGGCATTAGCTCTCCCTCTCCCACTCAGCCGCAAGACTCATGAGCGAGGTAGCCATATCCTCCTTTGACCCGTTGTTGAAGAAGGTTTGATCGGCAAGGCGCTCTAATGTCGGCACCATCCGCTCGACTTCAGACGTGATCGCTTCGTCGAACGCTTGGCTCACTTCCGAAGGCTTTAGGCCCAATCGGTCAGCGTAGCGCTCTCGCCGGATGTCCATAGGTGCGGAGACATATAAATGGACAAAGCGGAAGCCGAACTTCTCCTTGAGAAACGCATGGTCGTCGGGAAAACGAAGGCCGTCGACGACAATGGTGCGTGCACCAGACACACGCGAGAGGGTTCGTTCGGCAAGCTCGCGCTGGCGACCGTCCCTGTTGATCTCGGCACCAACTAGCTGGCGATGGTGTCGATCCAATGGCAGCCCTCGCTCACGAAGCAGGTCATCAATTACCAAGCTGAATCTGGTATAGGCATAGCCCCTCGACTGCAAAATTTCCGCTAGGGTCGTTTTACCAGCAGCGATGGGTCCGCTCACGCCCACGACAAACGGCGTTCGGTTCACCTCAAGGCGTGGAATGATGAGTGGCGGTTCATTTGTCGTGCCCAGTTCTTCAGATAGCTCCGCCAGATGAAAAGTGCCGACCAGAGCGGAAGTGATCGCATCCAGCTCATCATGCGTAACTTTTGCCGTCGCAAACTTCCCGCGAACACCGAAATTCTTCAATCCAAGTTTCAGCCACTCTTCGCCCGCGCCCTTCCGAGGAATTCGCATGACATCCTGGGCGGCACCAGGGTAACTCTCGATCACAGGCAATCCATGTGACCTAAATATTCCGGCCAAACGAATGCCTCGTGCCGTCAATTTTTGCATGCTCGGCAAAAGGCTTGGATAGACGTTCACGCCCCGCCGCTTGAGCTCTCGTTCGCAAAATCGCATGATGCCGAATTCGTCGCGCGTCGGATCATCATCAAAAACTGTTTGGCGACCAAACGGAAGACAAAGTGGCGAGTCAATTGACACGAGATCAGGTGACGCATCGATTGTGCGCCGAATGAGATCGTCATCAGTGGAAATCGTTTCGGTCTCCGCTCTCGAACCGTCCAGCAAACACCATCCCGTTGGGCGCGCCTCTGATCCGGTCAAGTCGATGCCAACGATTCTGGATTTCTCAGCTTTCAGACCACCAAACAATTCGCGAAAGGTTGGGGCGCGAGACAGTCCTGGGTCCGGCTTCTTAAGACCTAAGGGTAGCTTATGGCGATCTGCCGGAGCCGACCATTCAACGAATTTCACAGGCTGCCCGATCAAGTCATGCTCATAGCCCAAACGAGCTAGAGCATGATCAAACAGTCCGCCCATGGCAGCAATGTCAGCGCGATTATATGAAATGAGGCGCCGCAAAGAATCAACATCGCCGCGAAGATATTTGTGCCAGAGCAAAACTGCGGCGAAACCGTCGACTCCCTCCAAATCTTCACGGAAATTCAAGCCCAACTCATTCTCGATAGCTTTCTGACCTCCCGTTAAGCCCACACGACGGCACAGGTACATCAAGTCGATATGCGCTGCCGGAAGTTGGGCTTCAGGAAACTCCTGCTTCAAAAATTTTTGGTCGAAGCGGATGCCATTGAATGTCACTACGGCCATGGCGTCGCGGGTGACATCAAACAATTCACTTGGGTCTTGTCCCTTGATGAATGTTCCTGACCTTCCGCCTTTTGCCCAGCCGACGAGGGTGATCTCGTCGTAGAAATGGCTCAAGCCAGTTGTCTCGATATCAAGGAATAGAACCTGCTCAGGGTGCTCATGGCATATCGCCAGCTTGTCGCGCAGGTCTTTAGGGACAGCCTTAATGATCGATTTTGAAGGCGGAGAGGGCATGGCGGCCTTTAATCATAATCTTGATGGCACGTATACCGGCATCGCCAGCCTCGCTGCCGCAAGCGGACGAGTCGCCCATCGCACCCAAACGCGCCCCAGCAAGTATCTGTTATTTAGATATTTCTTCCAACCACTCCGCCGCCCTCGCCGCCGCGCTGGCGGCGGTGAAGATCGCCCGGTTGTCGCCCTTGAGCACCTTGAGCCAGCTGGCGAGGTAGCAGGCATGGTCCGGACGTGGGGTGACCGACAGGCCAAGGTCACCGCACAGGAAGGCTGAGCCAAGCTCGGCGACCAGCTCTTCCATGGCATAGGCCTCGTCACCGAAGCGCTTGCCGTAGGTGCGGGCGAGACGGTGGTCGGCACCGGTCCAGTGGACCAGCTCATGGAGCAGGATGGCATACCAGTTCTGCCCAGCGCTGGCGGTGTCGGTGGTGAAGAACCGCTCGCGGTCGGGCATGGTGATCATGTCGGTGGACGGGGTGTAATGGGCGCTGTCGCCCTGAATGCGGATGGTAGCGCCGGTGGCAGCGATGAAGGCCTCGACATCAGGGATGGGATCGAACACCTCGGCTTCCGGCACATCGGGCAAAGCGTAGCCGTCGACCTGCGCAATGTTGAACACATGCGAGCCCTGAGCGAAGATCCTGCCAGCGCTCTCGCGCGCCTCGTCTTCGCTGCCCTCGCGCGTGTCCAGAACCTTGTAGAACACGATCGGCGAGGACTTCTCGCCCTTGCGGACCTGAGCGCCCAGCGACTGCCACTGGCGATAGGTCGCCCAGAGACCGTGCCCGAAGTCCTGCGCCTCGGCGCTGGCCCAGAGAGCAAGGACGTTGACCCCGCGATAGGCCTTGCGGGTGACCGCATTGACGGGTCTGGTCAGCGGGGCGCTGCTGCGATGCCATGGAAGGGTGTAGTCGCCCGTGCCGCGCTCCATCGCGGCGATGATCTGGTTGGTGATGGTGTCGTAGATGCTGGCGGTTGCGTTGGTGGCCATGGTGGTAATCCTTCGTCCTGTCGTTGGGAACGCGGATGAAGGGACGGGCCGGATGGCCGGGCGGGTCAGCGGTACGCGGAACAGCCAACACGGGAGGGCGCAGCCCGAAGGAGCGGGCAGGCTGTTGATCCCGCCCGGCACGGTCTGTCACACAGGAGCAGTTCATTCCAATGGCAGGGCGAAGGATGCCATGGCCCGGCGTTCACGCAGAATGCGCTCAGCCGAGACCAGCCCCCAGAGATTTCGTCTTGGCGGCTTCCGGCGCACTCACCTCCATGGCGGTCTGCTTCTCGCCCGCGCGCTCGTGGATCGCGCGGATCAGCCGCGCTTTGTCGTCGGTGACCACAATGGCCTCCGACTTCGCGCGCGAGAGCGCGACGTAGAGCATCTTCTGATCGACCAGATTGGCAGAGCGGCTGTCGGCGTGGATCAGGACGCGTTCGGCGGTCTGGCCCTGCGCGGCGTGGACGGTCTGGACATAGGCATGGCGCAGATGCGCGTCGCGGGGGTCGGTAAGATCAAGCCGCTGCTCGCGGCCATTGGCCAGCACGATGGTCGCCTGCTGGCGCTCAGGGTCGATGCCAGTGACGGTCCCGCGCAGCCCATTGATGCGACCGGCCTCGCGGTCATTGCGAGTGAACTGCACGCGGTCGCCCGACTGCAGTTCCATCGGCTTAGGCTCAAAGATCTCGACCTTGCCCGCGCCCCACTGGCGCAGCCGCCAGTCGATGGCTGATCCGTCGGCGGACTTGAGCGATATCGCCGCCTTGTCCGGATCGATCCGCTCGACCCGGTAGGCCGCGCCGCGCGTGACACCCTTGTCGGCATAGTCGCGGGCAAAGCGAACAATATCGCCGATGCCATAGCTTGCGGCCTGCCGTGCCTCGGCACGGGTCAGGCCCTTGGCCTCAAGCGCCTCGAACCGAACGGCCGCCAATGAGAGCTCGCCGCGCTGCGCCAGCTGCTGCCGGATCAGGGTAGTCAGAGTGTCGCGCCCATCGCGCGAGGGCTCGATCACGAGGGTGCGGGCACGCTCCGCAGGGCTGAGGGCAACATAGCGCTGCGCCATCGTCGCAAGCCGTGCATCGCGGCTCGCACCTTCGATTACTTCGCCGCCGCCGCGCTCCAGCGCGGCAAGCGCCTTGCCGGCATGGCCCTCGATTGACGCCATGACGGCCTCGCGGGTCTCGGCATTGGTCTGCCGCACCACGTTGGCAAGCTTGGCGGTGGCCATGCCCGCCTGCTGCAGCTGGGCGAAGGCCGCACCCGCGCCCACTGATCCGAGCTGCCGAACGTCGCCGACCAGCACAAGCCGGGCACCGGCCTTGTCTGCCCGTCCAATGAGCGCCGCCATGTCACGCGCGGAAAGCATCGAAGCTTCATCTACGATCCAGACTGCATCCTTGCCGAGGCCCTTAGCCTCGGGCGAGACGAGATGCCGCGCGATCGTATCCCCGCGCAGGCTGAGCGCTTCACCCAGCACGGTGGCTGCTGACGCGGTCGGGGCCAACGCGGTAACCGCCAGCCCGCTCTTTGCCGCCTCGCGGGCATAGGTCGCCAGAACGGTGGTCGTCTTGGCAGTCCCGGCATAGCCCTGCACGGCCGCCACACGGTCACGTGACGTGAGCAGCGAAGCAGTCGCGCGCTTCTGATCATCAGTCCAGGCAAAGCCCGCGCGCGCGGATTGGCGCGCGGCGCACTCAACTGTGCGCGCAGCGGCGAGCGGCGATGCCAGCGGCACGGCCACGCCGCGCCCGGCCGCTTCAAGGCGCAGCATGGCCTGCTCGGTTGCGATGGCCTCTGGGGTGGTGAACCCTGCAAACTCCGCCCCGCGCCGGTCGAGAAAGGCGCGCGGGACCAGCGCGCCACGCCTGCCCGCATCAGCAATGGCATCGCTGATGGCGCTGTGGCTGAGCTTGCCGAAGGCATAATCACTCGCCTCCCGCGCCAGCGTGCTGGCCGGGAACACGGCCTGACGCTCTGACAGCTTGGCGGCAGCCCAGGCAACGGCCTGGCGGGCGAGGATCTCGGAGCTCGCTGCCAGTTCGGCTGCCGGTGCCCGCTCTTCGGCCTCGGCGATGACGCGCGCCTGCGCTGCGTCTCCAAAGCCTGTCGCTTCTGCCGTCGCGCGCCATTCGGCGCGCAAGGTCTTGTGATCGGCATGGCTCTTGGCCTCGCGCGTATCGAGCGCGGCGATCTGCTTTTCGGCGGCGCTCGCTTCCTCCCGGCTCGTGCCGCGCTCGGCAAGCCGCGCATCGATGGCTGCGGTACGTTGGCTGAGCGCCTCGATTACCCTGTCAGGCACGCCTGCGATCTCGAACATCGCGTCCTTGCCCGCCTCGATCCGGTACCCCAGCTGCGCCGCGCCATGCGCCAGCTCCTGCCGGTAAATCGCCCCAATCTCCTTCTGCAGCTGGTAGAAGGCACGGGGCTCGAGGCTGCGCCAGTTCCCATCCTTGTCCTGTGTTGCGTTGAGGATCACCGCATGAGTGTGGAGCTGCGGGTCCTGCGCGCGGCTTGTCGCATGACGGAAGGTGGCGATGGCGAGGTTGCCGGTTTCCTCGCGCCGCACCTCCCCGCCCTCGCGCACGCGGGTCGCCGCCATATGCTGCTCAACATGACCAAGCGCCGCTTTGACGGCTGCGGCGTGTGCAGCGATCAGCCGCTTGTCACCGGCAACCTCGGCCATGATCGAGACCGACTTGGGCGCGGAGAAGGTGATATCCCAGCCCGGCCGATGCTCGACTTGGCCATCCCGTGTGGTTCCGAGCTGCTGCCCGGCAACGCGGCCTTCGAGCAGCTCGGCAAACTCCGCGCGGTCCACTTCACCGGACAGGCCCAGCGATGCAGCGGCCTCTCCGAACCACTCCGATGGCGCAACGCCGCCCTCGGCATAGTAGTCATCAGCCTCGTAGTAGCTGGCTGCCTGCCCGGCGCTGGTGAGGGCAGAGACCGATGCCACCATCACACCGGTCCCGCCTCTGGTCCTGCCTTGGTGCCTGATTCCGGTTTGGAGGCAGAAGGGACGGCAATCGCGCTGACCCTGCTCCACAGAGTGCTCGCCGGATCGCCCGCGACAAAGGCTGGCTGGCGCGGCGATCCGCGCCGCGTGATATGATCGGCGGTAAGCCCGATCCGCGCAACCGGCAGGCCGTCGGGGAGCAACAGAAAGCCCTGATGCGGGGGAAGACGCAGTTCGCTTTCGAGCACAGCCGCGCGGAACTGCCGTTCGGTGGCAATGGCGGTGCGGGGCACCTCCTTGCCGACCGTCAAGGTGTCGGTGGCCATCCGCATTTCGACCTCGCACTGTCCGATGGTCTCGCTCGCCCACTGGCGGGTTTCACGGTCGACGGTTTGCAGGAACAGCTTGGTGTTGCAGCAGGCGAGCATGGCTTCAGCGATGTTGTCACCATAGCGATGACGCATCTGCCCCAGCGCCTGAAAGGTGAGCACGATCGCTGCCCCAAACTTGCGGCCCTCGGGCAGAAGGCGGGCAAGATTCTCGACGCGGGGAAGGTCGGCAAGCTCGTCGAGCACGAACCAGATGCGCCGCTCGGGCGATGGCGAAAGCCCGAGCACGGCGCTCGCCGCGCACTCCAGCCAGCACGCCATGAGCGGCTTTGCTGCCTCGAAATAGTCCTCCTTGCGCGGCACGAAAATCCAGGGCTTGGCCCCCTCAATCCGGTCCAGCCCGACAATGAAATCGCGGAAGGCAAAGCGTGGCCCACCCTCCTGTTCGACCTTCAGGAACTGGATCAGGTTCGCCGCCTTGGCGAGCATGAAGAGCACGCTGCCGGTGGCGCGGTCGGCGTCATCGGCGAAGGTACGAGCCGAGGACGTATGCCCCAGCCAGGCCTTCAGCTGCTCCTTGCTTTTGACCTGCAAGGCATCGAGCAGGGCCTCGAGACTGCCTTTCTTCTCGGCCCAGAGCGAGCGCATCATATTGGCGACCAGGATGCGACTGGTCTCGAGCCAGACGTCGTCATCCTGACTGCCGGTTTCAGAGACCAACTGGCGCGCTATGCGATCAGCATCGGCGGGGTGCGATATCTCGTCGAAGGGTGACCAGAAAGCGCAGCGGGCATCGAAGGGATTGAGGATGATGTCGCCGCGCGCGGGGTTATAATAGTGCGCGATGAACTCTCCGCTAGTGTCGTAGACCAGCGCCGCTTCGCCGCGCGCTTCGATACCGTCGAGCATCTGACGCAGGACCGTGGTCTTGCCGCTCCCGGTCGTCCCTAGAAAGGCAAAATGCCGGGTCTCGATCCGCTGCGGGATGGGGACCGGCCCGATCTGAAGTGCACCCCCGCTGGACATCGAGCGCGTGTGCGCGGCAACCTCTTCCTGACGCGCCAGACGGGTACCGCCGATCACCCTGTCGGCCAGCGTATCGCGCCCCTGCGAGGACATGGTGCGCTGGATCAACCAGACCATCAGAAATCCCAGGGCGCAGCCCAGAACTGCCCCGATCGTGACCATGGCGACGGCCTTGGAGAAGGTCCCGGCGATGAACGGCTCGCTGGCAAAAACAGCCGCTGAGATGGTATCGCGGCGCCCCTCCAGCGACACGTTCATCATCAGGTCCCTGCCCGCTATCTCGCCCAGAATGGCGAGGAACTTGGCCACGAGGCATTGGGCTGCGACCTTGAGCTCGGGAGCGCTCATGACGAACTGCGGCGCGATGATTGCGCCCGCGCCGCCGGACAGCAGAACGAGCTTGGCAAAGAACCCGAAGCGCTGCTGCCACTGTGCCATGCGCACGCGCCACAGCGCGTGGGCACGGGTGATGAAATCGTTGCCTGCGGTCATCGCTCGCTCTCCTCTGCCAGCTTGCGCTGGCGCTCGAATGCAGCCCGCGCTTCGGCGGCAATGACCTCGTCGGATGTGCGCCCACCGAGGGCTGACGAGCGGGCATAGGCATAGGCTGCGCAGGCCGTGAACAGGGTGCGGTCAAGCACCCGTTCGGCATCGGCAAGGCGTTCCGATATCGACCCGATCACGCTTGCCATTTCGGCAAGATCGGTCTCCCGGTCCGCGCCGTGCAGGAGCGCAAGGAAGCCTGCATCGATAACCTTCAGCAGCAACGCATATTCCGACAATCCGCGCCGGTTTGCGAATCCGGTAAGCGTCCTTGCCTGCGACGGATTGAGGCGGATGGTCCGCTTGATGAAGCTTGCCATCACCACCTCCCGCGCGCGCCGAAAGCGCGCTCTGGAAATGGCGAAACTGCGCCGTTTCGGGTGACTGCGCCGAACGAGCGCGCTTTGCGCGCGCTCCAAAAACCGCAGAAATCCTCGCTGCACGCGTGCGTGGGGTGTGTATCCCTTTTCCGGGCCCGATGCATCGCATCGTGGCCCTTCAAAGGTTCCGGTGAATAGTCCTGACTGTGCTCCATTAGATATCCCCCAGGTCCCGAGGTACTCGCGCGAATGCGCGGATCTGACGCTCGGCTTCAGCGTCGGCGGCAGCACGATCGGGAAACGGCTTTTCAGGAAGCGCGGGTACGAATGCGAGGTGCTTGTCCTGCATCCATTTGCGCACTGACCGATCGACCACAGCACGCAGTGTCTCGCGCAGATCGAAGGCATCTTCAGGCGACAATCGGGCCCATTGGAGATGGTGGAGAATGAACCCGCCGAGCGGGTATGTTTTGTCGCCAATAGCGACCAGGGGACCTTCAAATTGGGCCGAGAATTCCTCGCCCTTGAAGCGATCGATCATGGGTCATTCGAAGTAGAGCCAGTCGGCGATGAAGTTGCGGTAGCAGCTGCCATCGAGGCCCGGGCGGCTGAGCCGCCTGACGTAATCGTCGATCAGCAGTTCTGTCAGAGACTTGTATCGGTCATTGACCGGTACACGAACGAGCGCCCAGCCTTCCGCGCGCAAGGCGGCTTCCAACATGGAGAAAATGGACATTGTGGGGATGCTTTCTGCGGGCCACGGCCCGCCAATTGAGGGGGTCAGTAGCGGCGCAGCGGAAGGGCATTGATCCATTCCGATATGTCAGCGGCGCGCCAGCGAATGCGCCCGCCGCCGATGTCGACGGGATGGGGGAAGCCCCCTTTGCGCATCTTCCTCCAGATAGTGGAGCGGCTGCGAATGCCGGTGAGGCGCAGGACCTCCTGGCAAGTGATCAGTTCGGTATTCGACATGACAGATTCCTCTTGGTTCAAGGTTCTGTCACTGGCGCCGTCGTCCCCTTCCGTAGTGACGGGTTGACCGTCGCAGGGCGAGCCGCACGACGATCCTGTGTTCAACCCGACACCCCTGCTTGAGCTTCAGTGACCATGAGAAGCTATGTGCGACGTCCGGCTGTTGGAAAGAACAAAACAGGATCAAATACTGTTTCACATCCAGCGAGGACGCGAGCGGACGCACTGGGACGCATTGCGGCCAGCAAGAATTGCGTGAGCGACAAGCTCACGCTCGATCTTGGCGGTGATCAACGGCAACCGTAGCGCATTGTGTCGGCGTTTGTTGCCGGAATTTGCGCGACTCGGTGCCTTGCGCATTTAACGGAGCCTTGAGGATTGGATTGTAATTCAATCCTATGGCTCGCTCCCAACCCCAGTGGCGGTCCGGCAGACGTCCACAACGGCGTCCCTCGCCCGCGTCCGAAACGACCCTTCAAACCGCGGGGCGCTACGGTCTGATTGCCGTCGCTTCGGGACTTGGCTTGGCCTTCGGAGCGAATGCGCTGGAGGCTGCGCAGGAACGGCAAGCGATCCTCGATGCGCTGCCCGCCGGGTACACGTATTCGGGTTGCAATGAGGTCCGCGCAGCAGGTGTTGCGCCGCTATACAGCTATGAACCTGGCTTCTCGGAGCGGCTTGATGGCGACGGAGATGGGATCGGTTGCGAGCCGTATCGCGGACAATAGCGCCGGCTCTTTGCCGCCAATTAACCACATAGATCTAGCAGTATGGTCAGTTCTTGAGCGGCAGGTTCCGCGAACCCAATGGCCGAAAGCAGCTGTCTCAGAAGTCAATGGAATCGGCAACGCTCGAAGTCGGATGAACGTACATGGCTGTAAGGTCGACCGACGACTTCCGCACAATCTGCCGAGTAGCCGCCCCAGCAAATTTCTTGCAGGGATTTCCGGCTAGCGGAGCGGTACACAGCACCCGAACATCAGGACAGAATCACGGTGTAAACTGCTCAAGTGCCAGCAATCCTCGCCGAAGCGGCGCATCCGGCGCTTGACCAGAGCGAGATCAGTCTGCGTAATCGGAGGCTGGGGGGCGACCGAATGACTGCGGATTCGAAAACATCGTCGGGAGAGGTGCGCAAGCTACCTTTTCGGCAAAGCGGCCACATCGCCACTGATGGGCGCGCGTCGCCCAAAGCGCCAATCAATGGCTAGCTCGGGTCCCGCGATCGGCTGGTTCATGCTGTCGGAAGCCGACCGCGACGCCGCCCACCGCTTCCTCTCGAAGCTCTCGTCCGACGGCACGCGCGACGAGCTCGGCTTCGCGCCCATCCACTTCGCGTTCGCCGACCGGTTCTTCCCCGGAACCTCGGTGCAGCACGCACAGCTTCGCTACGTCTTCTTCGTCGCCTGGACCTACCAGGAGCTGCTGGAGGAGACTGCCGGTCAGCGGTTCGACCGTGAACTCCTCTTTGACAAGGAGCGTCGATACTCGATGCGCCTGATGGCAAGCCTCCAGGAGCTTCAGAACTCCGGCATCTCGGGATGGATGAAGTATCAGGCCAAGGAGCGCCCGGTCGTCCGTGCCAGCACGATCTACTGGACCGCTCTGCGGTCCTGGCGGATGGCAAATCCGGTCGCGGGCATCTCCGGGCCACCGACCGAATCCCAGCTTCAGGGACTGTGGCCGCGGCTGCTCGCGCGTGAGGACAGCGATGCCTTGAAGACAAGCACGGTCGCGCTCTTCGATGACATTCCACCACCGCCACCTGGCTGGTCTAGGAAGACCGGGCCACTCGACTTCACGTTGCGGCCCGAAGAGGCGGACTACCTGCGCCGGAAGTGGCGCACGGCAGGCGAGGCGGGGACGCGACCGCTACTGAGCAGGCTGACCGAGGCTGGCGCGGCACCGGAGTCGCTGTGGTCTCCAAAAGTCAAACAGGTCGCCACCAACGAGGAACGGGATCTTCTCGCTCTCGCCGAAAAGGCCGCGGCCGTCGCCTGCATCGCCCGCGCCGCCTACGCCGCGCTAGTGGAGACCAAGCGCAACAAGGACCTCGGCGTCGAGGACAAGGTCCACGCCGAGGCGCTGCCGCAACTGATATCCGAACACCGCGATGCTGCGCTTGCGCTGGACATCGATGCCTTGCGCCTGGCGACCGGGATCGACGCGAACCTCTCTCGCTTCGTCCAAGTCGTGGTCGACTGGGTGCGAGCTGACCAGCCTCTCGATGCGATCTCGAGAGAGCTTGAGACCCGGGAGCGCGACCTGAAGGATGGCCGGGCATACTTGCTCAATGAGAAACGCAGGTCGGACTGGAAGAAGGGTATCGCCGAGCCTCTCGACTACCGTTGGCCGGTCGTGCGCGAGATGATCAAGCGCGTGGGAGGGCAGGCATGAACTTCGCGCCGTCCGAGCGCATCTCTGTGTTCGGCGCGCTTCGCCCAGACGCTGGACAGTCGGTGTCGAGGGCGATCGTCGCCACCTACTCGCTGGATCTGATCGCGCTGCTTGGACTCGTGCTCACCTTGGGTGGCGACAGCGAGGCCGAGTTCGAGAACTCTCCGCTAGGACTAGTCAAGGCATTCGACAGCGTCCAAGGCCGATTGAGAGTGCTCCATCAGGTCGGTCGCATCGTGGCGCCGCGCGCGCACCGCTCGATCCTGCCGCTACTCGACACGATGATCGTGCCGGTTCAGGCCAACGAGGCGAAGCACAGCTGGCATCCGAAAGTCGCGCTCGTGCGATACGAGGGCGATCCGGTTCAGTGGCGCTTCTGGATCGGTAGTCGAAACCTGACAGGCTCCCGCGACCTCGACGCCGGGCTCATGCTCGTCAGCTCTCGTGAAAAGACCGCGCGGGCAGTTCCGAACATCGCCGAACTAGCGCGCGACCTGCTCGCCGACGCCGACCTCAGTTCAGAGGAGCTCGACGAGCTTCGCGCGGCGCGCTGGTTGGCTCCCCCCGGTATCACCGTGCGGAGCATCCTATGGCGATCGCCGGGCGCGACCCGTCAATTCATCGCGTCACCCCTGATCGGACGCGGCGAGCGGGCGAGCGCGGTCAGCCCGTTCATCGACAGGACCGGCCTGGCCGAGGTGCTACGCGCCGGCTCGGCCAAGGTCGCTCTGCTCACGACAGACATGGCCGCAGGCGACTGCGCGCCAGTCGAAGGCATCACCTTTCGGACGGGCACGGCGCCCGAGCCGGAGACATCCGTGTCAGTCGCCCAGCAGCTCGAGGACAAGGAGGCTGAGTTCACCGATCAGCCTCCCGCTGGAGTGCACGCCAAACTGCTCGCAGTCACAAAGGGCGCTCGGACCGCGCTGATGATTGGGAGCGCGAACCTAACAAAGCGCGGACTGTCGGGGCCCAACGCAGAGGCGGTGGCTATCCTGGACGTGACGGACGCCGCACTTGCCAACTCGCTTCACGACTTCGTCCAGACCGGGTTCGAATTCCGGGAACGGCCGATCGACGAGGAACAGGCAGAACAGGAGCGGGCGCGGCGCGACTTGGACGAGCGCATCTCCCTGCTTCTAGAATGCGAGCTGAGCCTCGTCTACGCGAGCGACGGCCTCACGCTTTCGGTCGGCAAGGGGGCAGATGCGGCGCTTGCGTCCGCGCGCTTCGAGGTATCGCCGTTTCTCGCCCCGACCACATGGGTCGAACTCGCCGTCGGCACGCGCGCCGTCCAGCTGATCTCCGGCCTGGTCACCATCAGCGAGCAGACCGCCCTCGTCAGCTTCCGCGCGACCAGCCTGGAGGACGCCAAAATCCAGCGTTCCTGGGTCCTGACTCTGCCGGTCACCGGTCTCGATGAAGACAAGCGCGACCGCGCACTGCTCGCCCGCTACGTGGGCGCGGCGCGCTTCCGCGACTGGCTACGGTCGCAACTCGATGGGTTCGACGGGACATCCGGGGAGCGTTGGACCGACGGTCTCGGCTTCGGGCAGCGGGGGGAAGGGGCCCGCGTCTCCGACATGTTCACCCTGGAGACGATGCTCGCCTCATGGGCCCGAGATCCGAAGTCTTTCGAACGCAGGACCGCCGGCATGATCGCCATGCTCGGCTCATTCAGGGAATCCTTCGAAGCCCTAGAGGACGAGGCGGAGCGTCGCGCTGCGCTCGCTGATCTCGATGAGGTCGAGCCGTTTCTGCGGGCGGTGCACCTCGCGGTGCATGGAGGCGCCTGATGGACCTGGTTGCCTTCCAGCGGCGCACCGTAGAAGTCGCCAGCGCGGCGCTCTCCGGTCCGGGAGCGCGCCGGTTCCTCGTCGCGGACGAGGTAGGACTGGGCAAGACAGTCATCGCGAGGACCGTCGCGCAACGGCTGCGAGCGGCCGGCAAGCGGCTCAACGTCCTCTACCTCTGCCCCAGCCTGGAGATCGCTGGTCAGAACCGGCCGAAGTTCGTCTCACTCACCGGGATCGACGAGGAGGAATACGAGGCCGGTGGCGACCGCCTGGCCCTGGTCCCGGGCGAGCTGCCAAAGGAGGGGAAGGGGTATCGCGTCTTCACCTTCACCCCGGAGACCAGCCTTCCAGGGTGGAAGCCCGGTCCGAGGACCGGCCGCAAGGCCGAGCGGGAGTTGATCCGCGCCGCGCTCGATCGCTACCCGGCGCTATTGAAGCTGGTCCGACGCCTTGACGCGGAGCGCGTCGGCAACGGGCGTAGGCTCCTGGAGGACCGAGGCGACCTCAGCGGTTTCACCGCTATCGGGATCGAGCGGGCGCTCAGGGACATCTTCGACTGTGAGACCGGAAGTGTCGAGAAGGCGGTCATCAAGTGGCTTGATCGCGCCGATGTGGATGTCGTGGAGTTCGTTGGACGGTTCCGGTCCGTGCTGGCGCTGGCCGCCCTACGCTCGAAGCAGGTAAAGCCCGACCTCGTCATACTCGACGAGTTCCACCGCTACGCCGACCTGATCATCCCCAAGGACGAACGCTCAAACGTGCGTCTCAAGCAGGAGCGGGCGCGGGTGCACCGGCTGCTCGTCGAAGCCTTGCTGGGTGGTTCGGACAGACCTGCCGTCCTGCTGCTGTCCGCGACGCCCTACCGGCTTCGCCGCCTCGATGGCGACGAGCTTCATCAGGTCGACCACTACCGCTCACTCATCGACCTGGCCGGCTTCCTTGCCGACGACCCTGACCACAGGGCGGCGGTCGAGGATGCGATGCGGGCTTATCATGACGCGCTCGAAAAGAAGGGGCCGGACGACTCCATCCGCGAGGCAGTGCTAGCGGCGAAGGAACGGATTGAGGCGCTGCTGCGACCGCTCATGGCCCGCACCGAGCGCGCACTCGTGCACAAGGAGGACCTATTCGAGCGCATGAACCCGCAGATCTCTGTGGAAGCGCAGGATCTCGTCGTGTTCAAGCATTTCGCCGAAGTCGCGGGGAGCGACTTCGCCGGCTGGGCACCGGCCATGTGGACCTCCATTCCCTATCCTGCGCAGACGATGCACGGCTACAAGGTGTGGGACCGCCTGAAGGAAGCGAAGCCCGCGCCGATCGAGGCCGGATCCGGGAAGGGGAGTTTTGCCCATCCGCAGATGCGCGAGCTGGCCAGCCTGGCAGGAGATCCCGACCACCTCTCCCTACCGTGGCAGCCGCCGACGGTCCCCTGGTGGAAGCTGGAGGGACCTTGGTCGGGCAAGCGACCGCTGCCGGGCAAGACGCTGCTGTTCAGTCGATGGCGCGGGGCGCCAACGGCCATCTCTGCGCTTCTTTCGATCAGTCTGTCCCGCGGCTTGCGCAAGCCCAAGGAGAAGGCACCTGTCCCGCTGCTACGACCTGGAGGGAGCGAGACGGGCGCGCTCGTCGGCCTATTCATGCCATGGCCTAACCTCCCGCTCGCGATCGAACCGTCGAAGGAATCGACCAAGTCGCTCATCGGGGTTCGCAGGAATGCGCGTCGTCAGCTGGAGACGTATCTGAGGAGCCAGGGGATCATGCTCGATGGAAGGGAAAAGCGGCCAACCTGGATAGTGGCCGCGGGGCTCGAGCGGCAGATCTCCGCCTCCGCCTTCCAGCGGATCTCATCGCTTGCTAACAAGGCGAGCAGAGGGGGCAAGGCTAAGGACTGGACCGCGCTCGAGAGGATATCCCGCATCTCGCCAGCCGAGACGGTAGCTCTCGCTGAACATCTGCTTTCGTCCCCAGGATCGATCCTGGCGCGCAGTCTAGCGCGGCACCGGATCCCCCAGGAACGTCCGCGGGAACGGCAGCGTGCGTTCGCCTTCGCCTGGGAGAGCCTGCGACCATATCTGGGTCACAGGGCGTTTGCGGAACTAATCCAGTCGGGGTCGAAGCGGAAGCGCTATCCCGATGCACTCGCCGAGGCGATGCTCAAGGGAGGTTTCGAGGCGGTGCTCGACGAGCAGATGAGCCTGCTCTCGCAACTCGGGGACGCAAAGGGGCTCGAGATCATCGAACAGCTGTCCGCGAGCCTGTTGGACCGGCCGGGTCTGGTCCAGTTCCGGCGGGGCAGGACGAAGCACCGCGTCCCGGTCCAAGCCGTCACCCCATTCGCCGGAGGCGAGCAGAGCCGCGGTGGCAAGAAGCCGGGAAAGCGCGTCCGCAGCGACACGCTGAGGCGGGCGTTCAACTCACCGTTCTGGCCTCACATCCTGTGCACGACTTCGATTGGCCAGGAAGGTCTGGACTTCCACCTCTGGTGCAGCCGTATCGTCCATTGGGATCTGCCAGGCGACCCCGTGGACTTTGAACAGCGCGAGGGGCGGATCGCGCGCTACGGCAGCCTGGCGGTCAGACGCTCGCTGGCTCGGCGCCATGCTGATACGGCCCTGAAGGAAGCCGCGTCGGAAAGCCCCTTCGGAAAGCTGATCTCGCTGGCGCGAGGGGAGAAGGATGGCCGCACCGGACTCGAGCGCTGGTGGCTTCCGGAAGGCGGACGACCGACGAGCGTCAGCTTCGACTGGCGGTTCAGCCTCCGGTCCGCCCGGCGCGAACGGATGCTCGACGACCTTCTGCTCTACCGCCTCGCCTTGGGTCAGCCCGATCCCGATGCTTTTCTCCGGATGCTCGAACGCGTTGGTGCTCGCGAATCCGATGCCAGAAGCCTGGCCATCGACCTCTCCGCGATCTCGCGCTTTCCGGAGGAAACCGCCTGAGAGATCAGGCGGCCAGCCTCTGGTCGATATGTGCCCTAGGTGCTGGGCCGCAATGTCCGCTTCTCGCGATTAGCTGACCAAAAGCTGCCTGGCGGCAATCCGCCCAAATGCAGCCACGTTTCGGAGCCGGAAGGTCGAAATTTGAGTGTCGGGATTTGGTGAGAGAGCTGACGTTGAGCACTTTGCGAGGGAGCGGCCGGTAAGTCCCAAACCCGGTCTTTTGAAGCTCCGGGCCGCAAGCCACATGAGTCGATTGCACTGAAATTCTTAAACCAAGAGTATCGTTGCCTTAGAAGACATCCTCGATGGAAGGACCACGCTCTCGCGGCCCGATCTTAACTTCGAGATCCAGGCTCCCGATCACGCGGAGCAGCGTGCCGAGCTTTACTCCGACGCTGCCGTTCTCGATGGCTGATATGGTTTTCTGCTGTGTGCCGGAGATGCCGGCCAGCTCTGACTGGGTAATTCCCTGCCGCACACGCGCGCTCTGGATGATTGCACCTAGCTGCTTCGGCAGTCTTACAAGCTGGTTCATCACTGCCTCCGCCGGCCATCCTATACCCTGGAAGGTATAATTCCGCAATATACCCTGCGGGGTATCGCCTTGCGCTGTGGCTGCTGAACATCAGGCTTGGCGGGCAATCAACCTGCAAGCAGGCAGGCCGACGATACCTTGCCCATTTCGACAGATCTTCGACTGGGGGAGCATGGTCAGCGGCTCATGGCCGAAGGCGCCATGCCATGGCGCGATCGAACCGCGAGGACACAAAACCGGTACGTATTGCAACAAGAAGGCACAAATAAATCAAACCAAAAAACTTGCATTGGACCGATACACCGTGATACATGATGAATGTGCCTGAAACAGTGCTTAGAGACCCAAATGCTGTAAGCAATTCAGACTTAGGGGCATGGCAAGTGGCATTTCAATCTTCGAAATGTGTATATAGAAAGTATATCAAATACTTACTTTTTATTTGCTTGTCCTCTTCTGGGCACCAGACACCCATTCGCTGAGCGCCTCGCGAATGGGCCAAAGCTCCGGACCTTCGCGACTGTTGCTCTCTCCCGAGAAGCGGCGTTTCTGCGTCTGCAGGATCAGTCGCGCGGTTGGATCCATCCCTCGGTCTTCGCGCGGCGTTCCGCGTCCGCGTCGAGTGCTTCACCTGCTGCCATGGTCTGCGCGGCGGCGAGGAGATCGGTGTCGCTGCCGGCCTGGCGGTATTCGGCTGTGCCGGTGCTCTCCAGCAGCAGTTTCCGTTCGATCTTCCAGCCCACCGAATCGCGGCAGGCGATGCCGCCCCGGCCAAAGTCACGCCACGCCCGGCAGAGTCGGCCGTCGCGTGCGGCAAAGCTCAGCAGCACGCGCGGCCGCGCGTCGGCGCGCTGTTCGGACACCAGGCGGTTGTCGAGCAGGCTTGCGAGCTCGGCCGGGGCATAGCCTGGCCGCTCCGCCCGCTGCCAGGGCTGCCAGAGCGCCAGCACGAGCGATGCGGCGATCGCGGGGCCCGCCACCGGCAGCCAGCGGCGGACCGCCGGCGCCAGCCCGCGCCTCGCGCGCGCCTGGGCAAGGCTCAGCACCTCGGCCGAAGCGGTCCCGGTCTTGGTGGCGGATGCGATCAGGTCCGTCAGTCGCTCGGGCACCGGCGCGGCGGCGATCGGCGCATAGCGGGCGGACAGTCTCGCCCTGAGCCGGCGATGCCGATCGACCTGGCGCGCCAGCTCGGGATCGACGGCGATGGCGGCTTCGACACGCTGGCGTTCTTCACCAGCCAGCTCGCCATCGGCAAAGGCGGCAATCATTTCGGGCGTCACAGTCATGCCGCGTCCTCCAGCAGGCCCATCAGCGCGTCGCGCCCGCGCACCAGGCGCGAATTGAGCGTGCCGACGGGGCAGCCGACGATCTCGGCCGCTTCCTTGTACGAACAGCCCTCGACCATCACCAGCAGCACCGCCTCGCGCTGATCGTCTGGCAGGCGCAGCATCGCGCGATCGATCATCGCGAGCTCGACCGTCGCCTCCTGGCCGCCTTCGGCGCCGATGGCGAACCCGGCCTCGTCGGGAACGAAGGTTTCGCCGCGGCGCCGGGTGGCGCGGATCTCGTCGATGAACAGGTTGCGCATGATCTTGTATATCCAGCTGTCGAGCCGCGTTCCCTGCTGCCACTGATCGCGACGTGCCAGCGCGCGTTCGAGCGCCATCTGGCACAGATCGTCCCCGTCCGCCGATGCCCCGGTCAGGCCATAGGCGAACCGCCGCATCCGCGGCAGCAGGTCGATCAGCTGGGTCTCGAACGTTTCTGTCAGGGTCCGGGCCTTTCTGATGGATGAAACGCCTGGCCTCGTGCGTTTCATCCATGGTTCAGCAAAAAAATCGGACGGAGACGAGATGCGCAAGCCCGCCATGTTCCTGACTGCGATGACCTGCGGCGCGCTGCTCGCTGCAACGCCGCTGTTCGCGCAGTTGCAAACGCCGCTGGGCAATATCGGTTTGCCCGGCGTCGGGCGCGGGGTGGGCGATTTCCTCGACACCGCCGGCGAGGGGATCAGCGGACTGGGAGAGGTGGCGCAGCGCGAGGCGAGCCGGCTGCTGCGGCTGCGCGATCAGCAGCTCGGGCGGCTGTTGCGGCAGAACCGGGACCTGATCGAGCGCGACGAAAACGGCGATCTGGCGCGACGCGGCGAGATCCTGATCGTCGGCCCGACGCGCGGCGCGATCGATGCGCTGATCGAGGCCGGCTTTTCAGCGATCGAGGAGGAACGGGTCGAGGGGCTTGATCTGCGCATCGTGCGCTTGCGCGTTCCGAACGGTCTGGGCCTCGCCCGGGCGGAAAGGCTCGCGCGCAGGCTTGCGCCCCAGGCGGAGATCGCCCCCGACAGCCTCCACTGGCAATCGGGCTCGCTCGCCGGCCGGGGTGCGGCCTTGCCGATGCCCGCGCTGATGGCCGCAACGGCGCCGTCCCAGGTCGACACGCCGATCGGCATCATCGATGGCGCGCCGGGGCCCGCGGTCCGGCCGATCGGCAGCAAGGGCTTTGCCAGGGGCGCGCCGCTGCCCTCGGATCATGGCAGCGCCATCGCCAGCCTGTTGTCGAGCCAGGGCGCACGGCGGCTCTGGGTGGCGGACGTCTATGGCAGCGACCCGGCGGGGGGCAACGCACTGGCGATCGTCCGCGCGCTGGGATGGCTGGCCTCCAGCGGCTGCAAGGTGGTGACGATCAGCCTGGTCGGCCCGCGCAATATCGTGCTCGAACGCGCCATCGCGCAGGCGCAGCGGCGCGGCATCGTCGTCGTCGCCGCGGTCGGCAATGACGGGCCCGCCGCGCCCCCCGCCTATCCCGCATCCTATGCCAAGGTGGTCGCGGTGACCGGGGTGGACCGCAAGGGGCGCGCGCTGATCGAGGCGGGCCGGGCGCTGCATATCGACTATGCCGCGCCGGGCGCCGATGTGCATGCGCTCAATGCCAAGGGAAAGCCGGTCCGGCTGCGCGGTACCTCGTTCGCCACGCCGCTGGTGGCGGCCCGGCTGGCCCGTGCGCTGGCGAGCGGCGGCGACTGGCAGGGGCGGCTCGACCGTGAGGCGCGCGATCTGGGTCCCAGGGGGCCGGACAAGCTCTTTGGCCGCGGACTGCTTTGCGAAGGCTGCGCGGCCAAGCCGTGAATTTTCCGGCGGGGCGATGAATTAAACCGCCGCACCCATCCGTTGTCCTTTCAGACGGGCTGCTCCGATGCCCGCATGCAAGATGAAAGGAACGCATCATGAGGAAGATCCTGATCGCAGCCGTGACCTGTGCACTGATCCCGGTATCCGCCCAGGCGCAGCTGCTCGGCGGCGGCGGCCTTGGTGGAGGTCTCGGCGGATCGCTGGGCGGCACATTGGGCGGAACACTGGGCGGCGGAACGCTCGGCGGCGGGCTCGAACGCCCGGTCGGCGACACGCTGGAGCGCACCACGCGTACCGTGCGCGGTTCGGCCGAGGCCAAGGGTTCGACCAGCGGCACGCAATCGGTCGATGCCCGGCGCGGCACCGTTTCGGCCCAGCGCAGCGCCGACGGCTCGGTCCTTGCCTCGACGACGAGCCTGGCCGATATCGTGGCACCGCCCGCCGGTGCGATGACCGAGGCACAAGGCTCGGGCGCGGCGAGCGGCCAGGGCAGCGCCAGCGCGCAGCTCATCGGGACGGACGCGGTGACCGGCGCAGTTGCGCCTGTCGTGCAGGGGACGCGCGCCCGCGCTGATCAGGCCGTGTCCAGCGTACGCGGCGCGGCAATGCCCGGCGGAGCGACCGCGACCGGCAGCGGTTCGGGCTCTGCCAGCGGATCGCTGCTGGCCAGCCCGCTGGCGGTCGCCGGCAGCGCGGCGGCGGCGGGGCAGGGCGCGGCCATGGTCAGCCGCGGCATGCCCGTCACCCTCCCCGATGGCGCGTCGCTCGGCAAGGTGAAGGAGCTGGTGGCCAACGGCCGGGGCGAGGTCGAGCAGGTCGTGGTGAAGCAGGGCAATGTCACGCGCGCGCTCCCCGCCGGCATGTTCTCGGCATCGGGCGATGCGCTGGTGCTGACCCAGGCCAGCGGCACCGCCTCCGCACCGGAGGTATCCGAACCTTCGGAATAACCGGCCAGTCCGGAATTCTGGCCGAGCTGCGGCGCGCTGCCTGCTGCCTGTTCGGGCGGCGCGCCAGAGCCCCCTTGAGGCGGACGTCTCCCGGCGTCCGCCTTTTTGTGTTTGCAGGTGACACGAGAAACCGCAAAAATCGGGCGCAGGCGGTGGATTAAATTCACGCGGAGGCTCGTTTCCCCTTTGACCGCTTGCCATGGCGGCACTCACCAACAGGAGAATGGACCATGATCAGACTTGCCACGCTTTCGCTTCCGCTTCTGGGTCTGGCGACCGCCGCCGCCGCTGCGATCCCGATGCTGCATGAGGAACAGGTCGCGAGGACCGAGGAAGCGCGCATCATCACCTTGCCGATCGCGGGGATCGAGAACCGGCTGTGGTTCGATTATCGCATCAACGTCACTGAGGCCCAGAAGGAGCTGGGCAGCGACCTGCGCCGGGCGACCGACATCGAGGACCGCCGCGACGCATGGGAAGAATATGCCGTCGAGCTGAAGCACGAACGGGTGCACTATATCGAGGAAATGGCCGAGCGCGGCTATCGCATGGGCAATGCGATCATCGTCGATTGAGCCTGTTGGTTGGGAGGATCGACGAGCACGTCGGTCCTCTCCCCTCAGACGGACCGCCGCCCCCCTAAAATTAGGGGGGGAGCTGAAAATTTAAACGAGTGATTAGGCATTGGCAGCTATGCCCCGGGTTCTCCCTTCTGCGACGAGGAGAATTTCGATGATCAAGCATTTTGCCACTAATGCTCCGATTCGCCGCAAGTTCGACACGCTGACCTTGCTGCTGGGCGCATTGGTGATCCTTCCGCTCGTTTTCGGTTTGACCGGCTGGGTTGCAGGCTGGGGCCTGATGGCGGTTCAGGCGGCCGCGGCGGTCGCAACGGTGGGCGTCATGCTGACCGCGAAGAAGCTGATTTGCGACCCCTATGTCAGCACCGTGGTGCGGATGGAGGGGCTGGCCGCAGGCGACCTCGCGTCGCCGATCCCCTATGTGCATTACGAGGACTGCGTCGGACGGATGAGTCGGGCGATGCTGATCTTTCGCGACAATGCGAGTGCGCGCGCCGAATCGGATGCGGCGCTGCAGGACGTGATCGGCGAGGTCACCTCGGCGCTCGGTCATCTGCGCGATGGCGATCTGGGTTACAAGATCAGGATCAACGCCGCGCTGGGTGAAAAGGCCAATGCCATCAGCCATGCCTTCAACGACGCCACGGCCGCGCTCTCGGTGATCCTGTCGAAGGTCGCCGAGACCGCCAGCAACGTCCTGAACGGCGCGACCGAAATCCGCTCGGCTTCGGATGATCTGGCCACGCGCACCGAGCAGCAGGCGGCGAACCTTCGCGACAGCGCGCTCGCCATGGCCGAGGTCACGCAGATGGTGCAGCAGACCGCCATCAACGCGGGCGAAGTCGGCACCCAGGTCGCCGAGGCGCATGCCGCGGCGACCGATGGCGGCGCCGTGGTGCATCGCGCGGTGGATGCGATGCACGCCATCCAGAAATCGGCGAGCGAGATCACGAACATCATCGACGTGATCGACGGCATCGCCTTCCAGACCAACCTGCTCGCGCTCAACGCCGGAGTAGAAGCGGCGCGCGCTGGCGATGCGGGCAAGGGCTTTGCCGTGGTCGCCAACGAGGTGCGCGCGCTCGCGCAGCGCTCGGCCGATGCCGCCAAGGACATCAAGGAGCTGATCCAGGCGTCGACCGCCAGCGTGTCCGATGGCGTGGCGCTGGTCGACGAGACCGGATCGGTGCTGTTGCAGATCGGCGACCGGGTTGCGGCGGTGAATACGCGCATCGCGGAAATCTCGGCCTCGGTGCAGGTCCAGGCGAGCCGGCTGCAACAGGTGAACCTGGCGGTCGGCGAGATGGACAAGATGACGCAGCAGAATGCCGCGATGGTCGAACAATCGACCGCCGCCTCGCGCAGCCTGGCGGACGAGGCCACTGACCTGGCGACCGTGGTCCAGCGGTTCAGCGGCAACCCCGGCACGGCACCCGCCAAGGCCCGGGCCAGCGCTCCGCCGCCGCGTACCAGGCCGCGGGCGGTGCCGCAGGTGGTGGGCAACCTCGCCTTGCAGACGGTGCAGGACGAGGAGGACTGGTCGGAATTCTGACCTCGAACGCTTCAGGCGATCGCAACCGCCAGCGCCCGCCGATGCGGGTGCCGTCTTTCAAACGGACGGATGGCGCGGCGGGCTGCGCGATCGGACAGAGTCGCGTTCGCCGTGCCAGCCGGTCTCGCCCGATCAGCTGTCGCCCGGCATGGGCGATGCCAGCCCCAGACATGCGACGGCGGCGATCACCGCCACCGCCAGCAGCAGCTCGATGAACAGCGTTCGGCGCATGGTCTGGAGCGCTTGGTGATCCGGGACCGAGCCAGCGCCGGCAGCGCCCGGGATGCTGTGCGCCGTCGACCGGTTGGACCTGGCGCATAGCAGCATGAGCGCGACCAGCCCGAGCTTCAGGACCAGCAGCTGGCCATAGCCCGTCGAGAGAACCGGCAAGGCCTGGCCGAGACCGAAGATCATCTGGCCGTTGGCGACGCCCGTCACCACCACCAGCAGCACAAGCGTCGCGCCGATCGGTGCAAAGCCCTTGAGCGCCGCTGCTAGCGCCCTGTTGCGCCCCGGATCGGGCATGGCATGGGCGCGCAGCACGAGCACCGCGAACCAGCCGATCGCACCCAGCCAGAACCCGGCGGCGAGCAGGTGAGCTGCGTCATTCAGCCGGTGCAGCCAGCCGGCAAATCCCTCGCCAGCCGCCGCATGACCGCTCCAGGCCAGGCTGGCGAGCGCGGCACCGTAAAGGCTCGCGACGATGCCGGCGCCGAGGCGCGAGGGCCGGAAAAGCAGGACCGACACCCCCGCGAGGACGACCATCACGACGCGCAGAACGCCGGCGCGTCCGAAATCGGTGGCGCCGACGAGCGATGCAACTGCTGCCGCGTCAAGATCGAAGGGCGACTGCCCCATCATGGCGGCGATATCGGTGGCCAGGCTCAACGCAACGACGACAGGCGCGGCGATGGCGATGAAGATCACCCAGCCGCAGCGACCGTTGGTCCGCGCAAAGGCATGCGCGGTCATGGCATGGAAGCCGAAGCCGCCGAACAGTCCCAGCAACAGGGCATATTGCACGAAGCGCATGCCCGGCTGGACCAGCTCCATCGCCATGAGTCATTTCACCGTGAAGCTTGTCTTGCCCCGCATGCGATGACCGTCGGCTCCGGCGGCCTGCCAGCGGACCTCATAGCTGCCCGCCCGAAGCGGCTGCCGCAGGCTGAGCGTCATGGTCTTGTTGCCGTTCGACCAGGCGGTGGTGAAATTGCGGATGGTCATCTCGCCATGATCCTTCACCCCCGGCATGGCGGTCATGACGATGCTGGCGGCGGCCGTCGGCGGCAACAGCGCCTCGTTGAACGTCAGGGTGACCGTCTTGGGCTTGGCCACGACGGCATTGTCGGCCGGCGTCGACGCGACGACCTTGGCATGGGCGAGCACTGCCGGAGCGGCGGCAACCGTGGCGCAGGCGATGGCAAGGCCGGTGACAAGAACTCGAAGACGCATAACAAGCTTCCTTATCGTCAAAACCAGAAACGGATACCCAGGACGAAATTGGTCACGCTGGGGTCCTCTCCAGCGGCCCGGGCGAAATCGGCGCTGCGCCCGGCCTTCCAGACCTGCTCGACGCCGATATAGGGCGCGATCTCGCGGATGATCTCGTAGCGCAGGCGGACACCAAGCTCGAAACTGTCGATGCCCGCGCCGATCCCGAGCTCGGGCACGTCCTGCGCCGCAAGGTTCAGTTCGGCGCGCGGCTGGATGAGGATGCTCTGCGCGATGCGCTGGTCGAGCTCGGCCTCGACCCGCGCGGTCAGGTCGCCCCGGTGCGAGAGGAACAGCGCACTATCGAGCTCGAACATATAGGGTGCGAGCCCTTGGATGCCGATGACCGCATAGCTGGTATCGGGCCCGGCGAGATCCTGGCGGAACCCGGCCTGCAGGTCGAAGAACGGCGCGATCGCGCGCGAATAGAGCGCCTGGAACTCGAGCTCCTCGATCGGTTCGCCGAAGCTGCCTTCGCCCTCGCTCTTGAAAAAGAACTTGTCCGTGGTGTTGCCGTAAAAGCCCTGCAGGTCCCACAGATAGCCGTTGCGGCCCTGGCGCGCCTGGAATTCGGCGCGGTCGGCCTGGAACCAGAACAGGTTGAATTCGCCATGGGTTTTCTGCAGGTCTTCGCGCGAGGCGCGCATGGCCTCGGCACCCCAGATGGCGTCGGCCGCGCGCGGCGCGCCGCTTCCGGCTTCGGGCGGGGGCGGGGTTTCCATATCGGGGCCGGGTGAAGCGGCCGCAGCCTCCGGCGCGCCATGATCCATGCTCCCATGATCCATGCTGCCATGGTCCACCGTGCCGTGATCCGACGCCCCATGGTCCATTGACCCGTGATCCATCGTGCCATGGTCCATGCCCTGATGCGGGTCGGCGGGCTCGGCGCTGTCCTCCGCCTGCGTGTCCCGGTGCACGGCATGCGGGTCTGCAGCCTGATGGTCGCCATGCCCCTGATGCGGCTGCGCGAGCGCCGGGCTGCCGAGCGGGAGCAGCGCTGCAACGGCAAGAATCGCGCGCCTCATGCCGCGCGCTCCGGCCCGGCGACCGTCACCGTCTGCATCATCCCGCCGTGCATGTGATAGAGCAGGTGGCAGTGAAACGCCCAGTCGCCCGGCTCGTTGGCGGTGAGGTCGAACTGCGCGCTCGCGCCCGGCTGCACGATCATCGTGTTCTTGCGCGGTTGCAGCGATGCCGACTGGCCGTTGACCATCTCGAAGAACATGCCGTGCAGATGGATGGGGTGCGCCATCATCGTGTTGTTGACCAGCTTCACCCGCACGCGCTCGTTCCAGGCAAAGCGGATCGGCACGTCGCTGACCGCCGAGTACATCCGCCCGTCGAACGACCACATATAGCGTTCCATGTTGCCGGTGAGGTGCAACTCGAGTAGCCGTGTGGGCTCGCGCGCGTCCGGGTTCGGCTCGGCCGCGGCGAGCATGCGATAGTTGAGCACGCGGTGATGCACATCGCGCAGGCCCAGGCCCGGATCGCCCATCTTGTCGACCGGCGCCATCGAGACCATGTCGATGCCCGGGCCGACCTTCACGTCCGGCGGCAACAGGCTGGTGTCGCGCATCTTCATGCCCTGCATGCTCATGCTGCCCGAGCCATGGTCCATGGAACCATGATCCATCGAACCATGATCCATGGAACCGTGGTCCATGCCGCTGCCGCCATGATCCATCGCGCCATGGTCCATCCCTTCGCTGCCATGGTTCATGCCCATGTCGCCCATGGTGAGCAGTGGCGGATCGCGCAGCGCGGGCACCTCGGCGCGCAGCCCCGGCGCGCTCGCCAGCGTCGCGAGCGCCATGCCCGACCGGTCCATCGATTCGGCCACGATGCTGTAGGCGGGTGCGGAGCCCGGCTCGAGGATCACGTCATAGGTTTCCGCGGTGCCGATCTGCAATTCGTCCACCTCGACCGGGCGCACGCGCTGGCCGTCGGTCGCGATCACGGTCATCGGCAGGCCAGGGATGCGGATGTTGAAGAAGGTCATCGCCGCACCGTTGATGATGCGCAGGCGGATGCGTTCTCCGGCCTTGAACAGATATTCCATGCCCTCTTTCGGGCCCCGTCCGTTGGCGAGGAAGGTATAGGTCTTGCCGCCGATATCGGCGATGTCGGTGGGCATCATCCGCATCTGGGCCCACATGCGGCGCTCTTCGCCCGACATCGGATAATCGTCGGTCCATGTGTTCTGCTGCCGGTTGAAAAAGCCCTCGCCGGTGCGCAGCCGCTTCATGATGAAATGCGGGTCGAGCGTGGTGAAATCGCTGACCAGCAGGATGTAGTCGCGATCGACGTTGACGGCCTCTCCGCCCTTCGGCTCGATGATCAGCGGGCCGTAATGGCCCGACTGTTCCTGCAGCCCCGAATGGCTGTGATACCAGTAGGTGCCCGACTGACGCACGGGAAACTCGTAGGTGAAGGTTTCGCCCGGCCTGATTCCGGGAAAGCTGATGCCCGGAACGCCGTCATACTGGAACGGCACGAGCAGCCCGTGCCAGTGCACCGAGCTGTCGACATCGAGCGTATTGGTGACAGCGAGCCGCACCGTATCGCCTTCGGTCAGCCGGATCAGCGGTCCCGGCACGCTGCCGTTGACGGCAATGCCCGGGCCGCGCCGCCCCTGGACGATGCGATGGCCGCTGCCGATCGACAGATTCACCTGCGGGCCGCGCACCTCGTCGAAGCCGGCGGGGATGCGCGGGCCGCCGCGCCCGTGGCTTCCGCCGTGCATGCTGTGACCCTGTGCCCAGGCGGGCATGGCGGCCAGGCCCAGGCCGCCGCCGATACCGGTCAGAATGGAACGTCGCGAAATTTGTTTGCGCATTGCTCTTGCCTATCCTTTGACCGGCACATACTATACCCCCCTATGGTATGCAACGCCAATTTGGAGGGACTAGCATGGCTAAGGACAGAACCGCAATCCTCAACCGCTTGAAACGCATAGAAGGTCAGGTGCGCGGAATCGCGCAGATGGTCGAGCAGGACCGCTATTGCATCGACATCCTCAACCAGATGCAGGCGGTGAAGGCGGCGCTGTCCAAGGCCGAGAGCGAAATCCTCAAGGATCACGCCGCCTGCTGCGTGTCGGAAGCGATCGCCTCGGGCGATGCGGCCGAGCAGCGGGTCAAGTTCAACGAGCTCATCGAGCTGTTCGAGAAGGTCAAGAAATGACCGCGCGCAAGACCGCCGTGCTCTATCGCATGGTGATGGACAAGCATGTCTGCCCCTATGGCATCAAGAGCAAGTATCTGCTCGAGAGCCAGGGCTACGCGGTCGAGGACCACTGGCTCACCACCCGCGAGGAGACCGATGCGTTCAAGGCGAAGCATGGGGTCAAGACCACGCCGCAGACCTTTATCGACGGGGTGCGGATCGGCGGGAATGACGATCTGCGCCGCCATTTCGGCAAGCCGGTGAAGGACCCGGACGCGGTCTCCTATGTGCCGGTGATCGCGCTGTTCGCGATGGCCGCGCTGGTGGCCGGCGCGATCAGCTGGCTGACCATGGGCACGCTCGTGTCGGTGATGACGATCGAGACGTTCATTGCGGTGGCGATGTGTCTTCTCGCGGTCCCCAAGCTGCAGGATGTCGATGCGTTCGCCACCATGTTCCTGGGCTATGACCTGCTCGCGCGGCGCTGGCTGCCTTATGCCTATATCTACCCGTTCGCCGAAGGACTGGCCGGGGTGCTGATGCTCGCGCGGGCGCTCGACTGGGTGTCGATCCCGGTCGCATTGTTCATCGGATCGGTGGGCGCGGTATCGGTCTTCTACGCGGTCTACGTTCAGAAGCGCGACATCAAGTGCGCCTGTGTCGGCGGCAGTTCGCGCGTGCCGCTGGGGTTCGTCTCGCTCACCGAGAACGTCATGATGGTCACCATGGCGCTGTGGATGGCCAGCGGCGCTGCGATGTGATCCGGCGTCAGGCCTCCGGCGCGTGGCCAGGGCTGACGGGGCGGTAGGCGCTGGCGATCCATTCGAGCCGGCAATTGGCGAGCGACTGCGAGAGATCTTCCGATTCCAGGATTTCGGCGATCGCGACCTGGCGCTGCGCCAGCAGGTCGATATCCTGCAGCAGCGTCAGGTTGCGGGTCGCCGTTTCGGCGTCCTGGCACAGGGCAGAGCCGACCTGTTCGGTCAGGTGCCCCGTGGAGCGCAGCAGATCGGCAATCACGCGCAGCGCGGAACGGTCATGCAGCATTCTGCGTCGCCTCGTCGACCGGGCACAGGCGCGTGCCGAAATCGGCGGGAGCCACGAAGTTCATGATGCCCTTGGCAACGGCGGCGCCGATCATCTCGGGGATCAGCGCGGTGTCGGGCGATTGCAGCAGGCAGGTGCCTTCGGCCGCGCGCAGCGCGCCCATGCCTGCGGCGCCATCCTCGCCGCCGCCCGAGAGCAGCAGGCCGACGCCCTTGGCCCCGACGGTCTTGGCGAGCGATGCCATCAGCAGGTCGGCCGAGGGGCGCGCACCGTTCACCGGATCGCGCTCGACCAGGCGGATGCGGCCGTTGGGCCAGCTGTCGATCACGACATGATAGCGTGGGTCGACCGCGACATGCACGATACCCGGCTCGAGCAGCGCGCCGTCCTCGGCGATCTTGATCTGCGCACGGCAATCCTTGTTGAGGTTGGCGACCAGCGATGCGGTCAGCGCCTCGTCGATCGCCAGCGAGACGATGGTCGGCGGGCAGTTGGTGGGCAGGCTGGTGACCGCGACGGTCGCGGGGTCGATCGAGCCCATGCCCCCGGCGATCGCGATGACCTGGCCGTTCCAGCGATAGTTGAACGAGGCGCTGAGATCGACCGCGTCCTTCGCCTTGCTGCGCGCTTCCAGATTGGTGCGCGCGGCGGTCAGCACGGTCTTGCACAGCTTGCCCGAGATCTTGGCGAACTCTTCCGCCGTCGCCTTTTGCGGCTTGGGGAAGCAGTCGACCGCGCCCAGCTCGATCGCGCGCAGCGAGATGTCCGCGCCCTTCTGGGTCAGCGTAGAGAGCATCACCACCGGAATGGGCCGCTCGGCCATCAGTTCGGCGAGGAAGTCGATCCCGTTCATGCCGGGCATCTCGACGTCGAGCGTCAGCACGTTGGGACGCAGCTCGGCGATCAGCTCGCGCGCCTCGATGGCGTCGCGGGCAGCACCCAGCACCTCGATATTCTTGTCCTTTTCCAGCGCGCTGGTGAACAGCGCACGCATGGTGATGGAATCATCGACGATAAGAACGCGGGCGGCGGCAGTCATTGGTTCGACCCTTCAGTTATGGGAGACGAGGCTGCTCAGGCAGCGTCGGCATATTCGATTTCATGGGTGAGGGCGACGAGATCGAGCACCATCACCATGCGGTCGTCGAGCGAGGCCAGGCCTTCGAGGAAGGGCAGCACCGAATCGCCCGTGGTCGGCGGCGGCTGCAGCGCGCTCTGGTCGAAGGTGACGATATCGCGCACCGCATCGACGATCATGCCCTTGAGCTGGCCGTTGACCTCGGTGACGATGATGACATGGCGCTCGCCGGGCTTGGACTTGTTCCAGCCGAGGCGCGCCGCCAGGTCGATGACCGGCAGCACGATGCCGCGCAGGTTGACGACGCCGGCGACATAATCGGGCACGCGCGGCAGGCGGGTGGTGGGCGACCAGGCGCGGATTTCGCGGATGCCCATGATGTCGATACCGAAGGTCTGGCCTTCGACTTCAAACGTGATCAGCTGACGGTTCATGTCTCTTCCCCCAAATCGAACTGGATCAATGCGTGACGCGGCGGACAGCGGCCGCGAGCTTCACCGCATCGAACGGCTTGACGATCCATCCGGTCGCGCCGGCCCGGCGCGCCTGTGCTTTCTTCTCTTCGGACGCTTCGGTGGTCAGCACCAGGATCGGGCGATTCTCGTGAATCGCGCCCTTGCGCAGGTGCTCGATCAGGCCAAAGCCGTCCATGCGTGGCATGTTGATGTCGGTAATAACGACATCGCACTCGTTCTCCTTAAGCCAATCGAGCGCGGAAACGCCGTCATCGGCCTGGTCGACATGGAAGCCCTCCGCCGTCAGCGCATGCTTCAGCAGTGCGCGCATGCTGGGACTGTCGTCCACAGTCAGAATGCGGGTCTTGTCTTGAGCAGTGGTCATCTTTGCGGGTCCTTCTTTCAGAACAGCTCGATATCGCCGTGATCTTCACGGGGCTTGGGCGTGGGCAGGTCTCGGGGTGCCATGGAGTTGTCGACGATGCGGCAACGCGCCTGGCCGTGATAGGGGCGGAAATCGACGCGGCGGGCGGACGGGCCCCCCACCGACTGGCTGACCAACGGAATCCCCTCCGCCTTGAGGAACGAGGTCGCAAATTCGGCATTGGCGGTGCCGATCCAGCTCATCCCGCTGGACATGTTGGCGCCGCCATAGAGATGCGCGCGCAGCATGCGGCGGTCGGCCCCATAAGCCAGCATCTCGTTGATCAGCACTTCCATCAGGTACACGCCATAATGCTCGTCGAGCCCGGAATCGTTGGTCGGGCTGGCGAGCAGGAAATGGTTCATCCCGCCGATATTGTTCGAGGCGTCGTAGAGGCAGCAGGCGATGCAGCTGCCCAGCACCGTGGTCAGCTCGAGCCGCGGATCGCCGCTGACCCGCGCCTGGCCCTGCATGACCATCAGGCGCACCCGCTTGTGCTTGGAAAAGTCGATGGTTTCCATCAGCATAGGGCGACGCCTCCAAAGGCGACCTGCGCGATGCGGTGGATCGGCGCGACGACGCGGGCGGCGCCCAGCGCGACTGCCGCGCCCGGCATGCCGAACACCACCGACGTCGCCTCGTCCTGCGCGATGGTCATCGCGCCCGCTTCGGCCATGGCGAGCAGTCCGTGCGCACCGTCATTGCCCATGCCGGTCAGCTGGATGCCGATGGCGTCCGCGCCCAGATTTTCGGCGACCGAATGGAACAGCACGTCGACGCTGGGGCGATGGCCGCTGACCTTCGGGCCGGGCCGCGCGCGGACATACATGCCCGCGCTGCCGCTGCCGCGCACTTCGAGGTGCCGCTCGGTGCCCGGCGCGATATAGACATGCCCTGCGCGCACCGGCAGGTCGGGCTCGGCGATCATCACCTTGGGCGCGCAGACCGAATCGAGACGGCGCGCGACGGCTTCGGCAAAGGCGCCGTTGATGTGCTGGACCACCATGGTCGGCGGGCAGTCGGCGGGGAACTGGCTCAGCAGCACGTGCAGCGCTTCCACGCCGCCGGTCGATGCGCCGATCGCGATCAGCCGGGTCCGCGCCGAACCCAGCGACTGGCGCGGGGCAGGGGCAGGGCGGGCGCGGTCATGCGCCTGGACCTTGGCCTGGGCGGCGTTGCGGATCATCTCGGCGAGGCGGCCCTGATCGGACACGAGGATGTTGCCTGCCGCGCCGCTGGGCTTGGCATAGCATTCGACCGCGCCGATCTCGAGCGCGCGCACGGTCATCGCCGAGCCGCTCTCGGCCAGGCCCGACACGATCACGACCGGCGTCGGGCGCAGCGTCATGAGCTTTTCGAGAAATTCCAGCCCGCTCATTCCCGGCATCTCGATGTCGAGCGTGACGACATCGGGGTTGAGCGCCTTGATCATGCTGCGCGCTTCGCGTGCATCGACCGCTGTGCCCACGACCTGGATGTCCGCGGCCGGGCGCAGGGCCTCGACCAGCAGTGCACGCATGGTGGGAGAATCGTCGACGATCAGGACACGGATGGTCATGCGCCCTCCTTAAGGTAAATAGTCTTACCGATTTGCGTAAGACGGGCCGCCGCGGGGCCGATGACGCGCTCGCTATGGCCGATGTACAGATGGCCGCCCGGCAGCAGCTGGTCGGCAAAGCGGGCGACCAGACGTTCCTTGGTAGGCTGGTCGAAATAGATCATCACGTTGCGACAGAAGATCACGTCGAAGCGGCGCTTCATCGGCCAGTCGTGCAGCAGGTTGAGCCGGTTGAAGCTCACCAGATTGCGCACCTGCGGGTTGATCGTGGTGGTGGCGCCATTGGTCTGGGTCCACAGCCGCCGCAGCTCTGCGGGCATCGCGGAGATATTTTCGGTCGAATAGCTCGCTGCGCGGGCGGTGTTCAGAACATTGTCGTCCAGATCGGTCGCCAGGATGCGAAGGTCCGTGCCCGCCAGCGTCGCCGCCATGCGCGGGTCCTCGCCGAGCAGCGTGGTGACGATCGACCAGGTTTCCTCGCCGCTCGAACACCCGGCCGACCAGATGCGCACCGGCTGGCCGTTGCGCGCCTTGGCGATCAGCACCGGCGCTACTTCCTCGCCCAGATGCTCGAAATGATGGTCTTCGCGGAAGAAATAGGTGTGGTTGGTGGTCAGCGCGCAGATGACCCGGCGCAGCTCTTCCTCGTTGCCCTTCAGCGAGCCGAGATAATCGGAAAAGGTGGTGAAGCGCGATTCGCGCACCAGCGGGGCCAGGCGCGAATAGACCAGCATCGACTTGGCCGGAACCAGCACGATCCCCGCAGTGTCATGCGCCAGCCGCTGCACGGTGGCGAAATCCTCCGGCGAGTAGACCGCCCGGCTGATTCCCGGCAGCGTCTCAAAGGCGAGGGCCTGCGCGTTCACGCGACCTCCCGGTAGCTCTGCGTGCCAGCCTCGGCGGCGACCAGGCCGTCGACATCGACGATGAGCGCGACGCGGCCATCGCCCAGGATGGTCGCGCCTGCGACGCATTCGACCGAGCGGTAATTGGCGTTGAGGCTCTTGATCACGATCTGGCGCTGGTCGACGATCGAATCGACCAGCAGCGCGGCCTGACCGGCCAGCTCGGTATCGACGATGATCAGCACCGCTTCGGTCGGATCGTTGATCTCGCCGTCGAGATCGAGCGCGCGGGCGATGTTCACCACCGGGATGAACCGGTCGCGCGCCTTGAGCATCAGGCGGCCATTGCCCAGACGGTGGATCTCGCCCTCGCCCGGACGCAGGTTCTCGACGATGTGCGACAGCGGCAGCACTAGCGTCTGCGAACCGACGGTGACGGTCATGCCATCGGCGATGGCGAGCGTCAGCGGCAGCGTCAGGATGAAGCTGGTTCCGGCGCCCGGCTCGGTCTTCACCGTGATGCGGCCGCCCAGGTCCTTCACGTTCTGGCGGACCACGTCCATGCCGACGCCGCGTCCCGAGATGCTCGAGACGGTCTCGGCGGTCGAGAAGCCCGGCGCGAAGATCAGGTTGTTGATCTCGTCCGCCGAAAGGTTGGCGTCGGGCGCGACCAGACCCTTTTCGACGGCCTTCTTGAGCACCTTGGCCTGATCGATGCCGCGACCGTCATCCTCGATGCGGATGAGGATGCGGCCCGAACGCTGTTCGGCCGAGAGCTTGAGCGTGCCGTCGGGGCTCTTGCCGTTCGCGGTCCGCGTGGCGGCGTCCTCGATGCCATGGTCGGCGGCGTTGCGGATCAGGTGGGTGAGCGGATCGCCCAGACGCTCGATGATCGTCTTGTCGATTTCGGTCGTCTCGCCCGAGACTTCCAGGTTGATGTTCTTGCCGGTGCTCGCCTGCAGGTCGCGCAGCAAGCGCGGCACGCGGCTGAACACGGTGCTGATCGGCTGGGCGCGGATCGCCATGGCGCGTTCCTGCACGTCGCGGGTCAGCGATTCGAGCATGGCGAGCTCGCTGCTGTTGCGCATGCCATGGGTCGACATCTGCTGGCCGAGCATGGCCTGCGCGATCATCATCTCGCCCACGGTATCGATCAGCTGATCGAGCTTGCGCAGATCGATGCGCACCGATTGCGAAACCGGCGCGGCAGGCGCTGCCGGTGCGGGCTGCGACGAGACGAGCGCGGGCTTGGGTGCTTCGGGCTTTTCGGCCGGGGCAGCGACGGCTTCGGCGGGTGCGGCCGCAGGTGCAGCGGCGGCCACGGGCGCGGGCTCCGGCGCAGGTGCGGGGCGGGGGCAACCGGGGCGGGAGCTGCGGCGACAGGTGCCGGCGCTGGCACAGGCGCCGCGACCGGCTCGGCTGCCACGGGGGCAGGGGCGGGCTCGGGAGCGGGCTCGACGGCGGCAGGCGCCGGTGCCGGGGCCTCGGGCGTCACGCCGCCCTGATCGATCGCGACGTCGAGGTCATCGCCGGAAAAGCCGAACACGTCCTCGATCGCATCGCGCTCGACCTCGCCGGGCAGCGTCACGTCCCAGGCGAGATAGGCGCCGGCCGGATCGAAACCGTCGAGATCGGGCAGCGCGCTGGTGTCCAGCCGCACGGTGCCTTCGCCCAGCGAGCGCAGTTCGCGCAGCAGCAGCAGCGGCTCGCCGCCATTGAGCATTGCGCTGGCCTGGGGCTTCATGGTCACGCGCCAGGCGGGCTTGGCCGGCGCAATGTCGGTGGCGATGTCGTTGAGCATCGCGTCGAGATCGAACGAGAGCAGGTCATCGAGGTCCGACGACGCTTCGCTGGCAGCAGACGCTTCGGCGGCAGGTTCGGCAACCGGCTCGGGGGCTGCCTCGGCCGGGGCGGGAGCGGCTGCGGCCTCGACGGGGGCCGCTGTGCCGCCGCCCTGCTGGGCAGCGGCCAGCTGGGCGATCATCGCGCTGTCATCGGGCGCTTCGCTGCCCTCGAGCGCCCGTGCGACATGGTCGCCAAGCAGGTCGAGCGCGCGAAGCAGCAGCGAGAGCAGGTCCTCGGTCATCGGCAGGATGCCGTCACGCACGTCCGAGAGCAGCGTCTCGAAGCCATGGGTATAGACCTGCAGCGCGGTATAGCCGAACGCGCCTGCGCCACCCTTGATCGAGTGCACCGAGCGGAACACGTCGTTGACCGCGTCCATATTGTCGGGCTGGCTCTTGCAGATGGTCAGCGCCCGTTCGGCGGAGGCCAGCGCTTCCTCGCATTCGGCGAAGAAGATGGTACGGATTTCCTCGTTGGTCATGACGGCATTCCATTTCCGCACAGCATGTCCGGATCGGCTCCGGCATTGGTCAGCGTCGCGCGCATTTTTTCAGAAGGAGTGATGGTCAGCGTCTGCCCCGCACGATTCGCGGTCTGGCGCGCGCTGAGCAGCAGCTGCAGCATGGCCTGGCCGAGCGCGGTCACATCCGACCCGTCGATCGCCACCGGTCCTGCCTTCAGCTTGTCGCGCAGTTCGGCATGCAGCGAGATCGCGCTCGCGCGATCGCACCGGCTGGGCAGAGTCAGTTGATGCATCACTCTGTTCTCCTGTTCCTCAGAATTCCGACCAGTCTTCCTCGGAAATGGTTAATGCGAGGTTTCCTGAAACCATCGGGGCGCGCGGGGCCGGTGCGCGGCGGGCCGGCTTGGCGGCGCTGGGCAGCTTGGCGGGCGCCACGTTGCCCGTCTGGAAGCGCTGCACAACCTGCGACAGATCCGTTGCTTCCTCGGCCAGGCTGCGCGCGGCGGCGTTCGATTCCTCGACCATCGCGGCATTCTGCTGGGTCATCTTGTCCATCTCGTTCACCGCGAGATTGACCTGCTGCAGGCGCAGCGCCTGTGCCTGGGCCGAAGACGAGATCTCGGAGATTCGCGTGTTGATCGCGGCCACGCGGTCGCTGATCTGCAACAGCACAGTGCCGGTTTCGTCGACCAGCGCCACGCCGTCGGACACGCCTGCGGTCGATGCGGTGATCAGTTCCTTGATGTCCTTGGCGGCATCGGCCGAACGCTGGGCAAGCGCCCGCACCTCGTTGGCGACCACGGCGAAGCCCTTGCCCGCATCGCCGGCGCGCGCCGCCTCGACCCCGGCATTGAGAGCCAGCAGGTTGGTCTGGAAGGCGATGCCGTCGATGACATCGATGATGTTGGTGATCTCGCTCGAGGATTTCTGGATC